>JAZSAZ010000018.1:0-37792 GCA_045602165.1 Paramuribaculum sp. | reverse complement strand
TATGAATGTAATTAAAAGCTCTCAAGAGTATAATGATTTAATTCGTTTGTATAAAAACTCTTTATTATGGAAACCCGGAGAGTATTCTGTTATTGCAAGAGTACATATCGCGGACACAAATGAAACAATTGAACACGCATTTAGTTTTAGACTATCAGAACTTGAGATTGACACTTTAAATAAAAACATAGAATTTGCAAAATCTGTGGTCGATTGTGAGTTTATTGACACAACTCAACAACTCACAGGTGCTTGGTTGTGGGCGAAGCCAACAATTAATTAATAGTATAATATTTTATGACCAAAATATCCATTCGATTTTATAATAACCGAGAGGATTAAACCAAGCAACTCGTGAGCGATACTCAAGAGTTGTTTTTCTTTGAAGTGGTTAGTGTTACTAACCGGTTGAAGTATCTATCGGGCCAGTTGGTTAGTGCGACTAACCAACTGAAATTACCTCTAAAAACCGCTCAAAATCACCCCTCTATTTCGATGCAAAATTGTAAAAAATCGAGTGATACAATTATGGAAATTGCCTTTTTTGAGCAGTTGTCAAATCATAAATAATTGAAACTTTGGGTATTAACACTATGGTTCAAAGATTCTGGTGGCACCACACAAAAGAGAGTTACATTTCTGTAACTCTCTTTTTGTTATTACGGCTGACCGCTTCCACCACTACTACGGCCACAACCTGACTATTCCCCAGCCATACAATTATATCATCCCGTCACACATGAGAGCAGCAATACATCAATGCCTTCCCGATAATACATGCGTTAGACACTACTCCCCCCCCTTTGATTATGTTTTTTATTTCATACCTTTGCCTTAATCTTAAAAAAATCACATTCACCGAATCATGTACCGCTATTTCCTCGCTTGCCTCTCTATGGCAATATTCACCACCTCATGCATCAATTCATCTAAAAACCAGCAACTCGATGCCTACACCGAGCGCGAATCCATATTCTTCTATGCCATCAACAATCTTCTCACCTATGAGGATTACGACTCTCTTGAAAACGCAAACGCCGAATTCGCCGAATGGCTCCTAACTGACACCGCCACTTTCTACCTTGATTTCCCTATTGCCTCAGGTCCGGAAGGGTTTGTCAACATACTCACATCTGCCGACAGCGCTCTGCGAATCTACAGCTGGAACACCCATATGGGCGGAACAATGCGTGATTATAGAAACATCATTCAGTATCGCTCCAACGGTTCCATAAAAACCTTCGACGGCTGCGTTTGGGACATTGACTCCAAGCCGGAGCCCGATGGCGAGGAGAGCATGCAATGCTACACCGACACTATCTACACTTTCCGCAAACCCAACGGGCAAACAATTTATGTCGCTCAATGCGACTTCCATTTTGATAGCCAACACTCCTACTCATCATTAACAGCCTTCTGCATCTCCGACTCCGGACTGCACAAAATCCCCGACGCTTTCGCATCTTCGGAATGCACCTCTGAACTCGAGGTAGAATACATCTCATCTGATTGGCATTTCAAAACCAACACTAACGGCTGGGATTGGATATTCAACTACGATTCAACCTCACAAACTATCTACATCCCCATTGCCGACGAAAACTCACTCCTCACAGACCAATACAACCTCTACACCTTCAATGGCAACCAATTCACACACTCCGGCCGCGACGGCGGACATTGGCTACATCCTTCGATTAGAAAATTCGACCAACTCAAAATAATCACACAAATCAACAAATTCTTGATTCGCATCGACCAAATCGGAACTGACAATTATCGCTACGCTTCCTGGAGCGGCAACGCCGACATGAGTCAATCACCCGACATCATCATTGAAAACGGAACATACGACGAAAGCATTTCTGAATACAAATTCTCCAATGGTGACTACTCATACACAGTCTCTGTCGATGATTACTCTTACTATGCCCACCTATCCGTAACACAAAAATCCGACACCATCTTCTCCGCCCAAGAAAACATCTAACGGGCATCATCGCCGCGTTAAAAAAAATAAACAGACATCGCAAAAAATATTCTCCATATATTATATATCCAAAAACTTTCTGTAATTTTGCACTGCAAAAAGGCAAACAAATGAAAATGGTAAATCGACGTAGGGCCTTAATGGCACCAACCACACCATAACAAAGAGACATCGAGTTGAAAAACTCTGTGTCTCTATGTTTTTTTATGACGAACCTTTTCGAAAAACGAATATTAAATATCAAAATCAAATAAATTATGAAGCAAGACATGATTGTTATCTTGGACCTCGGTAGCCACGAAAACACAGTGGTTGCAAGAGCCATCCGTGCGTTGGGCGTGTACAGCGAAATCTATCCACACGACATCACCGCCGAAGAACTTAAAGCCCTCCCAAATGTGAAAGGCATTATCATCAACGGCGGCGAAAACAATGTGATTGACGGTGTTGAAATCGACGTTCTCCCCGAAATATACGAAGCCGGATTCCCCGTGATTGCTGCCGGCCACGACAAAGCTTTGTGCTCTGTGAAACTTCCTCAATTCTCAGGCGATGAAGAAGCCATCAAAGCAGCGCTCAAAGATTTCGTGTTTGAAACTTGCAAGGCTGAAGCCAACTGGAACATGAAAAACTTCGTTGCCGACCAAGTGGAACTCGTTCGCCGTCAAGTTGGCGACAAAAAAGTGCTCCTCGCCCTCTCAGGCGGAGTTGACAGCTCTGTTGTTGCTGCTCTACTGCTCAAAGCCATTGGCGACAATCTTGTTTGTGTTCACGTCAACCACGGCCTCATGCGCAAAGGCGAATCTGAAAACGTTGTAGAAGTGTTCCGCAATCAGCTCTGCGCAAACCTTGTTTACGTTGACGCCACCGACCGCTTCCTCGGTCTTCTGGAAGGCGTTGCCGATCCCGAACAAAAACGCAAAATCATCGGCGGCGAATTTATCCGCGTATTCGAAGAAGAAGCTCGCAAATTAGCTGGTGGTATCGACTTCCTCGGACAAGGCACCATCTACCCCGACATCGTTGAGAGCGGCACCAAAACAGCCAAGTGCGTTAAGAGCCACCACAATGTAGGCGGTCTCCCCGAAGACCTTCAATTTGAACTCGTTGAACCCCTCAAGCAGCTCTTCAAAGACGAAGTTCGCGCTTGCGGTGTTGAACTCGGTCTCCCCTACGAAATGGTTTATCGCCAGCCATTCCCCGGCCCCGGCTTAGGTGTTCGTTGCCTCGGTGCCATCACTCGCGACCGTCTTGAAGCCCTACGCGAAAGCGACGCCATTCTTCGCGAAGAATTCGCTTTGGCAGGACTCGACAAAACAGTTTGGCAATATTTCACCATTGTGCCCGACTTCAAGAGCGTAGGCGTTAAGGACAACGCTCGCAGCTACGACTGGCCCGTTATCATCCGCGCCGTTAACACCATCGATGCCATGACAGCCACCATCGAGCAGATTGCATGGCCCGTTCTTTTGAAGATCACCGACCGCATCCTCAAAGAAGTACCCGGCATCAACCGCGTGTGCTACGACCTCTCACCAAAGCCCTGCGCCACTATTGAGTGGGAGTAAAAAACTGCGTTTTTTACGACTACAGAAGCAAACACAGAGCAACCGTCACGCGATGCTCGGTTATATCGAGCCGCGTGGTGTGCGTTCGCGTAGCGAATGTGTTTGATTCAATGGCAGTATTCTTATAACTAACATGGCAAGCCTCATCATCGAGCCTTGTCTGCAATAATAAAAAAGAGCCTCCGGGCTCTTTTTTTGTATAGTTACAAAAAAAATATTCTTACACTATTTCCTTCGCTTGGCGAAGAATTCCTTCATCAGAGCCGAGCATTCCTCAGCAAGCACCCCGGCTGTAACTGTGGCGCGCGGATGATAGGCCTTGGCGGTATATGTAGAACATCCGCGTTTAGGCCGCTCTACCCTACAAGTTTTGAAATCGCTTGAAATGTTGCACGAAGCGGGTGTTAGCGTATATATTCAAAACCTCGGCATTTACACCCTGAACGCCACAGGAGAGGCAAACCCCGTTGCCAGCATTATGGTTACGGTACTTGCTGAAATGGCGAATATAGAACGTTCTAACATTGTCTATCGCTTAAATAGTGGTAGGGATAGTTACATCAAGAACGGTGGAAAATTGGGCAGGGAACTAGGTTCTGTGAAGACTTCTGAACAGAAGCGAGAAGAGTATAAGGAAGTGATTTCACTTCTTCGCAAAGGGTATTCAGTGCGTAATGTTGCTAAATTGGGTAGTGTGAGCGTCAGCACCGTTCAGAGAATAAAGAAAGAGTTTGCTCTTTGATACAAAATAACAGCTCACAAATACATTTGTTTGCTAAAAACTTCCTATCTTTGTCTTAAAATCAAAAAATATAATGTTATGGCATTAATTAGTTGTTCTGAATGTGGCAAACAGATAAGTGATAAAGATATATCTTGCCCAAATTGTGGTAATCCCATAAACCAACAAACTCAACAAGAAGAATATTTATGTTGTCCAAAATGTTTTTCACCTGAACTTCACGCAGAGCATAAAGGTTTTAGTGGTGGAAAGGCTTTAGCTGGTACTATAGGAAGTAAAGATACACAATTCACTTGCCTCAAATGCGGTAATAAGTTCAAAGCAGGTGAAGCAAAGGTTGTTAGGCCCAATGCTATTGGCGAAGAAGCTAAAATATTAGAACTAGTTAACACCCAAGGTGCATTAGCAGCAGTTAAATGGTATAAAGAAACCTACAACTGCGGTTTAGCAGAAGCTAAAAATGCAGTTGATGCTATAATGGGAAAAAACAATATTCCATCTCCAAACACAAACGGAACAGGCTGTTCTATGTTTTTACTAATTGGTATTGGTTTAACAATAAGTGCAATAGCATTGTTTTAACATCTTTGACACCAGTTTTTGACACCAGTTCGCTCATGTAACAACAAAAGGTTGGTCAATGGGAATAAATTTTGCAGAGCAAAATTTTCGACATGGCGAGCAGCAAATGTCGCACGTAGCGCAGCAAAGTTGAGCCGCGCGGACTGCCTTAGGCGAGCCTTGTCAAGCAAAAAAAAAGAGCCCAAAAGGCTCTTTTTTTTTGCTATCAGAGGTCCCTAAGCGGTCTACACAAACATACAACAATGAACTTATATATTAAACACTAGTGCATATAAACAACAAGTTACAAAACTAAAATAATCTCATCTATTGATAATAAAATTTTTATACGCGTTAAACGTATCAACCCCTTCTCTGTACATCATAGATGCCTTGCCCACATTTTGAGGATTGAACTGCAAAAATTTAATCATTTCAATATATTTTTCACAATCAAGATCATCAAAATTAATAGTAGATGGATTAATAATCCATGAGAACGTATCTGTACAAGAATTATACGTCAACAACTCTCTAACACCACAGAATAACGGAATAAAGAATGCTGCAGGGTATTTATGCTCAATAGTATCTTCATATGACCCAAACGGACATTTACTTAATTTTTTATCAACAGCCTTTATCGCTCCAAACTTACCTGGGATTTTCTGATATATTGAAGGGAATTTAAGGTATAACTTATCATAAAATTTAATAAGATCATCTACCAATCCTATTACCGATTTTATTCTATTATTTTTAATGACATATTTATCGCCAATTTTATCTGAAACATCTGGATGTCTAATTACTTCTCCAAAAAATTCGACGCACCTATTTTTAGAGGAATAAATAGACACTGGATTATGCGTATTAAGATTTGGGGGTAGTAAATCTTTTTCTTGCAAATGAATAAACAACAGCGATGCTATACTTACAACATCTTCAACCTTAATTTTCCCCCTCATGCCACTTCTCCAAACAACATTATCTCCACAGGAAACATGTTCTTTAAGAAGATCATAAATACCAACTTGATTGTCTTTTGTAGAATCTTTTAACTGAACATTTGTGTTCCTTGCATCACAAATTAGGCTAATATACTTTAAATAATCTTCTAAAGCCCCTTCCTCATTATTTGGAAATATTATCTCTATCGGGATCGAAAATGGAAATGCTTCATTACCTCCGTTTTCATTAAATTTTTCAACAATTTCATCAAAATGATCTGCCCAAAACTCTTTGCATCTTGTCCATTCTTTAATTATTCTATTATCTGGAAATAATTGGCTGAGGATATACTGAGCTATTGCTAAGGCGTTATGTCCGCCATCCATTATACCTTCTCTCTTTGTATCCTCATTAAAAGTTAATCCAACGCGATTCCTATCAGATATACGGCAATTTTGTGATGCTAAAACTATCCCCTTACTCATCAGCCAAAAGCTTTCAGGAGAAGTTGCTAAAGTGGATCTTATATCCTGTGTAATCCCATTCTCTTTTGCAACTCTAGGGTTTATCTCATTATCTGCAGCTTGAAAAAGCTTGATGAATGTGAAAGGAGAAATACTGGATGAAATTCTTGAAATTTTTAAACCCTCATTAGAGACTTGAGGCATATTCCCATTTTCAAGTTTAAGAAATGTAAATGAAACTTTATTTTCCATTATTAATGCTAGTTCACCTTTCTTATTAAACATAAAAAAACATTGTTTCTTTTGAAGGAACAATGCAGCACAAACTATAAGGTCGAAAGGTCAACCAAGCTATGAATAAAACCCTATTCGCAGGGCTACATTTTCCTTGAGCGGTAAAACCAGGCTCTCATGGCTTTCTTAGCCAGTACTCATCCGAGTACATCGCAAAAATAGAAAAAGGTATCTTAATTTCAAAATTTTATTTTAAAAAAATCATTTTTCATCTTCATGTGAGTCATCCGACAACCTCACTCCTTGAGTTTCCTTAATATATAATCTCTAATTTGCTCACGAGTCACATCGTATTTGGGCTCTAAAGTAGCAAAATTATTTTCCGCAATAAATTGGCCTGCAAGAAGCATTGCAATCATATTCTTCGTCGATAAACGGTGCTTAGAATAAGCCAATGCTTTTTCAATCCCCTTATTCACAGAGTAACCCTCTCGCAAAATCGAGTAAATATCATAATAATCGCGAAATTTCATCCTGCGGAGCATTACCTCCATTTTCATTACCAAAATGGATTCTATATCAGCCAAGCGAATATTTCCTTGATACGACACCGCTGATGTCACTGGCGAAAGATTATCACTCACGAAAAATGAGAACTTCACGCCCTTCACCAAAAACTCCACTTGATCAAAACCAAGCATATTGAAATTCTCTATTTCTCCTATCTTTTCCCTTAGCTCCTCCTCTATTGCTCGCCAGTCAACTTCCGGTTTCTCAGTCTTGGAAACACGCCACATCATAAAGTCTAAATCTTCACTTTGGCGATGACCTATCTGCATCGCAAGAGCCGTACCTCCACATAACACATACGGACTTATACAGTCCATTTCAGCCACCTTGTCAATTATAGCTTCTATTTTAGCTGTTAATCCCCGACGCATCTTTGAACAAATTTTTCATGTAATTTCTTTCTACTTTCGCCAAATACTTTTCCGGGTCCTTAATACCGAAATAATACATCGCTATCATCACGTTTAGCATATACATATACTCCCCTTGAATGGCCATTCGCTCTTGCCACACCTTTCGAATATATTTTCGAGGATAAAGTTCAAACATCAGATTGATATCATCAATATCGAGAACAACAAAACATTTTTCTATTAGCTCTTCATCAGGAATTGCATCACTCGAGTGCACATCATACGACCAAAAAGCATTCTTCAACAACAACTTTTCACACAGAGCATTACGAACTTCCAATTTGCGACAACGTACCGAATGTAACGCTTGCATTTTCATCAGCTCACCATCCGGCAACGAGAAATAACACTCGAGTTTCATGGCCAATTGAAGCGACATCTCGCGCTTCCCTCTTATGACATAACTCAGCAACTGGCGCGAAACGCCAATTTCTCGAGCCAGATTCGACTGCGAAAGCCCATCTTGACACATCAAAGACTCTATGTATTGCCCTAAACTATTTGGCATATCATTATTTTGTCAACAGTTTTGTTTACAAATATATCTATTTTTTATTTATAAAACAACATCTATCATTTTTTATCTCAAAAAATATCGGCCACCGCCTATGCAGTAGCCGATACAATATTAATTCTATTATTTGCTTACACTATTTCCTCCGCTTGGCGAAGAATTCTTTCATCAGCGCCGAGCATTCATCAGCCAATACTCCGGATGTCACCGTGGCTCGAGGGTGATACGCCTTGTCGGTATATGTAGAACATCCGCGCTTGGGATCCGAAGCACCATAGACTATGCGCCCCAACTGACTCCAACCGATTGCTCCGCCACACATCAGGCAGGGCTCCACAGTGACATACAATGTGCAATCGGGCAGATATTTCCCCCCAACTGTCTGCGCTGCCGCTGTGATGGCTTGCATCTCGGCATGGGCAGTGACATCTCCCAGAGCTTCAGTCAAATTGTGTCCGCGACCTATCACTCGGTCATGAGTCACTATCACGGCTCCCACAGGCACTTCGCCCTCTTCCGCCGCTCGGCGGGCCTCCTCAAGGGCCATGCGCATATACATCTCATCGCGCGCGCTATCCTTTGCCTCTTTCATAGCTTTATTGTCATCCCCTCTTCAGCTGCAGTCACTCGCTCAAACACTTGACGCGCATCGGCAAGCAATAAATCGGGGGTAGTGTATCGTTTTGAATAATGACCAATCAGCAAAGACTCCGCCCCGGCCATCTTTGCAATCTCGGCAGCCTCGGCTGCTGTGGAATGGCCTCGCTCACGAGCTTTCACCGCCAGTGAACTGTCGTATGTAGCCTCATGATACAGCAGTGTAACCCCCTCAACAGCTTTCGCCACTCGCGCATCCATCACAGTGTCGGAGCAATACGCATAGCTGCGACAGGGATCGGCATCAGTGGTCAGCATCGAATTTGGTATCACCTCTCCGGTAGGTGTCACATAATCCTCGCCCGCCTTGATTCCGGCAAGTTTGTATGTAGGTATCTGATAAAATTTCACCATGTCGCCGCGAAGATGACGTAGCCCGGGCTTCTCGCGAAACACATAGCCATAGCAAGGCACTCGGTGATAAAGCGGAAACGCATCCACAGTCAGCGAGTCCGACTCAAACACTCTGCCACCCCGCCCGGTTATAGGCTCAAACACTATCTCAAACGTGGATTCGCGGCAGAAAAATTCAACAATATGCTTCATCACCTCAACCCCCTCTTCGGGCAAATGAATCGTCACCTTGCCGGTGCGCTCATGAAGCGATAGTGTGGAGAGCAAACCGGGCAATCCAAGCACATGATCGCCATGCATGTGCGATATAAATATATGATTTATACGCTGAAAGTTAAGCCCCATTTTGCGAAACATCTTTTGCGCTCCCTCGCCACAATCAATCATAAAAAGATTGTCGCGAAAGTTCACCACCTGGGCTGCCGGATTGCGCCGCGGCGTTGGGGTTGCCGAGCCACAACCAAGTATATTTATTTCAAACCTATTCATCTCAAATCTTTCAAAAAAACAAAGATACGAATAAGCGAGCAAGAAAAAGAAGCTTGCTTCATTTTTTTTTTGCAGCGAGCAAAAGTATTTTCGAGGTTTTTCGAGGTTTTATCTCAACTATAGCAATTTCCGCCAAAATTCCGTATCTTTGCAAGATAATCACATTGATAAATCCTCGATGAATTCCGCCACACTTGAAAAAGACTCAATTCAGCAGCCGGAGCTATGGAAATTAGCACTAATCATAGCGGCCGACCATATCGACGTTGGGCTATATCCCCCACTCGCCAGAGAGGAAATCATGTGGCGCAAGTTTGCTTTTGACCCCACTGCGCCCAATTCGCTACGCGCCATTGAGGATATTATCTACGATAACCCGCTGTTATTGAGCGATTTCAAGCGCGTTGACTGCATCATTAACAATGTGCCGGCAATCCCTATTCCATCAGAAACTTCGGCCGAAATCGCCACCGAAATCTATGCTCGTGTAACTGCCGAATCTGGCATTAAGAACACCCACAGCGAAGTGGAATTTTTCGATGCCGGGGTTGAAAACGCCAGATTCGCACTCATCCAACAACACGACATCAAGGCCTTTCTGCTACGCACGTTCTGCAACGCTAAATTTGACAGCGCACTCGCATCGCTCTGCCGCTATTTCGCAAAAAAAGCCGATGCGCCGGAAGGCCCGGCAATATATGCTCCCATCAATGGCAACACTCTGACTCTGATTGCACTCAACGGCCCTCAACTACTGATGGCCAATGAGTTCCGATTCGAAAAAGATATTGACGCCGTTTACTATATTCTCGCCTCGGTTGCTCAGCTCGGGTTAGACCCGATGACCACGCCGGTTTTCATCTCACCCGGTATGCCCGACGCTCCCGAAGCATTAGCATCACTGCTAACATCCTACATGCCGCTAACCGCGCCAATCCCATTCCCAACTCTGCGCTATAGAGCCTCTAAATCAACTCTCCAAGCGCCTCTCTCACTCATAATCCGACCACTATGCGAATAATCCGAGGAAAATTTGGCCGTCGCAGATTCGACGTCCCTTCCAATATAACAGCTCGTCCCACTACCGACTTTGCCCGCGAAAACATTTTCAATGTCATCGAAAACATAATTGATATTGAAGGCATTGACGCACTCGACCTTTTTGCCGGCACAGGGGCTATCACCTTCGAGCTGCTTTCGCGCGAAGCCGCCTCCGTTACCGCTGTTGAAAAAGCAGCCACACAATTACGCTTCATCGAAAAAACCGCCGCCACCCTCAAAGTTGATAATCTCCGACTTATTCGTGGCGATGTGTTCAAATATCTTTCAATGGCTCGTCAAAATTCTTTCGATTTCGTTTTTGCCGATCCCCCCTATGATATGCCCCGATTTGAAGATGTCCCGGCCATGGTTTTGAATAGCAACATTATTCGTCCGGGGGGCATTTTCATCATCGAACACTCAAAAAAACACGACTTCTCCGCGCTACCCGGCTTCCACAGCCACAGAGTCTATGGCAGCGTTAATTTCTCAATATTCTCAATCCCCTCTGAATCATGATTAAACCTCGACGAACCACATTCACCAAGTGGTGTGCCCGCTATCTGATGAACATTAATCTGATAGTGATTGTTGGGATATTGATCTACATCCTCTTCTTCACCGAAAATTCAGTGCAAGAAACATATCACTATGAGCAAGAAATTGCACGCCTGCGCGAACAGTTGAAACAAGAAAAAGACTCACTCGAATTTTATCGCACACTGAACCAACGCCTCTCCGGCGACCCATATATCCTTGAACAACAAGCGCGTGAGCACTACTATATGCAGCGTCCCAACGAGGATGTTTTCATAATTAAATAATTCAATCATCTCAAAATAAATCCAAAATGGAAAATAACGACAAAGATTTCACCATACCCTCATCCCCATGGCTTTGGGTGATGAACATCGGACTGCTGCTGATCCTTGTTGGCACCGCAATGCCCCTTCTTAGAGCCAACTTCGATAGCAACATCTTCCGCTACATCTTCTCGGCCGGAGCAGTCCTCGCGTTCATTGGCCGCCTGATTGCGCCGTCCTACAAAGGCTCTCTATTGCGTGTGCGCCGACTCGCTCGCATTGAACTCTGGAGCTGCATAGCATTCTGTGTTGGAGCATTCTTTATGTGGTACACTCCCGAACGCCTTGATTGGCTCGCCTTCACTCTCGCCGGCGGTGTGCTCCAGGTTTATTCCGCACTCATGTCGGCCCACACGCTCCGCAAAGAGCTTCGCAAACGCAACGCAGACCGTTAAAAATAGGTTAATAAGACCTCTAAATTAGAGATTATTACTAACTTTGCGCCCAAATGGCTTTATATCTCACAATAGACCAAGGCAACTCTGCAGCCAAATTAGCCCTTTGGCGTGGCGACAAGCTTGAGGAAACGCACATTGTGCAACGCCTCGTGCCGAGCCAACTCATGCAGTTTATTGCAGCCCGGCCGGGTATCGACGCAGCTATATATTGCTCTGTCGCTGCCCACGGTGCTGAGATTATGGCTACTCTCTCCAGTTCGGTGCGCAAAGCCATCCGTCTGACCGGAAACACACCTCTGCCCATCACCATCGAGTATGGCAACGTGGGGTCGCTCGGAGTCGACAGAATCGCAGCTGCAGTAGGCGGGCAAGCATCTTTCCCCGGCACTCCGCTATTGGTGGTCGATGCCGGTACTGCCGTGACCTATGATGCCATCACGGCCGACGGTCGATTCATCGGAGGAAACATCGCCCCGGGAATGAATATGCGCCTGGAAGCACTTCACCGATTCACAGCTCGACTACCTCGCGTAAAAGTACCGCGTGAGCTCCCCACTGGACTCGTCTTTGGAAACAACACCGAAGCCGCAATGATTCTAGGAGCTATCTACGGCATTGTTGGAGCTATGTCATATTACAAATCTCGTCTCCCGGAAAACACCAAAGTGGTGATGACTGGTGGTTGGGCTGGTGAACTAAGCCGCCTGTGCGACTTTGACATCAATGTTGACCCCCACTTAGTCAGCAAAGGACTAAATAGAATTTTGATTTACAATGAAAATATCTAACCATCTATCCATCTTCGCTATTGCAATCAGCTTTGCTTTAGCCGCTTCTGCCCAAATCAATTCTCCATACTCAAAGTTTGGCTACGGACTTCTAAACGACAACGCATCGGCCGCTCAGCGCCAAATGGGCTCGGTGGGCTATGCTATGAACTCCGGTCGCCACATCAATGTCATGAACCCGGCTTCTTACGCAGCGGCCGACTCGCTGACTTTCCTTTTCGACATGGGCGTTGACTTGACTTTTATCAACATGAAAGAGGGTCCGATTGGCGACACTCCGGCCGCTTCAAACAATTCTAATGGCGGCGGTTTGGACTATGTAACACTGCAAGTACCTATAGGCAAGCGCATGGGCGCAAGTGCCGGATTGGTCCCCTACTCTTCTGTGGGCTACTCTTTCGGCACCGAGATTGAAAACGGCGTAAACTCTCGTCAAGGCTCCGGAGGCATAAACCAACTTTACATCGGTTTCGCCGGCAAAATCTTCAAAGGTTTCAGCATTGGCACTAACGTTTCTTATCTATTTGGCACCACTGTCAACGACGTTTTCATTACCCCCGACAATTCATCAACAGCCCTATTCGAGCAAGTGTTGGAAGTCAAAGACTGGAGAATCCAATTCGGTGCTCAGTACAATATCGACATCAACCCCGACAATCGTTTGACTCTCGGCGTGGTTTACTCTCCAGGCAAAAAACTCCTCGGTAAAGCTCGAGTTGTTCAGTATGACGTTGACGCTGAAGAAGCGCCTGATCCCGAAACAATACCCACTTGGAACCTCAAACACAATGCTTCGCTTGCCGAAACTTGGGGCGGCGGCATTGGCTACAACTGGAAAAAGAAACTTTTCGTTGAAGCCGACTTCACCTACCAACCTTGGTCTAAAGAAAACGGCATCAACATCCCAAACTTCGAACCAACTAAATTCGCCGACAGATATCAAATCGGTCTTGGTGCAGAATTCACCCCCGAACAGCGAGGAAGCTATTTCAAGAGAATCACTTATCGCGCCGGCGGATTCTACAACCGCGACTATATCATGGTCCAAGGCAATAATGTCAGCGAATATGGCATCTCTATGGGCTTCGGGTTCCCAGCATTGGCATCAAAAACCCAAATAAACCTCGGTTTTGAATACCGTCATCGCCAAGCCAACCCCAATCCCCTTTTGCAAGAAAGCTATTTCTGCATCCGACTCGGAGTTAACTTCAATGAACTTTGGTTCTTCCAAAACAAGATTAAGTAATCCTCCCCGTTCACTCGCGTGAAAATGCCACTCTTCTTCAAAAAAACAAGCCATGCTCCCAAATCTCAAGCCTTGGGGGCATTGCGCGTTTTACCCCTGACTGCAATTGCGTTCACTTTGGCTGCCGCAATTTTTGTGGGGTGTGAAGATGAGAAAAAAGAGGTTATCGCTGGCTCAACCAACCCCGAGACCACACCCACCATGACAACCCACGATGTGGTTACTCTGATTTCCGACTCCGGCATCACTCGCTACCACATCAACACTCCCCTTTGGCTCGTATTCGACCAAGCCGAAGAGCCATCTTGGAAATTCCCCGAAGGGCTCCACATCCAAACCTACGACTTGAAAATGAAGCCCGAAGCCACCATTGATTGCGACACAGCCACTTTCCTAAAAAACAAGCAGATATGGCACCTGAAAGGCTATGTTGACATCCGCAACACTGTGGGAGAGAAATTCCTCACCGATGAGCTATTCTGGGACCAAAAATCGAGAAAAGTCTATAGCGATTCTTTCATCCATATTGAGAAAGAGCAAAAAGTGATTGAGGGCTACGGATTTGAAAGCAATGAATCCATGACTCGCTATCATGTGAAGCGAGTATCCGGCATCTTCCCTGCCGAACAGTTCAAAACCGACACCACACGACGGACTGCCACCCCCGCCATTGCCGCTGAAGAGCCTAAACCGGAACCCAAACCGGCGCCAAAACGCAGAGTCACCATCTCGCAACGACCCATCAAAGTGGCTCAGCCCATCAATGAACAACCGGAAGAAATCAACCTCAGCGACAAAGCCCCTAAAAGGCAAAGACCGCGCCGGATAGAACCGCTTTGACACCCACCCTCTGCTATGGGGCCACCGCAGCCTCCGGCCTATCATTAATCCCCCTATCATCATTTGCCATTCTTGTGAAAAGTTCATATATTTGCAAGTGCTTCCGGCCAATACAACTTGGCTGAACATGAGCCCCGGTAGTTCAACGGATAGAATGGAAGTTTCCTAAACTTTAGATAGCAGTTCGATTCTGCTCCGGGGTACTAAAATAACCAATCTTCAAAAAACCTTAAAGCGAAAGCTATGATCGAAAAATCTGTGGCTCATGCGCCATCTAAAAAGAATCCGCTATTGTGGGTCCCCTCTGTTTATTTCGCCATGGGATTGCCATTTATTGTGCTAAACCTCGTAGCCGTTATCATGTTTGCCGACTTAGGCATCAGCAAAGAGCAAATTGCATTCTGGACTTCACTCCTCACCCTACCCTACACCTTGAAATTCCTCTGGAGTCCGCTACTTGAAATATACTGGACCAAGCGCAATTTCGTCGTTGCCACTCAAGCCATCTCCGGATTCTGCTTCGCGATGATTGCATTCCTACTGCCTGTCCCCAACTTCTTCTCTTGGGCAATTGCAATCATGGGAATCATTGCCTTCTCAGGTGCCACTCACGACATTGCAACCGACGGTGTATATCTGACCACCCTCGACAAGAAAACTCAGTCAACCTACATTGGCTGGCAAGGCGCTTTCTATAATTTAGCGAAAGTGCTTGCCAACGGCTTGCTCGTGGCCCTCGCCGGCAAGCTGATTGAATATTTCAAGGCTTCTGACCCGCTAAACGCTCCTTTCTATGCCTGGATGATTATCATGGGCATCATTGCAGCTCTATTGGTCTGCGCCGCTGTTTACCACTTCTTCGTGCTTCCCGCCACTCCAAAATCAGGCAAAGATGCCGCAAGCTTTGGCGAAGCTACGACTGAAATGGGACAAGTGCTTCTCGACTTCTTCAAGAAAAAATATATTTGGCTATATATCCTCTTCATCGTGTGCTACCGTCTCACCGAAGGTTTTGCCATGAAAATGGTGCCGCTATTCCTTAAAGCTCCGTTGGCCGAAGGCGGTCTGGCAATGACCAACGAGGCCATCGGCATCACCTACGGAACTTTCGGCACTATCGCCTTCATCGTGGGCTCTATCCTCGGCGGTTACTTTATTGCTCACTACGGATTGAAAAAAGTGCTTTTCACTTTAGTAGCCATTTTCAACATACCATTCGTTATATATCTCCTTCTTGCTCTATTCCAGCCTAATGGCATGGTAAACATCATGGGCTTGCAAATCGATAGCCTCTACGTGATTGGAACAGGGCTCGTAACCGAATACTTCTGCTATGGCTTCGGATTCGTCGGACTCACAATGTTTATGATGCAGCAAGTAGCCCCGGGCAAGCACTCTATGGCTCACTACGCCTTTGCATCGGCAATCATGAACCTCGGTGTGATGCTCCCGGGCATGCTTAGCGGATGGATTTGCAACCTTGTTGGCTACGAAGCTTTCTTCATTATTGCTTTAGTGGTCGCTGTGCCCGCATTCCTTTTGGCGTGGATCGTTCCTTTCACCCACTCCGACTCCGAAAAAGAGGCCACAGCTTAACCACATACTCCAATATTTAAAAATATAATCTCAAACATCTTAAATAATAAAATTTATGGCAAAAAACATTCCTTGGCAAGATCGCCCAGAAGGATGCAACGACGTAGTGTGGCGTTATAGCGAAAATCCAGTTATAGATCGTTACAGCATCCCCTCTTCAAATAGTATCTTCAACAGTGCTGTGGTGCCCTTCGGCGATGGATTTGCCGGGGTTTTCCGCTGCGACAACAAGCGTGTTCAGATGAATATCTTCGCCGGTTTCTCTAAAGACGGCATAAACTGGGAAATCAACCATGAACCCATCGTGTTCAAAGCCGGTAACACCGAAATGATTGAAAGCGACTATAAATACGACCCACGTGTTACATGGATCGAAGACCGCTATTGGATCACCTGGTGTAATGGCTACCATGGTCCCACAATCGGCATCGGTTACACTTTCGACTTCAAAGAATTTTTCCAGTGCGAAAATGCATTCCTACCTTTCAACCGCAACGGCGTGCTTTTTCCCGAAAAAATCAATGGTAAATACGCTATGCTCTCTCGCCCCAGTGACAACGGTCACACTCCTTTCGGCGACATCTATTTGAGCTATAGCCCCGACATGAAATATTGGGGTGAACATCGCTGCGTGATGAAAAAAGTTCCCTTCGAAGATAGCGCTTGGCAGTGCACTAAGATTGGTGCCGGCAGTGTACCCATCTTGACCGAAGAAGGTTGGTTGATGTTCTACCACGGTGTTATCACCACTTGCAATGGTTTCCGCTACACTATGGGTGCCGTGTTGCTCGACAAAGATGATCCCAGCAAAGTGCTATATCGCAGCATGGAATATCTCCTTGCTCCCGCTGCCCCCTATGAATTGGCAGGCGATGTGCCCAACGTTGTATTCCCTTGCGCTGCTCTTCGAGAAGGCGACAAAGTGGCTATATACTACGGTGCTGCCGACACTCACGTGTGCATGGCTTTCGGCTACATCAGCGAAATCATCGATTTCTTGAAAAAACAGTAAGCAAAATTTTTCATTATAATGGCGAGGGTGAGTCTTATTTGGCTCACCCTCTGTGTGTATATAAACCACACTTTGCATGTCAAGACATATCAATTGCAACATAGATTTCTTTGTCAACTCTTGCCATTATCATTTCTATCTGTTATTTTTGCCATTGAACACATTTAAAATCCGTCAGTTATGACCCTTAAAAACACCATCCTCTCCGTTGCCGCATTCCTGTTGCTTTTCACATCATCTTGCTGCAATAATGAATCCAACAATCAACTTCAAGCCGATATGACTCCTTCTGAAACCCCAGTGATCGACGCTATCATGGCGCGTCGTTCCATCCGTCACTACAAAGACACTCCCGTCCCTCGCGAAATGCTCCGAAAAATTGCCGAATGTGGCATAAACGCACCCAATGCCATGAACCGCCAGGAGTGGGAAGTGCGCATTATCGACAGCCAAGAATATCTTAACGAAGTCACCGAACTGATGAAAACCGAAATGCCTCATTTCGTTAATTCCGATGACCCTAAATTCCGCAACGCTTTCCGCAATGCCATGGCAGTTTTCGCTATCGCATGCCCCGACGATGAATATGGGATGACTATGATCAATGTAGGACTTCTTGGCGAAAACATCTGCCTTGCAGCGCAAGACCTCGGACTCGGCACTTGCATCCTCGGTGCTCCGATGATTTTCATGGCCGATAGCGAAAAAGCTCGCCCTTATCTCGACAAATTGGGATTCTCTGAGGGCTACAAGCTTCGCTACTTCATCGCCGTAGGATTCCCCGACGAAGCCCCCGATGCTAAGCCACGCGACGCCTCCAAAATCAAATTCTTAGAATAATCCCCGACTCCGAATTCTCCGATTATTCCGAGCATTCCGATTATTCCGATAAAAAAAACCAAGCGCTCCAAGCTTTCAGCCTGAGGCGCTTTCGTTATATCTTCTATTCCTCCGGAGTCGGAGCGGCATACGGCTCATAGGCGCCGAGCGCCGCCGGATAGTAGCGAGGGGTTCCATAGTAATCTGTCGCAGGAAGTTCATCACCTATGGCCGTGGATTGGCCAACGGCCGGAGATTCAGGCTTCAGACGATAATCAAAAACATACTCATTACGCACTGTGTAGAACAGCGGATCCTCACCCCATATAATATCGATAAAGTTGTCATCATCAGTGCCATTGCTGCGCATCAAGCACCGATTAAACACAATGTTGGTCCCTGTCAAATCGGGCATATTGCACTCAGCCATTGAGCCATAAACAATCGAATTGACAATCTGGGCATCTACATAAGGGCGAGCGGTTTCAAGCGTCTCTTCAGGATCGCGATGATTAACATCGGTGTGTACAAATTCAAAAGCCGGACCGGTAATCGCCGAAAACAGATAATAGTTTGATGCAGTGCAATTGGTCGCTCTCAATTTCCCTCCATTAATAACCAGCAACGACGATGCTGCCTCGGCAAATTCACACCCCACTGCTTTGATTTCCGAATCCTTGGCCCTTATTATATTGGTGCCTGAATTGCGAAGGCGGCAATTGGTTATTGTCAAATCGGTGGAGTCGGCTTTTATGCCGCGAGTCGTATTGCACACGGCGGTAAACTCCATCATATTTCCGCTCGATTTTGAACTGAAGCGCATCCCATCCCATTGATTCGACATCAAATTAAATGAAATATCACCCAATACATTATCGATTCGCGACCCTCGAAGTTCTATAGGTGCCTCCACTGTGCCGCCGCAAATCAAGCGCCCATCAATCTCGATCGAAGCATTATCATAGAAATATAGCGTCACTCCGGGGCTCAATGTCAGTGTTGCGCCCTCGGCCACATGAAGATTACCATAAATAATGCGGCGGCAATCAGTGCCCCAAGTCTCATCTGTGCTCACTTCATAGTCTTTGAGGCGGACAGCATCGAGCGCTGTGGCCTTCAAAACCACATTTTGAGCAACTCCATTGGTGAGAAATTGCAATTTCGACTCAACCTCTACAGGAGCATTGCTCCCACCGGCAGGCAGATTTGCCGAAACCAAAACATAGATTGAATCATTGGGGCGAATCTCTATATTGGAAAATCGATCTCCGGTTTGACCATCTACATTCAAATAAAAAGGCGCATCTTCCTCCAAGAGCCCAATCTCCGAAATTGACATCACCTTATCGTAGCGATTATAAACCATCAATCGCATTGTTGAGCTCATCTCTTCCGAGAATCGCTCTCCAAAATCAAGAGTATCCACACTAAACTCCGGCTGGTCCGACGGCGATGTTGAAATTCCATCCTCTATGCATGCCACCGGCAAAAGACTCGCCATCAGCAGTAGCACCGGGAAAAGGATTTGCTTTATATTCTGAATTCTTATTTTCATATCTGCATTTTTTTGATTCTTATCAATCATAGTATTAACGTTTTGTTGCGGCGGTTATTGTTTCAGCACACCCCCAATGCACTCATCATTTCGGTTCTATTGGCAGGCGGGGGCATTGTGGCTATAACATAGAGCGCTATGGCGCGTGTCATTAGCAAGTCGTCATGAAACCCCTTGTGGGCCGCATAGCTCCCCGACGGCTGCAACTCATAGGTTGCCATCTCATTGCAAGCGTCATTATCACGCTCGCAGTAGCCGCAACTCCTCACATACCCTATCAGATTGGTAATTATAGAAGCTTTGGTAGAGCGATTGGTGTGAAACCCCACTCGCGGCGAAATGGCTGTGTCGCCGCTATTGTCGCGCGAGCATCTCACATAAAGATTTCTATACGTAGCATTTAGCTCTTCGAGGATATACTGTGCTGCGCCCTCTGTCGCGGTTTCGAGTGTATTACTCTCTATCACAAGGAGCGCATTGCCATAAATTCGCGACATTTTGGCCGAATAGCGCCCCAGTAAATCATGGTCGCAATGGCCGCGCCATTGTGCCACCACTCGCGGTCTTCCACCAACTCCGCCGGGCATTCTGTCAAAAACAGCTATCACTGAATAGTCGGAGTGGATTGAACGCCCACCAACATCCACAGCTGTCACATAGCGATTTTTATAACTTATAGCCCCTTTATCGGGTAGCTCCCATATCTTCAAGCAGCCATCAGCTCCCGGTGTGTCAAGCAATTGCCCAACAGCTCGATCTTTGGACACTTCTGCTTCGCTCAATGGTTCGCAACAATCGCCGCGAAGACGCTCTATATGCTCATTCGGAAAAACCCCGAACCCGGTATTTGAAAACGCCTCTACCGGATTACTCGGATACTCCGACTTCATACCGCTGTCCGACACAAATTCTCGCCGCTTGTCATGATACCATTGTATCATCTCTATTGTAAGTCCCTGCTCCCAAAGCTCGCGCTCATAAGCGGTCCAGTTCTTGATGAATCCCGCCACATCTCCACACTCCGACCGATACATCTCTATTTCGTACCACGGAACAAAAATCTGCCGGTAGGCATTGCGACCCTCCGATGCCGCACACCATAGTGTGTGAAAATAATTGGCCACACCATTGGCGGTGCTTTCAAGAACCACCATTGATAGTGGAACCGACGGAATCCCACCACTAACACTCCTGATAAAATCGGCCGGGGTCATCCGCTCGGTGTCTTTCCAAAAGGCCACTTCGCTCAAATGCGCCATCGAAAAATCAAGTCCACGCACTGAATCCTGGCCAAAACTCGAGGCCACTGTCACTTTGCAGCTCCGACCCACTATCTCGCGAGTATTGGCCGACTTCTGCCAAACTGCAAAGCGAGGCTTATCATCTCCGAGCCACAATCCCTCAGGGTAATCGGCAAGCATATCATCATACATCCCACGAATCCCGGCCGCTGTGTCCTTGACATGGGCACAGATTAGCGAGTTCCAATTCTCTTGTAGCACACACTGAATCCACGCAAAATACATCTGAACAAGCGTGGATCCTCCCCACTGACGAGCTTTGAGCATTATAAAGCGGAGCGGACGACCTTTCAATCGATCCTCCTCAAACATTTCAAGCACTCGTCGCTGAGGAGCATTCAAGCAGAATGGCACTCGTTGACCGCTTTGCTTATGGCGAATCTTTACGCAATGCGCTGCCCAGTATTCAAAATCATGCCGATGTCGAAGCTGATGATAATCTCCTCTGCTTTTCATCTGACCGAAATCCGAATCTTCAATCATAGTTTGAGGAAGATACACCGGATGCTGCTCCCATTTCACTCTCATCTTTTGCCGCCTCACTGAATTGGGATTCCCTATAAGCGGATCATAAGGGTGGGCGTCAGGCAACTCCGATTTGCGACGCTCATTCTCCTTGATTATTGTTCTTATATCTTCTATCTTTTTATCCATACATCTCTCACACTAAATGAATTATCACATCCTCAAAACAGAAATCTTCGCTAACATCCCCCTTGATTGACATCTCTATCCGGGGAAGGGATGCCGCCGACACGCGCACCTTTATAGGTGCCTTAACCTCTCTGTCGAGAGAAAATCGCAGCAGCTCCATGCCGCTGTCGGCCGATGCATCCAATAGCTCGCTCACCTCAATCTCACCCCTGACTCGGCGCCCCGACACTCGAAATTCCACAAATCGCAAACGCTCACCTATGGGCAAATCCACATGGCATTTCCACTCTATCGGTGTCAGCTTATCCGGTGCCTTCGGCTCTCCGTCACCCCTAATACAATAGAGCGCATCGGAATCTGATATCCACAATCGATTATCGGCCTCATAAATATTCTCTATATCAAATGGGAGGCTTATGCTACTGACAAATCCCTCCTCAGGCTCACTCAATACCAACCCGCCAAACTCATCTTTAAACCAAAGTCGCTGCGCTGCTGCATCATGAACTATCTGACTGAAATCATAATCCCCTCCCACATCCACTGCATGCGATGCACTCAGTTTCAATAGTCGATTTCGATAAATCATCACCACTGCATCATCAGTGCGTGACACTCCGCGCTCATCTTTCACCCCCCTGGAATCTATCAGCGAACTTGAAATGACGCGACGCGACAAATTAAGACTCAACGCACACACTCCACCATGGGTGAATGCATAAATATGACATCGGGAGAAATCCCACGACGACTGCGACTTGACTGCCGGGAGCAACCCAACTATCCGCGATTGGCTGCATTCGGCAGCTGCAAGTGCCGTTAACGGGCCCCCTATATCCGACATCACTATCGCCCCGAATCTTCGGGGCTGCGTAACTGCAGTTACCGGAGCGGACGGCATTGCGCCACTTTGATGCTTAAACATCTCCCCCTCCAGCGAAGAAAACACTAAGCCGCTATGACAGCCGTCGGCCATGGTGTGCAAAGCCAATTCGCCGTGATAAATATTCCCGGCGACATCTTGGCAACAAACCCTCACCCCCACTGCCTCCATATCGGGCAAGATCACCGATGCCGCCCAGCGTCGAGGCGTCTGGGCCAAGTTGAAGTTCGCCGAATAAACTCCCCCCATCTCGACGAGTAACCGACACAAAGCCCACACATTCTCCAGACACCCAATCGCTACACATCTGCACCACATTCAATCGGGTTGACAATATCGGCGTGACATCGCCCCACACCACAGTTGCCCCACTGACCGTGGCTGTCGAGGCAATGAATCCATGTGGTCTCGCCACTGAGGCCCTAAGCCGTTCATCTTCGGAAATCATCCGATTCAAATTCACTTTAGCTATGGCTCTATACACCATCAGCTGCTGCGTCCTGACGCTCTCTTTGATTGCCGGCAACAAAATCGTTTCGCCCGACGATATCGGGTGATGCAACTCTGCCAAGGGACGCTGAAGCATCTCATAGGCACCCGACGCCATAAGCTCCAGGCGCGACACATTAACCGACTCCCGCGAGCAGAAATAATCGGCCACACCGGGGAGCATCACACTCATCTTGACGCCGCTATCTCCATTATTAGTAAACCTAACTGATGCTGCCGCCGAGGAATCAACAATGTGCAATTGCGGAGTGCAATCAAGCTCTATCGAGGCCACTCCCGATCCAACAAAGCGCTGCGATGCCTCTTCACTGACTTTCAGCACAATCCTGTAGGCATGGGATTTAATCTGTATTGGCGGAATAATCAATGAACTGTCACCCTTGCTGCACTCCACGGTGTAACTCTCGGCACATTGCCACCCCGACGGGGCAACAACGATTGGCGCCGAACTATACATTCGCTCCCCACTATTGGACACCAAATGCCACCGCACAACCACCGGCTGAAGCCACATTCCCCCATCCAAGGCCACCGACGCAAGGCGCTCGTATGCCTCAGCAAGAGTCTCCCCCAATCGCTTCAAATCACTACGACTCAACAGCTCAACCTCTCGCGAGAAGTCAACCCCGTTAATGGTCAGTCCGGCAGCTACTGACGTCAATTCCCCCATATCTATACCCTCTATCGTTATCCCCTCCGGTATTGTTCCAAGCCCTTCGACAACTGCCAAGGTGCCGTCGTCCTCCTGCTCAAACAATGTTATTGCCCCAGAATCGGTCATCACAATAAACCCGTCGGAAGTGGCAATTGCACAGCGAGGCTCCACATCGTCCACCACCTTAAAAAATTCCTTCGGACTCTCCGAGTTGCAGTACCAAAGCCCCTTTTTACCCCCAAGGGGTGTTCGCTCCCACAAAATCATGGCTCTCCCATCGCGGAGATAGCGCGTGGCAAGCGGTCGGCAATCTCCATCAATCACAGGCTCTATCTCCGGCACAACACCGAGCATCGTACCCCCCAATGCGCTTCGCTTCACCAAGTTTTCACATTTCACCACGCCACTGCCGCAGGGTTTTACTCTCAAAATTTGTTTCTTCATGGTTCAATCAAGATTTAAAGTTATTTCCCCACAAAGTTACCGCCCCGGCAACTCCATCAGATGCTTTTCTGCGCTTCCGCTCTGTTTCTCCGATTTTTTCGTATATTTGCACTAAGAAAATTTTAATCCCACTAAAAATCTAAGAAAATGGCAAATTGGTTTGAATGTAAAGTAAGATACGATAAGATGATGGAAAATGGTGTGGTAAAGAAAGTTACCGAGCCCTATTTGGTCGATGCACTCTCTTTCACCGAGGCCGAAGCTCGCATCATCGAAGAGCAAACACCCTTCATCTCCGGAGACTTCTCTGTGAGCGCTGTTAAACGCACCAAAATCTCCGAAATCTTCCGCGATGACAATGCCGACAAATGGTTCTTGGCAAAAGTGGCATTCATCACCATTGACGAAAAAACCGCAGTTGAAAAACGCAGCATTTCGCAAATCCTCGTGGCCGGATTAAGCTTCAAAGGAGCCTACGACAATTTCATGGAAGGGATGAAAGGCACTATGGCCGACTTCGAGTTGGTGAGCCTCTCCGAAACCCCCTTGATGGATGTTTATAAAGCAAAACTTGGTGAAGCCCTTAAGCAAGCTGCCGAATAATGCCCTGCATAGCCGAAAACATACGCCGCATATCTGCCACACTCCCCGAGGGTGTGGCGCTATGCGCGGTGTCGAAATTTCACCCCATTGAGGCTCTTAAGCAAGCCTACGAGGCCGGACAGCGTGTGTTTGGCGAAAGTCGCGTACAAGAGTTGCTTGCCAAAATATCTCAGATGCCCAACGACGTGCGCTGGCACTTCATAGGCCATTTGCAGACAAACAAAGTGAAACAAATCATCGGCCGCACAGCTATGATTGAGAGTGTTGACTCCGAGCGATTATTACGACTAATCAACTCTGAATCAGAGCGTGCAGGAGTGACAACCAATATTCTTATGCAGCTTCATGTAGCAGCCGAAGAAACAAAATTCGGATTCTCCCCGGAAGAATTGGTTGAACTTTTCCGCAGCAGAAAATATCAGGAATTTCGTTTTGTAAAATTCTGTGGCGTAATGGGCATGGCCACAAACACCGACAATCAAGAAAGAATCTTCGCCGACTTCCGAACAATTTCCGACACTCTGCGTGTTATAAAAAAAATCACACCCGATCTTGATGACTTCAACACCATCTCCATGGGGATGAGCGACGACTACCCCCTGGCCATTGATTGCGGCTCAACAATGGTACGTGTTGGCACAGGAATTTTCGGCTCACGTGGCTACTAACCCATGTTTTAAAGCCTAAAAAGCTAAAAAACAGCCCAACAAACCATGAAAATCAAAAAAAACAAGTAACTTTATACCCAAATTCCGAAAATCTAATTAAATCCAAATTATAATCCCAAAACATCTCACTATCATGAGTAACAAGCAAAAACAATGGGGAGCTATCATTGTGATGATTGCTCTTTTCGCTATGATTGCCTTCGTGACCAACCTCTGCTCACCTATGGCAAACATCATCAAAGCACAAGGTGACATTCCTGAAGTTCTCGCACAGATTGGCAACTATGGCAACTTCGTGGCATACCTCATCATGGGTATTCCTGCCGGCATGCTCATCGCTAAGTTTGGCTACAAAAAAACAGCCCTCATCGGTCTTGCTATCGGTATTATAGGCATTCTTATTCAGTGGCTTAGCGGTCAGCTCGATGCTAAAGAAAACCTCGCTCTCGTTTTCGGCGTTTATCTCGCCGGTGCTTTCATTGCAGGTTTCTGCATGTGTATTCTCAACTGTGTAGTTAACCCCATGCTCAACATCCTCGGTGGTGGTGGCAACTCCGGCAACCAGCTAATCCAGCTCGGTGGCGTATTCAACTCTTCTGCCGCCGTTGCAGTTTACATCCTAATGGGCGCTCTCATCGGCGAAATCACAAAGGACACTGCTATCTCCGACGCCACTCCCGCGTTGATGATTGCTTTGGCAATCTTCGTTATTGCATTCGTAGTTTTGCTTTTCACCAAAATTGAAGAACCCGAACAAGCTCCCGTAGACACCACTCTCATCAAAGGCGCTTTAAAATATCGCCACTTCGTTTTGGGGATCCTCGCAATCTTCCTCTACATGGGCGTTGAAGTTGGCACTCCCACTTACGTTAACATGTACCTCGTAAACACTCCCGAACTTGGCATCACTGCTGCTACTGCCGGCCTAATCGTTGCTGTTTACTGGTTCTTGATGCTCGTTGGCCGTTTCGTTGGTGCCTCTATCGGCAATAAAGTTTCAAGCCGCGCCATGATCACCGTGGCTTCTGCCGTAACATTGGTCCTCGTAGCATTCGGTATGTTTGCCCCCGAAACCACAACAGTTTCTGTTCCCGGTATCGACTGGGGCACATTGACCCTCATCTGGGCTAAAGTTCCCGTGGGTATCTTCGCATTCCTCCTCGTGGGTCTTTGCACCTCTGTTATGTGGGGTGGCATCTTCAACACGGCTGTTGAAGGTCTCGGCAAATACACTGCCGTGGCTTCAGGCATCTTCATGACAATGGTGTTCGGTTGCGCTGTTATGCTCGGAATCCAAGCTCAAGTTGCTGACTGGACCAACTACATGACCAGCTTCTGGGTGGTAATGGGCTGCGCTGCCTACATCCTCTTCTACGCGCTCATCGGTTCAAAACCCGCTAAAAAATAACTTTTCTCAATAGAAATTTATTCATCATTATGTTGAAGCAGTTCCAACTAACGGAACTGCTTCACTTTTTTCACTATTCTTTATCGCAAAATTTGCCATATTGAGGGCGTTTAGTTACCTTTGCATAAAAATAGCAAGTTACTTACTATGGACAAGAAAATTATGGACTCGGCTGCCGACAATATTCGCGTTTTGGCTGCAGCAATGGTTGAAAAAGCTAAATCCGGTCACCCCGGAGGTGCAATGGGCGGAGCTGACTTTATAAATGTACTCTACTCACAATTCCTTATCACCGACCCCGACGATCCAATGTGGATTGCTCGTGACCGTTTTTTTCTTGATCCCGGTCACATGTCGCCGATGCTCTACAGTGCGCTCGCGCTCTGCGGTTACTACACCATTGAAGAGCTTCAGCAGTTCCGCCAGTGGGGTAGCGTAACTCCCGGACACCCTGAGCTAAATCCTCAGCGCGGAGTAGAAAACACCTCTGGTCCGCTCGGTCAAGGTCACACTATGGCCGTTGGCGCTGCTATCGCCGAACGCTTTATCGCTGCTCGTTTTGGTGAAACATGGGCCCATAAAACCTATGCTTTCATCTCCGATGGCGGCATTCAAGAAGAAATTTCTCAAGGTGCAGGTCGCATTGCCGGGTTCCTCGGCTTGGCAAACCTCATCATGTTCTATGACAGTAACCGCGTTCAGCTTTCTACTGATGTTGACGCTGTTGACACTGAAGACTACGCCGCTAAATATCGCGCTTGGCATTGGAATGTGATTGAAGTTGACGGCACTGACCCCATTGCTATGGCTGAAGCTCTCGAAGCAGCCAAAGCTGAAACCAAGCGCCCAACACTCATCATTGGTAACACCATCATGGGACGTGGCTGCGTTACTGCCGACGGTTCTAATTTTGAAGGACAGTGCTCTACTCACGGTCAGCCCCTCAGCAAATCAGGCGCCGACGTAGCTGCTACTATTCGCAACCTCGGTGGCAATCCCGAAAATCCTTGGGTTATCCGCGCAGAAGTGGCTGAACTCTACGAAAACCGTCGCAACGAGCTTCGCAAGATTGTGGCCGAGCGTCGCGCTCAGCAACAAGCCTGGGCCGAAGCCAACCCCGAAGCAGCAGCTCAGTTGCAAAGCTTCATAAATGGAGAAATCCCACAGATTGACTACAGCGCCATCACCCACAAACCCAATGTGGCTACTCGCACCGCAAGTGCCGATGTCCTCGCTGTTCTCTCCGACAAGGTTAAAAATATGATTGTTTCAAGTGCCGACCTTGCCAACTCTGACAAGACCGAAGCATTCCTCAAACATACTCATGCATTTACCCCCGGCGACTTCACAGGAGCATTCCTCCACGCTGGTGTGGCAGAATTGACCATGGCTTCTATCATGAATGGTATCGTACTCCACGGTGGCATGATGGCAGCTTGTGGCACATTCTTCGTATTCTCCGACTACATGAAGCCCGCAGTTCGTATGTCGGCTTTGATGGAACTCCCGGTGAAATACGTATGGAGCCACGACGCATTCCGTGTAGGCGAAGATGGTCCTACTCACGAACCCGTAGAACAGGAAGCTCAGATTCGTCTTCTTGAACAGCTCCGCAACCTCTCCGGCAAGCGCTCTATGCTTGTGCTTCGTCCCGCTGATGCTGCTGAAGCCACTATCGCTTGGGAAATGGCAATGAACAACACCACAACCCCCACCGCCTTGATCTTCACCCGTCAGGATGTCAACGACCTCCCCTCGGCCAGCGGCAATCGCTATAACGACGCTCTCGGCATGCACCGTGGTGGTTACATCGTTGTCAACGCTGAAAATCCCCAGGTGACTCTTGTTGCTAACGGCTCTGAAGTTTCTCTGCTTTGCGAAGTTGCTCAGCTTCTCGCCGAAAAAGAGATTGCAGCTCGAGTGGTTTCTGTGCCTTCTCTCGGATTGTTTGAAGACCAGGATCGCGAATATCGCAATAGTGTTATCCCCGAAGGAGTGCCCGTATTCGGCCTGACTGCCGGCTTGCCCTCAACACTCTACCCCGTTGTAGGCACCACAGCCCGCATCTATGGCCTTGATCACTTCGGCGCATCAGCTCCCTTCAAAGTTCTTGATGAAAAATTCGGCTTCACCGCAAGCAACATCCTAAGCGAAGTTCTCGCTTACATTGGCAAATAAGACATTTCCCCAATTTCATAAATACTCTCAAGGGCTGCATCGTAGTTGATTACGCTGCAGTCTTTTTTTTTGCACATTATATTTCACGTTACACGATAAATAAAAACCAATCATTACATTTGCAAAAAGCAGCAAGTCGAATCATCAAACGATCTTTAGCCATGAAAAGAAACAAAATCATGTCAATACCGACAAATTCAACCATCACCATTCAAGGGATTACATTCAACGGATTAAAACAGGTGAAAGAAGCAGTCGAGGTAATAATGCGCATCGAAACAAACCTTTCTGGGAAGCGATTTTTTTGGGAAAAGGAGCCAAAAGCACGCATCCAGGATATTCATGTAGCTGAACTATTCGAGCCATACCCATGCTTCGACTCATCTGATTGGGAATTTGAAGACAGAGACACATGCATTTTTTGCTTCTCAAAGAAACCGTTTACCGAAGAAGAGCTAAACCGAATTGCTTCTTATCGACACATACAATCTCTGCCAATAGATGCTTTACCGGCACTGTACTACTGTGGACAAGGAGACATTATGATTCTCGCAACCGAAGATTGAAACAACACTAAACACAATAACCGACAATTGTTTTTACAACAACGAGAAGGCTGTCTAACGAACTTGTCAGACAGCCTCCTTGGTATTGCGTGTTATTTATTAATCCTCGCGGATTAGAAGCCATATTTAGCCCAATCCACTGTGCGCATATCGCCATTGGCTTTAAATGCAGCATGGAAGGCAAGAGCAGCTTCAACTGTGATATTTGTCTGGCCCGATTTACCCATTGCAAGATATTCACGCAATAGCGGACGATAAATGGGGTGAGCACAGTTTTCGATAACCACTTTAGCACGCTGTACGGGATCGAGACCGCGAAGATCGGCCACACCCTGCTCAGTGATAATCACATCAACAGAGTGCTCTGAGTGGTCCACATGAGCCACCATAGGAACAATATTACTAATCAAGCCACCCTTAGTGATTGATGGGCATGAGAAGATTGACAAGTAGCCATTGCGTGTGAAGTCGCCTGAACCACCAATACCATTCATCATTCTTGTGCCGAGAACATGAGTTGAGTTGATATTACCATAAATGTCGGCTTCGAGAGCGGTGTTCATGGTAATCAAGCCAAGTCGACGAATAACTTCGGGGTTATTTGAGATTTCAGCCGGACGAAGCACAAGCTTGTCGCGGAAGAAATCAATATTGCTAAACAATTCCTCTTCCAATTTGTCGGAAATGGTCAGTGAACAGGTGCTACCAAACTTACAGCGGCCCTGCTTCATCAATTCGATAACTGCATCTTGAATAACCTCAGTGTACATTTCAAACTGAGGAATTTCCTTTGCCTCAGCAAGGCCGAAAAGCACAGCATTTGCCACATTACCTACACCCGACTGAATGGGGAGGAATTCTTTAGGCAAACGGCCGGCACGAAGCTCTCCGATAAGGAAACCACACACATTGGCACCAATCTGCAATGTGGTGTCATCGAGTTCGCTAAAACCTTTGATGCCGTCGTAAGAATTGCTATAAACCACACCAACAATCTTAGCGGGATCGATTTTCAATGTGGGTACACCGATACGATCACTTGGCTTATAAATAGGAATCTCGCGACGATATGGAGGGTCAAGTGGCAGATAGATATCATGGAAACCATGGAGTTTCTTGGGCAATTTTGTGTTAAGCTCAAGAATCACCTTCTTTGCGAGTGCTGCATAAGTGGGAACATTCCCGACACCAGTGCCGAGAACCACTTCGCCATTATCCATCACATCGGAAACCTCAATAATAGCTACATCAATGTCACCAAACACGCCATAACGCACTTTCTGCGCCAATTCTGATAGGTGAAGGTCAAAATAGTGACAGTCATGACTGTTGATGCGCTGACGCAATTCGGGAGTACTCTGATAGGGAGTGCGACGATTAATTGCATTAGCAGCAGCCAAAGCGCCATCGGCCCATCTATTTGTTGATGCCCCGGTGAAAACATTCACTTTGAATGGCCTGCCGGCTTCATGTTCTTTCATTGCTCTTTCGGCAAGAGCCTGAGTCACAACTTTGGGTGTGCCCGACGCTGTAAAGCCGGAAAGGCACAAATTATCATCATGGTTGATTAGTTCCGCCGCTTCTTGCGGGGTTAGGATAGGGAATGCCATTGCTTAATCTATGATTTTTTTATTAAATTTGTAGCAAAAATAAACATTGTCGCGCAAACTTCAAAGCACAAGAAAACTTAAAACGTTGATATGACCAAAAAATTACATATAGAGACCTACGGCTGCCAGATGAATGTGGCCGATAGCGAAGTGGTGGCTGCCGTTATGGAAATGGCTGGTTATAAAATGACTGAAACCCTCGAAGAGGCCGATGCCGTGTTTCTAAACACTTGCTCAATTCGCGACAATGCCGAACAAAAAATCATTGGACGGCTACAATTTCTCGGCTCGCTACGTCGCAAACGCGGCAATGCCAACCGACTGATAATAGGCGTTATCGGCTGCATGGCCGAGCGCGCAAAGCAGGACCTTATTGACAACCACGGTGTGGACCTCGTGGCAGGACCCGACTCTTATCTCGACTTGCCAAATTTGATTGCTGCCGTTGAATCTGGCGAAAAAGCTATCAATGTGGAGCTCAGCACCACTGAAACCTACCGCGACATCATTCCGGTGAGATTGCCCGGAAATATCGTAAGCGGTTTTATCAGCATCATGCGTGGGTGCAACAATTTTTGCTCCTATTGCATTGTGCCTTACACTCGCGGACGCGAACGCTCACGCGAAGCCGAGAGCATCCTGGCCGAGCTTGCCGACTTGAGGAGCAACGGCTACAAAGAGGTGACTCTCCTTGGGCAGAATGTCAACTCCTATAAATATGTAAACCCGCAGAATGGCGAAACTGTTACATTTGCCCATCTGCTACGCCTTGTTGCCTCAGCAGCACCGGATATGAGAGTGCGCTTCACCACTTCTCACCCGAAAGATATGTCGGACGATATTCTGCAAGCCATTGCCGAATGTCCGAATGTGTGCAACCATATTCACTTGCCGGTGCAAAGCGGCTCTGACTCTGTTCTCAAAGCCATGAATCGCCACTACAATCGCGCATGGTACATGGACCGCATTGCTGCAATCCGACGCATAATCCCCGATTGCGGCATCTCCACCGACTTATTCACCGGGTTCCACAATGAATCGGAAGAGGACTTCCAGCAATCACTCAGCTTGATGCGCGAAGTGGGCTTCGACTCTGCTTTTATGTTTAAATACTCTGAACGCCCCGGCACTATGGCATCAAAGCATCTCCCCGACAATGTCAGTGAAGAGGTGAAGATTGACCGCCTGAATCGCATGATTGCCCTGCAAAATGAACTTTCGCTTGAATCGCACCGCAAAGAAATAGGCAATGTGGTGGAAGTGCTCGTTGAGGGTGTAGCAAAGCGTAGCCGCGAACAGATGGTTGGACGCACACAGCAAAACAAAACCACTGTGTTCAATCGTGGGAACGCAAAAGTGGGGCAGTTAGTCAAGGTCAAAGTCCTCGACGCCACATCGGCAACCCTTATTGGCGAGTTGTGCGAATAAAATAATATAGAAACAACCCTCCGGCAAGGAATAGCGACACTGAGAAGCTGAGCAAGATTCCATAAAGGCCCAGCCCGCAGGTGAATCCCAGCAAATATGTGGCCGGGACACCCACCACCACATAGCTCACAAATGAAATCCACATCATTGGCATCACATTTCCCGCTCCGCGAAGCGCATTTGCAAATGTGATTTGAGTGGCATCGCCATATTGATACATAACCAACGGCACTATCAAGGTCAGGCTCAGAGCAATAACTTGAGCATCTTGACTGAAAACATTCATCACATCGCTTCCGAAAGCAATGAATATCAGTGACGAGCAAGTGGCAATGAGTATCAAAATGGCATAGCCCGACATGGCTGTACGGCGCATCAATCGGCGATCATTAAGACCGGAAGCATTTGACACCAACACAGCCACAGCAGCTGCCATGCTGTAATAGACACAGAAACCGAGAGTGCCAAGCATCACTATCACCTGATAGGCGGCCAGCGAGATTGCCCCAATCCAACCGGCCATTATCGCTGCCACAGTAAATGAACCCGATTCAAATGTCATCTGCGCAGCAACGGGAATTGAGGTTCTTCCCACCAATGCCATATCTTTCCACGACACGCTCGACGACACAAATCCTTGCCTATATTCACGATATTGACCATCGTAAAAGAATATCAGCATTATCACCACCGCACATAGAACGCGAGCAGCAAGCGTTGCCAAGCCGGCGCCATTTAGCCCCAATTCCGGAAAGCCCCAATTTCCATATATCAAAAGATAGTTGCCCAGAATGTTAATCATATTCGCAATCAAAACAATCCACATGGGCATTCGAGTGCGATTTACGGCATAGCTCCACTGAGCAAACACATTGAAAAGCGCCACCGGAATCATCCCCGAAAGCACTATGAGAAAATAGGGACGGATAATCGGCAACAGCTCTTCGGGCTGACCAAGACAGTCGAGATTAAAATAAACGCCCCCCATAACAGCCGAGGCCAACAGAGCAAATAACACATTGACAGCAACTGCCGAGCGCATCAATGCGCCGATTCGCCCATATCGCTCTTGCGAAAACAATGCGCCCACCAACGGAGTCAATCCGTAGGCAAACCCAAGAGTGGCAAATATGGCCACATTAAACACATTGTTGACAAACGATGCCGATGCAAGAGCCTCCGTGGAGTAGTTGCCCACCATCGCAGTATCGGCAAATCCCACCAATATCGAACCAATCTGGCCGATTAGGATGGGAAGCCCAAGACGGAGTATCTTTATGGAGAGTGATTGGCTCAATACTGCTCTGATTCGTTAGGAAAGTCAACAGCCTTCACATCGCTCACATACTGCCCCACCGACTCTTCGATAGCATCAGCGAGATTTGCATAGCGACGCATGAATTTAGGTGAGAATCCGCGATTCATGCCGAGCATATCTTGCAACACCAAGATTTGACCATCAACATCATGGCCTGCTCCGATGCCGATAACCGGGCAAGAAACCTCAGCAGCCACGCGCGCTGCCAACTGTGCCGGCACCTTCTCTATCACAATCGCAAAGCAACCCATTTCATCGAGCATCTTTGCATCAGAAATCAATTTTTCAGCTTCGGCATTCTCTTTTGCACGCACACCATATCCACCAAACTGATTCACCGACTGAGGAGTAAGTCCCAAGTGTCCACACACAGGGATTCCGGCTGTGAGGATTCGCTCTATCGACTCGCGAATTTCAGAGCCACCCTCCATTTTCACAGCTCCGGCTCCGGTCTCTTTCATGATTCTCACTGCCGAGGCCAAAGCAATATCGGGACAACCCTGATAATATCCGAAAGGCATATCCACAACCACAAGAGCACGGCTTACACCGCGAACAACACCCTTGGCATAAGTAATCATATCATCAAGTGTGATAGGCACTGTGGTTTCATAGCCCATCATAACATTTGCGGCCGAGTCGCCAACAAGAATAAAATCTATTCCGGCAGCATCAACAAGCGATGCCATGGTGAAATCATACGAAGTCAGACATGCAATCTTTTCGCCCGCAGCTTTCATCTTGCGAATTGAAGCTGTAGTCACTTTCGGACGCGCATTTTCATTGTAAGTTGACATAACTTTTATCTATTTAAAGAAATTGTAAGGTTGTATTTATTGAAAACTTCGGCAAAGTTACCTATTATATTTGACATGAAGTAGGAAAATTGAAAAGTAATCACTAATTTAGCACACAGAACAGAAACAACAACACAAAAACTTGATTTGACAATGAGTCTTTCACATAGATATTGCGTGATAATGTGTGGTGGCGTAGGTAGCCGCTTCTGGCCTTATAGCCGCGCCGATAGGCCCAAACAATTCATTGACTTCTTCGGCACAGGTCGTTCGTTGCTACAGATGACCTATGACCGCATTGCCCCATTAGTGCCACGCGAAAACATCTTAGTGGTCACCAACAAGATGTATGCCGATGTGGTGTGTGAACAGCTACCCGAAATTACAGCAGAGCAGCTGCTTCTCGAGCCAGACCGTCGCAACACAGCCCCATGTATAGCTTGGGCCGCTTATCATATTGCAGCCAAAGATCCTGAAGCTTCAATAATCGTTACACCTAGCGACCACCTTATCACTCGCGAAAGTCTATTCCACGAATGTGTAAATAAAGGCTTTGACTTCGTTGAGAAAAATGATGCCCTTCTCACCCTTGGCATCAAGCCCACACGCCCCGAAACCGGCTACGGCTATATCCAGATTGGTCGAGAAATCGAGCCCAATCTCCTAAAAGTCAAGACATTCACCGAAAAACCCAACCTCGAATTGGCGCAGATATTTGTGGATTCAGGCGAATTTTTCTGGAATGCAGGCATATTCATGTGGCGTGTTTCAGCCATCAAAGATGCGCTCCACCGATACCTCCCCGACCTCTGCCACGACTTCGACGAAGGTATTGAGTGTTTTGGCTCCGACCAGGAAAAAGAATTTATCGATAAAGTCTTCCCCACTTGCCCATCTATATCTATTGACTTTGCTGTGATGGAAAAGGCCGACAATGTTTATGTGGAATGTGTGGATTTCGGATGGAGCGACCTCGGCACTTGGGGTTCGCTTTTCGAAAACTCACCAAAAAACATTGCTGCCAACGTTACCCAGAAATGCAATGTTTTGGCCTACGACTCCACAGGAAATATCTTCATGGCACCCGACGATAAATTGGTCGTTGTTTCCGGCTTGAAAGATTTTATAGTGGCCGATGCCTCCGATGTGCTACTAATCTGCCCAAAAAGCGAGGAACAGCGCATCCGTCAAATGGTCAACGATGTCCAGCAACGCTTCGACGACAAATACCTATAAAATCAAACATATACCTGATAATACAACAAGCACCGCCAAAAAGCGGTGCTTGTTGTATGTATGACAGGCATGTCATACATCTGCGATCGAGTCATCTGATTGCAGATGCGAGTAGATTGCATCCCCGCGGCGATGTGTTGACACATCGCAACCACAAGTGTAAAAACTACAACCAAGCGTCTAAGGCTCATAAAATTTGAATATAGCATAATTTATTTATCTATCTCAACAAAAGATGATTGTTCTATAAACACAAATTCTCAATTGCATGTCGTTTTATCAGCATAAACAACGAAACCATTTTTATCAGTTCTGATTTTAATCGTTCCGGGAGGGCAGTCACCATTAGAGATATCGGTTATTTCGTATTCCATCTTGGGCCGTAATTTAAACTTTTGAAAATTTATTAAAGTTCTTGTTGCATCAATAGAGTAATCGCAATCTAATTCGTTGATGCTGAAAGATGATTTTCCTTCTTTATTTGGTAAAATTCGAAAACGCAAATCATCTTTGTAATCACTACTTATGATATTAAGATTTGATATTTTGCCATTACATTTAATCACTGATTGACTATCGATATCAAAATATATTGAATTGGTATTACCTACGGAAATAACGTAATACGCAATTCCACAAAATATTCCTATTGCTATAGCTATTAATTTTATTACAGTTTTCATAATCATTGTTTTTCCCAACTATATCCATTCCATATATAGGTTCCTTGTTCGACGGTTGAAAGGTTATCAAAAAATGAGTTTGTTTGTTGTTTCTTGTTTTTTTCATATGAATTCCACCAAGTTGTTATAGTTTCTATTTTCTCAGATTCTTTTCTGTTTGAATTAAACAGCCTCTCTAATGAACCACTTCCATAGGTTTGATTTATAAATTTATAAAATGCGTCAAACTCATAAAATCCTTTGTTTGCTTCAACTTCGCTTGGTGCTGCATCGTGTCCATATTTTGTATATTCGAATACAAATCTTAGGATATATTTTACTAAATTATTTGACTCGACGACATGTGGTAAATGACCAACTTCATGTGATGACAGATAAAGCCATTTAGCTATATTCTGTCCATAGCCATGTCCATTATAAGACATTGGATTATCATCAAACCAGTTTTCGGTATATGTAATGTTAGAATTAAATATATTCGTTCCTAATGTAATTGCTCCCCCTCCATTATTAGAATTGTAAAAAGGCCTATATTGTCCTGGTCTACGTTCTTGTACTATCGTATTTGCAATATAAAATTCACTTACACCTGAAACTAATGATAGCAAATATGTGGCAGATTGTGTAAATTTATAACCGCCATAGAATCCTAGCTTAGAATCATAAATTAATAATGAGGAGGGATATAGTCCCGTTGGATCTATAAAGTTAATTGGATCTCCTCCACAGAAAAGATATGGGGATGACGGACAATATATTTCTTGTAATAAATCACGAGTGGAGAATATTGGGTAACTTGCATTTAGATAGCGGGCAGCGAAGTCGTAGCTGTTGTAGCCGTGATCGCTCATCAACTCTTTGCCACCAAATTTACGGCGATTCACCTCCGCCCCTGCAGCCTCTGACGATATTGAAGCATGCGGCAAGCCGTAGGGATAATAGTCGGTCAGCTGCTCGAGGGTGTTGGTTCGGGTATTATACACTCCAACGATGTTGCCCTGATAGTCGGGGATATAGGCATGATAAGTGCTGTCGCAAACTGTGATATACCCTTCGGCGAGTGAGATTCGCACCAGTGTGTCGTTCTCAAACTCAAATGCCCCTACATACTCGCGCTTCACTATTTCGCCACCATCGGCATCATAGACCGCTTCTTGCAGTTTTGTCCCGGTGGCTGAGTAGAGG
>JAZSAZ010000017.1:0-80953 GCA_045602165.1 Paramuribaculum sp. | reverse complement strand
CCTCTACTCAGCCACCGGGACAAAACTGCAAGAAGCGGTCTATGATGCCGATGGTGGCGAAATAGTGAAGCGCGAGTATGTAGGGGCATTTGAGTTTGAGAACGACACACTGGTGCGAATCTCACTCGCCGAAGGGTATATTACAGCTTGCGACAGCACTTATCATGCCTATATCCCCGACTATCAGGGCAACATCGTTGGAGTGTATAATACCCGAACCAACACCCTCGAGCAGCTGACCGACTATTATCCCTACGGCATGCCGCATGCTTCGATATCATCAGAGGCTGCAGGGGCGGAGGTGAGTCGCCGTAAATTTGGTGGCAAAGAGTTGATGAGCGACCACGGCTACAACAGCTACGACTTCGCTGCCCGCCACCAAAATCCCGCCTTCCCCCACTTCACCACGCCCGATCCTCTCGCCGAAAAATTCAAGCACTTATCACCCCACCTCTTCTGCGCCGGCGACCCCATAAACCTCATCGACCCAACAGGGATGGTGATAGACTCCACTCAAATGTCACAAGCCGATTTGGTTATGTGGCAGAACGAAGTAAAATACCTTTCTTCCCAATGCCCTGTATTTAAAACATTGTTAGAAAAACTAAACTCATCTGATAAAGTTTATACCATAAAAATTGTTGAACGAATAGATAACGAATCAACTAAAGACCAAAAGGGTAGATTTATTCAATTTGGTGACGAATCTGGCGGAGAAATCATATTTACATATGCTACTTTTAATGAACTAGGCAATGCCAAAGACACAATGATTGAAGAATTATTTCATGCATTTCAATCCGAAATGGATTATCCGGAAAATTGTTTTAATATAGAGTTTGAAGCTGTACTGTTTTACGACTTAGCATTACAATGTAGCGATTTACTAAAACAAACGCATGTTTTTCCAGGATATAATTTGCTAACAAATGAAATCAACCGTATAGAATCACTAGAAAATAATAATAGTAATAAAACTGCTATAAACCGCTTTATACATAGCCTTCAATTTAAAGTGTCGTACATGATAGCAGCTAATTCTTATGCTATTCATAATATTCTCATAGGGACTAAAAGTGCACCATATAAAGTTTTCAACTTGTGCTTACCTAGAGCTTTATATGAATTTTTTTAATGTAAATTAAAATGATATGAAACGATTAATTGGATTATTATTTCTCATAATTACCCTAAATGCTAGTGCCATACATAATTTCGGTTATAGTCAAGCGCTTGTTAGAGTTACTGAAGGCGTATTTTGGCGTAGCCTAATTGATTTTTACGGAATAGAAAATCTCAAAATTTTAACGTCTAAAAGAAACTATAATGTTTTTATTACATTAGATTCATCCGGGCAAGTTTTATCTATTGATACAAATACTAGCGAAAAGCATATTGAACAAATCTTTGAAAAGCATTTTAAAAACTATTTACAAGAAAATCAAATTATATTTCCTAGAGTATATCATAGAGAGTACTATATTCCACGAGAAAAGATAGATGAACTTTGTAGAGCGGATAAAAATCGGACAATAACTTTTTCTGTATTTCACAGACTTACGGGTGAATTTACAACCAAAATTGGAGGGGATAATTGGCTTAGATATGTATTTATGTTCCGCGATGACAAAAAATTCCAAAAAAATGAACCTATCCTGGAAATTTCACTGATGTATGCCATTGGAGAATATGAATTAGGCAAATTACTCGAACAGGACGAGGTTTTCATTAAAGTTAAAACAGATAGTAATGGAACCCCAATCCAGATTGTTTACAACAGCATCAATGACCTCAATTTAAGAGAATTGGTCAACACAAGAATGTTGCGATTTTGGGAACAACAAAAAATAAAGTTCAATGTTGATAGCAGCTATAATAAGCATTTACTTGAGTTGAAAATAAGAAACATCTCAGATAGTTATTTAATGCTGAAAGATTAGATATAAGTAGGTGCAATATTCACAACCATCCATCTGGGATACCAATACCTTCGGGCATTGATAGCAAAAATGGTGATATCCCTAATGCTAAAATACTTACAGATGCTAACCATCAAGCTCCGATTCAATTCAAAGTTTATTCTGCAAAATATGATATGTATGTACCATATACCCCCAATTCTAAACACACTGATTTTTTTCTTTACAAACTTTATATGCGATGGATAGATTTTTTAAATTTGTTATTTCAGGATTGATGATGTGTTTAAGCATTTCAATGTCAAGTGTTGCTGCAACACCTGAAAGTGGTAGTTTTAAAATTCCGCAAATAGTGATTACCAATAAAGATGCGCTGAAGATAGTTTTTGATGCAACTAAGTTTGCTAAAAAAAATGGATGTAATCCAGCAGAATATAATATTTATTTTAATTTTGGCCAGGTCCAAGGGTCAGAGTATGCATTTCCAAAATATAAAGTACTTTACTCCTTATGTGTTGAATTAGAAGCAACATCCAATATACCTTGGTACAAATGGGATTCGTTTGCAGTAGTAGATGGGTACACTTGTTTCTTTGATAGCGATTTTACCCATTGGTTTGCAAAGAAGTTGGCAAAAAAGCAACGTGTATTTAACTATTCATTTGTAGATGAGCGAGAAAATAAAAGCACGGTCTTTGAATATTGGTATAGATTTTACATCAAAGAAGATGGCAGTTATGATGTTTCCGAAAGAAGACAATTGCGGACACTAACAAATAGCCGAGAGCAACGCAGAATGCAAAAAAAATTTGAAAAATTGAGGAGACTAATTAGTGACGACTCTGGAGTTGATTAAGTAAAATTTAATATAAATCAATTATTGGATCAGCAGCAAAAAACTCGGGTTATAATTGTCTAAAAAAAATTAGTATACATAACGAATAATGGGGCGAACTCTTAGGAATTTTGAGAATAAACCACTCACTCAGAATAACGATATAGTGGGAGTGTATAATACCCGAACCAACACCCTCGAGCAGCTGACCGACTATTATCCCTACGGCTTGCCGCATGCATCGATATCGTCAGAGGTTGCAGGGGCGGAAGTGAATCGCCGTAAATTTGGTGGCAAAGAGTTGATGAGCGACCATGGCTACAACAGCTACGACTTCGCCGCTCGCCACCAAAATCCCGCCTTCCCCCACTTCACCACGCCCGATCCTCTCGCCGAAAAATTCAAGCACTTATCACCCCACCTCTTCTGCGCCAGCGACCCCATCAACCTCATCGACCCAACGGGGATGGACATATGGCACATCAATCTCATGGGAGAAATTGTAAACCGAATTGAAGATAAAAAAGAAGATAAACTAGTTATTGTTGATGCAGATTGCAAACCAATTGTGGATGGGAATGGTAAAAATGTGGAAATTACATTTGCCTATGGCACAATTGAGAGACAAAGGACCATAGCAATTGACAGCAAGAATAGTTATGATATATACCAAATTAGAGGCGACGAAAACGCAACAAAGGCATTCGAATTCTTAAGCAATAATTTATCTGTCAATCCGGAGGATATTGAGTTTTCGCTTATTAGAACCGGAGAAAAAGATGATAAAGGTTTAAACTTTATAACTACAAGCCACACACCGAGGTCTGAATCGGGTATCGTAAAGGCTTATAACGGGCAATTAATTACCTATTTTATTCGAGAGTTTACACATTCGCATCCAAATATGAAGAATGCAAGTGATCCAGATATTTCGGTTGCTGGAGGAATTCAATCAAACAGCTCAAAAAAATATAGTCATAAAATTCTTTTCAGAATATATCATGTCCCATCAAAAAATTACTTTATTTATGAACCTTTAAAAAATGAAAAAGAAAAAAAATAAATTAAGTCCGCTTGTGCTGTTGTTTTTAATCATAGCACCGATTATTTATGCCCAAAATAAAACGCGCAATGAATACATAGACCTTCATGTTGGAACGATTATTGATAGTTCCTTTTTCAAATCAATAGACTCTCTATTGAAATATAATCCACAAGTTAAAAAAGAACGGAGCAGAATAATTGAATTGTGCTTTTGCGTGTGGACTACACCTGATAGAGGGAGATTTGGGAGAATTGCATCTATGGAAGAGGAGACAAAAGAAGCTTTATATAGCGAATTCTTTGTGTCAATTACACCAAACAATGGATTTTATCCATTATTTGCAGATAAGCCCATCGTTGTAAAATATAATGGACGACATTACTTAGTTGAATCGGTTGTAGATTCTGTCTTAGTAAAAAAGGGGGCCAAAAAGAGATTCCGCATAAATAAGGACATGTCTGACGACTATATGAATAGAAATTTTTATGAACTTATAATGCTCAATCAACTTATAAAGTTTAATAATGGACTCACTACAATCATCCTCGAAGGTAGTGATGAATATGGAGCGTATCACGAATGAACGGCATAAAGCCCATATTTTGCAGCTGACCGACTATTATCCCTACGGCTTGCCGCATGCTTCGATATCGGCAGAGGCTGCAGGGGCGGAGGTGAATCGCCGTAAATTTGGTGGCAAAGAGTTGATGAGCGACCACGGCTACAACAGCTACGACTTCGCCGCCCGCCACCAGAATCCCGCCTACCCCCACTTCACCACGCCCGACCCTCTCGCCGAAAAATTCAAGCACTTATCACCCCACCTCTTCTGCGCCGGCGACCCAATCAACCCAACAGGGATGAAGTGGAAAAATGACCATTAAGCCTTATTATCACATTTCCAGATAAAAAAACGGCAATACATCATTAAAATGTACTGCCGTTTATATTATTTATGAGGTTGAATTAGATACCAGTGTAGGTGTGGGGAGATAGCGCGCGGAGTTCGGCTTTTACTTCTTCGCTCACTTCGAGAGTTTCGATAAACTCTGCAATGCTCTGTTGGGTCACAGTAGAGTTGACACGTGTGAGCTGTTTGAGCGTTTCGTATGGGTGAGGATAACCTTCGCGGCGAAGGATGGTCTGAATGCCTTCAGCCACTACATTCCACATGCGGTCGAGGTCTTCGCTTAGAGCCGATTCGTTGAGAATGAGTTTGCCGAGACCTTTAAGAGTGCTGGCCAAAGCAATCATCATGTGGCCCATTGGAACGCCAATGTTGCGGAGCACTGTGGAGTCGGTGAGGTCGCGCTGCAAACGTGACACGGGGAGTTTCTGTGCCAAGTGAGCGAGAATAGCATTGGCAATGCCGAGGTTGCCTTCAGAGTTTTCAAAGTCGATGGGGTTAACTTTGTGGGGCATAGCCGAAGAACCCACCTCGCCGGCTTTGATGCGCTGCTTGAAATAGTCCATTGAAATGTATTGCCAGATGTCGCGGTCAAGGTCGATGATGATGGTGTTGATGCGGCTCATGGCGTCGAACACAGCCGCCAGATTGTCGTAGTTTGAAATCTGAGTGGTGTAGGCTTCGCGTTCAATTCCGAGACGTTCTTTAAGGAAGCGACCTGCAAAGTCGGCCCAGTCGATAGTGGGGAATGCTACGTGGTGGGCATTGAAGTTGCCGGTTGCGCCACCGAATTTACCACTGATAACAGCAGCGCGGAGCAAGTCGGTCTGAGTGCGAAGACGATACACGAATACTGCAATCTCTTTGCCAAGACGAGTGGGAGATGCCGGCTGTCCGTGAGTGCGGGCGAGCATAGCCACATCGGCCCAATCCTTAGCCATGCCATCGAGGCAAGCAATCATTTTGTCGAGTTCGGGAAGATAAACTTCGTCCATTGCTTCACGAATAGACATGGGCACAGATGTGTTGTTGATGTCCTGTGAGGTCAAACCAAAATGAATAAATTCCTTGTAGGCTTCGAGGTTCATTTCGTCGAATTTTTCCTTTAGGAAGTATTCTACGGCTTTAACATCGTGGTTGGTAACAGACTCAATATCTTTAATTCGCTGAGCGTCGGCAGTGGTGAAGTTGCGATAGATGTCGCGTAGGGCATCGAATTTTGATGAATCAACACCGCTGAGCTGAGGCAGCGGAATTTCGCAAAGAGCAATAAAATATTCCACTTCCACTCTTACACGATAGCGAATCAAAGCAAATTCTGAGAAGTACATGTCGAGCTGTTCACATTTGCTGCGATAGCGACCGTCAATTGGAGAAATAGCCGTTAGTGATGTCAATTCCATAGGGGTATCGGTTTTTAATTAAATAAATGATTGTTCATTGTTTTGTTTCCAAGTGCAAAGATACGAATAAGCGAGCGAAATATATCAAGCTTGCTTGAATATATTTTGCAGCGAGCGCAAGTATCTTCGAGGCTCCGTCTCAACGATACGAAATTTGCGAGCGAGAAATATGAAGTTCACTTCAATATTTTTCACAGCGAGGGCACATATCTTCGAGGCTCACTTCAAAGATACACAAAATAAATGATTCTGATTGGATTGAGCTGATATTGATTTGAAATAAAATCACGTGGGTGTTTTAAAAAATGTGAATCTCTATGCGCTGATTTAAACCTTTTAGCGGAAATGTTGTCATAAAGACAGAGCTCTAAGAAATATCAACTTAAACATTTTAAAATATCAGACAGTTATGAAAAAGAGTATTTTAGTTATAGCATTATCAGTAATTGCCGCAGTGGGTTTTAATGCATCGGCTCAGCAGCAGGATTGCAAAAAGGCATGCGATAAGAAAGAGAAAAAAGAGTGTGTGCAAGGTAAAAAAGAGTGCAAAAAAGGTGCGAATGTATTTGCCAATCTGAATTTGACTGATGATCAGAAAGCTAAACTGAAAGCGCTACGTGAAAATTGCAAAAAGCAGAGTTGTGACTCTATGAAGTCGAAATTCGAAGCTCGTAAGAAACAGAAATGTGAAGGTCGTGCTAAATATCTTGGCGAACTCAAATCAATCTTGACTGCCGAACAGTATGTTCAGTTCCTAGAAAATAGCTATATCAATTCGGGCCAGGGTTTCAAAATGGGCCACAAGAAGGGTATGATGCACAAAGGAAAAGGCAAAGGGATGCGTCATCACAAAGGTGAATGTGCCAAGGGCGCTAAAGATTGCAAAAAAGAAGCAAATAAATAACAATTCATTTTCCTTCTCCCTCAAGAGGTGATTGGCTACTCCGAGCGGAGTAGCCAATCTTTATTTATGCTCTATTATGGAGTGACGGTTATCACCGGCCGAAACCGGAGCAGTTTATTCACCGCTGCAGTGTCGGCAATGGCATCTTGGAGTGTGATGTCGAGAACTCGCAGGTCTGTAACTTGTGCATCATTGCGGATGGAATTTAGAATTTCCGACATTGCAGGCACTTTCGGCAGCGCTGCATATTCGGCATAGGTGAATGTCAAAAAACGAGAGTTCATGCTGATTCCACCCTGGCGGTCCAACAGCCAATTATCTACCAGCGCAATGGGGCGTGAGTTGCTATGAATGTCGCGAGGGTCGGGAAAATAAATCAGTTCATTGCCCGAATTCGATAGTTTTACTGCCGGGTGGTTATCTACCGGAATATTGGTTCGATAGACCACAGCCTTGGGCAAATAGTGGCTTTGTGATGCAGAAATCTTGGTGGATGATGATTCCGAAGTGGTCACCGCTGCATTATCGGCAGCGGTGCCACAACCGGATAAAATTATAACTCCTATTATTACTATGGAGATTAGTTTCATTACTTAACTATCTTTTTGGTTGTCTTTACTTGGCCGTCGCTCATGTGTTCAATAACGATGTATACGCCGGGAGTGAGATTTTCTTCCGCTACTTTAAGACCTGAGATAGTGAAATACTCACGACTTGTAACCTCGCAGTCGACAGCAATATCTTCAATGCCGGATGTTTGACCAATTGTGAAATATTTCAAGCCGGTGAGCTGATCAGAATATCCTTGGAAGATGACGCCGAAGCAATTATCGCCAATATTCAAAGATGGGAAGGCTCCTTGGAATGTGTGTTCCACAGAGTCGCCTGTCTCGATATACAATGTGGGGCTTGAGATACTACCAACAGAGTAGTAGCCATTGCCTTCAAGGCAGAAAATCCAAAGATCGACAGTGCCGATAAAGTAACCATCGGTGCAGTTTATGGTTGCATTGAATTCGATGTTATCACGGTCGGCATTGTTTGTGTCGCCTACGAATTCAAATGAAGAAACATTGACTGTGCCGGCTTCGGGAGTGTCTTGTATAGTAATGAGTATTGGGTTGCTGATGATATTGCCATTTTGGTCGGCAAAAGCGAGATAGTAATCGCCGGGATTAAAATCTACGCCTTGATATCCCATGAGCTCAGAAGTGTATGCTATATGAGTTGTGGCACCGGCTCTCACCTCAACATTAAAGAAGTATCCTCGACCGATATTTTCAAATGTTTCGGTGTCAAATAGAGCCGGGAAAACATAGCCATAATAATCTTGCTCGGATGTGTTGACGAGGTCGCCTTCTATTGTTGCATCATACCCCATGAAAACAGGAGTGGTCAGCTCGTAATTCTGCATTTGAATGGTAGCGCCTTGATCTATAGAGAGGGTTACGCTTGAGCCTTCTACAACCATCAAAACATAGTTGGCATTGTTGTTGTCACCACGCATCTTTTCCCATTCCATGTCGGAATTAGATGTTTTCCATGCGGGGTATGCTTTGTATGTGCCATTGGATAGAGTAGAGGGGATTCGTAGGTATATTTGCTGGTAGCCATAACCTTGTTGCAAGTCTGAGCTCCAACTTAATGCTGAAGTGGTCTCGTTGGTAGTTACATTCTCAATTATAAATCCCAAATCACAATCTAAGTCGCAGTTACCGGTGTTGTAGAATCCACCGTTTACAAGGACATCGCTACCCAATGTGGTGCTGGTTGTTGTAGTGCTAAGAACGTCATGAATACTTATTTCCATGAAATATGATGATCCTTCAACCGGTGTTTTAAGATCGGCAATAACGCCTAATCCCATGCTGTAGCCACCGGTAGAGCCACCGATACCTTGATTGCTGGGATCGAGAGCTGAGAGCTTAAAGTAGCCGTCGCTGCTGCCTCCCCAACCCCAGTTGATATGGTAAAAACCATCAGAACTGTAGCCGTCGCACACAAAAGCATGGCCGCCACCTTCGTTGCTGCCACTTAAGTATAGAGGACCGTTTTCGGTTAGCTGAGTATAGATGAAATCATCCCACTCTTGAGCGGTGTAATATTTGCGATAGTCCATGTGGACACTTTCATCAAAGCCAAAATGATTGCATAGTGCGGCGGGAACATCTTTTGAGTAAGCACCGCTGGCGCCGGAACCGTAACCCATAAATACACTGACACCGCATGCATACATCAATTCTGCAACAGCGTCTTTTTGCACTTGAGTTGAGGTTGAGCTATAGACGTCAACCATGTTGCCCCAATCGAAGCTATTGTTGGCAAAGTCAAAGGTGAGCGTCTGACCATTCCATTCGTATGATGCTACGCCTATGCCATTACCTGTGGGATATTTGTGATAGTTTATTACTTGCGCCATTGCTGTAGCAACGCAACCTGTAACACAACGACCGCCATCATCGGAGGGACACATTTGATTAAATGGGTCGCCTTGATTCCAGCGAGTGCTTACGATTGGCGCCACCGGAGCTTTGTCGGTAGAACTTGTTAGGGAGATTAAGCGTCGCTGAGGATTATTGCGAATGCTTTCTATTTCCTTGCTGTATTCGCCAAGGAGCCATTGCATGGCCGGATTAATCTCGCCGGTGAAGTTTGTGCCGTAAGCAAGCATCGGAGTCGCTTGGTCGTCGGCAGAGAGCACCATATAGCCGTTGCTCTCTGTTGAGAAAATATAAACGGTAGGCAAGTTTCCGGCTGTTTCGGTTTTTACGAGCTTGGGCGCTGAGCCGATATTAGTTGCTGAAAGTGGCTTCTTTGGAGAGAATAATGCTCGAGCCAAAGCTTCATCAGGGTTGATTACTTCAGCAAAAGCCGAAAGCGCAACGCTACAAATTAAAAGTGTGAGTAAACGTAATTTCATAGATTGATTTTTAAGAGATTAATAAAGCCCTAAATATAGCACTTGTTTTGCTATAATGCAATCAAAACGGATGTTTTAGATTGTAAAAAAATCACTAAGGTAAAATGAAAGGGAGCAATTCGATAATTGCACCCTTTCATTAATATTTGTGATTTGATGATTAGCTTTGGTGAGCGGGACGGAGGAGATCGTTGACGGTTTTAACAGGATTGAATGTGGCGATAGGTACTTCAACAAAAGCAGTGTTCCAATCGCTCATTGCTCCATTCCAAAGACCGGGGAGCTCCATGGCGCGAAGCTCTTTGCCTTGGCTTGATTTTGATGAAATGAATCCTGTTGCGGGGTCAACATATTTAGGTAAGTCGAATTTATTGCCGCGAACATCTTTAATGTAGCACACAAGGTCAACGGGGTTGAAGTGAGTGGCATTTTGAAGCATAGAGGCATATTCGGCATTGTTGGGGTCAATCTGGTTGCCTTCGAGGATTTGGGGAGAAGCAGAGCCGTCGGGGTTGTAAGCAATGAATGGGCCGCCGCCGGGTTCACCTTCATTCTTAACCATGCCGCAAACGCGCAATGGGCGGTTGAGTTTTTCGTGAACATAAACTGCAAGTTCAGTGTCGCCTAGGCCCTCAATTCGAGCATCAGTTATGCCAAGAGCCGAGTTCATGAAGTCAACCATTTCCATGAGTGAAGCACGAGTGTAGTTTCCGGCTTTCAAGTCGGTGAGATATTTCTCTATGCTGTCATGGAGCTGCATCATGTAGCCGGCGATAACTTGCTTGTAGGTGACAGTGGCATCGCGACGAGAGTCGGGAACTACGTTGTCAATATTTTTGATGAACACCACAGCTTGCTGCATGTCATTGAGGTTTTGAATCAAAGCACCGTGACCGCCGGGACGGAAAAGGAGTTTGCCATTTTCCATGAATGGAGTGTTGTCGGGGTTGGCGGCAATAGTGTCGGTAGATGGTTTCTGCTCAGAGAGAGAAACATTGAATTTCACGCCGCGTTCTTCGCTGATTGCCGGAACCACTTCTTTGAGTTTTTCTTCAAAGAGAGTGCGGTGGTTTGCCGACACGGTAAAGTGTAAGTTAACCACGCCTTCAGAGTTAACGGCAGTTTGAGCGCCTTCCACTAATTGTTCTTCAATCGGGGTGCGGCTGCCCTGAGGATAGCTGTGGAATTTAAGCAAGCCTTTGGGGAGGTTTCCGTAGTTGAGGCCTTCGGGGCGAATGATAGCAGCGATGAGGTCTTTATTGCGACCGGCGGCTTTTAGTGCTTCAACATTGAGGCCGTAGATGCGTTTTGTGGCTTCATTGAGGTCGTCAACAAAAGCCATCTTGTCAATGTCGGCAATCACGCGTTCAACATCAGAGCCGGGTTTGGGGGTGTCGCTATCGCCATCAACAAATTCAAATAAGGCTTTGAACATGCGCGAAGCTGCTCCGGAGGCAGGCACAAATTTGCAAACTTCACCGCCGGCATTGAGATACTGCTGCCAGCGAGCAATAGCTGCTTCTTGCTGCTCTTCGGTCAATGTTGTGATGCCGTTTCCGGTCCGAGCTACATCGAGAATTTTCAAGTAGGGGAAGCCTGTGGCAAATCTGTTGAGTTGAGCTTTTGCTTGCTCGGGGCTAATGCCTTTTTGTTCGAGCAATTGGAGGTCTTCTTCGCGAAACATGATTTAAGGAATTTTATTTAGGTTATGTATTTTTATTATTGAGTCTTTCAGATTAGGCTTGTCAGCAACATTATAGAAATCAGCATGTAGATCACCATGCCTATAATGTCGTTGGTGATTGATATAAACGGTCCTGTGGCAAGCGCCGGGTCAATTTTGAAACGTTCGAGAGTTAGCGGAACGAAAGTGCCAAACACAGAGGCAAATATCACCACAGCCATCAGCGACAGTGAAACGGAGAGTGTTGTGGCCAATTGAATTCCGCCAAAGAAATAGTTGTAGATAAACACTAACAGCGAAATGATGCAACCATTGATTAGCCCCACACCAAGCTCCTTCAAGAGCTGGCTTGCGGAGTCGCGGATGTCCATAGAGCCATTGGCCAAGCCCTGTACAACGATTGCCGATGACTGAGTTCCGACATTTCCGCCGGTGCCACCAATCAGTGGGATGAATAGAGCTAATGCCGGATCCATTGTGAGCCCGGCTTCAAAACTTTTAAGGATTAGAGAGTTGCCAATTCCCCCCACCATTCCGATGAGCAACCATGGTAGTCGCGCTTTGGTTTGAGTGAATAGGGTGTCGTCGGTTTCTACGTCACTCGAAAGACCTGATGCCAACTGGTAGTCGCGTTCCGAAGATTCACGCACATGGTCCATGACGTCGTCAACAGTGATGCGACCTACTAATCGGCCAATGGAATCAACAACCGGCATTGCCACAAGATTGTATTTCTCAAAGTCGAGAGCCACCTCTTCAATAGGAGCATCATCTTTGACCGATGCCGGATCTTCCTCCATTACGTGTTTGATTTTTGATACTGAAGGATCGGTAATCAATTTCTTCAACGGGAGAATGCCGCGAAGTTTATTGTCATTGTCAACTACATATACATAGTAAATCTCGTCAATATCCTCGGCCTGCATACGCATCTGTCGGATGCACTCGGGCATTGACCAGTTTTCGTTGACAACAATCATCTCCGTGCCCATCAAACCGCCGGCAGTGTCTTCGTCATACTTTAGAAGGTCAATAATGTCGCCGGCTTGTTCAACGTCATCGATGTGTGAGAGGATCTCGTCGCGGTCCTCTTCGTCGAATTCCTGGATAATGTCAACAGCATCGTCGGTGTCGAGGTGGTCAATGAATTGCTTGGCAATCTCTTCGGCCGGCATTGTTGACAATAGTTTTCGGCGCACATCTTCGTCAAGCTCTACCAACACATCGGCGGCCACGTCGTCGTCGAGCAATTTGTAGAGATACTCGGCTTCGTCGAGTTCAAGCTCTTGATATAGCTCGGCGATGTCGGCGGGGTGGAGCTCGTCGAGCTCTTTATATGCAGCCTCATCATCGCGTTGAGCAATGATGGAGCGTATTAGTTCAAGGTATTCTGAAGTGAATTCTTTCATCGGATGGAGGCAATTAGATTGGTGAGTTCTACAAATTGTTCAACACTTAGCTGCTCTGGTCGCATAGCCATTAATTCGCTATCGGGTAGCGAGGCTCCGGCCGGCAACAACCCACGCAATGAATTGCGCAATGTTTTGCGTCGCTGTCCAAATGATGTTTTTACTACGCTTTTGAATAGTCGCTCGTCGCAGCCGAGGTCGGTCACAGCATTGCGTGTCATTTTAATCACTCCGCTCTTCACCTTTGGCGGTGGATTAAACACATGTTCGCTCACTGTGAATAGATATTCAACATCGTACCATGCTTGAAGAAGAACGCTTAAAATTCCACGTGCTTTTGTCCCCGGCTTTGCAGCCAGGCGCTCGGCCACTTCGCGCTGGAGCATCCCCGAACAGCACATTATTCGGTCTTTATATTCAAGCACATGGAAAAATATTTGAGAAGATATATTGTAGGGGTAATTGCCAATTACGCAGAATGGATCCTCGCCGGGAATCACTTTGTTGAGGTCAGTTTTCAAGAAGTCACACTCAAGGATTTTTCCTCCGGCGGCCAATTGTGGGTAATGGACGTTTAGATACTCTACGCTCTCGCTGTCGATTTCGGCCACTGTTACATCATGGCCAAGCTCCAACAAGAATTGAGTGAGTACACCCATGCCGGGTCCAACCTCGATAACGGGATGGCCCATCTGGTCATTGAGTGTCTCGGCAATGCGCCGCGCCACCGATAAGTCTGTGAGGAAGTGCTGTCCTAATGCTTTCTTTGGCTTTACTTTCTGCATAGAGCTTCTGGATTATCAATTGCAGTTGTCAATCCATCTTGGCAACGCAACCACAAATTTAATGAATATTTGCAAATATTGCGGTTATTCTGCCGAAAAAATACAAAAAAAGGTGTGGCTGATGGCGGGGTTTGGTGTGGCTGGTGGAGAATTTGACCGGCACTGAGAAATTATCGTGAAGAAAAAAGTGGCTTCTGAAATCTTTTTTCACTACTTTTGTGTCGTTGAAATTTTGATTACACTTACACTATATGAAAAGATTCCTGTTAACTCCGATTCTTTGCTTGACTGCGCTGATGGCTTTGGCGTGGGGGCAAAAGGGGCATGATGTGACCGCTTATATCGCCGAAAAGCATCTCACTCCGGCTGCAAAAAATGCGGTTGACTCAATTCTCGAAGGTCAATCAATGGTTTACTGGGCTAATTGGCTCGACAATGCGAGCAATACCCATGAATATGCCTACACAAAGACTTGGCACTACAAGAATGTTGACGAGGGTGTGCGCTACGAAGAGGCTCCGGCTAATCCGGCAGGGGATGTGGTTGTGGCAATCAAGGCTCAGATAGAAACTTTAGCTAATCCGAAGGCCAAGTTTGCCGATCAGCAAGTTGCGCTTAAAATGCTTGTTCATTTGGTGGGCGATTTGCATCAACCTATGCATATGGGGCATGCCACTGACCTTGGCGGAAACCGAGTGAAAGTGCGCTTCTTTGGCCGCGATGCCAATCTGCACGGTGTGTGGGATTCTAATATTCTTGAGTCGGGGCATAAGTGGAGCTATAGTGAATGGCAAGAGCAAATTGACAGAGTTACTCCGGAGGAGGTTTTGGCCATTACCGATGGCACGGTTGATGATTGGGCAAAGCAAACTGTGGCTATTGCCGGAAATATTTATCGCGCCACCCCGGCCGGGACAAACTTGCGATACGATGAAGTGGCCCTGTGGACACCCATAATTGAGTATCAATTACTTTATGGCGGAGTGCGATTGGCATCGCTGCTCAATATGATTTATGATCCGGCTGGCGGGAAATAGTCGTTAATGAGATGTGGGTGCTAATATTCTGTTAGTGATGTGATTGTGGTTTGCAATTGCGGTGTTTTAGCTCACTTTTGGATTTAAAATCGGTGGTAGATTTGGAAAATACGGAAATAGTCACTAAATTTGCAGCCGTATTCGGGGCGTAGCGCAGTCCGGTAGCGCACCTGGTTTGGGACCAGGTGGTCGCAGGTTCGAATCCTGTCACCCCGACTTTTAAAAGAGAATGTTCGCTGATTGGCTTCTTGTCAATCAGCGAATTTTTTGTTAGTGCCAATCCTATCGGAGCGCCAATTATTAGCGCGAAGAATAGAATAAACTCGGCATAAAAATATTTGCATGAAATTTGGTTAATCCGTGGATAATCACTACCTTTGCGGTCCGATTATATCCAAAAAGAATCGATGATGCGAGCCGGGATGATATCTTTGGCCGGATATTTTCTGTGGCAAGCATCGAAGTAATTAACTTATTATCAAATAATTAAAAAGTGGATACTTTAAGCTACAAAACCCTATCTCCCAACGCTCAGAGCGTTGAAAAAGAGTGGCTCCTTATTGATGCTACAGATCAGCATCTCGGTCGCCTTTGCTCTAAAGTTGCCAAAATTCTCCGTGGCAAGAATAAGCCCAGCTATTCTCCCAACGTAGAATGTGGTGACTATGTAATCATCATCAATGCCGATAAAGTTGTTCTCACAGGCAAAAAGATGACAGATCGTGAATATCTTTCTTACACCGGATATCCCGGCGGTCAGCGTTGCGCAACTGCTGAGATTTTGATGAAGAAATCATTCAACAAGCACATCAAAGCCGGCAAGCACCCCCTTTTCATCAAGGTTATGAAAGGCATGCTCCCCAAAAACCGTCTTGGTCGTCGTTTGATTGAAAATATGCACGTGTACAATGGTCCTAACCATCCCCACGAAGCTCAGACTCCCAAAGTAATTGACATTAACAAAATTAAATAAGAGTAGGAAGTATGGAAACAGTTAATGCAGTAGGCCGTCGTAAGGCCGCAGTGGCACGCGTGATTGTTAAAGAAGGCAATGGTGCTATCACAATCAACAAACGCCCCTTGGAAGTTTACTTCCCCTCTTCAATTCTTCAGTATATTGTTAAGCAGCCCCTCACAACTCTCGAAGTTGCTGAAAAGTATGACATTCATGTGAACCTCGATGGTGGTGGCTATAAAGGTCAGGCTGAAGCATTGCGTTTGGCTATTGCTCGCGCACTTGTTAAAATCAATCCTGAAGACAAACCCGCACTTCGTGCAGAAGGCTTCATGACTCGTGATCCCCGTTCTGTTGAACGTAAGAAACCCGGTCAGCCCAAAGCTCGCAAGCGCTTCCAGTTCTCAAAACGTTAATCTATTGCAGCTGCTTGAGGCTGCTTGATTATAAGTGTTTAGTATCTAAATTTTGCGGATGGACACGTTCCCTACTGCAGAATTGTAAAAATTACAAGAACGTAAACAAATTTTTAATTCAATGTCAACTCCAAATTTTGACCAATTATTAGAAGCAGGTTGCCATTTCGGTCACCTTAAAAGAAAATGGAATCCTGCTATGGCTCCTTACATCTTCATGGAGCGCAATGGTATCCACATTATAGACCTCTACAAAACAGTTGCAAAGCTTGAAGAGGCTGCAAACGCTTTGAAAGGCATTGCTAAATCAGGCAAAAAAGTGCTTTTCGTTGCAACTAAAAAACAGGCCAAACAAGTGGTTGCCGACAAGGCTCAGAGCGTAAACATGCCCTATGTTATCGAACGCTGGCCCGGCGGTATGCTCACTAACTTCCCCACTATTCGCAAAGCCGTTAAGAAAATGACTGCTATTGACAAAATGGCTACTGACGGCACATTTGACAACTTGTCAAAACGCGAAAAGCTCCAAATTTCACGTCAGCGTGCAAAATTGGAAAAAACTCTCGGTTCAATCGCCGACCTTAATCGTCTTCCCTCAGCTCTCTTCGTTGTTGACGTGTTGAAAGAACACATCGCAGTTGCTGAAGCTAACCGTCTCGGTATCCCCGTATTCGCTATCGTTGACACTAACTCTAACCCCGCAAACGTTGACTACGTTATCCCCGCAAACGATGACGCTTCTAAGTCAATCGAAATCATCCTCGACACTGTTTGTGCTGCTATGGCAGAAGGTCTCGAAGAACGCAAGGTTGAGAAAGTTGATCAGCAGGCTGCTGAAGGCGAACAAGCTCCCGCTCCCCGTCGCGAGCGTCGTCGCGTGAGCCGCAAAGCTGAAGAAGCTCCTGCAGCAGAATCAGCAGAATAATTATTAACAAGATTCAAGAACCTCTATTAACTGATATAGATTATGGCAGTTACAATGGCAGAAATCACCAAATTGCGCAATATCACCAGCGCTGGTTTGATGGACTGCAAAAAAGCTCTCGCTGAAACTAATGGCGATATCGATGCCGCTGTTGAAATCCTCCGCAAGAAGGGTCAGGCAGTTGCTGCTAAACGTGAAGACCGCGAAGCATCTGAGGGTTGCGTATTGGCTAAACACGACGGCGATTTCGCTGCTGTGGTAGCTCTTAAGTGCGAAACTGACTTCGTTGCTAAGAATGCCGGCTTCGTTGAACTCACAACTAAGATTCTTGATGCTGCAATGGCTAACCGTTGCACTTCAATGGATGAACTCAAAGCTGTTGTTGTTGATGGCCAGACTATCGCTGACCTTATCGTTGCAGAAAGCGGTAAGACCGGTGAAAAGATGGAACTCGGTGCTTACGAATTCGTTAAAGCTCCCTCTACAACATCTTACATTCACCTCGGTAACAAACTTGCTACTCTCGTAGCTTTCAACCTTGAAGGTGTTGACTACCAGGTGGGTCGTGACGTAGCTATGCAGGTTGCTTCAATGAATCCTGTTGCTATCAACCGTGACGCTGTTCCTCAGGCTGTTAAAGATTCTGAGTACAATGTTGCTGTTGAAAAGACTAAAGAAGAACAAGTTAAGAAAGCTGTTGAAGCTGCTCTCAAGAAAGCCGGTCTCAATCCCAACTTGGTTGACACTGAAGCTCACATTGAAAGCAACATCGCTAAAGGCTGGTTGACTGAAGAAGAAGCAGAAAAAGCTCGCACAATCTCTAAAGAAACTGCAGAAGCTAAGGCTGCTAACCTCCCCGAACAGATGATTCAGAACATTGCTCAGGGGCGTCTTAACAAATTCTTCAAAGAATCTTGCCTCCTTGAGCAGGAATTCGTTAAGGATGCTACTCTCACCATCGCACAGTATCTTGAAAAATCTCAAGCTGGTCTCGTGGCAGTAGAATTCAAACGCGTAAACCTCAATCAAGACTAATTATAGTCTGTTGACATAAAGCGATTAAAACCGCTGGGTTTTCCCGGCGGTTTTTTGTATATGTGCTATTCTTGCAGAAAATATGCAAAAAATATAGGAAATATAGAGCAAATATGTTGGTTTCCAAAAAATATTTTCTATTTTTGTAGAAATTTAGCGATAAAATGGCCGGAGATTTGCAGAAACGACTCGATAGCCTCAGAAACAAGGCGGAGCTTTTGCTGAAGCGATATGAACTGTTGGAGGAGGAAAATCAGGTTTTGAAGCAAAAAATCAATGAGCTTGAAGCGACGTTAGCTCGTCAAAATAGAGAATTGACCGATAAAGAGCGTCAGATAGAGCAGCTGCGAGTGATGGGAGTATTGGCCCCGACTCGTGAAGATGTTGAGCAGAGCCGAGCATTTTTAGCTGGATTGGTGCGGGACATTGACAAATGCATCAATGAATTAAATGAATGATGCAATGAAAGATAAACTCGATATAACACTGCGTGTAGCAAATACCAAATTGGCATTGACTATCAATCCCAGTGAGGAGCTATTGTTGAGAACTGTTGCCGATGAGGTGAATCGTGTTTACGCTGCATATGAAAAGCGCTTTACCGAAAACACGCCTCAAGAGGTGCTTGCTAAGGTGACAGTGTTGTTTGCTAAGGGCTATTTGAATCTTGCGGCGCAAACCCGTCAGACCGAAGAGTTTCTAGGCCAATTTGAGGCCGATCTTGATAAATTGTTGATTGGCGAGAGCGCTAAATCATAAGGTTGATTACCGCACCCCACCCGTGGGAGCTGTCCGAAAGGCAGTTAGCGTCAAGGGTTGTTATCCTCTTTTGTGTAGTGAAGGGATAGCCTTGATGCCGACAGATGAGTCTTTTTGTGATGGGCCGATGGTTGAGACTGCGGAATTTTTATTTATTAACCTATATATAACACCAACATATTAAACATAATGGAAACAATAATTTATGTAGCCATAGCCGCAATTGCAGCACTCGTGATTGGGATTATTGGCACGATTATAGCACAACGATTTGTTGCACGAAGCCGAGCAAAAGCCATTATCGAAGAGGCCGAAGTGGAGGTGGAAGTGTTGAAGAAAAATAAATTGCTTGAAGCTCGCGAAGAGGAGTTGAGAATTTTGGCTGAAGCTGAAAAGCAGGCCGCTCAGCGCCTCATGAAGGCTCAGTCAACTGAAAGCCGACTCAAACAGCGCGAATTGCAATTGAATCAGCAGCAGGGCGAAAATCAGCGTGCTAAGAATGAGAATGAGCAGACTAAAGCCAAACTCAATGATAAAATGGCTGCTCTTGAGCTTCGTGAATCGGAAGTGGAAGCTCTTCGCCACAAGGCTCAAGAAGAGCTTGAACGCTTGTCGGGGCTCTCTTCAGAGGAGGCAAAAGAGAAATTGATTGAGTCATTGAAGGATGAAGCCAAAACAGCTGCTCAGAGCTATATCAATGACATCATGGATGAAGCTAAGCTGACAGCAAACAAGGAGGCAAAACGCATCGTGGTGCAGTCAATTCAGCGAGTGGCTACCGAAACTGCAATAGAGAACTCAGTAACCGTGTTCCAGATTGATTCAGATGAAATCAAGGGTAGAATTATCGGTCGTGAAGGTCGCAACATTCGCGCTTTGGAAGCTGCTACCGGAATTGAAATCATTGTTGATGACACCCCCGAAGCAATTGTGCTTTCAGGTTTCGACCCTGTGCGCAGAGAAATTGCACGCTTGGCATTACATCAGCTTGTGAATGACGGACGTATCCACCCGGCCCGTATTGAAGAGGTGGTGGCAAAGGTGCGCCGTCAAGTGGAAGAAGAGATTATTGAAACCGGCAAGCGCACAGCCATTGACCTTGGTATCCATGGCTTGCATCCCGAGTTGGTTCGCCTTGTTGGTAAAATGAAATATCGTTCAAGCTACGGACAAAACTTGCTTCAGCACTCTCGCGAAACAGCCAATCTTTGTGCCGTAATGGCTTCAGAACTTGGTTTGAATCCCAAGAAAGCCCGTCGCGCCGGCTTGCTCCACGATATAGGCAAAGTGCCCGATGAAGAGCCCGAATTGCCCCATGCATTGCTCGGCATGAAGCTTGCTGAAAAATATAAAGAGAAACCCGAAATTTGCAATGCTATTGGTGCTCACCATGATGAAGTAGAAATGACATCATTGATTGCACCCATTGTGCAAGTGTGTGATGCTATTTCAGGTGCTCGTCCCGGCGCACGCCGCGAAATGGTTGAAGCCTATATCAAGCGTTTGAATGACCTTGAACAGTTGGCTTTGAGCTATCCCGGAGTAATCAAGACTTATGCTATTCAGGCCGGTCGCGAATTGCGTGTGATTGTTGGTGCCGACAAGATTGACGATGTTGAAACAGAAAAACTCTCAGCAGAAATTGCCAAGCGAATCCAAGATGAAATGACATATCCCGGACAGGTTAAAATCACTGTTATTCGTGAGACTCGCTCGGTGAGCTTCGCTAAGTAAAAAGGGGGAAGCAGTGTCATGACATCTGAAAAAGAAAATCTATCCGGTGAACAATTTGAGGATGAGGGAATCGTTTCCTCATGCCACACTTATTGCAGCCGCGATTATAAGCCTCCGCGTGGCAAGCTGAATTGCTACAATTGGCTGGCCGATATCCCGGGTGGAAAGGCCGATTTTGACCTTGTGGAGGTGCAATTCAAGAACACACGAAAAGGATTCTTCCGCAATTCGCTCCGATTGCCACTTGAAATTGGTGATTCGGTTGTGGTGGAGGCTGCACCGGGCTATGATATCGGTCAAGTGACGCTTGTGGGAGAATTGGTGCGCCGCCAGGTGCGCAAGTCAGGGATGAAGCCTGATGCCGAAATTCGCCGAGTGTTGCGCAAAGCAAAGCCGGCCGATCTTGAGCGCTTTGAAGAGGCAAAATCGCGCGAGAACGACACCATGATACGCGCACGCAAGATAGCCGAAGATTTGCAACTCAATATGAAAATCGGTGATGTGGAGTATCAAGGCGATGGCAATAAAGCGATATTCTACTATATAGCCGATGAACGAGTTGACTTTCGCCAGTTGATTAAAGTGCTTGCCGAAGCCTTCAAGGTGAGAATCGAAATGAAGCAGATTGGTGCTCGTCAAGAGGCCGGCCGTATAGGCGGAATCGGGCCTTGTGGCCGTCCACTATGCTGCGCAAGTTGGATGACCAATTTTGTCAGTGTAGGCACTGCAGCTGCTCGTTTTCAGGACATATCGCTAAATCCGCAGAAACTTGCCGGACAGTGTGCCAAACTCAAGTGTTGCCTGAATTTTGAAGTTGATGCCTATGTTGAAGCAGTCAAGCGTTTGCCCGGAAAAGAGGTGCGCCTTGAAACTGCTGATGCAACTTACTATTATTTCAAAGCCGATGTGTTTAATCGTCAGATAACATATAGCACAGATAAGTCAATTCCTGCCAATCTTGTGACTATTGATGCTGAACGAGCATTTGAAATCATCGCCATGAACAAGGAGGGTGAGAAACCGCTATCGTTGTTGCCCGATGGTGATGATTCGATGACAGAGCGAAAACCCTATGCCGACTTGCTCGATCAGGAAAATATCTCGCGATTCGATGCTAAGCGTAAAAAGAAAAAACGCAGGTCAAAGAATAATAAGAGCAGTAACGAATTGAGCGAAGCTTCGGAAGCAGTGGAGATAAAGGAAGACACAGCAGCCGAGCGCGAGCCAAGGCGTGGCAATGATGACCGTCGTCGAAACCGAAAGAATCGCGGCCGTGATCGTGGACAAAATCGTCAGCCTCGCAATGGTGGCGAAGAATCGGAGTCGGCCTCAAATAGCTGATGGCCTCGGATTGTTAAATCCACTAATTTTAATCAGAGTGAAGTTGTTTAGATTCATAGTAATTGCGGCAATTATGTGTGTGGCTGCAGTTTCGTGTGATGGTCGTATTGATCGTTACAGTGATTTCATGCAGCTTCCAGAAAAGGGTTGGGCCTATGGTGACACATTGGCGTTCCTGGCTCAAGGAAATGCGTTGACTGATGCTGGCACATTGAGTGTTGCAATTCGACACAATGATAAATTTCTATATCGGAATCTATGGTTGGAATTGAGCTATAGAGATTCGATAGGGAATGAGTGTGTTGACAGTGTTAATATAGAACTTGCAGATGCCTTTGGCCGGTGGAATGGGAGTGGAATAGGTGCCGAATATCAATGCTCGGTGCAAGTGCCGCGTTCAATAGTTGTGGCCGACAGCACTATGGTTTATGTGCGTCACATCATGAGGCTTGACACAGTAAAGGGAATCGAGCAAATCGGTGTGACAATAGAATAAAAGATGCCCTATGGAGCAGCCAAAATTCGATAGCTTGATATTTGATATGGATGGCACCCTTTGGGATGCTGTGGACACCTATGCTGAAATTTGGAATGTGACATATCAGCGCATGGGAATGACCGGAAATGTGACCCGCGAAATGTTGCTTGGCTGCATGGGCATGACCCTGACCGAAATTATAGATTTGATAGCCGAACCTCAGCTTGACAGAGAGCTGTTTGCAAAAACGCTCCGAATTGTTGATAGTGAATATATGCCTCGATTTGGAGGAAGATTATATCCGATGGTCAAGGAACTGATTCCCCAGTTGGCCGAGCGCTATCAATTATTTATGGTGAGCAATTGTGGACCCGATGGGTTGCAGATGTTTCTCGATTTCACCGGGTTGCGCCCCTATTTTGTTGATACTTTGACAAATGGTGAAACTCATCTGCCCAAAGATGAAAACATAACAATACTCATGCAACGCCATGGCCTGAAGTTGCCTGTTTATATCGGCGACACAGAAGGCGATTGCCTGTGTTCGCATGCTGCCGGAATCCCCTTTATGCACGCAACCTATGGCTTCGGAGAGGCTCCAAATGCAGATTTTTCCGGAGATTCTTTTAAAGAGATAGCTGAATTTTTTCTTCAATAAAAGAGTTTATGAAACAGCAATTACTCATATTATCCCCCCAAGAGTTTCAGCTTCGAATCGGCCGATTGCGCGATTTGATGGCAGCTGCCGGAGTCGATGCTATTCTGGTGTCGGATAATGCAAATATATACTATCTGACCGGACGCGTGATTGCAGGCTATGTCTATGTGCCTGTGGTTGGCGATGTGCGTTTTTTTGTTCGTCGCCCGGTGGGTCTTATAGGAGAGGGCGTGGAGTATATCCGCAAACCTGAAGATATGGCTGAGCGACTCAACTCAAGTTGTTTGAAAAATATTGGCTTGGAATTAGGCGTTCTCCCTTATAGTGCTGCGCAGCGATTGATGAAGGTGGTCTCCTTTGCAACTGCTGTCAATGTTTCGTCGATATTGCAGGAGGCTCGTTCGGTAAAGACTGAATATGAGATAGAATTGATCGAGCAATCAGGCTTGAAACAGGAAAAAGTGTATCGCAAAGTGCCACAAATCTATAGAGCCGGAATGACCGATTTGGAGCTTCAAATCGAGATAGAATATATCTCGCGCCTCGAAGGATGTTTGGGGCTATTCCGTATCTCAGGTGATTCTATGGAGCTTCACATGGGAAATATTCTCGCCGGTGACAATGCCAATAATCCTGCTCCTTATGATTTTGCAATGGGTGGTGCAGGCATGGATCCGTCGATTCCTGTTGGTGGCAATGGCTCAGTGATTCAGCCCACAGACTCTGTGATGGTGGATGCCAATGGTAATTACACTGGATATATGACAGATATGACACGCACATTTGGTGTGAAAGAGCTAAGCGAGCAGGCCCTTGCTGCTCACCGCTGCTCAATTGAAATCTGTCACGCACTTCAGCGAATGATGAAGCCCGGAGTAGAAGCGAAAGCACTCTATGAAAAAGCCGATGAAATAGCTCGTGAGGCAGGCTTGCAAGATTATTTTATGGGGCAGAGACAAAAAGCAGCTTTTATTGGGCATGGTGTAGGGATAGAAATCAATGAGCGACCGGTTGTGGCGCCGCGAAGCCGCGACATATTGGCTGCAGGCAATGTCATAGCGCTTGAGCCTAAATTTGTTATTCCCGGAACCGGGGCTGTTGGGATTGAGAATACCTATGTGGTGGTAGAGAATGGTGATGCACGATGCTTGACCAATGCTCCTGAAGAAATAGTAATGTTTGAATAAATGCCGGCTGATTTCCTGAAAAATATAGATAAGAAGGCCTTCACTACAGTTGGGCGTGCAGCCGATAAACTCGGCTTGCCTTGCTATGCCGTGGGGGGGTATGTTAGAGATTTGATGCTTCAGCGCCACTCCAAGGATGTTGATTTTGTTGCTGTGGGGCAAGGTAGCGGTATTGCTATTGCTCGTGAAGTGGCGTCAATGTTTGGTAGAGGGGCTCATGTCAGTGTGTTTCGCACTTACGGGACTGCACAAGTGAAATTTGGTGCATTGGAATTGGAATTTGTTGGAGCTCGAAAGGAGAGCTATCTTAGTGATTCTCGCAATCCGATAGTGGAGGAGGGCACATTAGATGATGATATTTCAAGACGTGATTTTACCATTAATGCCATGGCTATCTCGGTCAATTCGGATAGCTATGGAGAATTGATTGACCGTTTTGGAGGGGTTGAAGATCTCAAGAATAGAATAATTCGCACACCTCTCGATCCGGACATCACATTCAGCGATGATCCGCTTAGAATGATGCGTGCTGTGAGGTTTGCCACTCAGCTTAATTTTGAAATCTATCCCGAAACATTTGAAGCTATTTGCCGAAATGCTTCGCGAATCAATATTATCACACGCGAAAGAATATCCACCGAACTTGAAAAGATTATGCGCTCGCCACAGCCATCAATCGGCTGGCGCTTGCTCTCCGACTCTGGATTATTGGCTCACATTATGCCCCAACTTCAAGCAATGCGAGGTGTTGAGGTGGTAAAAGGGCGCGGTCATAAAGATAATTTTGACCACACCATGCTTGTTCTTGATCGAGTGGCAGAGCAATCCGATGATTTGTGGCTGCGATGGGGGGCATTGCTCCATGATATAGGCAAGCCGGTGACAAAGCGTTGGGACGATGAAACCGGATGGACATTTCACAACCACAACTTCATAGGGATGAAGATGGTGGGCAAGATTTTTAGAGCCTTAAAGATGCCTCTCGGTGAGCCATTGAAGCGAGTGGAACGACTTGTAGAATTGCACATGCGTCCAATAGCATTGGTTGAAGAGACAGTGACTGATTCGGCAATCCGACGCTTGATTGTTGATGCCGGTGAGGAGATTGACGCTCTGATGATACTCTGTCGTGCCGACATCACATCGCGCAATCCCGATAAGGTGCGCCGCCATTTGGAGAATTTTCAGATGGTACTGGAGAAGATGGCCGATGTTAATGAACGTGACCACTTGCGCTTGTTCCAGCCTCCGGTGAGCGGAGAGGAAATCATGGAAACATTCGGGTTGACACCGTCGCGCCCTGTTGGTGATATTAAAAAGGCTATAAAAGAAGCTGTAATCGAGGGGATAATCCCAAATGAGCATGATGCTGCATTCGATTATATGCTTGAATTAGGTAAAAAAATGGGCCTTAAACGGGTGAAATAATCCTCCGATGATATTTTTCAATGTTTAAAGTTCTTCCAAGCGAATAGCTTTGTTGGTCAATCTTTTGATTTCGGCTCGCATCTCTTCGAGTTGTGATTCGGCATTTAGTATTTTCTCCTTTAGAGATTTATCGGAGGCATATTGTCGGCGCATCTCTTCAAGATTCAGTTCCAGTTCAATCATTTGGTCTATACATTCTTGGCGTTGCAGCATGACATTGCGGGCATCGGGCGACTCAAATTGGTCATAGCGAGTCAAAATGCCTTTTCCGGGAATGGCAATGGTGAAGTCGGTGGTGTGTTTGACAACTTCGTTATTGACCGACTTTATTGCATTGAGAATAGATGAATAGTCTTTCCCCGGAGCGTGGGTTTTTGCAATCGAGGTGATGAATGCTCTTTTTGCAAGTTCGGGGTCGTCAATGGAGTAGTTGATGCGCAAGTCTTGCGGCACAAACACATAAATGGTCAATTTCCCCTCGATTTGATTTCTATCTGTGGCCCACCAGCCGGCGCCCGTTTGTTCATCGATTGCCAAAAGATAGTCGTCGAATGGGGAGTTATAGGGCATACCTATGTTTTGAGGCTGAAGAAATTCTTCGCCATCATTGCGGGTTATGAAAATGTCAAAGCCTCCAAGCGATTCTTCCCCCTTGGCTGCAAAATAGAGAGTGGTGCCATCGGGTTGCAAGAATGGATAGTTGGCTGAAATTCCTTCAAGGACTTTGCCTAATGGAGAGGGTTTCTCCCAGCTGCCGTCGGCAAGAAGGTGTGTCTCCACAAGCTGGCGGCTCTTGCCATCTTTGGTCTTGCGGCTCCAGAGCATTGTTTGGCCAAATTCAGTCACATAGACAGTTGTGGAATCATCGGTTGCATATCCTTCGGGGAGTTCATCGGTAGATGTTATGTAGCCCGATTGTTTGGATAGATTGTACTTTAAGAAAAAATCTTTTTTGTCAACAGTGATTGAATCTATAATGGCAATGCGTTCAACTCTCGACATCATAGTAGCTCCGAGATTGGCATAATGCAACAGCTGCTCCATTTCAGGAGTGGGCTCGGTTTCAGCTTCGGTCTCATAATTGTTTATAAGCTCAATAGCTTTATTGAAATCGTAGGCATCAAATGCAGTTTGGGCCTGTTGCACAATTTCTGTGGGATTCGGCTCTGTCTTTTTCTTACGCTTTTTAGGGCGGGCAGCATCGGCATTAAACGGAGCAATCAGAGCAATGATTATAGAAGCGATGAGAAGATGTTTCATATCTAAGGTGAGAGTTGTTTGTTATTTGAATTGCAGAAAGTCGGAATCTGCATTTTGAGGTTCGGATTTAGTGTTAGGCACTCCCCCCGAGGGGATGGAGTCGGGTGTTGAAGAATTTACAGTTGCTTCCACTGATTTTTGAATAATTGCGGAATCGATTTTAGCAGCTGTTGAGTCGGATTTCTCCTCTTTCTTATTGAAAAGCGGATTCAAGAAAGAGAACATACTATCAAAATTGCGTTTAAACATGATGCCCACCCCCTGAGTGGTTTGCGCGCTTTTGTAGTAATAGTTCTGGTCATTATATCTATTGTAGGCTTTCAAGCGAATGGTCCCGCTGCTGTTCAATAGATATTCAATATCGAAGTCGCCCACAAATGAGTTGTTGTTCAATGACTTGTCGCGATAACCGAGGTTGCCGTTGAGAATCAATCGGTTGTTGAGTAGGCTGCTTGATAGAGCCACATCAAATTCCATATCGGTGAAGTCGCCGCGGTCGCTTCGGAAGTTTGGCGCAATGGCCCAATTATCGCTGATTTGCCCAAGGATGTTGCTCAGTTGCGATGAAATGGTGCCGGAAGCCACTGATGCCAATTCGCTGCCGTGTGAGCTGTTATTCATGTATTCCGGGGTGTAGAACCTATTAAGAGCCAATAGATAGAGAACTTGACGGCTCATCATGTCGTCGGTGCTGATTATACTTTTGACTTTGCGTTTGGTGTCGGGGGTTAGGGTGGGCAGATCGAGGTCGAAACTGATTTCGGGCTGTCGCATATCCCCTTTCACAATCAATAGGGCATCAACCGGTACATTTGTACGGTTCAATTCTTTATCTTCGAGGAAAGATTCATCAAGGTCGGTCAGATTGGCTTTAACCTGATATTTTGCCACCAGATCAAGCTGTGCAGCATAGGGGTCATTGAGGAATGTAATCGAACTTCCTGAGTTGATTTTGAAATCCTTTATGATAATTTCTTGGAGGGTGAAGTTATAGCTTCCGCGCTCCAGGGTGTAGGTGCCGTTCATGCGCAAATCTTCGTTGGCCGAGTCGTAACTCATGCGGAGATTTCCATCGCCATAGGCCTTAATGCGGTCACCACCCACGGGGTCCATTACCAGCGTTATCATAGCTTGCTGATTGATGTCAATGTTGAAGTTCATGCTATAGGCGCTTGATGTGCCCACACCTTGTTTTGCTTCAAGCTCGCGTTTGAGTTTTGCCACAGCCGGTGGTAGGGCATTTGCCGCCGCAATCGAATCCTTTTTTGCCTGGTCGCGGTCGCGGAAGGTGATGAATTTATAGTCTTGTGCTGAGAGTGCGTCGGAGAGAACGAAGGTAAATGTTGAATTGGCTGCTGTTGACATATTCACACCGATATCAACTATGCCGGGTGCTCCTGTGATTGTGGCTCCGCCATTGCCGAATATTCGCCCATACCAGGGGTGCTCGGTGTTTTCTTTGACATCGTAAACAAGGAGGTTCTTTGCCTCAGTGATGCGGAAGTCAAATTCCGGCTCTTTAAAGCATTTATGGCGCACTCGTCCATTGAGTTTTGCCGGATTGCCATAGGCATCATGGATGGTGAGATTATTTATGTCGATGCTGCCGGGGCGAAGTTTCACAGAGTCGGTGGTGGTGTAAGTACAGTTAGTGAAACCAATGGTCAGCCCGACATCTTCGCCATATATATCGCCAATCATGTCAATGAGTTTGAAGTTACCCCAGAGTCGGGCATCCCCAGAGGCATAGCCTTTGACATCTGATGCAAATGCTGCCATATAAGGCTTGAGGAAGCCTATGTTCAGGCGGTCGGCTTTGAAACTTAGATCGAGTGAGTCGGCTGTAACAAATATTTCGCCGTCAACATATGAGTGTCTATCGTTATTCTGATGGATGTCGGCAATTATAGCAACAGATTTTCGGTCATTGTCCCAGTGTGATTTAATCTTTGCATTGCCTAAAAGAGAATAGTTGTAGGTCATCCCTTGAACGTTCAGACAAGGTGTGTAGGCCACAGGCTTGCTGGTTAGCAATTCGGTTGCATAGAATGTGCCGGTAGCGTTTCCACCAAACATTGCAGTGGGAATGTCGAGAGTTTCAAATACATAGTCGAGACTGATGTTTTCGAGGTTTAAGGTAATAGTGTCGGCTGGGTTTTCCGATGCTCGGCCACTCATGTTGATTGATTGGCGGTCGCGCCAAGCGCGGAAACCGGTAACATCAATCTCTTTCCCTTCGATTGTTATTTGTGCCGGGTCAACGGTCCAAACCGTGTCATTGAACACTGCTTTTGATGGGTTGATGTGGATGTCAGTGTGAAGATTATTGTTTTCATCGTTTCGACTGAATATAGCGGAAATACTGATGTCGCCGCTGAAATTGCGTTCGCGGTCAATCTTCCATTCCACGCGTGTGTCGGCTTGGTTATTGCTGACGTCAGTTGTGGTGATTACAGTTGCAAGCCCTTTCTTTGTGGGTAGGGTTGTGGTGAAATACATATACCCGTCGGCAGGATCGGTCACCGAATCGGCAGAGATTATTCCGGCTTGTAGAGATGTGTTTTCAATAATCTTGTTGCCTTGTTGCAAATATGGGGCTAATAGGCGAATATCCATGCGCCCGAGTTGGGAGTTGAATCCGCCGTTGATCTTCACCGGATCGAGTATCTTGACAGGGAGCTTGGCTAAAGGGGATAGTGGCTCGAGGTCTTTGACTGTTACGGCGTAGTTGAGCACATTGAAACCGAGGTCAGTCGCTTCGTTTGATTCAAATGTTTGAGTCGCCATCTCTCCGGTCAAAACCGGGATTGTGCGTGCAATGATTGTTTTGGCTACGGGGACAATTGTGGAGAGGTGATAGCGGCCGGCAATTGTGGCATCGGCAATTTCGCTCTGCAGCGTGATTGTGTCGGCATCGGCATGTCGGGTTGAGGCCACGGAAATGTTGCGTAGCGATAGGTCGGGGCGACCGGGCTGCTGCATTAGCAACGACTCAATGTTGATGTGTCCGCTAATATCGTCAATGTTTGTGCCGGCGAGTGAGCCTCCGGCTTTTAGTGATATTGTTTGTGGGGTGTTTGTTGTCGGTTGCTTTACTCGGTTGATGTCAAGATTCTCAATTTCAGCTTTGAAGTCTAATTTTTTCTCTGTCGATTCTATTTCGGCGGTGGCTTGAATATCGGCAAAAAGTTGACTATTCTCCACAAAGGCCGAGGCTTCAATCAGCCCATTGGTGTTGCTGGCATCGGCGCTTAAATTAGAAACTGTCAGTCCACGGAATGTGGCTGATTCAACCCCAATTTGTGCTGTCCCTTCGGGGATTTTCTTTGATTTGGTGGTGATGTCAAATTCCAATTGTCCGTTAAAGTCGGTCAGCCCTATTAGAGCATTGTTTAACCCCGACATGAGCTCTGCTCCAGAGAAATTTTGGGCGGCGATAGTGCCGGTTAAGTGAGTTGCGCTTATCCCTTTTGCTCGTAGTGGTCTTGAATAGTCGGCAATAGCTTTAATGGTTCCGACTTTTGACGATTGTATTTTGGTGGATAGATTACCATAGGATTTATTCCCGGAGAGAGATGCTGTTAAGTCCACCGCAGCAAGGTTTGACAGAATGGTGCGTAACTCGGGAGCGATTGTAGCAAATTTTGTTGCTGTTGCAATGGCTTTTGGCGCGTCAATTTTTGCTTTTAACTGAGGAATATTGACGCTTACACCGTAGGTGGCTGTAGCGTCAAGAAGGTTTTCGATATTGCCAGATATGGCAATGTCAACACTCGGGTTGTGTGACAGATTAAAATTCTTGATTTCAATGTCGTTGGCCGTTCCGCATAGATGCAGCTCGGTGTCAAAAGTCATGTTTAGGTCCGACAATTGAGGCACGAATGGGCTTATGTCGGAAATAGCCAGGTGACTTCCCTCAAGAAGGTGAAGGTCGATGGGGTGTTGTAGCAAAGCTGCCGGCAATTGGTTAAAACCATTGATGGCAATCTGCTGATTGTTTAGTTTCAGCTCGGAGTTGGGTAGGGTTAAAATCAGATTTTTGAGTTCCAGCTGTTTTTCGCTGATGTGTAGCCATGCAGAGAGGTTTTTCAGCGAGAATCCCGACTGCTCGTCAAACGCAAATCGACGCAGATTAACAATGAAATCATTGTTTTTTAGCTGCGGAAGTTGGATGTCGGCTCTCAAATTATTGATTGCAATGTGGTTACGGTCAAACACGGACTCTTTTTTAGCCTCGGAGAGAACATCGTAGGAGATTGCCGAAGTGCGCAAAACCACAGTGTTTATTTGAAAATCAAATTTTGTGGGTGGTTTTGACTTGTCTTTCGGTTTGAGAGCGTCAATTATTGGTTGAATATTGAGCGGTGCGCCGATAGAATCGCGCTGAATATGAGCATTCAACCCGATAATTTCGGCGTAGTCAATAGTGATGAGGTCTTTGAAAAGATAGGAATTTATGTTGATTCCGGCACCGAGCTTTGATATCTCAGCTATGGATTGACCGGCTGAGTCTGTGAGAGTTACGCCATGCAAGGTTACTCTGCTGAATGGTGAAATCTGCACATGGTCAATGTCAATATCAGTGGCAATCAATTTTGAAAGCTCATTTTCAGCCGCTTCGCAAAGCCAACGTTGCACCGGGGGGAGTGATAGTGCAGTGTACAGAATTGCCGGCACTGCTAATATCACTATTATCAGCGTGACCAATATAAAGCGAAGTATTTTGTAATAGCGTTTCATTCCTAATGTGCGAAATTACAAAAAAATCGGCAATTATTCATCGATTTAAGGGTCAACATCGTAATAGACAATGGCTCCTTTTGCCGCTTGCATGCCGGATTGGTGCATTTCAATGAATGTTTGGCGCATTATATCCTTGACTTTTTTCATTGAAGCTTGAATCTCAACCTTGAGCATTAGTTTGCGAATATAAAGAGCTTGGATGCGCCCAACAACCGGCTCCTCGGGGCCAAATACGCGATTCCCAAACAGTTGGCGCAGTCGGTGGCCATAGGCAATGGCAAGCTCTTCAAGCATGGCGCGGTCGCGGTGTTTGAGATATATGTTTATCACACGTGTGAATGGGGGATAATTGAATTTTTTTCGTTCCTCAATTTCCGATTCGTAGAAATTCAGATAGTCATGATTGGCAACGTAGGTGAATAGTGGCAGGTCGGGTTGCGCGGTTTGTATGGCCACAGTGCCGCGGTCGTCGCGTCGGCCAGCGCGGCCGGCCACTTGCATCATCATGTTGAAAGCTCTCTCCGATGCCCTGAAATCGGGTTGGTTCACAAGCGCGTCGGCATTAACCACAGCCACAGCGTCAACTCGGTCAAAGTCAAGCCCTTTGGTGACCATTTGGGTGCCAACAAGAACGTCGGCTTTCCCTTGTGAGAATTGGGTTATAAGAGCTTCGTAGCCATCTTTGTTTCGGGTGGTGTCGAGGTCCATGCGGAGTGTTGTGGCTCCTTGGAGAGCTTCGTCAACTTCGTCGGTCATGCGCTCGGTCCCGTAGCCGAATGTTTCTATTCCCGGTTCGTGGCAGTTGGGACACACCACGGTTTTGGGATACATTGCGCCACAGTAGTGACACACTAATTTGTCGATGCGTTTATGGTAGGTGAGTGTCACATCGCAGTGTTCACACTTTGGAGTGTAGCCACACATTTTGCACACAGCCACCGGCGAGTAGCCGCGTCGGTTCAAAAACACTATTGCTTGGCGTTTTTTCTCAATGGCTTGTCTAATCAAGTCAATTGTGGACTGTGCCAGAGCCCCTTGCATCTGCTTTTGCTTTCTCGCTTTCGAGGTGTCAATAATGCTTATTTGGGGGAGTTCGACTCCGGAATATCGCTCTGAAAGGGTGACCAATCCGTAACGCCCCGATAGGGCTTTATGATAGGTGTCGATGGCCGGTGTGGCACTGCCGAGAAGCACTTTTGCTCCGTGCATTCGAGCAAGCACCATTGCTGTGTCGCGGCCGTTGTAGCGTGGTGCCGGATCTTGCTGCTTGTAGCTTGATTCATGCTCTTCATCCACTATTATCAATCCTAATGAACTGAATGGAAGAAACAGTGATGAGCGTGCGCCTATCACCACCATCGGCTCATTCGATGATAGCACTTTTCGATAGATGTCAACTCGCTCATTGTCGGTGAATTTTGAGTGGTAGATAACCACTTTTTCGCCAAACACGCGTTGCAATCGCTTGGTGAGCTGGGTGGTAAGTGCAATTTCGGGTACTAAGAAGAGCGCTTGGCGATTCTGTTTAATCACAAAATCAATCAGGTGGATATATATCTCTGTTTTCCCTGAGGATGTCACCCCATGAAGCAGTGTAATCTCTTTTTCAAGCCATGAGCGGTGAATCTCTTTGAGAGCCGTCTCTTGTGCTGGGCTCAACACCGGGAGCTCTCCGCTCACAAGCCCATTGAATTGAAATCGATTAATCTCTTTGCGATAAAATTCCAAAAGCCCTTTATCGGCCAGTTGCTTTAAAACTGTGCGCGGCACTCCGCTGCGTTCCATCAATTCCTCTTGAGTCACCTCTTTGAGCTCCGATGTGCGCTGCATGAATCCGGAGAGGGAGATTAGAGTTTGCAATGCCTGTTGCTGGCGCACTTGTGATTTGCTTTTCACCTTGTCAAAAGCTTCACGCAAAGCGTCATTGTTGCTGCGAGGTATTGTCAGTCGGGCATATGTGACTTTGCGCGAAGTGTAACGCTCAATCAGTTTTTCAGAGATTATCACAGCCCCTTTTTCGAGCATGGCAGTGGTGGTTGCGCCCACTCCTTTTAGCCCTGTGGCCTTTTCGATTTCCGACACTTTCATTCGCCCTTCTTGATGAACAAGAAGTTGAAGAATGATGGTTTCGCGTTCCGAAAGAGCAGTTTCATCGGCCTCAAAGTCGGGATTGGCTTCTATGAAGGTTTCGCTTTCCACCTTCAGCGCAGCCGGTAGCGCAGCGCGAAACACATCGCCTGTGGAGCATAGATAATAGTCGGCCATCCACTCCCATAGTTGCAATTGGGGGCGGCGAATGATGGGGCCGTCATCAAGTGTGGAGGCTATCTCTTTCACCTCATATTTCCCTTCGGGTGGAATGTTTGACAGCTCGGTGACTATGCCGGTGTAGAACTTCTTGGCTCCGAAAGGCACCACAACTCTATGCCCCGGGCGAACACGCTCCGACATTTCGCGCGGCACTGCATAGGTGAAGGTGGGTTGCAGCGGAAGCGGCATCAATATTTGCGCATAGAGACTCATTAGTCGGTTTGGCGATTGACTGGTTGACCTTTATCTGTGAGGTAGAAATATCGCCATAGCGGGGCAAGCATTAGCGATTGTTTCATACGGTCACTCATCATCAGCTCAAGCAATTCTTCGCGACTCAGAGTGATGGGCACAATCAATTCCGTAGGGTCAAGATGTTGTTCTTCAGTCAGCTCAACGCCTTCGGCCAGAAAGCAGTAAGTGAGATTGTTGGTGGTTGATGGATTTCCTGAGATTACGGCTTGCAGAGTCCATGTGCCACCGGTGTAGCCGGTTTCTTCAGCTAGCTCACGGCGGGCAGCCTCTTCGGGGTCCTCACCCTCTTCAACCACACCGGCGCATAGCTCTGTTGACATGATGCCGAGACCATGACGATACTGGCGCACCATCACGAAGCGTCCCTCTTTGGTGATGGCTATGATATTGACCCAAGAAGGGTATTCAAGCACATAAAATTCAGGCACAATTCGGCCGTCGGGGAGCTGAAGAGAATCTCTTCGAGCAGTGAGCCATGGGCGTTTAATGATGTATTCGCTTGTCAATACTTTGTATTGCTGCGTTTCTGCTATTTCTTTTTCCGATTTCATAGTTACAAAGATACAAATAAGCGAGCGAAATAATATCAAGCTTGCTTGAATATTTCACTGCGAGCGAGAGTATTTTTTGCTACTGAAACGAATTGAAGATATAATTGCCGACGAAAACACCGACGCGCCTATTGAATACTTTGATTTGAACGGGGTGAGAGTGGAGAATCCGCAAAACGGCATTTTTATCAAGCGTCAGAGCAAAAAAGTGGAAAAAGTAATCATCAAATAATTAAATAGATAATCACTTGAAGAAAAATCTCGGATCATTGTGATTCGGGATTTTTTATGGTAGGGAGTGGAGGAGAGAAAATTTGGGTGAATTTTTGGGAGGATAGGGATATTTTGTTTAAATTAGCAACTGAATCGTGACTGAACATTTATTCGGCAGATGTAGTTATTATAAATGCTATGACTAAAGAAGATTTAATGCGAAAGGCCATTGAGCTTTCCAATGAGAATGTTGCCAATGGCGGAGGCCCGTTTGGTGCGGTTATTGTTAAGGATGGTGAGGTGATTGCCACAGGCGTTAATCGTGTGACAGCCAATCATGACCCAACGGCCCACGCCGAGGTGAGTGCTATCAGAAGTGCTTGCAGCAAGCTTGGCTCTTTTGACTTGAGCGGCTGCGAGATTTATTCTTCGTGTGAGCCTTGCCCTATGTGTCTGGGTGCAATTTATTGGGCCCGTATCGGCAAAATTTATTATGGAAATAATAAAGCTGATGCAAAGGCAATAGGGTTTGACGATTCGTTTATCTACGATGAAATGGCTCTGCCGCGCAGCAAACGGAGTGTGCCTATGGAAAATCTTCTCCCCGAAGAGGCTATCCACACCTTTGAAACGTGGAGAGATAAAACCGACAAGATAGAATATTAAAATAGAAAAAACTTAGTTATACCCAATCATTATCAAAATGGAAATTACAAAGAAAACAGTAGCTTCGCCTAAAGGCGATATTACACTCTACACTTTGACAAATGCTTCCGGAGCTCAAGTGACTCTGTCGAGCCTTGGCGCGGGGATTGTGAGTGTTGTAGTTCCCGATAGCAAAGGCAACATGGCCGATGTGGCCTTAGGATATGCAAATCCGGTGGATTATTTCGGCGATGGTCCTTGCGCCGGCAAAGTGCCCGGACGTTTTGCCAATCGCATTGCACGTGGCGAGCTCCGTGTTGACGGACGAGACTATCAATTGGCTATCAATAATGGTCCTAATGCTCTTCATGGTGGTCCCGAAGGATTTCATAATCAAATCTGGGAATCGGAAATCGATGAGGAGGATGATTCTGTGGTGTTCTGGCGTGTGAGCCCCGACGGCGAAGAAAACTATCCCGGCAAGGTGGATGTGGAAGCTCGCTACTCATGGTACGACGACTGCACACTGTCATTGGAGCTTACTGCTGTGACCGATGCTCCCACAGTGGTTAACTTGACCAACCATTGCTATTGGAATCTAGAGGGCCACAACTCGGGTTCTTGTCTTGACCACAAGCTATGGATTGATGCCAATCGTTATCTCCCCACTGATGACACACTCATCCCCACCGGCGAAATGGCTCCCGTGGCAGGCACTCCGATGGATTTTACCGAGCCGAAGACTATAGGTCGCGACATCAAAGAAGATTTTCCTGCACTTGTCTATGGCAAGGGCTATGACAACTGCTGGGTGGTGAATGATTTCACTCGCGACACCCTCAAGCATGTGGCTACTCTTGAAGCTCCCTGTTCAGGGCGCGTTCTTGAAGTGTTGACAACACAGCCCGCGGCACAAGTCTATACCGGCAACTGGCTTGCCGGTTCGCCTCTCAATAAGGATGGTCGCAGCTATGACGACTATGATGGAGTGGCTATCGAATGTCAAGCTATGCCCGACTCGCCACATCACGCTGATTTCCCTTCTACTCAGCTATATCCCGGTGATATTTATCAGCATGCAATTGTATTCAAATTTAAAACTAAATAAAACTACCAGTCATTAATTATGAAACCAACTCTTTTTGTTCTTGCAGCCGGTATGGGTAGCCGTTATGGCGGTCTCAAGCAGCTTGATGGTGTAGGACCTAATGGTCAGACTATCATGGACTATTCTATCTATGACGCTATCAAAGCTGGATTTGGAAAAGTAGCATTTGTTATTCGCAAAGATTTCGAACAGGACTTCCGTGAAAAAGTGCTCTCTAAATATGAAGGTCACGTGCCCGTTGCTGTTGTTTTCCAGGCTATTGATAAACTCCCCGAAGGCTACACTTGTCCCGAAGATCGTGCTAAACCTTGGGGTACAAACCATGCTGTGCTTATGGGCAAAGAAGCGATCAGTGAGCCTTTTGCCGTAATCAATGCCGATGACTTCTATGGTCGCAATGCTTTTGAAGTAATTGCTGCTGAACTTTCACGTGAGCATGACCGCAAGGGTGATTACTGCATGGTGGGCTTCCGCGTAGGCAATACTATGACCGAAAATGGGTCGGTGGCTCGTGGCGTGTGCTCTACTTCTGAAGAAGGTCTTCTCACCGGTGTGGTTGAACGTACTGCTATCAGCTATGATGAAGATCATCGCATTGTGTTCACCGACGAAAATGGACAGGTGCAGACTCTTGCTCCTGAAACTCCCGTGTCAATGAACCTCTGGGGTTTCACTCCCGACTATTTCGATTACAGCGAACGTGAGTTCAAGAAATTCCTCGACAAGGACATTAACACTCCCAAGTCGGAATTCTTCATTCCTTTGTGTATCGACGCATTGATTCAGAATGGCGAGGCCACTGTGAAAGTGCTTGACACTGATTCAAAATGGTTTGGTGTAACTTATGCAGCCGACCGCCCCGGTGTGGTTGAAAAACTTGCTGCTCTTCATGCCGACGGTACTTATCCCGAAAAGATGTTCTGATTACCTGAACAGCAGGTAAAGCAAAAGCGCCGTATCGATGTGATGCGGCGCTTTTATTTTACTCTAATCTATTACAGTCTGTTTTATTTCCTCCAGAATCCGCGGGTGAAGAGAATCAGTACAGTGAATAGTTCAAGGCGACCAATAAGCATAAGTGCTGAGAGAATCCATTTGCCTGCCGATGGAATCGGACTGAAATTGGCGCTTAGTGATGTGATGTCGGAACTGAAACCGGTATTGCACACGCATGAGAATGCTGAGAATAGCGATTCTAATAGGGGCATACCTATGGCACAAAGAGAAATAGCTCCAACCACTATCACTAATATATATATGCAGAAGAATGCTATCACTTTCGACACCAAGTCGGGCGACACTATACTCTGATTGATTCTCACCGATGTGATGGCGTTTGGGTGGATGCATCGGTAGAGTTCATTGCGTGAACTCTTGACCATCAGAATCATACGGTCTATTTTTGCACCGCCACTAGTGGAGCCGGCACATGCACCGGTAAACATCAGCACCATCATCATAGCTATTGCAAATGGCCCCCATGTGCGGAAATCACACACACTAAGGCCTGTTGAGGTGATGGTGGAGATAACTTGAAATAGTGGGTAAATTGTTACATCTCGCCAATCGTTTACTTGTCCACGAACAATAATATTTGTCACAATGCAGATAAACACCACTCCTATTATTGCAATATATGCTCTAAATACATTGTTGCGTAGCAGAGTCATCGGTTTCCCTTGTAATGCTTTGTAAATGAGGGCAAAACTTGTACCGCCGAGAAACATGAATATCATTGTGACTATGGTCACATAGTCGGATTGAAATGCTGCCAACGAGGCATCGCGGGTTGAGAAACCACCTGTGGATATGGCGGAAAAAGAGTGACACACAGCGTCGTAGAGCGACATGGGGCCCATCCACAGAAGTAGGGCTAAAGCTGCCGTGAGAAAGAAATAAAGTCCCCAAAGGCTTTTGGCTGTTTGGCTCACTCGTGGACGTATTTTGTCATGTGTGATTCCTGTAACTTCAGCATTAAACATCTGCATACCACCCGAATGGTTAAGCATCGGGATCACCGCAAGCGTGAAAAGAATGATACCCATACCCCCAATCCATTGCATCAATGTGCGCCATAGATTGATAGCATGAGAGTAGCTTTCCACTGATTCGTAGGTTGAGAACCCCGTGGTGGTAAATCCCGACATCGCTTCAAAAAAAGCTGAGCTTATGTCAAAACTATTATTGCACAGCATGAATGGAATCATGCCGAATATTGAAAATACCACCCACACCAGTGCTGTGAGCAAAAATCCTTCGCGTTTACTCATTGAAGGTTCGCTGTTGCGGAGTGAAAATGTGAGCGAGAGCCCTGCTATGGCTGTTGCTCCGGCTGCAATGGCAAAGGCCCAAAGGTCACTCTCTTTGTGATAAGCTGCCACAGCAAGAGGGATGAGCATAAATCCTGACTCTATCATCAGAAGCCATCCTATGACTCGGAATGTCTGTCTAAAATTGATGTGTCGGCGAGTGTGCTTAGGCATAATGATTCTGTAGGGGAGGTGGTTAATTGAAAAGTCCTTCTAATCGGTGAATTGCGCCTGCTATGCAAAACACCACTACATTGTCGCCGGGAAGAATCTGTGTGTTACCATTTACCAGCATACCCTTGCCATCACGAATTATGCCCGCTATGGTCATATTGCGATTCAGTGATAGGTCTTTTACTGGAGCATGGGTGATTTTTGAGCCTGGTTTTGCTTTGATTTCCGCTACGTCGGCATCGCCAAATGCCATGAATTTGGGGGTATCGGCATCGTCGTTTAGAAGCATTTGGAATATACGTCCCGATGCTAGGAGTTTTTTATTGATGGTGGTACCGATGTTGAGGTTCTCGGCTTCGGAGATATATTGCAGGTCCTCTACTTCGGCAATAGTCTTGTGTACGCCACACTCTTTTGCTATCAGCGAGGTGAGTATGTTGGTTTCCGAGCGCTCGGTAAGTGCAATGAAAGCATCGGTTTCGTCAATTCCCTCCTCGCGTAGCACATCTATGTCGCGGGCATCAGCATTGATTACATCGGCGTCGGGGCATAGCTCTGTGAGACGGGTGCAGCGGTTGCGGTCTAGCTCTATTATAGTGAAATTATAGTCTTCGCCGGCTAGGTCCACAAGGCGCACTGCGATGTGGCTACCGCCCATTATCATCACATTTTTGATGTGGACTTTTGTGCGCCCACACATTTCGCGTAGCTCTGTCACACCATCGAGGGTTGTTGTGGCATAGATTATGTCGTTTGGAAGAATATAGTCATTGCCTCGTGGTATGATGGTTTCGTTGTAGCGCTTGATTGCTGCGATGTGAAAATTGGTAATATTTGATAGGTTTTTTAATTGTGTGTTGGCCAATGGTGCCGATTCAGGTATTTTCACTCCTACCACTATCAACTCTCCATCGTGAAGTTCAAACCAGCTACGCACCCAGTTGTGCTGCAATGATTTGAGCATCTCTTTTGCCGCGAAATATTCGGGATATATCATCACATCAATGCCCATCTTATGAAAGAATGGTGCATTGTCTTGGCGCATAAAGCCGTAATTGTCTATGCGCGCTACAGTTTTTTTTGCGCCTAGGCTTTTGGCCATCGAGCAGGCCACCACATTGGTGGTCTCTTCGGGGGTTACGGCGATAAACAAATCGCATTTATCAACTCTGGCCTCGCGGTGGATGTCAAATGATATTGGCGAACCGCGAAAAGTAAGCAGATTGCACGTGGCATCTATCTGAGCCAAGCGGTCTCCATTAAGGTCTATGAGTGTGATATCATGATTTTCATGCGATAGAAGTCGTGCCAAGTGGGTGCCAACTTCTCCGGCTCCTACTATTACAATCTTCATGACTGTGAGTTTTTAATTGCTGTATATATTGCTTCTGCATCCATCTGGGCTAGGCGGCGCAGTTGTTCAATTGTGCCTTGAGGTACAAATTGGTCGGGGATGCCGATGCGAGTAACTTTATTGTTGAATCCGTTATCAGAGAGCCATTCAATGACTGTTGAGCCGAGCCCCCCTTTGATGGCTGCATCTTCCACAGTGATTATTGGCATTCCGCTTTCGGCCACATGGCGCAGAATAGTCTCATCGATTGGCTTGAGGAATATCATGTCATAGTGTGCCACGCTAATCCCTTCGGCCGCAGCTTTTTCTATGGCTTTGGTTGCCTCAGAGGCTATCGGACCTATAGTGAGAATTGCCACATCGGAGCCCTCTTTCAATTGCTCGCCTTGTCCTATTGGGAGTGTGATCATCGGTTGACGCCAATCAATGATTTCGCCATTTCCGCGTGGGTATCTGATGGCCCAGGGTGTTGTTGTCGATTCCGATAGAGCGGTCTGCATCAAATGGCGCAGATAGATTTCATTGCGGGGCGATGCAATTGTCATCCCCGGAATGTGGTTGAGATAGCTCAAATCGTAGGCTCCATGGTGTGTGGCTCCGTCGTCGCCTACAAGGCCGGCACGGTCAATGGCAAATACCACAGGGAGGTTTTGCAAAGCCACATCATGGATTATATGGTCGTAGGCGCGCTGCAAGAAGGAGGAGTAGATGGCCACAACGGGGCGTTTGCCATCTTTGGCCAGTCCGCCGGCAAAGGTCACTGCGTGTCCTTCTGAAATTCCCACATCAAATGTCCTTTCCGGAAATGCCTTCTGCATCTTTGACACGGATGTGCCTGAAAGCATTGCTGCGGTGATGCCTATAATGTTTTTATTCTGCTCGGAGAGTTCCACAAGTGTCTCTCCAAACACATCTTGATATTTTGCTGGTTGCTTGCTACTGCTCGATCTGATGATTTCGCCACTATCGGGGTCGAAATAGCCTGGAGCATGCCAGTTGGCCGGGTCATTTTCGGCAGGCAGGAAGCCGCGTCCTTTCACTGTGCGTAGGTGTAGGATTCGCGGACCGCTCATATCTTTAATGTCGTTCAGAATTCTAATCATGCGAGGCAAGTCGTGCCCATCAAATGGTCCGAAATATCTCACATTCAATCCTTCAAATATGTTTTGCTCTTTTGTGATGAGCGATTTTAGGCTGTTGTTGAAACGAAGCAATCGGCCGCGATTTTTGTCGTTGAACAGGTGAAGCTTTTTCAGCAACTTATAGGTGCGATAGCGAAAGTTATTGTAGCTCTTCGATGTGGTCAAGTGAGCAAGATAGCTATTTAGGGAGCCCACATTGCGGTCAATTGACATGTCATTGTCATTGAGAATAATCAGCAAATTGCTGTTTGAATTAGCTGCATTGTTGAGCCCTTCAAATGCCAATCCTCCGCTTATTGAAGCGTCGCCGATTACTGCCACCACATGGCGCTGTGGCTCATCGCTATTTAGTGTCGAAGCTACCGACATACCGAGAGCTGCCGATATGGAGTTGGAAGCATGACCTGCTGAGAAGGTGTCATATTCACTCTCATTGGGATTTGGGAATCCGCTTAGGCCTCCTAGCTTGCGATTGGTGTGGAAACGATTTGCTCGGCCGGTGAGCAATTTGTGACCATAGGCTTGATGCCCCACATCCCACACTATTCTATCATAGGGGGTGTTAAACACGTAGTGCAAGGCTACTGTGAGCTCTACCGAGCCCATCGACGATGCAAAGTGCCCGGGGTTGTTGCTGAGGGTGGTGATTAAAAAGTCACGAATCTCGGCACACACACTTGGCAATTGTTCCGACTGCAATGCACGCAAATCAGCCGGAGAGTCAATCTTCGACAGCAGCGGATAGCGCATTTGGTCAAGCGGCCTGGTGCTATTGTCGGCAGGCGCGCTGAGATATATTGAGTCGTTATTTTTGTTTCCCATTGCGGAAATGTTTTTTGTATAGAGGCACAAAAACGATGATTCCTGATGCAAGCACCAAGAATATAGTTTTCATAGTGAAAGGCTGCGAGGCTATTAGCAGATAGATTAGAGCTATCCACAAAAGCACCACGCATGTCAATCGAAATATCAATGCCTTGTTCATAGTAAACGCAAAGTTATAGAAAAACGTCGGAATAATCAACCCTAAATCGGAGAATAATCCTCTGTATCGGAAAAAGTCAATTACTCTGTTGCAATTGATAAAGAGCAAGAAAATGGCGGATGCATCATGAATTGAGGAGGCGGATGGCGCGAACCAAGGCGGTTTGTGAGGCTCGGTCTATGACGCGTTCTCTTGTGCCGGGGAAGCGGTGGGTGTCGCTCCACACTGTGCCATCGGATTTAGCCACGGCAATGCACACTGTGCCTACGGGCTTCTCCTCTGTTCCTCCTCCGGGACCGGCTATGCCGCTGGTGGCTATGGCTATATCGGCGCCGGTGGATCGGCAAGCTCCTAATGCCATCTGCTCAACCACAGGGATGCTTACTGCTCCATTGGCTATCAGTGTAGTGGAGTCAACGTTTAGCATTTGGCATTTAAGATGATTGCTATATGAAACCACTCCGCCGAGCATGGCTTGTGAACTGCCTGGAATTGATGTCAGAAGGTGTGCAATGTTGCCTCCGGTGCAGCTTTCGGCGGTTGCCACTGTGAGTCGGCTTTCAATGAGCTTTTCCAATAGGATTTCGGCAGGGGTTTTGTCGCCGGCATATAGGAAATTGTCGCCGCAAAGGCTGATAAGCTGCAAGGTGTATTGCTCTATTTCGCGCTCCAAGAATTTTGCGTCGGGGTGATGTCCGTCGAGGCGCAGTCGGATTAATCCCGATTTTGGTAGATAGGCCAAGTGGAGGTGTGATGGAAGGGCTGTTTCCCATTCTTCTAAGCGCATGGCAAGGGCCGATTCGCTGATGCCTTCGGCCATAACGGTGCGATGAATAACACACATGTCGGTGTCAAAAGTGGCTCGCAAGCGTGGAAAAACATCTGAGGAAAACATCTCTTGTGTTTCAAATGGCATCCCCGGCATGGCAACGAGGATGCGGCCTTGGCTCTCAAACCACATTATGGGCGCTGTGCCCACACGGTTTTGAATCACTTGGGCCGATGAGGGTACAATGGCTTGTGATTCGGTCAGCGGATTGAGTGTGATGCCGCGTCGGCGGAATATCTCTTTAACATTGTCGAGCACATCCCGGCGCATTTGCATCTCACCGCCAAAATAGTCGCAGAGCACAGTTTTGGTGATGTCATCTTTTGTTGGGCCGAGGCCGCCGGTTGTTAGGACCACGGCTGAGGTTTCGAAAGCTCGGTCAATGGCACGGCGAATATCATCGGCATTGTCCGACACTACTTGAACGTTGCTCACCTCCCATCCGTAGGGGGCCATGTGGCGCGCAAGGAATCCGCTATTGGTGTCGGTCACTTGCCCTATCAATAGCTCGTCGCCGATGACAATCACTGAAACTTTCATATCTTCACTCTTGCATACGGCACTTCATCGTAGCCGCAGAATTGTTTGTCGAGAAATTTGAAATATCCGGCAATAGCCACCATGGCGGCATTGTCGGTGGTGAAAGCTCGTTCGGGGATAAATGCATTCAGATTGTGGGCTTTGCAATATTCAGCCACAGCATTTCGTACTCCGGAATTTGCCGATACTCCACCTCCGATTGCTATTGTTTTTACTCCGGTTTCTTTCACCGCTTTGTCAAGCTTGTCAATGAGGATCTCAATGATTGTGCGTTGGAGTGATGCAGCAAGATCGGCCTTGTTGTTTTCAATGAAATCGGGGTCCTCTTTGAGTGCATCGCGAAGGGTGTAGAGGAAGCTGGTTTTTAGGCCTGAAAAGCTGTAATCAAGTCCGGGAATGCGTGGCTTGGCAAATTTGAATCGCATTGGATCACCCTCGGCTGCCAATCGGTCAATGTGGGGTCCGCCGGGATAGGGGAGTCCCATCACTTTTGCGCATTTGTCAAATGCTTCGCCGGCAGCATCGTCAATCGTGGCTCCGAGAATCTTCATGTCGTTGTAGTTGTTGACAAGAATAAGCTGAGAGTTGCCTCCCGAAATCAGTAGCGTCAGGAATGGATATTCGGGCACTATGTCATCTTCGGCTTTGCGGATAAAGTGGGATAAAACATGCCCGTGAAGGTGGTTGACATCTACTATGGGGCAGCGCAATCCGAGCGAAAGTCCTTTGGCGAAAGATGTGCCCACGAGTAACGAACCGAGCAAGCCCGGACCGCGTGTAAATGCAATGGCCGATAGCTCCTCTTTTGTCACACCGGCACGGTCAAGGGCGGCTTTCACCACCGGAACTATGTTTTGTTGGTGTGCGCGCGATGCCAATTCGGGCACTACACCCCCATATTCTTCATGAACACTCTGAGATGCTATTACATTGCTGAGAAGCAGCCCATCGCGTATAACGGCTGCCGAAGTGTCGTCACACGACGATTCGATTCCCAATATAGTGATACTCATTTATGCGAATTTTCTTGTTATAACCTATTTTTCTGCAAAATTACACAAAAAATCGGCGTTTGATGTGTAAATCCGGCAAACTTGATTCGATTATAATCTTTTTTGCGGGTTAATTCACTGTAATTTCGTCGAGGAAGAACCAGCATGGATTGCCTACTCCATAGTGCCATCCCGGGCATTGCTTCACACCCTCAATGCTGACTTTGATGTATCGGACTGCGGTGGGGGCAGGCAATGTTTCTTTTACACTTTCGAATTTTACTTTCGGATTGCGGTCTTCGCCGAGTGCGTGACGTTGGTGTGTGCTCCAATTGTTGCCGTCGAGCCCGGTGTGGTATGTTACCGATAGCGGTTGCAAAATCCAAGCGCCGAGTTGTTGCAAGAAATCTGTGTCGATGCTTTGAATCTCAGTGACTTTGCCGAGGTCAATTGTGATGTCAACATCGATTCCTTCCCAGCCAATCCAGCTGTCTTTGTATGTTGTGCCGCCAAAAAGGCCATCGGTCAGCGATTCGGGGCCGAGTCGGTCGTAAGGTTTGGGTAGGGGTGTGGAGAATGTGATTTTAGCTCCGGCTGCAAGATTGTTGCCTTTGCGCGGAAGATAGCGTTCGCGGTAGAGTGCCACATATTCGTGGGGTGAATTGTTTCGCTCATTGAGTGTTCTCAGTCCGAAGCGGGCTGCTCGGGCATCAAAGGTGTCGAGCATGGTTTCAATCTTCGCTATATCCTTTTTGGGACTTGAACGCTCGATTTCAAGCTCGCTATATTGAAGTGATAGGCGTGAGCGCTGAACTCGGGCAAGGAGTGCAGAATCAGCAGCAACAGCTTGCTCGGCACGGTCAAAAAGTTGGTTATAGCTGCGGCGGAGCTCGCGATTCAGCATCCCGTTTTTATGGGTTACCGGCGAGTCATAAATCCAAAGCGGGATTCGGCTGCCAAGCAATGCCCCCTCCATCAATGTCAAGTATTTGCCAATATATGGAGCCGCAGCGCCATAGTAGCCTTCAAGGAATTTATTTTTGAGTGAATCAATATCGGCGTCGGGATTCCACATTAATTTTGAAATCAACCACGAACGCATTTCCGACATATCACCTCCTCGGGAGGCGGCAATCTGTGAAAAGTGCATTGTGACATTGTTGTCGCGAAATGTTTGCATATTGGGCTGAATGATGTGGAAGTTGGGGAATGGTGTTGTGGTGCCATCAAAGTTAATGCCGTAGTCCCACACAAAGATATTGTTTGATATTGCGGCCCACCCTTCGAGCGCCTTCAAGAAATCGCGCCCTGAAGCATTGCCTTGCAAAGGCACTTCGCGATAGCAATCAATGTCACACAGCATTATGTTGACATTTGGAAGCGGTTTGGTAACCTTTGGCGGATGCATGGTGTAAAGGTAGGCCAGAGTGGAGAATTGCTTGTCGGGGAATCGCGCTGCAAGGCGATTTAAGAAGCGTATTATGCTCCCTGAAGGGGAGCCTTCGATAGAGTCTATTTCGGCACACGACGGGCATTTGCAATTGGTGTAATTACCATCGTTTTGGCTAACGGAAATCATCTTTTGCTCCGGATTGGCTTGAAACACGGAATCCACTTGACGGCTCACAATTTCAAACACATCGTCATTGGTCAAGCACCATTGCCCGGCCTGCCCGGGATGACGTTTGCCGTCAAACCATGCATAGTATTCGGGGTGTTCTTTGCCGAAACGTGCGGCTGGGAGCAGTCTGTTGAAAGTGTGAACCCAATAGTGTCCGGCAAACTCTTCTCCCGGTGTTTCAAATCGCATCCAAGTGGCGTAAACGGGGTCGGTGCGCATAGCGTAATTTTGGCTTTGGCGATAACGGAAAGCAGGATTGTCTATGAAATCGAAATTGGGGATGCTCACTGTTGATTGCTTTGGCACAGTGTAGTCAAATTCACTCCAATAATTGCACCCTAAATATTTTTCCAGTAGTGTAACCACTCCATATTCAGCGCCTTTGCCTATAGTGCTTTCAATGGTCAGCACCCCTTTGCAAGAGTTTAATCTAAAGCCATCTTCGCGAATGGCTGTGCTTGATGTGCGTTGAAAAACTATATCCCCCTTTTTCTGCTTCACAATGTGGTTGACAATGGGAATTTTCGCATCACCGATTCGCTTCAAGAAATCTTGCATAAGTGTGGCTGCAACACTGTCGCGCGGGTCGGAATATATTATTCGGCCGCAGGCTTTATTGTTCTTGATTAAAGTGGTTTGCGCTCCGGCGCAGATGCAGCATATTGCAGCCAGAAATAGTATGGTAGCTGATTTGTGAAAACTCATGGTCGATGTGTTTTTTAGGTTTAATCAGTCAATCGTTGCAAAAATACGAAAATTGGGTGAATTTTTCCATGAATTCTGTGTAACTTTGTGCCTTGAAAATTATAGGTGATATGCAGAATATTAGAAACATTGCCATTATTGCCCATGTGGACCATGGCAAGACCACTATTGTTGACAAAATGCTCCTTGCCGGAAATCTTTTCCGTGACAATCAAAATTCCGGCGAATTGATACTTGATAATAATGATTTGGAGCGTGAACGCGGTATTACAATTTTGTCGAAAAACGTTTCAATCAATTATAAGGGATATAAAATCAATATTATAGACACTCCCGGACACGCCGACTTTGGCGGTGAAGTGGAGCGTGTGCTGAATATGGCCGACGGCTGTCTGCTCCTCGTTGACGCTTTCGAAGGTCCGATGCCACAAACACGCTTTGTGCTTCAGAAGGCTATTCAGATGGGGTTGAAGCCTGTAGTTGTTATCAATAAGGTTGACAAGCCCAATTGCCGTCCTGAAGAGGTACAAGAGATGGTATTTGAATTGATGTTTAATCTTGATGCTACTGAAGAACAGCTTGATTTTCCCACTGTTTATGGATCTGCAAAGCAGGGGTGGATGAGCATGGATTGGCGCAAGCCAACAGAGGATATTACAGCTGTGCTCGATACTATTATTGAGCATATCCCTGCACCGGAAACTATTGAAGGCCCGGCGCAAATGCTTATCACATCGCTTGATTTTTCTTCCTATGTGGGCCGAATTGCAGTGGGCCGCGTGCATAGAGGCGAATTGCGCGAAGGAACAGATGTTGCCGTAATCAAAAAAGATGGCTCGGTTGAGCGCCAGCGCATAAAAGAGCTTCATGTGTTTGAAGGGATGGGACGCAAGCGCGTTGAGTCAGTTAAGAGTGGCGATATTTGTGCGCTTGTGGGAATAGCCAACTTTGAAATCGGTGACACAATTGCCGATTTCGAAAATCCTGAAGCATTGCCGCGCATAGCTATCGATGAGCCCACAATGTCAATGTCCTTCACCATCAATGACAGTCCATTCTTTGGTCGAGATGGCAAGTTTGTAACCTCGCGCCACATTGCTGAGCGTTTGGCTAAAGAGCTGGACCGCAATTTGGCATTGCGAGTTGAAAAGAGTCCCGATAGTGATGTGTGGACAGTGTTTGGCCGCGGTGTGCTTCACTTGTCGGTGTTGATTGAAACAATGCGCCGCGAGGGCTATGAGCTTCAAGTGGGGCAGCCAAAGGTAATCATCAAAGAGATTGATGGTGTTAAATGCGAACCGATTGAGGCCCTCACAATAAATGTTCCTGAGGAATATGCTTCAAAGATGATTGATATGGTGACTCGTCGCAAGGGTGATTTGATGTCAATGACCACTCAGAATGATCGTGTTCACATGGAATTCAATATCCCCTCTCGCGGCATTATCGGATTGCGTAACAATGTGCTCACAGCATCGGCCGGAGAAGCTATTATGGCACATCGCTTCCTTGAATTCCAGCCATGGAAAGGCGATATAGAGCGTCGCACAAATGGCTCATTGATTGCAATGGAAGCCGGCACAGCCTATGCTTATGCTATTGACAAGCTCCAAGATCGTGGCCGTTTCTTTATCTTCCCTCAAGAGGAGGTGTATGCCGGACAAGTTGTGGGTGAAAATGCCAAGGATAATGATATTGTGGTAAATGTCACCAAGTCGAAGAAGTTGACCAATATGCGTGCATCGGGCGCCGATGATAAAGCTCGCATCATCCCTCCGGTGGTGTTCTCGCTTGAAGAGGCATTGGAATATATTCGTGAAGATGAATATGTAGAGGTGACTCCTCACCACTTGCGTCTGCGCAAAATCATTCTTGATGAAATAGAACGCAAGCGCGCAAATAAATCTTAAAGGCGGATTATAATTATCTAAATATATTCGGGGCGAGTTGATTGATGTCAATTCGCCCCGTTGATTATTGCAGTATTTGCAGAGCTGCTTTGTAGTCGGGCTCATGGGTGATTTCATTGACAAGTTGGCTATAAGCAACTCTCTGATCCGGGTCGATAATGATAACTGCTCGAGCTAAAAGCCCGGCGAATGGACCATCGCATAGCCTCACACCATATTCTTGGCCAAATAGCGGTGAGCGAAAAGCTGATGCCGTAATTAGATTTTTTATCTTTTCAGTGGCGCAAAATCGGCTCATAGCAAATGGAAGATCCATCGAAATGCAGATGACTTGAGTGTTGAGCATTCGTGCAGCCTCTTCATTAAATCGTCGGACACTTCTGGCGCAAACCTCTGTGTCGAGGCTTGGAAAGATGTTTAGCACCATGCGCTTCCCTTCGAAATCGCGGCTATAAATGTCTGAAAGGTGTTTGCCGGTGAGATGAAATGCCGGGGCATAATCGCCAACTTCCGGAAATGTGCCGCAGGTGTGGCAAATATCTCCTTTGAATGTAACTTTTCTCATATAGGTTAATTGAGTGGATTGAATTGCAGTCACATTCAATAACAATAATAGCAGCGCTATTGTTTTTTCACTGCGATGAGGGGAAATAAAAAAAACAGCTCCTAAAAAGAAGCTGTTTAGTGGGGTGAACAGTGGGGGTCGAACCCACGACCTTCGGAACCACAATCCGACGCTCTAACCAACTGAGCTATGCTCACCATATTCAATTGAAAAAGTCTCGCTCGACTTTCACGGTGCAAAGTTACAATTTATTTTCAAATCACCAAAACCTTTGGCCCCTTTTTGCGATTTTTTATTGCGGATTTTCGTTATCATCGCTTTTTAGGGTAATCATAAATTGCCTTTTATGGAACTTGAAATCAATCACACCCATTGCAAATAAGTTAGTTATGATGTTTTCGGCTGTGTGTTGTGAGATTCGGCATTGCTGTGTGATTTCTTCTATCTCAATTGGCTCGGTTGCTGATTGGATAGCGTGTAGAACCGCGTTTTCTGCACTTCCGAGGTTGAAACTTGTGGGTAGGTCACTTTCAGCCTTTCGCCAAGCTTTTACCATCAGTGGGGAGGCAAGTATGTTTTCGTCGGCAACTCTGTAATATGCCTTCCAGTGTCCGTCGGTGTCCAAGGCTAGAACCGGGCGGTTGGGGCTTGCTGAAATTTCTGCGCGAATCACGGTTAATCCCTCTTCGGCCGAAATGGCTGTGAAGTTGAGTTGCTGAGCCGGACGGCAGTACATTTGTGCTGCTTGCTCAATGACGTAGATGTCCTCCTCATTTCTTACTCCGGCTATGACACCATTATCTTTAACCCCTACAAGCAGTCGGCCGCCATCATTATTAGCAAAAGCCGAGAGCGAACGTGCTATTTTGCGAGCATCAGAAATGGCAAATTTGAAGTCTTGATGCTCATGCTCGCCCTCTTCAATGATGCGTGCTAAGTAGAACTTTCCGCGTATGGCTTTCAGGTCTTTCATTTTGGTGGGTGAGCAGAGGTGGTTGTTATTCGGGGTAGGTGAGGTTGGCTTCAGAAGGGTTGAGGAGCACTTCATTGAGATAGCGACGAGCTTCGGCGCGGGCTGTGGGAAGATCCATGTAGGAGTAGTTGCCGCAGTCGCGTGGTGTAGCTCCGGGAATTTCACCATCGAAATCTGCAATAAATTCAAATGTTTCACGCATTAGGGGCAAGATGTCGGCTGAGGAGTAGTCTCCGCTCACTATCAGATAATTGCCAGTGCAGCACCCCATGGGGCCCCAATAAACAATGCGTTCTTTCCACTGCGGATGATTGCGAAGATATGTAGCGGCAAGATGCTCTATGGTGTGCAGTGCAGTGCCTGAGAGGGCTTCTTGTCGGTTTGGTTCAGTCATGCGAATGTCAAAGGTGGTCAGTGTGTCGCCCGAAGGAGTTCGGTCGGTGCGTGATACATAGATACCGCGAAGCAATCGTAGGTGGTCAACAGTGAAGCTTGCAATTTTTTTCATAATTCAGTGTTTAGGCGGTTAGCTCATGGATCACTTGGTGCAGCATTTCAAAGGTGTGTTTGGGTGCGTCGTCCCAAAAGTTTTCATATTGTGCTATGTTATCTTCAGCGCCTGGGGTGTCGGAAATAACTCGAATGCAGGCAAAGGGAACATTGCGCAGATAACACACATGGGCAATTGCTGCCGATTCCATGTCCACGGCATTGACTTCGGGATATAATTCTTTGATATGGGTGACCACGGCGGGATCGCTGACAAAGATGTCGCCTGAAGCAATGAGTCCATGTTTTACTGACTTGTTGTTGCTGAGGCACGACAAAGAGTTGACCATTTGCGAAGTTTCAAAGAAACGGGGGCATCCTGCAGCATCGCCCCATTCAGTGCCGGGACCGCACCACACATCATGATATGCAATATGAGTGCCTACAACAATGTCGAGTATTCCGGCTTTATTTCCGGTTCCGCCGGCCACTCCGCTGTTGATAATCAATTGTGGTGCGAAATTATCAATAATGGTCATGGTGCCGATAGCTGCATTTACTTTGCCTATGCCGCATTTTGTGGCTGTGATTTCGGCATTGCCGATGGTTCCGGTGTGGAACTCAAATCCATTTATCTCTTTGATGTTTTGATTTTTGAGCAAGTGCAGGAGCAAATTCAGTTCTTTGTCCATTGCCACTATTACGCCTATTTTCATTTTTTTTGTTGAGTGTTAACTATGTTTGTGGTGCAAAGTTAAGAAAAACATTGCTTTTTTCTTAACTTTGGGGTGGTATTGCCAATTAGTTATTTGTCAAAAATTATAAATATGAGAAATATGAGATCTTTTGTGTTGGTGTCGGTGCTGTTTGTGGTGTCATTGATTAGTGGCGCTTGGGCTTCTGAGGTAAAAAGTGTGCCCACGAATAATTTGCCTGTAGAAGCATTTGTGACAATCGCACTTCCGGAGGATTATGATGTTGACACAGCGAAGACTTATCCAACTGTCTATTTGCTTAACGGGCATGGCGGTGACCACACATCATGGAGCAAAGTGACTAATCTCGATTCGCTTGCTACGGTTCATGATATTATCATTGTTTGTCCGGCCGGGCTTAATAGCTGGTATTTTACTCGCCTGTTAATCCGAAGGTGAAGATGGAGAGTTATATTTCACATGATTTGGTGGAGTGGATAGATAAGAATTATCGCACCAAGCCATCTGCCTCGCAGCGAGCCATCACAGGATTGAGCATGGGAGGACATGGAGCAATGTGGATTGCATTGCATCACACCGATGTTTTTAGTAACGCAGGCTCAACCAGCGGCGGAGTTGATTTCCGTCCTTGGCCAAAAAACTGGAACATCCCCAATAGCCTCGGCAGTTATGAAGAAAATAAAAGTGTTTGGGATAGTCACACAGTGATTAGCCAGGTTGACAATCCATCTTTTGGCAAACTGAATATTATTATCGATTGCGGAGAGCAAGATTTCTTTTTTGAAGTAAACAACAACTTACATGCCGAGCTTGAAAAGCGGGGTATAAAGCATCTGTATCTAACCTCTCCCGGTGCACACAATGGCGCATATTGGGCCAAATCAATCCTTCCACAATTGCAATTTTTCAGCGATTGTTTCAAAAAATAGGGGGGAGTGAGGTCTTAATAAAGGTTAATATTTGTATATATTTCATTCAAAAAAGACTGAAATTTAACCATCTGCTTTTAGTGCTAAAATGTGTTTAAGCGGCACTGAAAAGATTTATAAAATGTAAAATGCTTAATTTTTAGGCATTTGGTTGTTTGTGTGATTCAGATTAAATGCTTACCTTTGCATCGCAAAATTTAAAAGAGCAATTATTCAATTTTCAGCATTATTAAAAGTTGCTATTGTTGATGGAATTTCGGAAAAAAGTTTTTATAAGTTTGTGCATTCTTTCTTCGGCTTGTGTAACAGCGCAAGCCGAATGGAAGTTGCCGGCAATGCATCAAGAAATTGCAACATCACAAATAGAGCTGAATGCGAGTTCTGAAAATCCTTTCTTGTTTGAAGCGCTGAAGGAGGTGCAAGAAAATTCGCCATTTGCCAGTGTGGCCGATGAATTGAAGAATGCTCAATCGGAGTTGAGTCATCCGTTGGCCAATCGCATGGTTGATTATGCTGAAAGATTTTTGGGCACACGTTATCGTCTTGGGGCAACCGGACCATCGGCATTTGACTGCTCAGGATTCACAAGCTATGTGTACAAAAAATTTGGTATCACAATTAATCGCACTTCAAGAGCTCAATTTTTGCAGGGTGACAAAGTATCGGTGAGCAATCTTCGCCCCGGTGATTTAATGTTCTTCAGTTCTCGAAGTTCAGGGCGCGGCAATGTGGGCCATGTGGCAATGGTTGTTTCAGTGGACCGCGAGAATGGCACTTGTAAATTTATTCATGCTTCAGTGAAGCGCGGAGTGACATATCAAACATTTCCCGATAATGGCTATTATTCACGCAACTATTTAGGTGCGCGTCGCATTCTCGGAACAGAAATTGACACTTCAATTGAGAGTGTTGCACTCAAATAAGAACTGACATAGTTTCCAATCGCATATTTTTTTGATTGAACCACGGCTTTTATGGTCGTGGTTCGGTTTTTTTAAGAAAACTGAAAGAAAAATTGAAATAGATTAAGGTTTTTACTCTTTATTTGTTACATTTGCAGAAACACGAAATTGCGCAATGATTCGACTTGTAGCTGATTCGGGAAGCACTAAGACTGATTGGGCATTGATTCCTATCGATGCCCCGGTTGAGTCATTTTCTACTTCGGGATTGAACCCGGCGTTAATGGGTAAAGAGGAACTTCGACACGCGTTGGATTTGGAACTTAAGCCTAAACTTGAGGGTAGGTCTTTAAATGAAGTCTTTTTCTATGGCGCCGGTTGCAGGCAATCTGTGGTGCCGATGCTTGAGCGTGTGGTCTCCGAAGTTTCAGGCTGCAAGAGTGTGAGCATTAATTCAGATATGCTTGGCGCGGCGCGCGGGCTTTGCGGCAGCACCCACGGAGTGGTGTGCATTTTAGGGACCGGCTCGAATAGCTGCCTTTACGATGGAGATGCCATCATTGACAATATACCTCCGCTCGGATATATCCTTGGCGATGAAGGCTCGGGGGCTTCAATAGGTCGCAGATTCCTCGGCGATTTGTTCAAGCGAAAATATCCACAAGAGATTATTGATCGGTTCAATCAGCAGGTTGGACTGTCGCTTGATGAAGTTATTGAACGAGTGTATCGCACTCCGAATCCCAATCGCTTCTTGGCATCGATGGCTGTTTATGTGAAGAAATGCACCGACTGTGAGGCTGTAGAATCAATGGTGATTGATGAGTTCTGTCGGTTCATTGAGCGAAATGTGGCCGGCTATTCAGAGCGAGAGTCATTGCCGGTGAGTTTTACAGGCTCAATAGCTTATCATTTCTCTTCTCAGTTGATCCAAGCGCTGAAGAGATGTGGCTGTGAAATAGGAATAATTAAACAACGCCCCATTGAGGGTATTATTGACTATCATAAATTTAAACCATGACAATCATTCGTTCTCAGGCTCCCCAAGTGGAGTTAATAATGATTAACATCAGCGGGGCCGACCGTCCAGGCGTTACCGCTGCGCTATCAGAGATTTTGGCACAGTATGATGCACAAATCCTTGATATTGGCCAAGCCGACATTCACCACAATTTGACTCTCGGATTGCTTATAAAAACCGATAGTTCTGTTTCGGGTGAGATAATGAAAGAGATGCTGTTTAAGGCCTATGAATTGAATGTGAGAGTTCGATTCACACCCGTTGAGGTTGCCGATTATGAAAAGTGGGTAGGCATGCAGGGGAAAAATCGTTGGATTATCACCATTATCGGTCGCCGATTGACTGCTCGCCACATTGCACTCGTGAGCCGAGTAATTGTGGATCAGAATTTGAATATTGATGGCATTCAGCGCCTGACCGGACGTCAGCCTCTTGATGAGCCGGAAAAAGCATTGCAAAAATCGTGTGTGGAATTCTCTGTGCGTGGCACCCCGACCGACTACGACACTCTTCAAAAGCAATTGATGCACATCACCACAGAGGAGGATGTTGATATTTCACTGCAAGAGGACACAATGTATCGCCGTTGTCGTCGATTGGTGTGCTTTGATATGGATTCAACACTCATCAAAACTGAGGTGATCGATGAACTTGCCGATAGGGCAGGAGTGGGTGATAAAGTACGCGACATCACAGAGCGAGCAATGCGTGGAGAATTGGACTTCCGCGAAAGTTTCACTGAGCGAGTTGCGCTTTTGAAAGGATTGGATGAGAGTGTGATGCGCGAGATTGCCGAAAGTTTGCCAATAACCGAGGGTGTTGATCGAATGATGACAGTGTTGAAACGCGCCGGTTACAAGACTGCAATTCTTTCGGGTGGGTTCACATATTTTGGAAACTATCTCAAGCAGCGTTTCGGCTTTGACTATGTCTATGCCAATGAATTGGAAATTGTGGATGGCAAATTGACCGGCAATTATGTTGGTGAGATTGTTGATGGACGTCGCAAAGCAGAGTTGCTGAAATTGATAGCTCAAGTTGAAAACGTCAATATCAAGCAAACAATTGCTGTGGGTGATGGCGCCAACGACCTTCCAATGCTTGCAACAGCGGGTCTTGGAATTGCATTCCATGCCAAGCCAAAGGTGAAAGAGAATGCCGAACAGTCACTTTCAACAATAGGCCTCGACGGATTGCTATATTTCCTTGGATTTAAAGATTCATTTATTTCGTGATATGGCTATGAGAAAGCTTTGGATGTTAATATTCAGCGTGCTTGCTTTGACTGCTTGCAGTGATGACGAGCCCGGAGGCGGTGAAACACTTCCCGAAAAACCCACTACTCCTTCGTGGCATCTTGAGTGGAGCGACGAATTTGACGACGCTGAACTTGATGCAGCGGTGTGGAGCAAGACCGATAGCGGAAGTCCCGATTGGCAAAAACCGCAGTCAAAAGATGAACGTTGCTTTGAGCTTTCAAATGGCTCTTTGAAGCTAAAAGGAATTGCCAATGATGATTTGGATGCCGACCCTCGACCATATCTCTGTGGCGGCATTTGGACAATGAATAAAAAAAGTTTTGGACCCGGGAGCATTCAAGTGAAGGCGCGTCTCGGCAAGGGTGCGCAAGGTGCATGGCCCGCAATCTGGATGATGCCTTTCACCTCGGAACAAGGCTGGCCTAATGATGGCGAAATTGACATCATGGAACGCCTCAATTTCGATAAGCATGTGTATCAAACCGTACACACTAACTACACCTATAACCTGGGAATTAAAGACCCTGTTAATTCGTGGACTTCGGGCTTTGACTTGGACAATTTCAATATCTATGAGGTGCAGATATGGGAAAACGAAGTGGTGTTTTATATAAATCATGAAAAGACCTTCAGCTATCCCAAAGTAAATGGTGGTGCGAATGGTCAATTCCCATTCTATAAAGAGTGGTATCTGATTATAGACATGCAGCTCGGCGGCTCATGGGTGGGCTCTGTGAATTTGGATGATCTTCCCGTGGAGATGGAAATTGACTGGGTGAAATATTATCGTTATTACTAATCGGCAATAACCGATTTGTTTAAGATAGAACCAACACCGGCAGAAATGTCGGTGTTGTGTGTTTTATAGGCAAGGCGGTGCGTTGCACATCCGGTGGAATTTGCGTAACTTTGTGGGTCATGACAAAAAGAAACAACACATCGGTTAATTGCATTTCAATTCATGGTGCGCGAGTCAATAATCTTAAAAATGTTGATGTAGAGATTCCGCGTAATAAGCTTGTGGTGGTCACCGGCCTATCGGGGTCGGGGAAATCATCTTTGGCATTTGATACTCTCTATGCCGAAGGGCAGCGTCGCTATGTGGAGAGTTTAAGCACCTATGCACGTCAGTTTCTCGGGCGTATGGCAAAGCCCGAATGTGATAAGATTCAGGGCATCCCCCCGGCAATTGCCATTGAACAGAAAGTGAACACTCGCAATCCGCGAAGCACTGTGGGCACTTCGACTGAAATCTACGATTATCTCCGATTGCTATATGGACGTATCGGAAAAACCATATCGCCTATAAGCGGCCAGGAGGTGAAGAAACATTCGGTGGAAGATGTGGTTGCCGCGGCAGGTCAATATCCCGAAGGGACCAGAATCGCTGTTGTTGCTCCGCTGAATATCCCTACAGGGCGCGACTTTGCGGCCCATCTTGATGTGTTGCTGAAAGGGGGATATTCAAGATTTGTTACTCAAGAACATAAGTTTGTCAATATTGCCGACTTAATGTCAACACCGGAGTCAATAGGTTCTCCGCTTGATTATGATTTGTTGATTGACCGCCTTTCAGTGGCTTATGAAGGTGATGAACTGAGCCGATTGGCCGACTCTGTGGAGATTGCATTTTTTGAGGGAAATCAAAGCGCTTCACTCCTTGTGTGGGGTAGCGATGGCAGTGTTGCGCGTCATGATTTTTCAACACGATTTGAAGCTGACGGAATAACATTCATCGAGCCAAATGATTTGATGTTCAACTTCAATAACCCCTATGGTGCCTGTCCACGTTGTGAAGGCTTCGGACGAGTAATGGGCATTGATGAACGATTGGTCGTCCCCGACATGTCGTTGTCGGTCTATGAAGATGCCGTGGTGTGTTGGAAAGGGGAAAAGATGAGCGAGTGGAAGCGAGAATGTATCAGAGTAGCTTCGTCGGTTAATTTTCCTATTCATCGCCCCTACTGCGAGTTAACGCAAGCTCAAAAAGATTTCCTTTGGCGTGGGAATAAATCTTTTAGCGGGATTGACGGATTCTTCCGTATGGTTGAAGAAAATAGCTACAAGATTCAATATAGAGTGATGCTTTCCCGCTTCCGTGGAAAGACTGAGTGCCCGATGTGTCGCGGTCAGCGATTGCGCAAGGAAGCCACTTATGTTAAGGTTGGCGGGCACACCATTGGTGAACTCGTGGAGATGCCGGTTAAGGAATTGCGTAAGTTTTTTGCACATCTTTCAGTAACACCTCAGCAGCAAGCCATAGCAGGTAGGATTTTAGTTGAAATCAGCAATCGACTTGAATTTCTTGCCGATGTGGGTTTGGGGTATTTAACGCTTGACCGATTGTCGTCAACTCTGTCGGGTGGTGAAAGTCAGCGCATCAATTTAGCAACATCGCTCGGAAGCAGTCTTGTGGGCTCATTGTATATTCTTGATGAACCGAGCATCGGACTGCATTCTCGCGACACTGAGCGCCTGATTTCAGTGTTGCGGCGCTTGCAGGGTATTGGCAATACTGTGGTTGTGGTGGAGCATGATGAGGATATTATGCGCAGCGCCGATTACTTAATCGATGTCGGCCCGAAGGCGGGCACCGAAGGTGGTGAAATTGTCTATCAAGGTCCGGCTGCTGAAATTGAAACCGCCTCCGACCAGAGCTACACTTCGCGCTATCTAAGCGGACAGATGAACATTGAAGTGCCAAAGCAGCGCCGTCATTGGAAAGATGCAGTGAAGATTTTTGGAGCGGCAGAGCATAATTTGAAAGACATCAATGTTGATTTCCCGCTCGGAGTGATAAGTGTGGTTACCGGTGTCAGCGGTTCGGGAAAATCAACCCTTGTGCGCGATGTGCTTTATAGAGCATTGTTGCGCCATTTCGGGGAACCGAGTGATGCCCCGGGGTTGCATAAATCGCTAAGCGGCGATTTGCATCGTCTGCATGCAGTGGAGTTTGTTGACCAGAATCCCATAGGCCGCTCCACCCGAAGCAATCCGGCCACATATCTGAAAGCCTATGATGAAATTCGCAAGCTCTTTGCCGATCAGCAGGGCGCAAAACAGATGGGCTTTGGACCCGGTTATTTTTCCTTTAACACCGAAGGGGGACGCTGTGAAGAGTGTAAAGGAGAGGGAACTATCACCATCGAGATGCAGTTTATGGCCGATATTACAATTCCTTGTGAGGAGTGTCATGGTCAGCGCTTCAAGCGCGATGTGCTTGAAATAATGTATAGAGGGAAAAACATCAACGATGTGCTGAATCTCACCGTTGACGACGCTATTGAGTTTTTTGGTGAGGTTCCCGGCTCTACAGAGCGCAAAATAGTAAATCGCCTCTTGCCATTGCAGCAAGTGGGGCTTGGATATATAAAGCTTGGTCAGAGTTCTTCAACTTTGTCGGGTGGTGAAAATCAGCGTGTGAAGTTGGCCTATTATCTCTCTATGGAAAAGCCACACCCCACCATGTTTATCTTCGATGAGCCTACCACAGGATTGCATTTTCATGATATTCACACTCTGTTGGGCTCGTTCAATAGGCTCATTTCGCTTGGCCACACTGTGGTGATTATTGAGCATAATCTCGATGTGATTAAATGTGCCGATTATGTGATTGATATAGGTCCGAGTGGAGGAGATGCGGGCGGTCAGTTAGTGGCCACAGGTACCCCGGAGCAGGTTGCTGCCAATCCGGATTCGCACACAGGTCGCTATCTCAAATTAAAACTGAATAAATAGCCGATTTCGGCGCATTATTGTGTTGCAACGGCAATAGTGCGGCCGGAGCTATGGGCTGAAAGTTGAGGTGCGTATTGGCTCTGTATGGTGGCAATCCCCGATGAGAATTCGCCGGAATTGTTCACCCACATTTCATATTCGAGGAGATAAGTCCCCTTGGGCATGTTGGTGACAAAAATATTTGTTGTGGCATCGCGATTTTCGCGATAGAAGCATATCCCTTCGGAGTATAAAGGTTGCGGCATCTGTTCAACGGGTTCAAAGCAGGCTGCGCGCTCGTCGGTAATGGCCATGTATTGCATGTCGCGATTAGTGTGAATGAGTAACTGAATTTTCACTCGGTCGCCTACATTGAGGCTGTCTGATTCAATCCATTCATTGCCCGATGATTTGAAAAATTTCTTCTCAATCGAAACGGCTTCACACTGCGATGCCTTGACGGCATTCATACTCTCCATTGATTGGCTATAGATGGAGCCCCAAGCCGGCGTGCCGCAAGATTTTGTTATTTCCAATTTAGCATTTGACGGTTTTAGCGCAGATATGTCGGTTCTGAAATCCCCAATCAGACTGTCGGTGTAGTCAATCGATAAAGGATTCCCACCAATAGAGATTTCAACATTCGAAGCCTTTTCAATCCATTTTGGTGAGGTCAGGATAATGGCAGAAATTATCTGCGATGTTAATGCTCCGGAGCCCCAATTCTGAGCTTCTTTTTGGAGGATAAGCCATTGGCGAATGGCATCAATATCGCTACTGTTCGGCTCAATTTTCTTAATGCTGAGGAGTGCATTTGCAGTATGGCCAACCTGTAAAAGTGAACCGCCATAACTATCGCCAAGTGATGGCCACCACATACCCTTCGCAGGAGAGGTTTCAGCGAATTCACGCAGTGATGCAACAACGGAGCGAGATAGTGTTCGGTAGCCATTGTTGTAGAGCAATCTTGCTGCTTCCGCTTTTGTGCCAACAGACAGTTTCTTCCAATTTTTTACTAATTTCTGCACCTCAGAGGCTATAATGGCTTTACCTTCTGCCGATGGCTTGTATTGTGGCCAAAGGTCGCGTAAAGCAAGGAAACTGTAGTAAGATGCTGAGGGGTATTTTCGACGCTGACCCACAGTCTCTGTCTGATGCCAGTTAAGGGCTTGCTTGACCATCTTGTTTAATTCCTTATTTTGCGGCATATAGCCAAGAAGGTTTAGATAGCCGAGAATGGACAAAGCCGATTCTGTGGCCCACATTGATGTTTTTTCGTATTGACCTTTCCAGGCCCAACCGCCACTGTTGCGCTGCAATTTCCCAAGTGTAGAGATAGCGCGAGAGTACAGAGCCGCAATCTCACTTTTATCAAAAAGCAGAGCCAAACGCTGCATACGTTCAGCGTCGGTCATGGCATCAACCATCCATGGTGTAGCACTGAGAAGCATGGTTTTCAAATCCGAATTGCGCTCAAGCATAGAAGTGAGTGTGGAATCAGATTTGTCGCTTTGAGACCACTGACGGAATGCATCGGCAATAATGGGATAGTCGCGTAGCAGACCTTCTGCCACAGCTGCTGAAAATATGGCGTCGGCAGCATCAGACGGACTTGAGATATCTTGAGACCGAAGGCCTGGGAGCGCTGTTATAGCAGTCCAAATGGGGTTGTCGCAGTATTGAAGTACAACGCGAGCGGAATCAGGCATCTGCCTAATCTGCATGCTGAATTGCAAGCTGTCGGGAGAAATATAGAATGGTTGTGATTCTATGACCTGAGAAGAGGAAGAGAGAACGGGAATCAGCGATTGTTCTCCGTCGGCAAATTTGTCAGTATAACTCTTAACTCGGTAGCCAATGAAGGGCAAGTCCAAGGGCACATCAAGTGGCGCAGTAACAGTGACAGTCATTCCTTTTTCAACAACACTATCAAAACTAAATTTAGATATGATGGCTTGATTTGATGGTTCAAAAAATTCTACTACGGTGGTGATGTTTTGAGTTGAATCCGAATTGTTGATTACCAACGAGCTGATGTCTATTTTATCGCCAGTACGTACAAATCGAGGTCTATTGGGCTGCACCATAATCGGTTTATTGGCAATTACGTCGGCAAGGAATTGGTCGGTTAGCAGATTCTCAGTAAAGGCCAATGCTCGGAAGCGCCATGTGGTGTTGGCGTTAGGCACGTGGAAACTGAAAGATAAGTTACCATCAGCGTCGGTGTTCAGAGTGGGAGCATAGATGGCAAGTGGCGTTTCTGCATCTCGGTATTCGAATGTGGATTGCTCTTGCTTTTCATTTTTCGGAGAACCATAGCCTTTGACTACTTCAGATTGAGAGTCTTCGCAAAAACCTCCGTCCAATTCCACCATGTTTGATTTTGCCATCATGCGTAATTTCATTGCATGTTTTGCATAGTAGAATGAACGAAAATAATGTAATTCAAATTCCGGAGTGATAATAGGATTGTAGGTTCGATGTTTACTATACTGTTCCCAGTTAAAGATAGAGGAAATGAAACGATTTAGCCCATTTATATCAAAAGATGTTTGTGACGTAGATGGCTTATCGATATTAAAATTCCAATCAGTCTTTTTGATGGCGTCGAGTGCACCGTTGTACATATTAAGAATCATTGCAGATGATACGGGATTTCCATTTTGATCAATAGTGCGGAATGTCCATGTTTCATCAGAGCCCGGGATTATGCGGTTGCGGAATGACTCGGTAACAATCTTCACAGATGGGACGGATGCCCTTTTGAATTTAATGCAGTATGTCGATGCCTTGAAATCAGCCACAGAGTATAGTATTGCGTTTGGCTTTCCGCAGTTTTCCGGTATAGATACTTGAAGAGTGTGCATGCCGGCTTTAGCTTTAATCCATTCGCGATGAATAATGCTATCGGCATCAGATAGGGTGTAGAGGATATATGCTTCAGGTTTGGTCGTTGCATATATCAATTCGGCCTGGTTATTGTAGTCAAGTATAATTGTCTGATTATTCTTGTAAGGCATCCACAAAGATTTATCTACCGGAGAGCACTTGTCTTTCGGACGATATAGAATAATATTTTTACAAGTGGTGGAGTCCGCAAGGTTACCTTTGATGCGCATAGTCAAAGAGTATTCGCCGGATTTGACTTTTCGCCAATCCACAGCCGGATTTTTTGAGTGGAATGATGATTCAAGAACTACTTTTTCATCAAAGTCACGCAGAGTGTAGTCTATGATAGTGTCAACTACAGCGCCGTCTGAGCGCATCACATCCACATCAAGAGCTGTGGGATTTGTGATGTCGATATTTTCGGCGATATTTGCAGAGATAGAATATGCTTCGCTTCGGAAGAATGAAGCAGTGGCCTGCTGCGACTCACCGGAGGCTGATGTAGCATCAACTTGAATGGTGAAATATCCTTTAGGTGCAGGGGAGTAGTCAAGTGTTTGCTTAGGAATTACAATGGAGAATTCTCCTCGTGAATCAGTGGTATCGGATACAGAATAGAAATCAACGGCATTTGAGTTCCTCCACCAATGCCATTGTTCGGCGCTAAGGGTTAAGTTCAGCGGTACACCGGGTAGGCCTACGCCTGAGTATGTCTGTACACGCCCTTTAATGGTCACATCACCATCATCCGGGAAAGATTTCAGCACGGATGTCACTTCGGCGAAAAATGATGGCATTTTGTAGTCTGATACCATATATGATTTTCTGCCGATGAAGTCACTATCATCGTTAGAATCTAGTATGTGAAGGTAATAATTGCCACTTAAATCACCTTTGGGTATTTTGAACGAGCCACTGCAACGTCCCCAGTTGTCGGTAGTTAATTCAAGGGTGTCGATGCCTTGCCAATTAGGATTAAAATTCACAACTTTCACGCTGTGATTTTTAACAATCTCGGCTTTCGTGTCGGAATCGGTGTTTTGATACACCACGGCATTGAAATTCACAGAATCCCCCGGTCGATAGATTGCTAAAGATGTTTCGATATATGCGTGTAAATTGTTGTTAGAATAGCGATTATCTAAATAGTATATGCTAAGCGACTTAGAGTATCCCTTTGAGCCCTTTTCAGCAATGAAATGACCTTTTTCTGGTTGTGGTAATTTAAATATGCCATTGGAGTCGGTTGATCCTAATTCTTTAATGCTTTTGGTGCTGTTTAGGCTTTGTTGAAGGATTTTTGCGCTATTAATGGGTGCTCCATTTTGTGCATCAGTTACGACAAACTCTTTGGCGTTAAGTGATTTCGAATATCCCATTGTGATTTCGGAGCAAAGAATTGTTTCGTCGTAACTAGAATGAGGCTTTATTTCCGGGGCAGATGCAATAATCATGTATTGCCCACATTTGGGGAGTGTGAGATTGATTTTTTTATAGGAAATGAAAGGTATTGTATCTGTGTTTTGTACTTTTATCTCTTGAACAAGGCGTTTGCTTACCTTTTGAATATTAGCGTTGCTGCTGAATTTTTTGTTATCCACGGCGTATACTTTCAGAGCAACATCATTGATGTTTTTCATTTTTACGGTTACAGGGAATTCCTTGCCGGGGAGAACAAATGGCGTAGCCACCACTTCTACCGTTTTTCGTTCCATTTCGACCAATATCTCTTTCAAGCAGTTGATACGATTGTAGGATGGGAATCGCTTGCAGAAGTCAGAAACGGTCCTATAAAATTCAGCATCATATTCGTCATATTGAACTTCTTCCAAAACGAGTCCGGAGTATTGGTTATGGCTATATTGACTATATAAATCTTTAAGCAGAGCATTATAAGTGGCTGACGATGACTCGTTCATAGAGCTGTATATACCAGAATGAATGAATGCTAATCGTTGGATATCAGCGTAAATCAATGGCGCAATGTCGTTGGCATGGAATCTTAGCAAGTCGGCATAGGTGGCCAATATTTTTTCAGCCTCGGCAGATGTGGGTGTATAAACAGGATTTGCTAAGAAAGTGCTTCTATCTGTGAGAATCAAAATTGAGAAGCAATTAGCAAATCTGCTTAAATTGCTTCGAAAATCGATAGTACGGTATGCCACAAAATCGTAGAGCGATGGGAAATAGACTATGTCGTCATTTGAGATATCAATGATTAATTTGTAGTCCGAAAGTCTCTCGCGTTCCAGTGCGGCTTTAGCGCCAAGCGCTTCATCGCAAAGAGTGGATATTACCTGGTGAAATTGGTCTCCGCTCCATTCGTTGTAATCAGCAGGAAATGGAGAAAGTGGAAGTTTGCGGTTGTCGAATTTGTATTTGTTAGCGAGATAAATATCCGAATATATTTTTGCTTTAAGAAGGGAAATCAAAGCGCGAGAACTCTCTTTCTGCAACAATGGCTTCACAGAGTCGATTTTAGAGATGACACCATGAATATTGTCATTGCCAATCACGGATTGCGCCAATCCATAGTCCATTAATTGACGGATGGCAAGTATGTCATCACCCGATTTTAGTGATGCGTCCAGTTTGGCAATAGCATTTGATGACGCAGTTTTAGGATAAGCAAAGTCGGGGATGGAGTAGCTTTGTTGGCGCTCTGCGGCATTAATTACGACTGTTGAAATGATTACTGTCAGTGCGACAATAAATTTTTGCAGAGTATGTTTTAGCAGCATCATAGATTTTAGTCTAACGTTGGGATGATTTAATTTGTTCAAGGATTTGAAACGCTTCGAGGCGCGAGGCATCTATTAACTCCGGGTAGTGGGCATCGCTATTAATCAATATTGTGACACCGGAATTCAGTAGCTTCAGCCAATGACTTTCGGCCGGAAAGAATCGGCCATGAACAGCGCGTGCCTTAGTGTTGATTTCAACCGCAACTCCCGATTGGATTATGGCATCGGTCAGTTCTTCAACGCGATCAATATACCAATCCTCTTGCTCTATTCCCTGGTGGAAGTGTGATGCATTGTGCCCCACTTTATCGTAGTGGCCGATAATGTCAAACCCTCCGCGCGAAAGCATTTCGAGTGATTGGTCATAGAATTTATTGACAATATAGTGTAGGTCGCCTTTGAAATATGTCGCTAATTTCTTGCCAAAAGAATCAAAACTGCCATCTATATCCAGCAATTCTCCATATTGTGAAGGGATGAAATGCACCGAACCAATGCGATAGTCAAGGGGAAGAGAATTGAAATAGGGTGTTGACGGTCCCCAATCAGGGCCTAAATAGTCCACTTCCATAGCAGCATAGAATCGGGTGTCACTGTCTTTATAGAACTCTTGCAGGCGTTTCACCTCTTGCAAGTAGGGCTCCACATCGGTATGGACCATGTTGGCCGGCGATTCTATAGGGAGGGGAGAGTGGGGAGAAAATCCATAGTGAGAAAATCCGGCTTTAACGGCTGCTTCGGCAAAAGCCGCCATTTCATAACGCCCATCACAGAATTGAGTGTGGGAGTGGAAATTATATTTTTTGTCGGTGAGAATCAGTTGACTAAAGTCCATTGATTGACGGATATTTTCGTTTGGGAATAAAGAATATGGTGGCAAAAATTGCAGCAACAAGCAAGCCGGCTATTAGAGCTATTTCAAGGCTTAGTCCAAATCCTTCGGGGCGCGGTGCGTATAGAATATATGATGTGCAAACCACAGTCATGAATAGCGCGGGAATCATGCTGATAATATAAGGCTTTTTATGGCGAGAGAGATACACTGTAATTGCCCATAGAGTGATGACCGAGAGGGCCTGATTACACCAAGCAAAGTAGCGCCACAGCACTTGATAGTCAATCTGCATGATCACGGCGATTAAGACAACCATAGGAATGATAATAGCTAAGCGTTTCCATATGGGTTTTTGATTTAGATTCAGGAAGTCGGCCACGGTCAAGCGCGCAGAGCGCAACGCAGTGTCGCCGGTGCTTATCGGGGCAGCTACAACTCCGAGAATTGCCAGCACTCCGCCAATTGAACCAAGCCAGCCAAATGAGATTGCATTTACTAAATCGCCGGTGTTGTTTCCTGATGAAAGGTATTCCGACAGCTGTTCGTAACCGCCGGTGAAGGCCACAGCTGCTGCAGCCCAAATCAAGGCCACAATCCCTTCAGCCACCATCGCACCATAGAATATGGGGCGAGCGAGTTTTTCGTTGGTCATGCATCGAGCCATCATGGGTGATTGTGTGGAGTGGAACCCCGAAATTGCACCGCATGCTATGCTGACAAACATCATTGGGAATACCGGAGTGGTTGATTTGCTGGCAAAACTATCGGCAAAACTCACCGGAATTGTTACATCGCCAAATAGAAGAGTGCCTAAAATTCCGGCAGCCATAAATAACAGCGCACCGCCAAAAATCGGATATAAATTACCAATCAATTTGTCGATTGGCAACAGGGTTGCTAAAATGTAGTACACAAAGATAACAATAACCCAAAATGTAATATCCAGATCCGTCGGAGTCAATGATGCAAGCAGCCCGGCCGGGGTGATGACGAACACGGCTGTGACGAGCAAAAGCAGCAACACAGTGATGACACTGAGCAGTTTTCTAACATTATTGCCCAACACGCTGCCAATGATTTCGGGCAGAGAAGCTCCATCCATGCGAATGGAGATTACTCCGGAAAAGAAATCGTGAACCGCACCGGCAAAAATGGTGCCTAATGCAATCCATAGAAATGCTGCGGGGCCAAACATAATCCCCATAATTGCGCCAAAAATAGGCCCGAGGCCTGCAATGTTCAAGAATTGAATCATAAATATGCGCCATGGCTTGAGAGGTCGATAGTCAACATCGTCACGCTTAGTGTAGGCAGGCATTTTTCGGTTTTTATCTGTGCCTATTATTTTGTCAACAAATGCGCCATAGAGAATGTAACCTCCAATCAATACTGCCAGTGAAATCAGAAATGCAATCATGGGTTGCTGCTATTTATTATTGTGTAAAACCGGATGATTAATTTTTTTCAAAATTACTAATAATTTCAGGAATGCAAAACTGCTACTTATTTGTCATAGAATGGAGGGTGAAAGCCACATCATAGTTTTGATGGCGCTGCAGAGGAAAAGTTTAGTCGGGGAAGTGTTAAAAAATAAACAAAATCAAAAAAAGGGGGGGAGTAGGGTGTAACATTTTAAATAAAATTTCCTATATTTGCGGATAAACGATTCGGACTTTCAGAGGAAAGTCAATAAAAAAATAAACTTTAACCAGTTAAAAATTAATCAACTATTAACTAAATCTAAACCAACCATGTCAAAACAATTATCAAAAATGATGTTGGCCGGTGCTCTCGCTCTTACCACAGTAGGGGGGGTGTATGCTGTTGATAGTCAAGCTGTTGCTATGGCGCAGCAGCAGAATGTCACAGTCACCGGAACTGTTTATGATTCGACAGGTGAGCCGGTTATTGGAGCGTCTGTGCAAGCTGTTGGATCTGCTGCAGGTGTGCAAACAAATCTTGATGGTAAGTTCTCGCTTAAGGGAGTTAAGGCAGGAGCTGAAGTTAAGGTTACTTATGTGGGATGCGAACCCTATGTATTCGTGGCAAGTGCTCAGCCTGTGAGTATTACTCTTAAAGATGCGTCTCAGATGCTCGACGAAGTTGTGGTAACTGCGCTCGGTATGAAACGCGAAACCAAAGCTCTCGGTTATGCCGTGACCGAAGTGAAAGGTGATGAAATTAAAGCTGCAAACACTATTTCTCCTATCGCCGCATTGCAGGGTAAAGTGGCCGGTGTGGATATCGCTGCTTCTGACGGTGGTATCTTCGGTGCAACAAAAATTCAAATCCGTGGTAACTCAACTCTCGGTTCAAACAACCAGCCGATCTACGTTGTTGACGGTGTAATCCTCGACAATGCTACTTCTGGTAACACAGACTTGAACTGGACTGCAAACCCCAGTGACTACGGTAACGAATTGAAAAATTTGAACCCCGATGACTTTGAGTCAGTGTCAGTGCTTAAAGGTGCTGCTGCAACTGCGCTCTACGGTTCTCGCGCACTCAATGGCGCTGTGGTGATCACCACTAAGAGCGGCCAGGGGGGCAAGAAAGGTGTAGGTGTTTCTTTCTCTCAAACATTCGGCTTCGACGTAATCGTTGACAACCCCGAAATTCAGTATGAATATGGTTACGGTATGTTCCCTGGTCAGAACACTGCTTTGGCTAACCGCTGGGCTTCTGCCGGTACACCTCTCAATCCTAACGAATTCGGCCAGTCAACAATCGGCACTTCATTGAAGAGTGCAAACTGGCAGTCTTATGGCTGGGGTGCTAAATATGACGGTTCTGAAATTGAGAACTTTGATGGCTCAATGACAACCTATTCACCCTACAAAAATGGTATGAACGATTACTATCAGACCGGTTTCAATACCAACACAAACATTGCTATCAGCGGCGGCAATGACAAGGCATCGTTCTACTCTTCACTTTCTTACAAACATGTTGACGGTCAAACTCCCAATAACACTTTCGACCGTTACTCAATGTTGTTGAAAGGTGCTTATAAGATTACTGATAAATTAGATGTTAACGCATCAGTTTCTACATCTTACTCAAAACCGCAGAATGCTCAGCAGGAAGTTGGTTTGTACTTCGTGTACAGCGGTATCCCTGCTCACGTTAACCCCGGTTATTGGTCAGATAAATACAAAGGTGTTCATGGAGGTCTTGCATCAACCAGCTACGGTGACGAATACGGCTACGTCCCCGGTAACGTAAAGAGCCTTTGGTGGAACATGAATGAAAATAGCATTGTTCAGAAAGAATGGGTGTTCCGTCCCACTTTCGAAGTTAACTACAAAGTGTTTGATTGGTTGCGTGCTAAAGTTGACGGTAACATCAACTACTACACTCGCGAACTTGAAAACAAACAGTTGGGTAGCGGCTACGCAAATGAAGGTGGCTACTATGGCTTGTCAAGCTATTCAAAAACTCAGCTCACTTTGGGTGCTACAGTTAGCGCTGACAAACGTTTTGGTGACTTCAATGTAGGCGGTTTCGCTCGTTTCGAATACTATAACAAAACCGAACAGAGCTTGAGCGTGAACACTGAAGGCGGTTTGATCGTCCCCGGTCAGTACTTCATTGGTAACTCTAAAAACACTCCGAGCTATTCAGGCAAAGTTTCAGGAACAAAACGCATGCTTTCTGCTATCTTCGCTGCTAACTTCAGCTGGAAAGACCAAGTTTATGTTGACGTGACAGGTCGTAACGACTGGTCATCTGCATTGGTTTACACTGACGGCCACGGTAACTACTCTTACTTCTATCCTTCAGTGTCGGGCTCTTGGTTGATTAGCGAAACATTCCGCGATCAACTTCCTGATTGGATCACATTTGCTAAGGTTCGTGGTTCTTGGGCACAGGTAGGTAATGACTTGGATCCCTATAAGTTGACTATGGGTTACAATGTAGGCACTATCAAGATGGCCGATGGTAACATCTACACTAACTACTATAAAGATGATACCATCTATGACTTCAACCTCAAACCCGAACGTAAGAACTCTTGGGAAGTAGGTCTTGATTTCCGTGTACTCGACAACCGTATCGGTCTTGACTTCACTTACTATAAAGAAAACACCACTGACCAGATTATGGAAATCGCTGTTCCCGGTGTGTCAGGTGTAAATAAAAAAATGGTCAACGCAGGTAACATCCAGAATGCCGGTGTCGAAATCGCATTGAATACTGTTCCTGTACAGACTCGCGATTGGACTTGGGAATTGGATTTCACTTACACTAAGAACAATAGCAAAATCATTTCACTCCATCCCGACGTAGCTGACTACATTGCATTGCAAGGTCAGGTAAATGCTTATGACTACCGTATCGGTTCTGTTGCTCAAGTTGGTGGCGCTTATGGCCAGTTGATGACTGACATTATGCCCGCTCGCGACGAAAATGGCAACGTTCTTCTTTACTGGGATGATTATTGGAGAGATGCTTATCCCAAACGTTCCGGTAAGCTCGAAGTTATTGGTGACGTTAACCCCGACTTCTTGGGTTCAATCACTTCAACTTTACGCTACAAAGATTGGGGCTTGAAGATTGCTCTTGACGGTCGCTTCGGTGGTATGATTGCTTCTTATGCTAACCGTTATGGTTCTACTCTCGGTTGGACTGCCAATACATTGCAAGGTCGTGATCCCGAACACGGTGGTATCACTTGGACTTCACAATGGGGCGAAAGTGCCGGCATTACTTACCATGATGGTGTAATTCCTGAAGGTGTATTCGTTGACGGTACTTCAATCACTTGTGTTGACGGCGTTACTCGCGATATGAGCGGTGTTAGCTTTGCTGATGCTGTTGCTAAGGGCTGGTTGGAACCAATCCACGCAGGTGCACACCACTATGACGTTAATGACTGGAGCTACGGTGTGGTTAATGATGACTGGGTGGAAGAACTCAATTACATTGCACTTCGTGAAGTTACTCTTTCTTACAACATGCCTAAAGCATGGGCTGGTAAGATCGGTGCTCAGAATGTTACACTCTCAGCTACAGGCCGTAACTTGTGCTATCTCTACAACTCTCTTACTAACAACTTGAATCCTGAATCTGTTCGTGGTAATGCATCGGGCGAATTCCGTATCCGTTCATTCAACCCCTACACAGCTAACTTCATGTTTACAGTAAACGTTAACTTCTAAACAGACAAGCATTATGAAACTCTATAAATATTTTCTTTTAGGTGGTTGCTTGGCCGGTGCATTAACTCTCGGTAGTTGTGCTACGGAAGATTTGGCGGATTACAATACCGACCCCAGTGTCGTTGCCAAGCCCGACATGCGCTTCTTGTTCACACAAGGACTTGATAAGTTTGATCCCTCTGACTATTGGAGCTGGTTCTATGATTTCTCTCAAATGAGTCAGTATGGTCAAGTTACCGGTGGTAGCGCTTCTCAAAAAATGAATATGCCCGACCTCTCTTCAGGTCATGGCGCTATGGCTAACTCACTTAAGATTCTTCGTGACATTGATTATCATCTATCATTGATGGATGCAGGTGAGGCTGCTAAATATGCACAAATTCGTGCTATGCTTCAAACTTTGGTTGTGTATCTCGGTATTCAGGACACTGACTTCTATGGAGCACTTCCCTATAGCGAAGCTTATCGTGCTCGCTATGGTGGTACTCTCACTCCCAAATATGACTCTCAGAAAGAATTGTTCGAACAGTTCTATGATGAATTGAAAACTGCTTCTGATGTGTTGGCTAACGGAGTGTCGGTAAATGGTGTTAATGTTCCTCAGGTTTCTCTTGGCAACCAAGATTTCGTGTGGAAAGGCAATGCTGCTAAGTGGGCTAAGATGGCCAACTCTCTCAAACTCAAATTGGCTGTTCGCTTGCTCGATGTTGACAGAACTTGGGCTGAAGAAATCGCTACTGAGGCTGCTACTCACCCCGCAGGTTTCATGACCACTACTGCTGATAACCTTATCATCAACAAGGGTCCGGAAAACTACGGTGTTAAAGAAGACCCCTCTCCCGGTTATGGCAATATCAACTTGATTGATTTCATGGTTGATAATAAAGACCCGCGCGTTCGCTTCTTCTTCCAGAAAAATGACTTCAACTCTGAAGTTGTTCAAGCTTATTTCGACAATGATAAAGAACTTCCCTCTTACATTGCTGAAAAAGTGAACTACACTGAAGTAAATGGTAAAAAAGTGTTTGAAAGCTGGAAAGCTCCGGGCGAACCTTGGGTGCGCTACATCGGTATGCCGGTTCAAATCAATGCTAACACCGATCCTCAGTGGGAACAGTACTATGACAATCAGGATCAATGGTTGAGACTTGACGTTGGTGGCCAGAGCAAGACCTACTCTCCCGCTTCTTACATGAATATGGAAATGTATGAAGGTAATCGCGTGTACACATATCCTACCAAACCTGGTGGTGCTGTTGTGCAGGATAAAGAACCTAAATCATTCTATGGCTTGTATATGAGCGCCGGCGAAGTTAACCTCTATTTGGCTGAATTGTGCCAGCTCGGTATTATCAGCGGTTCTGCAGCTGACTATTTCGCAGCAGGTGTTCGCGCTTCAGTTGAAGAATGGAACAACATCGCTACTTTGAACCAGATTCCCTACACTGTTAATAAGTATGATGCTAATGAAGAACTTATCGGTTTGCAAGCAGGCGAAATCGACGCTCTTCTTCAGCAGGATGCTTACAAGTTGACAGGCGGAGCTGACGATTTGGAAAAAATCTATCTCCAAATGCACCTTGCATTCATCTACGAACCTTGGGAAATGTACGTAACAATGCGTCGTTCAGGTGTTCCGATGAAGACATCTTCAATCCTTCCCTACGAAAGCTTCACTGCTGACGGCAGCGCATATCCTATTCCTCGTCGTGCAACATTCGGTACACCCAGTGCAAGCGACCAGATGTATGATATCGTAATGAAGTCATATGAAGATCAGGGATTCTCAATCGGAAACGATCCCAGAAGCCTCGAAAATGAACGTGTATGGTATGACCAGCCCGCTCCTGCTTGGGGTGCCGGTCCCCAATAATAATCGTTTCTTGATTTGAAAAAAAACGCGGCCGAAAGGCTGATATTAAGGCGGGGTGCTATTGTGGCGCCCCGCTCTTAGTTTGTTGAGAGTGGGGTGATTATTGGCGTAGTGCTGAATTTTAAATGTTTTTGTGAGACGAAACTCGGCAAATGTGACAAAAAATTGCTAAATTGCTGAAAATTTTAAATCTATTGCCAAAATGAAATTAAAAGCATTATTGTGTGCAACTGCTGTTGCGTGTTCGCTTCAAATGACGGCGCAAAATGTTGAGCCCGATTCAGTGAAAGAAGCAAGAATGGAATGGTTTGGCGATGCCAAGCTCGGAATTTTTATTCATTGGGGTGTGTATTCAACAGGTCGCACTTCGGAAAGCTGGGCTTTCCATAATGGGCACATTTCGCTCAAAGATTATATGGCCCAGGCAAAGGAATTTACTGCAGCTAATTATGATCCTCAGGCATGGGTGGATCTTATCAAAGAAAGTGGTGCAAAATACACTGTTATCACCACAAAACACCATGATGGTTTTGCCCTTTGGGACACTAAAGCCGGAGATGTGAGCGCTGTCAAAAGCAGCCCGGCAAAGCGTGATGTGCTTGCCCCATTTGCCGAAGCAGCTAAAAAAGCGGGGTTGAAACTCGGGTTCTATTATTCGCTTATTGACTGGCCTCGTGAAGACTATCCCGAAACCTATCGCAATAAACCTCCAAAATATGACATCAAAAAGCATCCCGAGAAATGGAACCATTTTCTGGAATTCAATAATGCACAGTTGAGCGAATTGAGCTCAACTTGGAATCCCGACCTCTATTGGTTTGACGGCGATTGGGAGCACTCGGCAGAGGAGTGGCGTGCGGTTGATGTTGTGGCTTTGTTGCGCTCTTATAATCCCAATGTTATTGTCAATTCTCGTATACAAGGACATGGCGATTATGACACTCCGGAGCTTGGAGTGCCAGTGGTTCGTCCCAAATCAAAATGGTGGGAAACCTGCATGACTATTAATGATTCTTGGGGCTATCAGCTTAAGGATTTTAATTATAAGTCACCCACAGTGATTATACGCATGCTCGCCGACTGCATCAGCATGGGTGGTAACTTGCTTCTCGATATCGGACCGAAAGCCGATGGCTCAATCCCCGAAGAGGAAGTGGCTATGCTTAAGAGTCTTGGTCGCTGGGTGAAAAAGCATCAAGAGTCCGTTTATGGCACTCGCCCCGGAATCCCCGCCGGTCATGTTCAGGGCTATACATCGTTGAGCAAGGATGGATGCACTATTTATGTCTATCTCCCATATCGCCCCATTGGAAGCCTTGAGTTTAAGGGATTGAAGAGCCGAGTGAAAAATGCTCGTGTTGTGGGCTCGGACGAAGCCGTGACGTGGAAACAATATAACGACATCTCTTGGAGTGAAGTGCCCGGTGTGTATTATTTTGACATCCCCGAATCAGCTCTTGATCAGGAAATGACAGTGTTGGCCCTTGAACTTGAAGAACCGGTGAAACTTTATCGCGGTTCGGGTCAAGTGATGAGTTTTAATGATAATGAGTTAAACTAAGATTTATAAATATATGAAACTTAAAGCTATTGCTGCACTTGTTTTGGCAATGCCGATGTTGATGTCGGCTGAGTCGTTGCAAGAAAAATATGCAGCTCGTTTGACCCCTCCGCGAATGTATGATTGTTATCGTGCAGAGGGAAAAATTAAGCTCGACGGCAAACTTAATGACAAGGCCTGGCAGCAGGCCGAGTGGTCAGAGCCATTTGTTGATATAAGCGGCTTTGATTTCCCCACTCCCGCCCAAACCACTCGAATGAAGATGCTCTATGATGATGAGAATCTTTACATCGGTGCTCGCTTGGAGGAGAAAAATATTGTTGCTAAACTCACTCAGCGAGACACTATTATCTACTATGATAATGATTTTGAAGTGTTTCTTGATCCCGATGGCGATGGTCAGAATTATTATGAAATCGAAAATAATGCACGTGGTGTGATTTTTGATTTGATGCTCGATAAACCATATCGTTCAGGCGGTAGCTTCTTTATTCCGTGGGATTGCCAGGGCTTGCAGCTCAAAGTGGCTCACGAAGGGACTCTGAATAAGACCAAGGACACCGATAAGGCATGGACCGTTGAGATGGCTATTCCGTTCAGCGCTTTGACTCGCGATTTCAAAAATCCGCGCGATTTCAAAGTGTGGCGCATCAATTTCTCTCGCGTAGAGTGGCCCACACCGGGAGCACGCGAAGAAAATTGGGTGTGGAGTCCGACAGGTCGCATCGATATGCACATGCCCGAGCGTTGGGGATATCTCAATTTTGTGGATGCAGATGGCACAGTGCCCACATTGGGCATGAATCAGCAGGCCTACAATTTGATTTGGAAGTTATTCTATGCCGAACAGGATCATCATTCGGCAACCGGTCGCTACTATCATCGCATCCAGGATTTCAACATCTCCGATGAAATCCCCTATCCTGTGAAGATCGAAGCAACTTCCAAGGCTTTTGAAATTAAAGTGACTGCCGATAATAAGGTGTACTCTATCAATCAAGATGGTCGCTTCAGTGTGGAGGATGTAAAGCCTCGCTCGGTTAAAAATTGGGCTTGGGTTCGCCTGAAAGATGATTGGACTGAAAAGCAATATCGCGATTGGTTTAGCTCAATGCACGATGCCGGCATCAGCGCATTGCTATTTGAAGGCTACAATGAAGATGCTTTCCGCATTTGTAAGGAAGTGGGCATGGAAGCTCACTATTGGAAGTGGACTTTGAATCGTCGCGAAGTGCTTGACACTCACCCCGAATGGTTTGCAGTGAGCCGCGATGGTAAGTCATGCTATGATAATCCGGCCTATGTGGAGTATTATCGCTTCCTATGCCCCTCACGCCCTGAAGTGGCTGAGTATCTCGCTGAAGATTATTTGAAATGTGCCAAGTTGCCCTATGTTGATGGCATGCACCTTGACTATGTGCGCTTCCCCGATGTGATTCTCCCTGTGTCGCTCTGGCAGAACTATGACATTGAGCAAACAAAAGAATTGGCAGAGTATGACTTCTGCTATTGCGATGAGTGTCGCAAAAAATTCAAAGAATTGACCGGCCGCGATCCGCTTGATGTGCAGTTCCCGCAAGAAGATCAAACATGGATTAATTTCCGCCTCGATGCAATTACTCGCGTGGTTCAAACTATTGCAGATAAAGTTCGTGGTGATGGTTACTATCTATCGGCAGCTGTTTTCCCCGGCCCTACAATGGCTAAGCGCATGGTTCGTCAAGATTGGGGCAATTGGTGCTTGGATGCTTATTTCCCAATGATTTATAATGGGTTCTATTATGAGGGCCCGTCATGGATTGGACGCTCGGTGAATGAAAGTGTTACCACACTTGATGGTCGTGCCGATTTGTTTGCCGGGGTTATGTGTCCCGATTTGTCAAAGGGTGATGATTTTGAAAAGGCTCTTGATGAGGCATTTAAAAATGGTGCATCGGGTGTGTCATTCTTCGATGGACCGCTACCGGAGCAGTTGAAGACTCTTCGCAAGTATCTCGACGACAATAATCTTGTTCCCGTAAAATAAAATTGCAATGAGAAATATGCTAAAGTCGGCTGTGGCGCTGTTAATTGCGTGTGTGGCTTTCCCCGCGCTCGGCAGTGCGCAGACAGCGATAAATAAAAAAGCACTGAAAAAGTTGGTGAAAGCACCGGCTATTGAGGTGGTGTATCAATATTCCTACAAAGGGAATGTGTCGCAATCAAAAACACTCATGACTGTGAGCGGTAATGAGGTTGTGGTAGAATCAATGCCTCTGACTGCTCGAAATATGACCACTTCGGGCAATGATAATCCTTTTGGCTTTGCTACAACCAAGAGCTATGTGGATTACAATAGTTTGAAGTCATATCGAGTGGCTGAGTTTTCCGATGGCCGCACAGCCTATTCGGAAACGGCATTTAAGCTCGGTGACGGATTGACCGACCGCCGTCGAGAGCAGTATCTCGGCCTTGACTGCGCAGTGATGCACACTGTGATCAACTCTAATAGTATTGAAGTTTGGTACACAAGTGCTCTTCCATTTAAAGGTACTCCGCAAGCAAATGTTGGTGTGCCCGATGGATTGGTGTTGCGAGTGGTTCGAAATGGCGATACAATTCAAGAAGCAATTGAAATTCGTCCGCTTAAAAATGCTGTTGACATCATTCCGGATAGCCTTGGTGAGAAGATGGATGCATCGACTCTCCAATATGCCATCAATCAAAGTGGGGTAATCACTGTGCCTATTTTCGATCAAGCCAGAATCAATTTCGATGGTGCAAAAATGCCTGAAACTCTTGTTGATGGCGAGATTTATAATGTTGCAGGTGGGTCTATTATCCTTAAAAAGGTTAAGCTCCCAGAGGTGTCGTCAAATCGTAGTGTATGGGCCGAGGTGGTTCAATATTCCGATGGCGATGCTTATGACCGCACTGGTTCGATATTTATGATTCCCACAGGAAAGAAACAGTCGTTCATTGATGCTTTGACAGACTTGAAGTCGGTGCCCTCTTTCCGCTCCGGTGATACTGATTACCATGGGTTGGTGTCAACATCTGATTATGATGTTCCGATGGAATTGATGCGTTTCTTCACCGGTTTTGGTGTGCGGAAATATAACCACAATAAGGTTCCCGGACAGCAGTGGGTTGATTCGGTCCTTTATAAATCGGAAATCACTAATCTTGCCGATCGCTTGGTTGGTGAGGTGTGGATTGGCGCCTATATTGGTAACTGGGATGGCAAAGGTCATAAATTGTCGTTGCGCTTGAAATATCACCCCGAAGGGGAGCGCAAAGTGTATCGCACAATGCCACTGTTTAACACAGTTAACTATATGGAGCAGGCCGGTCAGCCCTATCCGATATTTATGCTGAATGATTCACTAAAAGTGAAATTTACGCTTTCGGAATCGGTTAAAGATGCAATGCTTCTATACACCACTACAGGCCATGGCGGCTGGGGTGGCGGCGATGAATTTAACCAAAAGGTCAACACTATTTATCTCAATGGCCAAAAAGTGGTTTCTTTCATCCCTTGGCGCGAAGATTGTGGCACATATCGCAATTGGAATCCCTGTTCCGGTAATTTCTCAAATGGACTCAGCTCAAGTGACGGCAGTCGCTCTAACTGGTGCCCGGCCACAGTGACTAATCCCGAATATATATTCTTAGGCGATTTAGAAGCGGGCGAACACTCAATTGAGGTGAAGATTCCTCAGGGTGCTCCCGAAGGACATAGTAACAGCTACTGGTGCATCTCAGGAACATTGTTGTATTAAATCATCTATCATATAGACGGCAAAAGGGAGCTTGTGGCTCCCTTTGCTGTTTTTATGGTGTCAGTCGCGATTGTTCTTGGCGATTGATGCAATCTTTATGCGATTGAGATTAGGGTTGCTGTTGATGCTATCTATCACTTTCATCAGTCGCTCTTTCTTAGCCTCGGTTTGTGCATCGGCAAATAGATTGGCTTGGTGTGATGAGCGGCTACACATGTGATGCAGTGTGATGCCAGCCTTCTTGTAGCGATAGGCGGGATTGTAGATTTGCTTCAGTCCGGTAATCGCAGCCTTTACGATGTCGGGAGTGTAGTCCGAAAAATCGGGGAGTTTTATTGTGGTGATGCCGGTATATTGCTGCGAAAGGTCGTGAAATCTATTTGTGCGAATCCTCACAGTTAGCTCCTTGGCCATGAGCCCCTTTTTCCGAAGACTTTCGGCTAATTTTTCGGCGAAAGAGCTGATGATCTCCGATAGCTGGTTGTAGTCGGCAACTTCTTTAGCGAGAGTTCTCGAGATAGAAATCGTCTTTCTTTCGGGTGGTGTGTTGCGTTGGCTGATGGTGGGAGTGCCGTTGAGCTCGTGCCATGTTTGTTGTCCCGGCAGATTAAGCATTCTGAAGGCAATATCTTTTGGTAGTTCGCGCAATTGTAGGGCTGTATTGATGCCGTGAGCCTCAAGTTTTGCGGCAATTCGTGGCCCTATACCCCAAATTTGTCGGCATGTGAGCATTGAAAGCGCCTTTAGCTCTTTCTCGGTAGTGTCAATTAATGTGACTCCCCGATATCCGGGATAGCGTTTGGCATATTGCGCCGCTACCTTTGCCAGTGTCTTTGTGCGAGCAATGCCGAGCGATACAGGAATGCCCACTTCTGCCATAATGGTGTCCACTATATAGTGCCCAAACTCAATGATGTCGCCTACACTCGGCGAAATCTGAATGAATGCTTCGTCGATAGAATAAATCTCAAGCCCATCTCCAATGGTTGATTTAAGCGTGTTTATCACATCGGATGATATGCTATTATATAGCTTATGGTTGCCCGATAGAGCCACCACTCCATTAGCTTCGCAGAGGTTCCTGATTTTAAAATATGGATCGGAGCGTTTTATCCCCAACGCTTTAGCCTCGTTGGAAAGTGCCACAACGCAGCCGTCATTGTTTGAGAGAACAATAACCGGGCAGCTGTTCAGTTCCGGTTTTCGCACTCGCTCGCATGACACAAAAAAATTGTTGCAGTCGATTAGCCCAAACATTTTTTGATGGATTCAGTTGCGATTTGTGAAGGAGAGTCAGGTTTGCACTACAAATTTAATGATTTTCCGCGATAAATGTTTTTGCTTACACCTTAATAATATAAAAGAGAAGTGGGGGGGATTGATGTTGAGTTTTGTTTTGTGGCGGTTGTAATGTCTTGATAATTAGTGTTGTGTGGTTTTTAGGTTGGCTTTTGTGCGAAATAATTATGAAAAAATTTGCAAAAGTCAACTTATGGTGGTAACTTTGCACTCGCAAAACGGCAAGAGCGCTGTTTTAAGACTCTAAAATGGTGTGGTAGTTCAGCTGGTTAGAATACCTGCCTGTCACGCAGGGGGTCGCGGGTTCGAGTCCCGTCCATACCGCCGAGGAGAGAGGAGAATGAGTATTAACAACCTTAGTGTTGTTTTTGCTCATTCTTTTTTTGTGTCTTTTTCAGTGGGGCGGTCTTTGATTCTTCTTTCGGGTTGGTGTGTCTCTTATGAAGAGTGTCTGGGTCGGTTCGATTTTTTTGATGGGATGAAATTTTGATCTGTCGGTTGGGGGTGTCTAATCGAAGCAAAGTTTTTTTGATTTTGGCATGTTGATGTGCTGTTTGGCATTGTAGGGCCGTGTTGTGCTGAAGAAATATTTGTGCAAAAAACAGCGAGTGAAAAACTCCCCCATGCTGCTATTTTATTGATCTAAAAAGTCGCCCTGTAATTATTCTGTCTTCTATCTGAAAAAACTCATTAAATAACGCCAAATTGATGTTTTTCTCGTCGTTAGGCAGTCATTTACCCAGCTTATTGTTAACAAAGGTTAAAAGTATGTTTTATAACATATTTTTAAGTCATTGATTTATAGGGAATAGTTTGGAATTCGGGTAAAAAAAGCGAAAGGGCTCTAA
>JAZSAZ010000016.1:0-68803 GCA_045602165.1 Paramuribaculum sp. | reverse complement strand
GTTTATATATAAGCAGTGCAATAGAAACTATCGGAGAGTATGCATTTGCCGGATGTACAAGTATTTCCGAAATACAAATGGCATCAAAAAAAGCGATAACTGCAAATTATAATATATTTAGCAACGAAACATACAATAATGCTACACTTTATGTTCCAGTCGGTAGCAAATCAGATTTTGAAAAGGCGATTCCTTGGAAACTTTTCTATATTCAAGAAAAGGACTATGCCGGAATTGAGGATATTGTAGCAGATGATAATAGCGACGAGCAAATTGAATATTTCAATCTAAATGGTGTTCGCGTGGAAAATCCGCAGAATGGTATTTTCATTCGCCGTCAAGGGAATAAGGTGGAAAAGGTGATTGTCAAGTAGTTAAATACTCTCACTATAATATTTTGCAATCCCGGGTCTCAAAAGCTCGGGATTGTTGATTTTGTAATTCTGTGGTTCTGTGCAAAAAAACAGTTATTACTTCTAATTAAGTTTGTTATATAGAAGTAATAATTACAATATGTGATTTATTATTTCCTCAAAACTTTTAGCGACAACATCTTCTTTAGGTATTTCCGAAAAAGCAATTGCCGGCAACTCTTTCAAATAAGTATCTTTCAGATTAGGCCACAAATTAGAGAAGTCTGATAACAATGGTGATTGTTCTATTTCCATTGTATTCCAACCTTCAGGTTTATCAAATGTTTCCCTGTCATGAACCAATAAGGTATTGAAATCTGTCTTGAATCGTTCCGATTGTAGATACTCGGCACACTCTGTGTCTTGCAATAAATAATGCAAGTCGTAGAAGTGTCGTATCTTGGCAGCCACATCATACATATAATTATCCGACAATGAAAAACGGATAAGAGATACGAGTTTTTCTGTCAATGTCTGTCTTTTATCCAACACATTCAATGTGAATGACTGTAGTCCATACTCATCTACTAGCGCATCATTTCCTGTCTGTCGGAAAAACTGCGCGATAAAACAATCTATACTTTTTGAGACGTATGGATAGGGATTGGCAAACGAATTTATCTCAACCAATAGCTGCCCGATATTGACGGTTTCTTTAATCGCTTTGCCAAGAACGTTTGGATACGAATACATAGCTTTGTAGTAACGAGAGCCTTTGCTTGTAACTCCCGGTACTACTACCTCCTCCAATCCCGATGTCATTTCTTTGGCTATCTTTTTAATCAACATCTTCAATTGGTTGCCCGTCAAAATATCTGCATCAGATATGGCTATATCAATATCCTCCGAAAAGCGATTCCCTATTTTATGAGCCTTGGATAATGATGTACCACCCTTAAATATTGCCTTTTCTGCTTTGGAGTTTAGCACCATCAGTTTAAGAGTTCGAGTTATCCAATAGTCTTTCTCAATATATACAGGTCGTATATCCAAGTATTCAGATGCTGCAAGAACGGCATCCGTAAACAGTCTTTTATTTCCGTGAAGGTTCATGTATTCTCCAATTTTGTTTAGTTGGTAATACCGATTCTGATATTGGTAATTTGTATTCAGTCACCCCGTTCAGAGTTTTGCGTATAGACTGCAGAAGAGTATCATTGCAACCTATATCCTCCAATATTGCACCACACAATGCACGAACATAATTCGTATATTTTGCTACGCATTTAACAAGCTTTCCCCTTTGCTCGTCATTCAAATCTCGAATAATCTCTTTAAGTCTTAGACAAGCATCATTAGGAGTGGTTGCAGGAATTTCACGAATAAATCTTATGGCATCCAATATTCGTAAGATTTCAATATTCTTTTTGGTTATCGGATTCTGTTGTAGAATAAAAGATATTGTATATTTCTCACGTTTAACAGAACGGCGGCTTTTGTTTGTGCCGATTTGAATATAAGATGATATTTGTGTGGTAAGCCCTAATGCATTATATGCAGAATACCCCGTTATATAACCTATAAGTTTACCATCACGCTCAATATAATCTTTAGCAATCTGATAAGCGGAAGGTTTTAACTCTCCAAATTGAGTCTTACGAGGTTTATAGAACCTTCCTTTTGCCAATTTAGAGATTTCTCCAGACTTAACCATACGATTTAACGCTTTTACAACTGCCGATTGATTCTGTGTATCTATCTCAAAATCAGAGGCTGTAAAAACGTAATCATCAGAAAATCCAGCAATTCTCCTTCGTACTTCTTTTGTTACATTCATAATCATTTCATTATCACGCCGTAAAGATAGTAAAATGTCCCGTTTATTACGCAAAAAACAGGACAAAATTACAAAAATAATATAAGATATTCCTTATTCAACTCTAGTTTTCACTCCATGTCTGTACCGGAGCAAGTGCAAAGCGCAGAAGAGCTAAAAGTCATCCTTGACCCTGTAGCAAGAGAAAATGTGGAATTTATGTACTATCCCACGTAACTGCATAAAAAAATTTGAGGATACCTCCATATGAGAGATACCCTCTTTTTCTATATTTGTTAAATGAATTTGGATTTAGAAGGCGAAGCCTACATTATCAACATAGAAATTCAAGCCTTCTGTGCCTACGAATGGCTCGCCGCACCCCGAAGAGATCATCACTATAACATGAGTCGGAATGGCATTGGCATCGAAACCCTCTTCAATCACCGGCTTTAGTTTGCCCTTGGAATTGCGCGCATAATAGGCTGTTGATTTGTCGCGAAGCGGAAGCCATTTCAAGTCGGAGCGCGTTGAAATATCGCCATATACAATAGGGATTTGATGCCCGTTAACCCACGATGTTGCTTTGGCAAATTTTTGTCCGCCGGTGCCCACACGCTTTGCATGAAGATTCCCCTTAGCATCTTCCCACCGATGTTGCAACAGAACGAAAACCACAGCATTGTCACGTCCTTGAAAAGTTTTCGGCGAGCCAAAGCCGGTGGCTTTTGTGCGAATATTTGCGGCGGGCATATCCATTGAATAATCCAGCACCAAAGCTTTGGGGCGCTTAGTATAGGGCATCCCCATGTTCATTTTTGAATAAGGGTCGCTGGTGCTTGTGACCGGCTCCAACATCTGGCCGAGGAAGATAGAGCCGGCTACCATCACATCCATATTTATGAAACCCAATGCTTTGACATGTTCAAGCTTTGTGGCTAATTTGACACACTTATCATTTCCGTTTCTAACACAGGGATAAACAGCGTTTGACGTCTTAACCACGCCACATACTTTTGCATAGACATTGCTTGTGCCCCATGGCGAACCGCCTGCATTGACATAGGCTTTATTGCCTGTGATGGTCATTGATGGGCCTATCTCATAGACATTCTTAGTGGCGCCCCCGATAACTTTTGACTCGGTGAGAACGCGAGTAACCCAACTATTGAAATCGCCAAATTTGATTTGCTCAATGGTTTGAGCCGATACAGCCGAGACTGCTATCAATGAAAAAAGAAATATAAGAGATTTTCGCTTCATAATTTCAATCGTAAAAAACCCAGCGCAAAGTTAGCACTAAATTTTCATACAAGCACCATTTCGGCCACCCCAACAGTGACCGAATATTCTGTTTTATTGGTAAATAATGGCTTTAAAAAGTGTAAGTGAGCGAAAAACCACATTGCAAGCCATCGGCAGATGGCAGTATCCATGACGAGCCTGTTAATCCCTTCCGATAGTCGGCTCGCCGCGAAGCTTTTCGTTGGTCGCCATAGAAATATCCGATTGTTTCATTAAATGGATCAACCAGCCACGCAGCAGCGTAGCCAAGCACTTTTGACCCCAAAAGAGTATATCCATTTTCCACTATCTTACGCTTTGCCAGATAGAATGCTTCACCGAGTATCAATCCGGCAACGGGAGTTATGACTAAATCCTGAACCGACGGAATTTCATTAAAAGCTTCAAAGCCATATTCCCAAAAGAATGTTGACACACAAAAGCAGTAAAGAAACGATCCCCAACAATTAAAGCCACATGAGCGCGCACTCATATAGTAAACCGCTCCGGCATAGGGGTGAAGAACATAATTGAACAAATGATTATCCTTATCCCAAACAGGGCCGGATTTAACATGATCGGCCCAACGTTCAAACAGCGGAGTTGATTGATTCTCAGCCTTATTCCATGCTGTTGCCCCCTCAGGAAGAGCTTCAAGAACAACCATTGTGGCAACGCCGGCTCCCATCAGGACTCCGGTGTTAACCCACAAGCGATTCCAATTAGGACGGCTGAATGATTTCGAATAGGGAAAATCATAGATTGTTGCCGAATCAAAGTCGAAATCCTTTTGCGGAGCATCAAACTGCACCGCCGAATCAGCAAACGCAATCGAATCAATTGCCATTCGCGGAGAGACAATCGAATCAACCAAGACCGGCAGAATCGAATCAACCGATTCAGCTGCAGCTTTCAGTGATAATACCGATACAAAGACTATTAAAATTAACCTATTCATCTTATTCAGTAAACGAACAATACCCACTCAGTGTTCCGAGCCGGCACTGATTTGGCCGGCAAATATATAGTCTTTCACTAACTTAGAAAAACAAACAGACCAATCAACCAATAAATCCGAATTTTAAGCAAACCTGTTGACAAACAAAGGTTAAAATCTGATGTGATTAGCATAATTGCTCAAAAAATAATAAATTTGCACAAATTTTCATTAAAGCATATCATGCTACAAAAAGTAAGTTTCACCCTCATTATAGCCCTCTGTTTTTGCGTTTTTGCGAATGCACAAACTGAAGCAACAATCTCTGACAGCATCACAACAATTGCTATAGATTCAATTGCGCCGGCCGACAGCATTGCAACCCCGGCCAAGAAGCGCAACATCTTTGAAAAAATCGTTGATTATTTTGACGAGTCAAATAAGCCCAAAGAATATGATGGTTTTGACTTTAACATCATAGGGGGGCCACACTATTCATCCGACACAAAATTCGGCATAGGTCTTGTGGCAGCCGGCTTTTATCGTCACAATGCAAATGATTCGATAACACCAATGTCAAATGTGGCTCTTTACGGCGACATTTCATCAGTTGGGTTCTATCTTGTGGGGCTTCGAGGCAATCACATCTTCACCCTTGACAAGAATCGCATTGACTACAATCTCTATTTCTACTCATTTCCAAGAGAATTCTGGGGCATTGGCTATGAACAAGGGAATGACATGAATAATAAATCTAAATTTGACGAAATCTATGTCAAAGCCAAAGCCGCTTTCCTTCATGAATTTGCGCCAAATCTCTATTTCGGTCCCGGATTAGAGTTCAACTATGCACATGCCTCCGACATAACAAATCCAACTCTATGGGAGGGCCTTCCGCGACACACAGCAACTTATGGCGCCGGAGTCAGATTGCAATATGACACTCGCGACAATTTGACAGCCACAAAGAAAGGCATCCTTGTTCAGTTGGAACAGCAATTCTGCCCCTCTTTTTTGGGCAACAAACAAGCATTCAGCTACACCGACTTCCGCGTCAGCTATTTCTGTCCGGTGTGGAAGGGTGGTACTCTGGCAATGCAGTTCCACGGCAAATACAATTACGGCGACACTCCCTGGGCTATGCTTGCAACATTTGGCGGTAGTAGCACAATGCGCGGCTACTATGAAGGGCGATTCCGCGACAAGGGTGTTTTGGACTATACCATCGAACTGCGCCAGCACGTTTGGCGTCGCAACGGCCTTGTGGCATGGCTCGGCGTTGGGACCGTATTCCCCAAATTTTCCGAAATTCAATTCCGCAAATTGCTCCCCAACGGAGGTATCGGCTATCGTTGGGAGCTCAAGAAAAACACCAATGTTCGCCTTGATTTTGGTGTGGGCAAAGGTGAAACATCATTTTTATTCAGCATAAATGAAGCTTTTTAAATTCAACATAACCCGGGAGCAAGTCACAACGACATTGCTTTTGTGGGTTTTGGTGAGTAGCATTATGCCAAATATTTGGCTATCGCTAACCGAAGAGATGAGCATAATCCAATCGGTTACAAATGTCATTCTCCCCCTTGGCATCTATCTACTACTGATGTCGCTGACTCGCAAAATAGGGCAGGCATCACTATGGATGATAATAGTTTTTTTCTTTGCAGCATTTCAAATGGTGTTGCTATATATGTATGGCCGATCGGTCATTGCAGTTGATATGTTTCTCAATGTTGTAACAACAAACCCCGATGAAGTGGGTGAATTGCTCGGCAATCTAACAATAATCATCGCGGCTGTAATCGTGCTATACATCCCACCCATCGTTCTCGGAATCGCCTCAATGGTGAGGAGTTGGCATCTGAAAGAGAGCACCCTACGACGCAATCGCCGAATCAGCCTTCTGACAATTGCATTAGGCTTGCTATGCTTTATGCTCAGCTTCACTTCGACACGCCAATATCAACCACTCTGCGACCTATTTCCGGTCAATGCAATCTACAACCTATATTTGGCTGTTCAACGCACCATCAACGTGGCCAACTACGATTCCACATCGGCCGATTTCACATATCAAGCCACGTCACAACGTCCCGACACTATGCCGGAGCTTTACGTGTTGGTGATTGGTGAAACCGCACGCGCCACCAATTGGCAAATCAATGGCTATGATCGCCCCACCACACCCCGCCTGATGAACATCAAAGGCTTGACATCATTCCCAAAAGCCATTTCCCAGAGCAACACCACTCATAAGAGCGTGCCCATGCTCCTATCCCATCTCGATGCATCAAACTTTGGTGACTCAATCTATAATGTCAAAAGCATGATCACAGCATTTAAAGAGGCCGGATTTTCAACCGCATTCTTTTCATGCCACAGGCGCAATCGCTCATTTATAGACTTCTTTGGCGAAGAGGCCGACACTTGTGTCTTTATCAAGGAGGAGGAAACCCTCGAAAACAGAACCCTGCTCTACGACACCGACCTGCTCCCCTATCTCGACAAAACACTCGCAGCGGGGAATCGCAAACAGCTGATTATACTCCACAGCTACGGCTCACATTTCAACTACATAGACCGCTATCCCGAAAGCGAAGCCACATTCTTGCCCGACCGCCCCGCCTCGGCAACACACCATTATCGCAAAGAACAGATAAACGCCTACGACAATACGATTCTGTTCACTTCAAACATGATTGCCGACATCATTGAACGACTTAAAGTCTCCAATAAAGTTTCAGGCTTGCTCTATGTCAGCGACCATGGTGAAGACATCTTTGACGATGAACGCAAGCTATTCCTCCATGCCTCGCCGATTCCGAGTTACTATCAGATTCATGTACCATTCTTAGTGTGGCTTTCCGATGAATTCAATCAGAAATATCCCGAAAAGGAATCGGCTTTGCACATCAACAGCTCAAAATTTGTGGCCTCCAGCCAATCAGTGTTCCACACCATGATTGACATGTCGGGAATTAACACCATTTGGGACAATCCATGCCACTCTGTGATGAGTACGAGCTACACCCCCAATCCGGCCATTTACCTCAACGACCACAACAAAGCCGTGGGGCTAAAAGATTGTGGCATTCTCAGCTACGACACAAAAATGCTCAATAGACTCGGAATCTAAGGCAATATTCATTGCATAAGTCACAAAATAGTGTTTACTTTGCATAGAATCAAAATCCCTATAATCAAAAAACTATGGCAACAAAACCGTTTAAATACCAGCCAATGTTTCCAATGTCAAAGGACACAACTGAGTATTATCACCTTACATCAGACTACGTTAAAGTAGAAAAATGGGGCGACAAAGAAATGCTTGTAATCGACCCCGAAGCTCTAACCGTTCTTGCCCGTCAAGCCACTTACGACAACGCATTCATGCTCCGTCGTGAGCACAATGAAATGGTGGCAAAAATCCTCACCGATCCCGAAGCAAGCGAAAACGACAAATTCGTTGCTCTCACCATGCTACGCAACGCTGAAGTTGCTGCAAAAGGTCAGCTCCCCGTATGCCAAGATACCGGCACAGCAATCTGCATGGGCAAAAAAGGTCAAAACGTGTACACCGGTGGCAACGATGAAGAAGCCATCTCAAAGGGTGTTTATCAAACCTACACTGAAAACAATCTCCGCTATTCACAGAACGCCCCCCTCAACATGTATGACGAAGTCAACACCGGCTGCAACCTTCCGGCACAGATTGACCTCTACGCTGTTGATGGCGATGAATATAAATTCCTTTTTGTGGCAAAAGGAGGCGGCTCTGCCAACAAGACCTATCTCTACCAGGAAACCAAAGCCTTGATTAATCCTAAGACTCTCGTTCCCTTCTTGGTTGAAAAAATGAAATCACTTGGCACCGCAGCGTGTCCTCCCTACCACGTGGCTATCGTGATTGGCGGCACATCGGCTGAAATGAACCTCGCCACAGTGAAAAAGGCCTCTGTGAAATATCTCGACAACCTCCCCACTGAAGGAAATGAACTCGGCCACGCATTCCGCGACCTCGAACTTGAGAAGCAGCTTCTTGAAGAGACTCGCAAGATAGGCCTCGGCGCACAATTCGGCGGCAAATACTTTGCTCACGACATTCGCGTGGTTCGCTTGCCCCGTCACGGTGCATCATGTCCCGTGGGCCTTGGTGTGAGCTGCTCTGCCGACCGCAATGTGAAAGCAAAAATCAACCGCGATGGTCTTTGGATTGAAAAACTCGATTCTAACCCCGGTTCACTTATCCCCGACGAATTGCGCAAACAGGGTGAGGGCGATGTGGTGACAATTGACCTCAACCGTCCAATGCCTGAAGTATTGGCTGAATTATCAAAATATCCTGTATCAACACGTTTGTCACTCAAAGGCACAATCATTGTGGGCCGCGACATTGCTCATGCCAAGATTAAAGAACGCCTCGACAATGGCGAACCAATGCCTCAGTATCTCAAAGACCACCCCATCTACTATGCAGGTCCGGCTAAAACTCCCGCCGGCATGGCTTCAGGCTCATTCGGTCCGACAACAGCCGGTCGCATGGACTCATATGTTGACCAGTTCCAAGCAGCAGGCGGCTCAATGATTATGATTGCTAAGGGTAACCGTTCAAAACAAGTTACCGACGCTTGCAACAAGTATGGCGGCTTCTACCTCGGATCAATCGGTGGTCCGGCAGCAATCCTTGCACAAGAAAGCATCAAGAAAGTAGAGTTGCTCGAATATCCCGAACTCGGCATGGAAGCTATTTGGAAAATTGAAGTTGAAAACTTCCCGGCATTCATCCTTGTTGACGACAAAGGCAACGACTTCTTCACTCAAATTGCAGAAAAATGCAAAGGTTGCGCTCTCAGCAAATAATCCCAATCATTAAATAACATCAAGCAGTGTCAAAGTTTTTTTGGCACTGCTTTTTTTTGACACTTAGGCCACTTGCTGAATATTCAAGCTATTTGCGTCCGTCGGGCCACGGACAAGGCTCACCGGTGGAGATATAAGCCGGACGCTGCGCATCAATGCTGCGCAATTTTTCGGCAAGTAGAGAGCTTAATTGCTGCGTCAAATCGGGCATTGAATCGGCAAGATTTTCCGATTCGCCAATATCAGTGAGCAGATTATAAAGCTCTTTTCTGCCATCTTCATACCAATAAATCAGTTTATAGTCACCCTGCCTAATAGTGCATGTGGGGCCAATGCCATGCTCACGAAAATCACCGGAGATCCAATTATTTGGCATGTTCCAAATCAGTGAGCGCACAGAGTCACAAGATGTTTGACCTTTAAGCAGCGGCACAAAGCTCACACCATCGATGCTCTGCGGAGTGGTATAATTGTCCACTTGTGCCATTTCCAAAATTGCAGGGAAAAAATCCTCTATTATCACACACTCATCAATAGCCGTTCCCCCTTTGGTCACACCGGGCCAATAGACAATCATCGGCTCCCGAATCCCACCTTCATAGGCCGAACCCTTGCCTGAACGCAATGGCAGATTATGGGTGTGTAGTGGCGGAGTTCTACCCCAAAGCGAAAAGCCACCATTGTCCGACATGAATATTATAATCGTGTTTTCAAGCTCATCTTTCTCCTCTAAAAATGTCATCAAATCACCGAGGCTCTTATCCATCCCCTCCACCATTGAGGCATAAGTGGCCTCGGCCTGCGGAAGCCCTTGCTGCAGATATTTATCCACGAAACGCTTATCGGCTTGCAACGGCACATGCACAGCATAGTGCGACATATACAGAAAGAATGGTTCATCACTGCTGATGGTGTTATCTAAAGCGTCAATAGCTTCCAGAGTCAAAGCCTCAGTGGCATAAATATCCCGGTCCCAATACTTTTCAAGCCCCGGCACAGCAAAACCGCTCACCGGTTCTCCGTCGGCATTATGACCGAAGCGTTCAGAGCCAAGATATGAAGCAGGCCCTCCGGCGGCATGCCCGGCAATATTGACCTTAAAACCATAGTTCAACGGATTGGCCGACGGAGTATCAGTGGCCCCAAAATGAGCCTTGCCGCAGTGAATTGTGTGATATCCATTGTCGGCAAGAATCTGAACAAAAGATGTGGCCACAAAGCTGTGAGGCACCCCCTCAGTCGGTTGCACCCCATTGACATTCCACTGAGGCATGCTGAGAGTTTGGTGCTCCTCATCTGTGGATTTATCTTTCTGGAAAGTCCAATTTGTCACTCGGTGACGAGCCGCATTAGCCCCGGTCAGCAAACTGCATCTCGACGGCGAACTCACACTTGACGCATAGGCCTGAGTGAATTTCACACCCATCTGCGCCAAGCGCTCCATGTTGGGGGTGTAATAGCGATTGTTTAGGGGAGTTTTTTGCGAATGGAAAGGCACCGAAGTGTCTTGCCACCCCATATCATCGACCATAAATAGCAAGATGTTTGGCTTCTTCAGCTGAGCATGAGCTGCAACTGAAAGTAAAGCCAATGCTGATATACTAAGATATTTCCCTGTTTTCATACTTATATTTTTTTAATCCAACCAATCGGGATTGGGGTTAACCAGAGCCAGCCGTCGAGTGGCACGAGTTTCTGCAGTGTAGAGCCAGCGCAATTGCTCCATAGGATCAACATCGGCTGGCACATAACCCAAATCGACATACACGCTCTCCCACTGCCCACCTTGTGCCTTATGGCAGGTTACGGCGTAGGCATATTTCACTTGCAGAGCATTCAAATAGGGATCACTACGCAGAATTTTCATTCGGTTCTTTATCGACATGGTCGAAGGAAAGAGGTCGGGGTCATTGAGCAGAGTGGTGTAAAGCTGATTAAATCGCTCCGCTTCAAGCGCCGGTGCTTCGCTAACAAGAGTGTCGAGCATCAATTTGCAATCAAATGACACATCCCTGTCGGTAAGTCTCAGAGTGACATCGGCAAATCGGAATCCATAGCGATTTTCAGTGCCATAGATTCGCTCAACCACAGCAATATCACCATTGGCAATAAAATCCAATCCCTTAACCTTAGCACTCCATAGATAATTGTTTTTTGCCACCATCAAACGCTCATCGCGACATAGCTCCTCCTCCTTGTAGAGAATCTTTGAACGAATTGCCAGATTGAAGAGCACAGCACGCTTATTTGTTCGAGTCACAATGAGAGTTTCCCCCTCACCAAATTCATTGTAAGATGCCGAGATTGAATCTTCAAGTTCCTCACCCGGCACAATGATTACATCATCGAAATGCTTCACAAAGAGTCGCGGTGCAGGCAATTGTTTCTGCTTCATGGCACGCCTCAACCATGTGGCATTATACAGCACTCCCGACATTCTACCTTGGCGCACCACATCGGTCATCACCACCCGCACCACATGCAGCCCGAAGCTTCGCAAAGAATCGGGATTAAGAGCCGGGCTTTCAGTGCACCCTACCGGAGGCAGCTGCGCAGTGTCGCCAAGCAAAATCATTCGGCACCCTTCGCCGGAGTAAACAAACTGAATCAAATCTTCAAGCAGCGATGACTTCTCACCAAAACCATCACCATTGCCTATCATCGATGCCTCATCAACAATAAACACAGCATTTTCAAGAGTGTTTTCAGCCAACTCGCCGCTATAAGAGAGCATCGAACCATCACCGCCTCGATAGATGCGACGATGAATAGTTGAGGCTGGATAGCGAGCAAAAGCGCCAAACACCTTTGCCGCTCTACCTGTGGGCGCAAGAAGCACCACCGGCACATCGGCCTCCCGCAATGCTCGCACCAATGCACCTGTGAGTGAGGTTTTACCGGTTCCGGCATAGCCATTAAGCAGGAACACCGAATCACGCTGCATGGCCGAAGAGCAGAATTTTGCCAACGCGGCAATTAACTGAATCTGCTGATCATTAGGATCATAGGGCAGATTCAGGAACACACGTTCGGCAAATTCTCTAATATCCATTGAACTTGATTATTTATCTTTAATGGCACGCAGAATTTCACGTTTCCCACCAACAGGGCCTTCAATTCGCTGAACTGTGAATCCCACCTCTTGCAGCAATCGGCGCACAATGCCTTTTGCGCAATATGTGGTCAGCACCCCACCGAGATTCATGGCAGCATAAACCCGTTCGAAGCACTCGCGACTCCACATTTCGGGCTGCTTTTCAGGGGCAAAAGCATCGAAATAGACCACATCTACACCCTGTGGCAGCTCACACGAAAGGAAATCGGCAATTCGCTTTTCAAGAATGAAACTCGGAGTGATTGCAACCGAAGAGTCCCATTGTGCATTATTGACCGCAGTGATGTAGGGCAACGTTGAGTCATAGCCCATTGCTTCCACCACATCTGCCGACAGGGGATATAGCTCCAGCGCGACATACCTCAGCGGAATATCAACCGCTCCAACCGACATAGCCGCATTGAGTCCTGTGCCGAATCCGATTTCAAGCAGAGTGAGCCCCTCGCTGCAATCCCCGGCAGCCACACGATAGTGTAGCGCGCTATTGATGTAAACATGGCTGCTTTCGGTCAAAGCGCCCTTCACCGAATGATAGTGTTCATCAATATCGGCACGGTATAATGTTGCCGAACCATCGGCAGTCACTTCAATTTCAGAATCAAATTTATTCATATCACAAATATAAGAAAAAGCGAAAGCAAAAAAACAAACTTGCAGGTTTTTTTGCAGAGATTTTTCTTGTATTCGAGGGTGAGCGAGCAGTGTAAGTCGGCGCAGCCGGTTCACGGTTGGCGTAAGACAAGCGAGACTCACCTCAAATATACCGACGGAAGCATAAAAGCCAAGCTTGGATGATTTTTTTGCTGAGAAGTATCCAATATAGCATGATTGGCACACCAAAGCAGGCATTTCGATGCAAACACACATTTTTACATCAAAAAACGAACAAAAAGGGGAGCTGTAATTGTTGTTATACACGAGATTTGTAGTATCTTTGCACAGATTTTACACAAACTCTATCAACAACTATCATTTAGTGCCGCGAGGCACAACTATTCAATTCAATTTCACAACGTTAACTCCGTTAAAAACCATTCAATCAAAACAACACTATGGATTTGAACGAAAAAAGAGGAAAAAGACCACGCATTGGCCGAACACAGTCGGCCGATCAGAGCAGCTATGTTCGCGAGAATCGCAGCTCTTACTCTAACGAATACTCTTCAGAGAGCCACACTCAACGCAACTATGACCGCCCCTACCAGTCACGCCGCCACAACAGCAACGATGGCTATCAAGGGGGATATCGCAATAATAACAACTACAACAATAATCGCTACAACAACTCCGACAGCGATTACCGTCCACGCCGTCAATACAACTCTCCCAATGGCGAAATGACAAACAGCTATGCTTCAGGGGAAAACGAGAACTACCGTTCGCATGGCAACAACAGAGGCTATAACCGCAACAACCGACAGAATGCCGGTGGCTATCGTCGTTACAATACCCCCAACCGCTCTTACAACGAGAACTACGACAATTACAATAACACCGAAGGCCAAGAGGGGGAATACAACAGCTATCCCCGTCAAAGAGGCGCTCAGGGCAATCGCCGCCAGGGTGGATATGGCAATCAAAACCGCCAAGGCCGCTACAACAATGGCCGCACCCGCTACAATGAATCAGGAATGCCACGTGGCGGAAAGAGCTTTGTGCCTCGTCCGCGCCCCGTGGAATATGAGCAGGAAATTCCGGATCCCGAATCACAGATTCGCTTGAACAAATTCATGGCCAATGCCGGTATTTGCTCACGCCGTGAAGCCGACGAATTTATCCAGCAGGGATTGGTGAAGGTAAATGGTGTTGTAGTAACCGAACTTGGCTCAAAGATTTCACACAGTGACACTGTGGAATATGACGAAAAGATTGTTGCGCTCGAACGCAAAACCTACATTCTGCTCAATAAGCCTAAAGATTGTGTAACCACAGTTGACGATCCCAATGGCCGAATGACAGTGATGGACTTGGTGAAAGGCGCATGCTCGGAACGCATCTACCCTGTGGGACGCCTTGACCGCAACACCACCGGTGTGCTACTGCTCACCAATGACGGCGAACTCGCCTCAAAACTCACACACCCGAAATATGTGAAGAAAAAGATCTACCATGTGTGGACCGACAAAGATATTTCGGAAGAAGATATGCAGCGTATAGCCGACGGCATTGAACTCGAAGATGGTCCCATCCATGCCGATGCCATCAGCTATGCCACTGAGACCGATCGCAATCAGGCCGGCATCGAAATCCACTCAGGCCGCAACCGCATTGTGCGCCGCATCTTTGAAAGCCTCGGCTATCATGTTACAAAGCTCGATCGCGTTTACTTTGCCGGGTTGACAAAGAAAAACCTGTCTCGCGGACGCTGGCGCTATCTCACACAGGAAGAGGTCAACTACTTGAAAATGGGCTCTTTCGAATAATAAAGAATTAACTAATATCACACAATAACACCTAACCACAGATAATGAAACGTACAAAAATTATCGACATATTTTCGCCCGAACTCATTGGCACAGAAGTGAGTGTTATGGGATGGGTTCGCACTCGTCGCGGAAATAAGCATGTGCAATTTATTGCTCTCAATGACGGCTCAACAATCAAGAACCTTCAGGTGGTTCTCGATATGGCCAAATTCACTGAAGATGACCTTCGCGGCGTGACCACAGGTTCAAGCGTGCATGTCACCGGTCGCTTAGTAGAATCAATGGGCAAGGGTCAGACTTGCGAAGTACAGGCTGAAACATTGAAACTATTCGGTACAGCCGATCCTGAAACATATCCCTTGCAGAAAAAAGGCCACACCCTTGAATTCCTCCGCGAAAAAGCTCACTTGCGTCCCCGCACCAACACCTTTGGTGCAATTCTCCGTGTGCGCTCGGCTTTGGCTTTCGCCATTCACAAGTTCTTCAACGAACGTGGTTTCTTCTACCTCAACACTCCCCTTATCACAGCATCGGACTGTGAGGGTGCAGGTGCAATGTTCCAGGTGACAACTCTCGACCTTAACAATCTTCCCAAAACAGAAGATGGCAGCGTTGACTATTCCGCCGACTTCTTTGGCAAGCCCACAGCATTGACCGTGAGCGGTCAGCTTGAAGGTGAACTCGGTGCAACAGCCCTCGGTGCTATCTACACTTTTGGCCCGACATTCCGCGCTGAAAACTCTAACACACCTCGCCACTTGTCGGAATTCTGGATGATTGAGCCGGAAATGGCATTCTATGACATCACCGACAATATGGACTTGGCTGAGGAATTTATCAAATACTGTATCAGCTACGCTCTCGACAACTGCCGCGACGACATCGATTTCTTGGCGCAGATGTATGACACCGAATTGGTTGACCGCTTGAAGTTCGTTCTTGAAAACTCATTTGTTCGCTTGAGCTACACTGAGGGTGTGAAGATTCTTGAAGAGTCAGGCAAGAAATTTGAATTCCCCGTGCATTGGGGCACAGACCTCCAGAGCGAACACGAACGCTACTTGGTGGAAGAACACTTCAAATGCCCTGTTATCTTGACCGACTACCCCAAAGAAATCAAGGCATTCTACATGAAGCAAAACGAAGATGGCAAAACTGTTCGCGCCATGGACGTTCTCTTCCCCAAAATTGGCGAAATCATCGGTGGCTCAGAGCGTGAAGCCGACCTCGAAAAGCTCCAGACACGCATCGAAGAGCTTGATATTCCGATGAAGGATATGTGGTGGTATTTGGATACACGCCGTTACGGTTCAGTGCCCCACTCAGGCTTCGGTCTTGGATTTGAACGCTTGGTTCTTTTCGTTACCGGCATGACCAACATCCGCGACGTGATTCCCTTCCCCCGTACTCCCAAAAACGCTGAATTCTAATATTATTCAACAATCAATATCAACTGCGCCCGACCACATCAGGGTGCAGTTTTTTATTAGCGAGTAACCGGTTGTATTAATCCCTGAAGGTTGTATCTTTGCAAGTGGAAACTATAATTGATTATGATTAGGCCTAAAATATTGACGGTATTAGCATCGCCACGAGTGAATGGATTGACTGCACAACTGCTTGAGGCATCGGAAAAGCAGTTGGAAGATGAAGGCTGTGAGGTGGTGCGAGTTAATGTGTCGGAGCTGCAGTTTAAAGCTTGCCGAGCATGCATGAAGTGCCGACAATCGGGGATGTGTCAAATGCCATTTGACGATGCACACAAAGTGGACCAATATCTACTGGAGTGTGACGGGCTCATCGTAGCCACGCCAACCTACCTTGGAGGTTTGCCCGGCGAGACAAAGATGCTCTTTGACCGTCTTGTCAGTGCATTGATGGACACATCTCGCAGAAATGAGATGATGCCACATCCACGCCATATAGGCAAGCCGATAGGGGTGATAGTCACCTCATCGGCCGGATGGCCTTTCAATATGATGAGCAAAATATGCGACACCGCCGGCACGCTGCGACGCATTTTATTGCCTGCGGAATTTAAGTTTGCAGCAACAATGCATCTTGGCAACACCAAGAAGATTTCCTCCCTCAGCAGAAACAATCTGGCAGAAGCCGAAAAAATATCACTCAAAGTTGCTCGCAAAGCGCAGAAACACTTTGCGAGGCGACAAAAATTCAGTAAATTCGCAAAATAATTAACAAACCCTATCCATACACTATTTTACTATGGCAAAAGCTCTTGTCAACACAGACTTCAATTTCCCTGGTCAAACCGCAGTTTACCACGGCAAAGTACGCGACGTTTATTCAATTGGTGACGACACTTTAGTGATGATAGCAAGTGACCGTATCTCGGCATTTGACGTAATCCTCCCCAAAGGCATCCCCTACAAAGGCCAAGTGCTCAACGAAATAGCAACTTATTTCCTTGACTCAACCGCTGACATAGTACCCAACTGGAAACAGGCCACTCCCGACCCGATGGTAGCAGTGGGGCTTCGTTGCGAAGGTTTCCGTGTTGAGATGATTATCCGTGGCTATTTGACCGGAAGCGCATGGCGTGAATATCAGGCAGGCTGCCGCGAAATCTGCGGAGTGAAACTCCCCGAAGGGATGCGCGAAAACGAACGTTTCCCCGAGCCCATCATCACCCCCACAACAAAGGCAGATGCAGGTCATGACGAAAACATTTCACGCGAAGAAATCATAGCACAAGGCATCGTATCGGAAGAGGACTATGTGGTGATGGAAAAATACACACGCATGCTCTTTGAACGTGGCACACAGATGGCAGCTGAAAAAGGCTTGATTTTGGTTGACACCAAATATGAGTTTGGCAAGCATGATGGCAAAGTTTATCTTATTGACGAAATCCACACACCCGACTCATCACGCTATTTCTATGCCGAAGGGTATCAGGAACGCTTCGAAAAAGGTGAACCCCAGCGTCAGCTATCAAAAGAATTTGTACGCCAATGGCTCATTGACAATGACTTCATGGGTAAAGAAGGACAGCAGGTGCCTGAAATGACAGAAGAATTTATCCAGTCAGTATCAGACCGCTATATCGAGCTCTATGAACGAGTAACCGGCAAGACCTTCATCAAAGCCGACGAATCAGACTTGACAAAACGCATTGAGACCAATGTTCTTGAATACTTGAAGAATCGCTAATAACAAGAAATGAACTGCGAAGAAATCAACCCCTACTCGTCCGATACTCGAAGCAAATCGGAGCAGATCAAGAGCATGTTTGACAACATAGCTCCAGCCTACGATTTTATGAATCGCGCCATGACATTCGGCATAGACCGCTGTTGGCGTCGCAAGGCTGTGGATATGCTCTCGAAAAGCACACCGCGAGAGATTCTTGATGTGGCTACCGGCACCGGCGACCTTGCTATGCTCATGGCACGTAGAATCAAAGGTAGCACCATCACAGGTGTTGACCTATCAGAGGGGATGATTGCCGTAGGGCGAAAAAAAATAGATGATGCGGGCCTATCGGCTCGCATCACACTTGAGTGTGGCGACTGTTTGAATCTCCCTTGGGAAGCGAACAGCTTTGATGCAGTGACAGTGGCCTACGGAGTGCGCAATTTTGAGAATCTACTTCAGGGTTACCGCGAGATGCTACGAGTGCTCCGTCCGGGAGGCACCATAAATGTCATCGAGCTATCGACCCCCACCTCCCCTATCATCAAGCCACTCTATAAGTTCTACACTCGCTACATTATCCCCACCATTGGGCGTATGGTGTCGAAAGATGTCAGAGCTTACGCCTATCTTCCCGAAAGCATAGCTGCCGTTCCCCAACGCCAAGCTATGACCTCACTCATGGCAGAGGCCGGATTTACCAACACAGCCTACCGCACACTGACCTTTGGCACCTGCTGCATCTACACAGCCACTAAGCCATAATCACAAAAGAAACAATTACATCAAATAAACAACAAACCCAATGAACTTAAAATCAACATTTGTAGCAATGGTTCTTACAGCAACAGCCACAATGGGCGCTAATGCACAAGAACACCTATACAGCCTCGATGCCAAGCAGCTCGACCAGACAATTGCTCCCGGCACCGACTTTTACCACCATGTCAACCGCCAGTGGCAGTTGGCCAACCCATTGACTCCCGAACACTCACGCTACGGCAAATTCAATGTGCTTAGCGACTCATCAGAAGTTCGCGTGAAGAACCTTGTATTGGGCCTTGCCAATAGCAATCCCGAGCCCGGCACAGTGGCATTCAAAGTGTCGACAATCTACAATCAGGCTATGGACTCAGTGCGCCGCAACCGCGAAGGTGCAGCTCCCATCCAGGCCGACTTGAAAAAGATTGAAAACACTCCAGCCGAAGGAATGGAAGACCTCCTACTGTGGATGCACACCTACTATTCAAGCCCCTTCTTCAGCGCAGGCATTCAGGAAGACCTTAGCAACTCAACCGTGTATGCCATGTATGTGAGCGGTGGTCGCCTCGGCCTCGGAGACCGCGATTACTACTTGCTCAATGACCAACGTAATAAGGAAGTGCGCGAAGCATATCAGAAACTCATCGTTAAGCAGATGATGAATGCCGGCTACAAGAAGAAAGATGCCAACCGCATCATGAAAAATGTGATAAAGATTGAGACTGCAATTGCCGACTCAACCAAAACACGCGAAGAGAGCCGCAACATCCCTGCAATGTACAATCCCCGCTCATTTGCTCAGCTTAAAGAGATGTACCCCAACATCAACTGGGACCGCTTCTTCATTGAAACAATGGGCATTGCATCACCCGAAACAGTAATCATTACAGATATCAAGACTGTCAAGAAAGCCAACGACCTTATGGCCGAGCTCACTGACCGCGAAATCAAGGACTACTATCTCTGGAAATATGTGTCACAAGCAGCAAGCGCATTGAGCGACAACTTCACACAGGCATCATTTGAATTTAGCAAAGTGATGAGCGGTGTTCAGCAGCAACGTCCCCGCTGGAAACGTGCACTCTCAGCTACTGAAGGAGCAATGGGAGAAGCTGTAGGCCAACTCTATGTTGAAAAATACTTCCCCCAGTCATCTAAAGACTATATGATAGGGCTTGTGGAAAACCTTCGCACAGCACTTGGCAAGCATATTATCAACCTTGATTGGATGAGCACTGACACCAAACTCAATGCACTCAAAAAACTCAGCGCATTCACTGTGAAAATCGGCTATCCCGATAAATGGAAAGATTACTCATCAATGGAAATCAATCCCGAGCTTTCATATTACGAAAACATGCACAATGTGGGTATGTGGCATCAGAAAGAATACCTCAAGAAATGGGGCAAACCTGTTGACCGCACAGAGTGGGGCATGACACCACAAACAGTAAATGCTTACTACAATCCTCTTGCCAACGAAATCGTGTTCCCCGCAGCTATCCTCCAGGCACCCTTCTTTGATCCCAAATCATCAGATGCAGAAAACTATGGTGGTATCGGTGTGGTAATCGGCCATGAAATGATTCACGGATTTGATGATCAGGGTCGCAACTTCGACGCCAACGGAAACTTGACCAACTGGTGGCTGCCCGAAGATGAGAAAGCATTTGGAGAAAAGACCAAAGTACTCGGTGCACAGTTTGATGCAGTAGAAGTACTTCCCGGCCTATTTGCAAACGGCACCTACACAATGGGTGAAAACATTGCCGACCAGGGAGGTTTGCGTGTAGCAATGACTGCATTCCTTGATTCACAGAAGAAAAAAGGTGTAGATGTGGACTCAGTAACCATCGACGGCTTGAAACCCACACAGGTGTTCTATATGAACTATGCAAACCTCTGGGGCCAGAACATCCGCGAAGAAGAGATTCGCTCACTCACCACAGGCGACGTTCACTCACTCGGCATCAACCGCGTGAATGTGACCTTGCGCAACCTTGAAGATTTCTTCCAGGCCTTCGGCATCACCGAAAAAGACGCAATGTATCGTCCCGTAGAGGAACGCATCATTATCTGGTAATTACAGATATAATAACATACGAATGGGCTGCGATCAAAAGTTGCAGCCCGTTTTTTATTATTAGAGGGTGGATAGTAAGATTCGGGGATTATATAGATTCTCTAAATTTCTATATTAACGGCGGAGGGGTAGGAGAGCTTCTTCGTAGCGGCGCAAAGTGGTGGACTTGTGAATAGCTTTCCACACTTTTCGGTCAATAACGGTTTGCGCATAGTCCCAATAGGGTTTCACCTTTGAGAGAATCTGACTATCGCCACAAAGCGCGTCGGTATATCCGGTATAAATTTCATCATGAATTTCTATGAGCAGCGCTATCACCTGTTCTTGTGTCAGCACCACTCGGCTACGCCACTCTGCAGCCAGTGAGGGACGGGCAAGCAATCCGCGTCCAATCATCACTCCGGCCACAGCGGGGAAGCTATCGCGCACACGGTCTATATCTTCAACCGAGAGCAAATCGCCATTGAAAATCACCGGGTGAGATGATTCGCTGCAGAGATGAGAAAATTCGGCCATAGAAAGTTCACCTGAATATTGCTGACGAGCCACACGCGGATGAACCGTAACGAACTCCAAAGGCATTTCATTGAGCAATGGGATCAAAGCGCGATATTCCTCAGGATTCTCAACACCTAAGCGCATCTTGATGCTAAAGCGCAAATCGACACACTCCTTAACAAAGTCGGCCACACGCGTCATAGCATCAACTCGCCCAATCATACCGGCGCCCCTACCCTTTTTCCACTGCGGAGGGAAGGGGCATCCAAGATTTAAGTCAAGCCGAGAATAGCCCGATGCTCTCACAGCATCGGCAATCAGCCGGAGTTCTTCTGCATCGGAAAATATAGCTTGCGGCACAATTGTTGCCCCATTATTAACCGCAGGCTGAATCTCGCGCAAGTCACGATTGCGCAGCCCTGCTTTTTCTACTCTGAGAAATGGGGTGAAATAGTTATCCACGCCACCGGCAAGGCGAGAATGAGCACACCGCCACAGAGCTTCTGTGTAGCCCTGCAGCGGTGCGGCAAATATTTTAAAATCTTGCAACGACATTAAATTCTATCAAGCACAGAGCCTATCAAATCATGCATTGCAGTCTTATAATTCGGAGTTGCTTCATGGCTCATTCGATTGGCAATAATAGAGCAAACAGTCATTGCTTTATGCCCAAGCAAACGAGAGAGCCCTTGAAGAGGAGCCGATTCCATTTCATAGTTAGTGACCTTCAATCCATTGTGACGGAAAGACTCAATGCGCTTGTTCAAATCGGGATTGGCAAGCGGCAAGCGAAGTTCGCGTCCTTGAGGCCCATAGAAACCTACAGCCGAGATTGTGTTGCCACGCACCATATCATCGCGGCCGATTAAATCCACGAGTTCTTCATCGGCCTTAACCACATAAGGCTTAGCCCAAAGCGGATTCCACCCCACATGCTCACAAAAAGCATTCTCAAAGTCTATATCGGCCACACCATTGCGCCCGGCATAATAGTTGAGCACACCATCAAAACCGATAGCACGCTCGGCAATCACAGGTGTTCCCACCTTCAATTCGGGCTGAAGGGCACCCGAAGTGCCAATGCGCACCATGGTGAGAGTGCGATGCTTTTCGCGCATCTCACGAGTGGCAAAATCCACATTTGCCAAAGCATCGAGCTCATTAATCACAATGTCTATATTATCAGGGCCGATACCGTGGCTTAAACACATTATCGGTTTCCCACGATAGGTGCCACCGATTGTGTGAAACTCACGAGCCGTTACTTCAAAAGTTTTAGAATCGAAAAATGATGCCACCAAATCAACACGTCCGGGATCACCAACAAGAATTATTCTATCGGTGAGCTGTTCGGGGAGCAAATGAAGATGAAATACAGTGCCGTCGGGGTTAACTATAAACTCCGAGGGGGCTATTACTTTCTTTTCCATATCTATATTTTCGATTTAAGTAATTACAATTATTATAACAATCACGAGCCTAAATAGGCGCTAAGCCAATCGATATTTACCGCCGGGATATGTCAGCAGCATCCCTTTAAACTCCATATCGATAAGCAATGACATGGTTCGGCCAACATTTTGATTCAGCGCAATAGAAATCTGATTGAGCTGTCCTTCGCCATTTGTGGTTAGATAATCAACCACTGCTTGCTCTTCGGGTGAAAGGTCGTTAAAGAGTGAGAGCTGCTGATGTCCACTATCCTTAACTTTCCAATTCATTGCCTTGACAATATCTGAAGCATCACGCGCCATAGCTGCTACATTGCGTGCAATCAGGGCGTTACATCCGGCGCTAAACCTATCGGAAGTTCTCCCTGGCAGAGCAAAAACATCTCTATTATAGTCCGATGCAATACCAGCAGTTATCAATGCGCCCCCTTTTTCAGCCGACTCAGCGACCACAATGCAGTCACACAAACCCGCCACAATTCGATTTCGAGCCACAAAATTTCCTTTATGAATAGGGTCAAAACTGGTGTATTCTGTCAGCAAAGCCCCACCCGAATGCACCATATCGGCCGCCAACTGCCTATGCTGAGCAGGATAGATGGTGTTGAGCCCATGAGCCAGCACCCCGACAGTGGGGATATTCAGTTTTAACGATGCAGCATGAGCCGCAGCATCAATTCCGAAAGCAAGCCCACTGACAATTGTCAGCGGTTCGGTCATCACAGCGCGAAGATCGGCAATGAGGTTATTGACAAAATCAACGCCGTAGGGTGTTGCATGGCGAGTTCCAACAATTGAAACCACTCGTCCTTGATTCAAATCGGCTCCGCCAATTGAAAAGAGCATCAGCGGAGCGTCATCAGCATCACACAGCCGCTGAGGATATTGTTCATCAGTAAAATAGAGTGTCTTCACACCACTCGACATCAAGAAATCCGCTTCGCGCTTACCGCGCTCTATCAGCGATTTGCGATAGGCATCATCAAAGAGTCGGCTTTTAAGCCCCATCACCGAGCTGAGTTGACGTTCGGTTGCCTCAAAAAAGTTTCGCTCGTCACCAAAGTGAGCCAATAGCTGCTCCGCCATCACTCGATTGATTCCACGGAGCGAGGCAAACGCAATGCGATAGACAAGCGAATCTTCCATAGCTTAAAGGAGAGGGTTGGATGAGTTAAAGATATTCCGCGAAAGATTCGGCCAATACATCTCCACGAGTGAGGCGTCCACCCTCAATACAAACCACCACCACTTCGGCCTTAACAACAGGCTGAAGATCAGGCAACGAATATATGTCTTGAATAAACACAAATCGGGCGCCTTCTCGACGCAGGGCCAGCTTGCTGACCATCTCCTCACCCAGGCCTAAGGGGCGAAGATAGGTGATATTAACACTGCGAAGCACCGGATCTATTCCGGCAGCCTGCATACGCCTAAATGAGGTTCCGGCCTTGCGGCAGAACTCATGGCGAGTGTGTTCAAGATAATGCAAATAGATTGCATTATTGACAATGCCTTGCGAGTCCACTTCATAATCGCGAACTCGCATTGGCATTTCAAAAACATATTTTATCTCTTGCGTATTTGTCATTTGTTTACACGGAATCGATCAACACCATCGCGCAAGAAAGCTACCGACTGGCGAGCAGCAGCAAGCCCGGCATTGATATTGGCTTCCGAAGTCTGCGCACCCATTTTCTTGGGAGTGAAGAACACACGGCCAGCAAAACGCTCTTTGAGCTCGGCAGCATTGTCGGGTTTTATGTCAGAGACATACTTCAAATCAGTGCGTTCTTCAAGTGCTTTAGCAAGCCCCTCTTCATCAATCACCTCTTTGCGAGCTGTGTTGATAAGCACGCCGCCTTTGGGCATCAATGTTATCAAATCATAACCCACCGAGCGACGAGTTTCATCGGTTGCGGGGATGTGAAGTGACACAAACTTATTGTTTTTGTAAAGTTCTTCAACAGAATGGATAGCAGCCACACCGGCTTCTTCCATCACAGAATCGGGGCAATAGGGATCGAGAGCCGATACCTCCATTCCGAAGCCTTTGGCGATACGAGCCACATTTCGCCCCACCTGTCCAAACGCATGGATACCCAAAGTTTTATCTTTGAGTTCAGAGCCGGAAGTGCCGTCAAACATATTGCGCACAGCCATTACTGTCATGCCAAACACCAACTCGGCAACTGCATTTGAATTCTGTCCGGGGGTGTTTTCAACGCACACACCATGAGCAGTAGCAGCAGCCAAATCAACATTGTCATATCCTGCGCCGGCGCGAACCACAACTTTCAGATTTTTTGCGGCATCAAGCACCTCGGCGTCCACAATGTCGCTACGGATAATCAATCCGTCGGCCGAAGCAACAGCATCGAGCAATTCTTGCTTAGATGAGTATTTTTCAAGAAGGGCAAGTTCATAGCCTGCATCTTCCACTATTTCACGGATTCCATTAACTGCCACTGCAGCAAATGGTTTTTCGGTTGCTACAAGTATCTTCATTTTTGCGCTGAATTAGTGTTGCGATTCAAATTCTTTCATTGCAGCCACAAGGACTTCAACACTTTCAATTGGGAGTGCATTATAGAGTGATGCACGGAAACCACCCACAGATCTGTGACCTTTAATGCCCACAATCCCCTTGGTTGTGCAGAAGTCAACGAAGTCTTTTTCAAGTTCCTTATATTCAGGAGTCATCACAAAGCAAACGTTCATGATTGAGCGGTCGGCGGGATCAGTCACAGTGCCTTCAAACATTCGGCTCGAATCAATAGCATTGTAAAGGAGCTCTGCTTTTGCGAGATTCATCTTTTCAAGTTCCTTAACGCCACCAAGTTCTTTGTAGTAGCGGAGAGTTTGAAGAGCCGAGAAGATGGGGAGCACGGGGGGAGTGTTGAACATAGAGCCCTTCTTGACATGAGTGCGATAGTCAAGCATAGTGGGGATTTGACGTTCAACTTGTCCGAGAACATCATCCTTGACAATCACGATAGTAACCCCTGCGGGAGCGAGATTTTTCTGCGCTCCGGCATAGATAACATCATATTTTGAAACATCGATTGGACGAGAGAAAATGTCGCTCGACATATCTGCAACTAAACGCACATTGCCGCAGTCGGGATCAAAGCGCATTTCTGTGCCGTAGATTGTATTGTTAGTGGTGAAGTGGAAATAATCCACATCTTCGGGAATTGTGTAGTCTTTGGGGATATAAGTAAAGTTGGCATCCTTTGATGATGCAACAACGTCTACTTCGCCAAACAATCGAGCTTCTTTGATGGCATTAGTGGCCCAAGTTCCTGTTTCGAGATAAGCGGCCTTCTTTTTGAGAAGATTGAACGGCACCATGCAGAATTGCATGCTTGCGCCACCACCGAGGAAAAGTACCGAATAACCTTCGGGGATTTCCAACAGTTCTTTAACCAAAGCAACAGCTTCGTCCATCACAGCTTGGAATTCTTTGCTACGATGAGACACTTCAAGAACAGACAAGCCTGTGCCGGCAAAGTTTATGATTGCATCAGCAGTATTTTTAATAGTGTACTGGCTCAAAATTGACGGGCCGGCATAAAAATTGTGCTTCTTCATTACTATATTATTTTTTTAGTATTTATTAGATACACAAAGATAATATAATCATTCTCCTTTACAAAGAAAACAACGCATTTTTTAGCCAAAATCGAGTGATTTTAGCCTATGATTAACTTAATTTGAGAAGTGAGAAAAAAGCTGGACTCCGCTTAGTCCTCCGAGTAGTGACGAAGAACTCTACGATAGGAATTAAAAATCTTTGATTTAGAGACAAAACCCACATATTTTCCATTGTCGACCACAGGCAAATTCCAGGCTCCGGTGTCATCAAAAACCTTCATCACCTCCTCCATAGAGCTGTTAATATCAATCAGCGCAGGCGGTGTTGACATAAACTTATCAACATGCATTCGTCGGTAAAGGTCGGGGCGGAACATGATGTTGCGAATATCGTCAAGCAACACCACCCCCATCAATTTACCATCTGCATTGACCACCGGGAATAGATTGCGTGATGATTGAGAAATCACCTTAACCATTTGTCGCAAATCCATGTCGACTGTCACAACCCGGAAGTCGGTTTCAATCACATTGACAATCTTCAAAAGAGTCAGCACACCTTTATCTTTGTGGTGAGTGAGCAATTCTCCACGCTGCGCAAGACGCATTGCATAGATGCTATAGGGTTCGAAAGTTTTAATCGTCAAATAGGAGAGTGCCGAAGCAATGAGCAGAGGCAAGAAGAGTTCGTATCCGCCTGTCAGCTCGGCTGTGAGGAAGATTCCCATCAATGGCGCGTGCATCACAGCTGCCATCACCCCGGCCATACCCATCAAAGCAAAATTCTTAACTGAGAGGTCGAGGTCAAAGAAATAATTGAGCGCATAGGCAAATAGGAATCCGGCCATACACCCCACAAAGAGTGAGGGAGCAAATGTACCCCCAACACCGCCGGCGCCTGTTGTTGCCGATGTTGCAAACGCTTTTGCGAGCATCAACACAGCCACAAACAATATGATAATCAATGACGAGCCTTTATCAAAATAGAAAAACGAGCCGTCAACAATTTCTCCGGGCGCACCCTTAAGCAACGACACTATTGTTGAATAGCCTTCACCATAGAGCGGAGGGAAGAAGAACACCAAGCACGACAAGATAGAAGCGCCGATAAAATAGCGTGTCCACTTGTTTTTTATCGAGCCAAAGAAGTTCTCCATTTTATTCATGACGCGAGTGAAATAAAGCGACACCAACCCGCAGAAAACACCAAGAGCCACCACATAGGGGATTCGCGCTGTTTCAAACGATTCGCTTTGAGCAAAGAAAAACTCGGCGTCAAATCCGGTAAAGGTGTAGGAAACCACTGCCCCGGCAATTGAAGCCAGCAAAAGCGGCATCACCGAAACCGTGGTCAAATCAATCATGAGCACCTCGATGGTGAAAAGCATGCCGGCAATTGGAGCTTTAAAGATGCCGGCAATACCGGCAGCAGCGCCGCAGCCCACCAATATCATCAATACCCTGGGCGACATTCTGAACAGCTGCCCCACTGTAGAACCGATGGCTGCACCGGAGAACACAATAGGGCCTTCGGCCCCAACCGAACCACCAAAGCCAATGGTTACCGAGCTAGCACAAAGTGATGAGAACATATTGTGTCGCTTCAATCGACTCTTATTTTGAGAGATAGCATGAAGCACACGTGTCACACCATGAGAGATATTGTCACGCACCAAGTAGCGCACAAAAAGCAACGCAATCAACACTCCCACCGGAGGCAGAACAAAATATAATGGATTGGCCCCATTGGCATGAAGATGCGATGTCAACCCATGAGCAATCGTTTCGACAAGCCATTTAAGCAATAGCGCAGCAAAACCGCCGAGCGTTCCCACAATCAAAGCGAGAATCACAAGAAACGTTTTCTCCGGGATGTGACGCTCGCGCCACAGGAGCAACTTGTGAAAAAAATCGTTTGTATTTACAGTCATCTTTTTCAAAATTCACTAAACGCCTTTACCCGACAACACTGTAGTAATTGTGAACAACGTGATTTTTAAATCGGTTAATAACGACATGTTTTCGAGATAAAGCAAATCATATTGTAATCGACGCATTATGCCGTCAACATCTGAAGCATAACCATAGCGCACCATTCCTAAGGATGTCACACCGGGACGCACACGGAAAATCAAAGTTGTAGCCGGATTTCGACGAAGCATCTCTTCAACAAATTCAGGGCGCTCAGGGCGCGGCCCCACAAGCGACATATCGCCCAGCAACACATTGAGCAACTGTGGAATTTCATCAATGCGATATTTTCTCAACACACGTCCCAATCGAGTCACTCGATTATCTCCGGGATAGGATAGGCGCGGTCGGCCATCCGACTCTGCATCACATCGCATGGTGCGCAATTTAATAATTTTGAATTGGCGGCGATGAAGCCCCACTCGGAACTGCCGATAAAAAACAGGTCCGGAAGAATCTAACTTCACAGCCAGCGCCACAAAAAGCATCGGGACCATAACCACGATCAGTGCAAACGCAGAGACAACCACATCGATGAGTCGCTTAATATGCACCGATGCAGGCGACATTTTAGGCTGCGTTACATCAATGAACGGTTCCTCATTCAAGCCCTGCAAGCGAGTGCTGAAAACATAGGGCGGAAGATTCTCTGCCGCAACACAAACCGGCAAATCAAGTGCAAGCAATCTGTTTATAATCTCAAGGGTGTTGTTCCATCCGTCGGGGTGTGGAATCACAATAATCCGAGTGATTCCATTTTTTTGACACTCTTCAGCCACATTTGCAATATTAACAACCGGCAATCCGGCCAAAGCAGCAATATCATGCGAACACCCATCAGCGTCAATAAGTATCACCGGACGAATTCCTGAAGTTTTAGCAATCTTGCCAATCTGCTCGGAAAATAGTTGCATCGCAGAACTGTAGCCTACGATTGCCGCCGGGAAGGTGATTTCACCAAACCAGATTCTTTTGTGGACTCTCCCTGTCAACACTATTCGCGGGACACAAACAAAAAGAAACAACAATGCAAACAGCACAAGGAAGAGCATGTAGTCACGGGAGCGTTCAAGAGTCAAGTCATTAATAAGCGCCGTAAAAATCAGCATCAAAGTCCCTATAAATGCTGTGATGACGGTCATTGTCAATTCCGAAGTTCGCGACCGGCGAAAAACATTGTCATAGCCCCCGAATAGATAATACATCCCCAGCATCACCACCGGGAATACAATCTGCTCCAACAAAATCATCGGAGCGAGCAAAAACAGATCCAGAGAGTGATATCCATGAAGGCCCGACACAAAGTCGTAGTATCGGAACACATTAAACAGCAATACGGCAATATTGGTTGAAATAAAATCAACCAACACAAAACTCAGTTTCTGCCGTGTTTCTGCAATCATTTGCGAATAATTTTTATTGAGCAATCCGATGCAATTTTTATAACCGACGAAGCGGCATGAGATGTCAAATCACCACGTCGATAGGAGGCCACATAATCCACTGCATCGATTATTTCAGGCGATATTTCAGCAAAAAATTTAGGCGTGGGCTCGCCACTGACATTGGCCGATGTTGACACCACCGGGCGTCGCAAGCCCAGACAGATGGCCCGACTATAATCCTCGGCTGTTAATCTCAACCCTGCACTCCCGTCGGGTGCTAATAATTCCGGCGCCAATCCACGCGGATAATCATAGACTATAGTGCAGGGAGTTGTTGAAAGTTCAACCAACTCAAGAGCCACTTCGGGCGGATTATCAACAAATTGACACAATTGATTAATCGAGCCGACAAGAGTTATCAAAGCCTTGGCCTCGGCACGGCGCTTGATTTCAAAAACTCTTCTAACAGCATCGGAGCGAGTAGCATCACACCCTATCCCCCACACTGTGTCGGTGGGATAAAGAATAATACCGCCGTCACGCATACATTTAACGGCAGCCGAAACATCTGATTGAAAAGTTAGTTGGTTCACTCGCTCTTGCCTCTGTTTTTTTATTTGATAATAACATGCAAATATAACACTCCCATTTGTTATATCCAAAATAAAATCGCGGCTTAAAAATGAAGTGACCTCAAAAGTTTTTGCCAAACTTTTGAGGTCATAAAATATATGCTTTTTACTACGAGTGATGATTTGTCACCGAAGTAACACTAGATAAGATACCACTATATCAAATTAAAATTTCAATTTCTTTTTTAAACTCTTCACTTTTTTGCCCACCTTTTTTGCTGCGCTAGATTTTTCATCACTTTTCTTAGCCTTTTTAGTGGTAGCTTTTCTATCGCCACTACTTGAAGATGCTCCCGACTTAAAGCCAGGAATCTGACCTTTGATAAAATATTCGCCGTCGCCAAGAAGCACCAAATAGCTATATGTCACGCCATTGAATCTTCTGGTTTCAGCTTTAATCTTGTAAAGACCATTATCAACCTTTACATGAGGAGTCCCATTCTTATCCGTCAATTTGCAGGTCATAAACACTTGTCCTCGGCGATCATAAAGCACTACCTTTCCATCCTTCACAGCACAATTATCTTCATCAACGCGTTCTGAACTAGAAGAAGATTTAGCCGTAGGGACTCCTTTGATTTTATCTTTGATATACAAGTCGATGCCATATCGTTTGAGTTTATGACAATAGGTAATATCTTTATCAAAAAGACTGCTATAATGCGATTCGTTGCAAGGAGTCAATTTCAATTCATCTTTTTTGAGTTTGACATAATAATCACTGCCTTTTTTAATTACGGTACCGGTATCGCATTTTTTGCCACTTTGGAAATAAACATCAACTTCATCACCTACAGCTACTGTTTTAGCAGCGGCAGAAGCAGTATTGTTTGAAGAGCTGTTTGCAGGGTCATAGTCCACGCCTAATTGTTTAAGGTCCTTTGTAGCACCGCTATGAGTACGCCCTCGTTTCTGGTAAGAGGTATCGGCACATTTCTTATACCAAGCAATAGCCTCGTCATTATCATTTTTGTCTTTATAATACGCGCCCAAACTATACATAGCATCGTAACTTCCACCATCAGCAGCTTTCTTAGCCAATTTTACCCCCTCTTTCTCATTCTTTTTCACACCATATTTTCCTTCAAGATAGAAAGAAGCCAAATCGGCAGTTGATTTTACATCACCAAGGTCTGACGCTTTCTTCACCCAATAGACATACTGACTGTCATCTTTTGGCAAACCAAGCTTACCTCTTTGGTAAGCTGAAGCCAACTTTGTAGCAGCACTTATGTAGCCACTCTCTGCCGACTTTTTAAACCAAGATACAGCAGTGGCCTCATCTTTTTCAAACCCATTGTGTCCATATTCATAGCTCTGTCCCAAGAAATACATTTCTTTAGCGTCACCGGCTTCAGCCTTAGCCTTCATTTCTGCGACATAATCTGATTGAGCCATAGCCATGAAATTGGCACACGCAATTATTAATAGGGATAGTACTTTTTTCATAATATGCATCGTTTATGTCAATTTTTATAATTAGAGTTGTCTCAAAACCACCAATTTCCTATTAATCTCGCACAAATTTATAAAAAATTTTAGCCAAAACTCACAATCGCATATTTAAATGATGCCCTTCTTTTTCTGTTTTTATAGGATTGTAAATTATAGTAACTTTGCAGTCCAAATAAAACAACAACAATGAGCCAAATAAAACAAAGCATATTCCAACGCCCGGCATGGGTAGTACTGTTTGCCCTCACTGCGGCCATAGCTTGGGGGTGGGCCTATCCCCTTATTAAGCTCGGATTTGAAGAGTGGCATATCACACAAGATATGACAGGTAGCAAGATGCTCTTTGCCGGTATTCGTTTTGCCATTTCCGGATTAATCATACTGGCCATTGGCCGCAGTACACGTAAAAGCTTTAAGATGTCGAGCTCATGGGATTGGCTTTACATCATAGCTTTTGCCTTGATTAATACTACCATACACTACACATTCTTCTACATAGGCTTGTCGCATAGCGAGGGAGCTCGAGCTGCTATTCTAAATTCACTTGGCACATTCCTGCTTGTGTTGCTGGCTTGCATGGTGTTCAAGAGCGACCGTCTCACATCGAGCAAAATTTTAGGGTGTTTAATAGGTTTTGCGGGTATTCTTGCGCTCAACATCGGAGGCGGAGAGAGTGGCAAATTCACATTTTTGGGCGATGGTATGATTATTCTCAATGCACTCTGCTCAGCATTTGCGGGGCTGATGACACGCGGCGTAGGCCGACGCATTGACATATTTGTAGGCACAGGCTATAGCCTAGCCATAGGGGGATTGTTGCTCATTATTCCCGGGATTGCACTCGGAGGCACACTACCCCACATCTCAGTGGCCGGGCTCGTCATTTTGTCACTGCTCATTGCCATCTCAACGATAGGATTTTCGCTCTACAACAAGCTATTGAGTTGCAATCCTGTGGGCAAAGTGGCAATATTCAATTCTCTAATCCCAATAGTAGGCGCTCTGTCATCATGCCTATGCCTTGGCGAACCATTCTACTGGAAATATCTATTAGCCGCCTTTCTTGCCACCACCGGCATTTACATTATCAATCGAGGCAAGAAGTAAAACAGCGCTTGCATCCTTAAAAGCATATCGATATTAAAAACTGAAAGAGTTCGGCGCTGGGCCGAACTCTTTCTATAATTGGACCATTGGCCCAATATTGTAGGATAGTTTAAATTATTTAGCAAGGCCGCGATAGCGCAAGAGCGCATCAACTTTGGGTTCATGTCCGCGGAATTTCACATAAAGAGTCATCGGATCATCTGTTCCACCGGCTTCAAGCACATAGGTTTTGAACGCATTTGCTGTTTCCTTATCAAAAATACCTTTTTCTTGGAATAGCTCATAGCCATCGCAATCCAACACCTGAGCCCAGAGATAGGTATAGTAACCGGAAGCATAGCCATCGCTACCAAAGATGTGGCGGAAATAGGGGCTGCGATAACGGAACTGCACTTCAGCAGGCATGCCGAGGTCTTTAGCCACTTTCGCTTCAAATGCCATCACATCAATATCTTCAGCCACATTAAGTTTGCCGAACTGAAGGTCGAGCAATGCAGCACCGGCGAGTTCAGTAGTCATAAAGCCCTGATTGTGGTTTGCGGCAGCAGTGAGTTTTTCAATCAAAGAATCGGGGATTACTTCGCCGGTCTTATAGTGACGAGCATAGGTTTTGAGCAGTTCGGGTTCGAAAGCCCAATGTTCATGAATCTGCGAGGGGAGCTCAACGAAATCGCGGTCAACATTAGTACCGGCCTGGCTACGCAAATGAGCCTTAGTCAACATACCATGCAAGCCATGGCCAAATTCGTGGAACACAGTCAAAACCTCGTCGATAGTCAAGAGAGAAGGCGTTTCAGCAGTCGGTTTGGTAAAATTACCTACATTGTAAACGATAGGACGCTGAGAAGTGCCATCGGGATCAACAAACGCGCCTTGGAATTCGCTCATCCAAGCACCCTGGCGTTTTGACGCGCGTGGGAAATAGTCGGTCATGAACACAGCCACATGATTTCCTAGGGTGTCGGTCACTTCATAAACCTTAACTTCGGGATTGTACTTAGGCGCATCGGGCATTTCTGTAAAGTTTACACCATAAAGGCGAGAAGCCATATTGAATACACCTTCTACCACATTGTCAAGCTGGAAATAAGCACGAACCTGGTCTTCATCAAGAGCATATTTATCACGACGTACTTTTTCAGCATAGTAATAATAGTCCCAAGGCTCGATTTTGATATTTGCGCCTTCTTTGTCGGCAAGAGCTTGCATTTCGGCTACTTCTTCTTTCACACGCTTAACAGCGGGTGTCCAGATTTGCATCAAAAGATTTTCAGCATTTGCAGGAGTTTTAGCCATCACATTTGCAGTCATGTAGGAAGCAAAGTCGGCATAGCCAAGCAATGCAGCTTTCTGAGAGCGCACCTTCAAGATTTCATTGATAACGGGGATATTGTTGTTTTCACCTGTTGAAGCAAGATTTGTGTAGCCTTCATACATCTGCTTGCGAAGGTCGCGATTGTCGGCATACTGCAACAACGGCAAGCGGCTGGGAGCATGGAGAGTGAACAACCATTTGCCCTCTTTATTCTTTGCTTTAGCTTCTTCGGCAGCAACAGCAATGGAAGATGTGGGGAGACCGGCCAATTTAGTTGAATCGTCAACCCAAAGTTCAAATGCGTTTGTTGCGTTAAGGAGGTTCTTATTGAAAGCCAAATACAAATCTGTTGATTTGGTGTTAAGCTCTTTCAATTTAGCTTTATCGGCTTCAGAGAGCAAAGCACCACTACGAACAAAGCGCTTGTATAGCTCTTCAACAGCGCGTTTTTCAGTAGCAGAAAGGCTTTCTTTGTTATCATAAACCGATTTCACACGCTGGAAAAGCGAGTCGTTCATCATCACTTCATCGATGATTTTGGTGTAGGTGGGCATAATAGTGTCGGACAACACAACCATTTCATCAGATGAGTCAGTTTCATTCAAGCTTGAGAAAACGAGCAACACTTTATTGAGCAATTCACCTGATTTCTCCATGGCAAGAATAGTGTTTTCGAAATTAGCGGCCTCTTTGTTTGCTATGATAGCGCTAATTTCAGCCTTGTACTCCTCAACACCCTGTTCGAAAGCGGGAAGATAATCATCATAAGTGATTTCAGCAAACGGAGGAATGTTGTGGGGAGTTTCGTAGGGTTTCAGAAACGGATTTTCACGTTCGTTTGACATACAAGAGTTCATTGTGACGGCTGCAGTCAATGCCACTACAGACATCAGAGTTAAAACTTTCTTTTTCAACATAACTGGTTTATTATTTGTTTTTATTTCAGTTTAAAATTTACAATCAATGGATAGTGGTCACTCGAATTGCATCGGCCTCGTTGAGTGCGCACAGCTTCAAGATTTCCACAATAAAACACATGGTCAATTCTAAAATAGAATCTATTTGCATGATAGGTTATTGCCGGCCCTAATCCGGAATGACGATAAGCGTCAATCATATCACTGCCCTTAACAGTTTGACAAGCGTAGCTTCCAGGCACATCATTAAAATCACCCGCCAGAATTACATCGCCGGCAACATCATTGAGCGCATTGCGAATCTCCTCGGCCTGATTGGCTCTTGAGCGGAATGCGGCAGCAAGCTTCGACAGCAATCCATAACGAATGCTTTCTGTGTCATCCGGGGTCTCTCCTGAAGTCATCTCCTCATAGACCTTCTTATCCTTAGCCGTCAACCCGATTGACTGCATGTGGACATTGAAAAGATGAACCACACGGCCACTATCGAGTGTCACATCGTAGCGACACAAGTCGAGCTGTGCTTTATCTTTAACTTCAACAGGGACATCAGTAAATGGATATTTTGAAAATATAGCCATTCCGCGATGGGTGGATGTGCTATGAGGATAAATTTCATCCAATCTCTTATTTTGCGATTCACTGATTCTATTCAACGCCAGGCCATCGGCTTCTTGAAGGAGCACAATATCAGCATTGGAATTCAAGATATAATCCATTGTTGGATTTTCCCCCTTGAAATCCTTATCGCCAAAGGGGATAAAGCCATAGGTGTTAAAGGACAATACTTTTAGCAACTCCCCTCGCCTACCTGCAACTTCCGCTTCAGAAGCCCGAAAGAAATTCAGTGGGCAATAGTTCAACACTTGCCCCCCACATAATATCAGCGCAGCAAGATTGACAATCGCCAGTCGGCGAAACCAAATCAGTGTTGCTGCAAAAGCAAGAATCATCAGAATCAAAAAAATCGGGAACATCAAAGTCAATCCGGCAGGAAACACCGACGTGTTTGGGTTAATCACACCACCCCACGCCGAAGCCACAAATAGCGCCACCAGTAAATAATTTGCCAGCGCCACTACCCCCTTTATGGTTTTTTTGAAGTGATTTTCAACCTTTTTCGCCATTTCGATTTTTTTGCAGTTCCGAACTGATTTTTATCAATCTTACTCGCTCGGCCGGTGTCAATGAATTGAAACCCGAACGACGTATTTTATCAAGCAACTGATCAAGAGTGACATCCGATTCTGGCTTCACCTTAGTCATAGCCGATTTCTGAAACAGGCTATTCCAAGTTCCCAATTTGCCATTCACAGCATAAACCATAGCCACACCGGCCAGGAAACCGCCCAAATGAGCGGCATGGACACTATAATTACCCAATCCATTGGCAAGCACCACGAGAACTACAACTATTGCTCCTATAACTTTCAGTGACATCTCGCCGAAAAGAATCAATCTCAGCCTCAAGTTTGGCATCATGACCATGGCAGAGGCCATCACTGCCAATATTGACGCCGAAGCACCCGTCAATCCGGCTGAGAAGGAGTTGCCGGCAAGTCCGGCCAATAGATAACATAGTGCGCCAAGCATCCCGCCACAAATATATGTGGCAAAAAACCGACTGCGCGACACCACCGTTTCAAGTATATTTCCAAACATATACAGCCAAAGCATATTCATAATCAAATGCAATGGCTCATACTGCACAAACATATAGGTCAGAGCCGTCCAAGGGGCTAAAATCCACTCGCCAAAGGTGTGAGGGAGCAGCAACAAATCGACAACCGAATCAACGCCACTTGCCACACCGGAGAAACGAAGCACAATTGCGATAAGCCGCAACACCACAAACACTGCGACATTAACTATCACAAGTTGCAGCGATGGCGAGTTCCACCGAAATTGCGCATATGCTCTGTTAATAGAAATCACCTCGGATTGTTCCTTTCTTTTTCCAATAAGCAATAAGCATAAACCCGAAGAGCATGCCGCCGAGATGGGCAAAGTGGGCTATTCCATCAGAAGCCGAACTCATCCCGAGCAATAATTCCATTCCGCCCCAGATAACCACCATCCATTTGGCCTTTACAGGCACCGGCAAAAACATCAGATACAATGGTCGATTGGGGAACAACATTCCAAATGCCAACAAGACGCCATAAACAGCACCGGAAGCACCTACGGTTGAAAAAATATCCAGATTTTGAGCCAATATTCCAGGGTTGAGAGCCATAAACTGCGACATTTGCTCAACCGACATCTGATTCAAGTGGGCAAGTTCCTCGGTTATAATATCTGTCAAGGTCAAAGCCCACACAGCTTCTTGAATTAGCGCGGCACCGACGCCACAAATCATATAGTAGATCAAAAAACGCCGCGACCCCATCACATATTCGAGCGTTATGCCAAACACAAACAGGGTGAACATATTAAAGAACAGGTGCATAAAGTTGCCGTGCATGAACATATATGACACCAACTGAGCGATATTGAAATTTGATGCATCGTAGAAATGCAATGCACAATATTTCATCAAGTTATTTCCTAATTGGGGAATCAATCCGGTCACAAAAACAATAACGCAAACCGCTATCAGATTTTTGGTGACCGGAGGCATATTACGAAAGGCCAAGCCTAAATTACTCATATCCGTCTATCAAAAAAGAATGATTATTCATTTTTCGCCATAACACTTTAAGGCACACAAAAATACAAAAAAAATAGGGCTAATGCACATAATCCGATACCGAGATGCTTATTTTTCGTTTTTTTTGTCATTTTTTTTTACTTTTATTGTGATATTTAAGTTTTTAAGGTTATATTTGCGCGTAATAACAATAGTATCATTTACATAAATCTTTAATCTCATGAACAAAACCGAACTCATCAATGCTATTGCTGAAAAAGCAAACATCACAAAAGTTCAAGCAAAAGCTGCTCTTGAAGCAACTATTAACACCGTCAGTGAACAACTCGCTAAAGGCGACAAAGTGGTCCTTGTAGGTTTCGGCACTTTCGCAGTTTCTGAAAAAACCGCTCGCAAGGGTATCAACCCCCGCACAAAAGAAACTATCGAAATCCCCGCACGCAAAGTTGTTAAATTCAAAGTTGGTGCTGAACTCAACAATGCTGTAAAATAAGTCAATAGTTTCAAAAACAACATTATTAAAACGTCGGGCTTCAATGAAGTTCGGCGTTATTTTTATCTCGCTTTTTCTGCACATCAGAGCTGCAGAGTTGCAAATATCAAAAATGAGGGGTAATTTTGTTCAAAAATCAGAAACATGGAAGCAAAAGACACTATTTATCTTGACGAATTTGAAACCAAACTGACCAACGAGCTACTCCGCCTTTGCAGCCAATATAAAGCTTTGGAAGGGATGCTACTTTCCACTGAGGACATCGACGAATATTGGCAACGAATTGCCCCGGAATATTTAGCAGATGCCACTCCGCAGATTGCCAAGTATCCCACTGTTTCTGTGGCTTGGGCCGCGTATCTCGGCATCGGCGTGGCCTTCGGATGGGACACCGACTGGGAGTATTTCTCCACAGCTGCCTACACTTCCTTCTATGGCAAACAGGGATTTGACGACATGGATGAACACATCATCGGTAATCTGCTGGGGCTGCCCTTAGATGGCGCCGAATCATGCCAACTTGAAGAGTTAATTCGCCGATGCGGCGAGATAGCTGTTTCTTTAATTCGCCATGAGCAGATTGAGCCACAAAGCTTGATGGCTTTCCACATTTTTGCCCGAGCTTGCCGAGCCATGTTCAGAATCGGTGCTGCAATTGAATTGAAGCGACTCGGCTATCGCTTTGAAGCCGTAAACCTGAATTAAGCATTTTTATATAGCAACGAGACCACATCAGATCCCTCTGACGTGGCCTCTCATTTTATATACCTATTAACTAAATTCTTGGTTAAATCACACCCTGAGCCATCATGGCACGCGCCACTTTCATGAAGCCGGCAATATTTGCACCCTTAACATAGTTGATGTAGCCATCCTCTTCTTTACCGAAAAGCTCACACTGCTGGTGAATATCGCTCATGATGCGCTGCAATTTTGCATCAACTTCCTCAGCTGTCCAAGAAAGTTTCTGCGAGTTCTGCGACATTTCAAGCCCGGAAACCGACACTCCACCGGCATTTGCAGCCTTACCGGGAGCATAAAGGATACGGGCATTAATGAATTCTTTCACTGCATCGGGGGTTGAGGGCATATTTGCACCTTCGCTGACAGCAATACAACCTTGAGCTAACAGAGCGCGAGCATCATCGCCATCAAGTTCGTTCTGAGTAGCTGAAGGCATAGCGATATCGCATTTGACGCGCATCCAAGGACGTTCGCCGGGGAAATATTCGCAACCGTACTCTTCGGCAAATTCACGGATTCGGCCGCGATAGATATTTTTAAGTTTGAAAATATAATCGAGTTGCTCGCGAGTCAATCCTTCAGGCACATAAATAGTGCCGTCACTATCACTCATCGAAACCACCTTGGCGCCGAGAGAGAGAAGTTTATCGGCTGTGTATGTTGCCACATTGCCCGAACCGGAAATAGCCACACGCTTATCTTTGATATCAATGCCGCGAGTGGCAAGCATTGAGAGCAAGAAGTAAACATTGCCATATCCGGTGGCTTCAGGGCGAACCAACGAACCACCAAATTCGCGACCCTTGCCGGTGAAGGTTCCGGTAAATTCTTGAGCCATCTTCTTGTACCAGCCATACATGTAGCCTACTTCACGTGCACCTACACCGATATCACCGGCAGGAACGTCAGTGTCGGGACCTATCTGACGCCACAATTCAGACACGAAAGCTTGACAAAAACGCATCACTTCCATATCGCTCTTTCCGCGTGGCGAGAAGTCCGAACCACCTTTAGCACCACCCATGGCCAATGTTGTTAATGAGTTTTTAAAGGTCTGCTCAAAAGCAAGGAACTTGAGGATTGACTGGTTAACCGATGAATGGAAACGGATACCACCCTTGTAGGGACCAATCGCATTTGAATGTTGAACGCGATAACCCATATTGTTTTGCACCTTACCGCTATCATCTACCCAAGAAACACGGAACGACAAAATTCGATCGGGCATACATAAGCGCTCAATCAAATTGTAGCGTTCAAATTCGGGATACTGGTTATAGACATCCTCAATTGAGGTCACTACCTCCTCAACTGCTTGAAGATATTCCGGCTCATTTGGAAAACGACGGCGAAGCTCCGCCATAACAACTTCTGCTTTCATTGTGCTGAAATCTAACTTAAAATTGTAACTATCTGCAATTGTTTTTAATTTTTAGATTGCAAATTTACACATTTTTCATCACTTTCCAACTTTTTTGCATCAAAAAATAGCAAAAAACTTTCTAATTGCCATTACTCTTCTATAATATCCCTCTGCACTTCGGCTAAAAACCTCATTCGATGCTCATCTGAGCCTAGCTTCACATGGCCGCAATTGAGCCACCTCACACCATTGATACCCACCGGATTAAGTATTAATGGGATCAAATAGCCCTGCACAAAAGGAGCTACGACTGCAGTATCAGATTCGGAGGTTGTGACTACTGTGGTTCGCCCAATTGACAGACATGGCAAGATACCACCTTCGGGAGTGGTGTCGTACACAACACCTTTTGCAAACACTCTATCAATAAATCCCTTCAGCATAGCAGGCATCAATCCCCACCAGATGGGGAAAATAAACATCAGATGCTCACTGCTTTGCAGAGCTTTCTGATAGCGATGTGGCAATTCATCAAGGCTCTGCATTGTCAAGTCATCACATCCGAGAACGGGGTTAAAGCCTTCGTCATACAGGTCTATTACATCATACTCTCTGCCGAGATTTGCCAAGGTATCAGTAATAGTTTGGAGAATTTTGTTGTTGAAGCTCCCATCATATGGGTGGCAATAGATAATTGTGGTCATAGCAAACTGAATTTTATGATTTAAGACAGATAGAGATAATACAAAATTGCGGCGCAAAAAGTTTGCGCCGCCAATCAAAATTCATCTCTAATTTATTATTTAGTATCGCTCTCATTCCATCGAGCCACAATCTCATCAATGCCAATGCCGAGCATCCTCATCTCAGCAAAAAGCTCTACTAATGTACTTTCATAAAACTCTTGTCGCCGAGCCTCATTCACTCTTGCCGGCGCGTCGGACGATAAATAAAAACCCATGCCGCGCTTTGGATAAATGATTTCTTGCTGCTGAAGAAATTCCAGCGCTTTCAATACAGTGTGAGTATTTACAGCCATGCTTGCCGCCATTTCTCTGACCGAAGGAATCCTTCCTTCCGGAATCCACGCACCAGATAGAATACACGCAAAGCAGTGGTCTATAATCTGCCGGTAAATAGGTATATTGCCTTTAAACTCCATTAAACTCAGATTTGAAATTTCTTAATTGAGCGAATAACCAATGTCACCATTAGAGCAGTATAAGCTATACAGATTAGAGTGGTAATGACTATTAGTGATTTCATCCCTAATAGCGACATCAGCTGGTCTAAGTCTTTAATCTCACCATGGGTATTGATATGAGACTCCGCAAATTGCGCCAAGTTATCAAACCCTGTATAATACAATCGTGTCAAAACGATAAGCCCTGTAATCACACCGAGTCCAATATGAGCCACCACACTCAACACAGCCGCTCGAGCAAAACTGCGACGTTGTGAGTATATCATGACAAATAGTGCCGTTGACATTGCTACTAGAGCATCAATTGAGCTGAGCCCTACACTAATATCTGATATGCTGACCACAAACAAGCCGGGCTCAAAACCAAGAACCATTGTATCAGGTAAAAACAGAGCTGCAAGCAATAACTTAGATGATATATATGGTCCATACACCATGATAGGGATGGCAACGAAAAAATATCCTATAATAAACGCCGCCTTCTCTTTCCAAAGAGCAGGGAGTGACACTTCCAACTCTCGCCCCTCATTGCCAAGCACACATGGAGCCCAGAAAAACATAAGAGCTAAAACCATTGACATCAACCCATTGAAAAAACCAGAGATGCCATATGGCTCCAACAGATATTGCAACAGAAACGAAAATATGCCAAATGCCAAAGAAACAGCTGGATAAAACCAAATCTGTTTTTTTAATATTGGATAGTAAAAACCTGCTACCATTCCCACTCTGTGGAATGAAAACTTTGACTGTGTTTGTGTATTTATTGCATCCATATTATTCTATATTTGACTGTGAAACAGGATTCTTCTGACCAAGCAAATTGAGCAATTGCATTCGGCTATTACTTTGCAACGCATTATAGAAAACCACAAAATCAATATCTGTGGCATCGCCCCCATCATTGGGCACAATAGCATCAAATCGTCCTATCGACTGCTGAATGTAGAGCGCATTGACAGGTGGAAGCGGAGCTGAAATAAAACTTAATCGTTCGGCAATATCCCACACCGGCATTGAAAGCAATAGTTTACCATGACTCAACACCATCACTGAGTCAACAATATTTTTAAAATCAAACACCACATGTGTTGAAACTATTACTGTCTGCTCATCCGACATGTTTTCAGCCAACATGTGCACAAGAGTGTCACGCGCTGAAATATCCAATCCATTGGCAGGCTCATCAAGCAACAACACTCTCGGACGAAGGGCAAGAATATATGCCAACTGCGCTTTCTTGCGATTACCCAGCGAAAAACGGTCGATAGGTTCATTTCCATCCATCCCGAAAGCTTCAAGATTACGCTTTAACTGCTCATGGCTAAAAGTAGGATAAAAAGGAGCATGATAGCGCACCATTTCGGCAATAGTGTTATAGGGAAATGTCATGCTATCAGTCAAGATAAACACTTCAGATGATAATGGGAGAGTGCGCGAAGCAGTAGGCACACCATCAATCATGCAACTGTCGGCAGGTTGCGCCAATCTCAGTCCGGCAATTACATGAAGTAAAGTGGTTTTCCCTGAACCATTTTCTCCGAGTAGAAGATGAATTCCCGGCTGAATCTGAGCTGTCACTCCGTCAATAGCCAACACATTTCGCCCATAACGATAGGATAAGTTTTCAAGATTAATCATTGCCTTTTTGTATTAATATATCGTACATATTCATTTTTTCGACTGCCCGAACCCACACCGGTAAGTGCCACAATTGAGGCCGTCAGCATCATAGCAAACACAGCGTCAACCCAAGTTACATCATCCGAGCTTTGACAAGCATAACTCCAATCGCCCGTCCACCACTCCGGACACACTATCAGCACACTCCCTATGCTGGAAGCGGCAAGGATTAAAAACAAGAATAACACCTTTAGTCGCATAATTATCTAAATTTTCGATGTCAAAAAACGAGGGGCGCAAACCCGATATTGTGTTGTAGATAACTACAACACTGCAAATGTACATACTTTTTTCTATTCTCCAAAAAAAATAATCATTTTTCAGGAAAAATAAATTTAAAGCCTACATGGAAAACAGATATTTTACTTTATCGCCTCTATCCAACGATGGATATCACAGAGCGCCTCCTCAGATATGGTCTCTTCGATAGATCCATAATTAAGGCCAATGGATGGAGTAGCGTGCTGGAAAAGATGGTTCAAGCCTTTATACTCCTTGATGATGCTTTTTTCATTGTGAGGTAGATTTTTCTCAATAACAGGAAGATTGTCCCTGCTCAACACCTGCATATCCAAATCACCATTCAGAGCCATTATAGGGCAAGTGATTTCTTTTATTGCTTCAGCCGGGTCATACTTCAAAAACCACGTAAACCACTCACCTCCGGCAGATATGCACTTCGCAAGATTATCTTTGAGCGCCGGCGGAAGGTTTAAATTATTATCAACGCATAGTTGCTCTACATACTGCTTTGTATCAGTGATTTCTTTACCGCCAATCCTATCTTGATATATGATTCTCAAAGCTGAAGCATAGTCGCTAATCATGGTTTGCGGTAAGCCTTGCTGCTGCATTATGGCCTCATTTTGACCTACTATGACTTCAATTCCCGGAGCAGCACTGCCTGCAAGCGAGATTAAAAAATCCACACTTTTATCAGCACCAAGCATAAAAGCAATCGTACCCCCTTCGCTATGGCCCAACACCCCGATTTTTCCAAACTTATCGAGACTGCGGAGATAAGCAATTCCGGCTTCGGCATCGGCAAGATTGTTTTCGGTTGTAGTGCCGGCAGTAGGTCCGGTTGATTTATCCACACCTCTATCATCATATCTCAAAGAAGCCACACCATTGCGTGCTAGGAAATCGGCAATCACTAAGAAGGGCTTATGGCCGAACAGCTCCTCATCACGATTCTGCGCACCACTACCTGTGACCATCAGCACCACTGGCACCGAACCCTTAGCCATCTGCTCATATCCTATGGGATAGGTCAAAGTCCCTGATAATACAGCTCCTTCGGCCTCATTTTTAAATGTTACCTCTTCAGTGTGGTACGGAAACGGAGCCACGGGGGTTTGTGGTCGATTCAGCTCAATCCCTCCTAACTTAAGACTCAGAGGCAACTTCACTCCATGTTGTGTAAACGCCCCCTCAGCACTTTCTGCCGAGACCTTTCGTCCAGCATAAGTTGCATTCAGCAGTGGAATAGCTATTTCAATACTATCTGAAGTATTCTTAATCAACGTCGTTGGAATATTTTTAGCTCCTTGCGCCGGCACATTCAATGTACAAACCTGCGAGCCATCAGGCTGGCTTTTGATAACAAACTCCACATTAAGCGCCGATGGGCCAACAGATAACTTACCCGACCAACACTCTACCTGCGCATATCCACTAATAATTGAACCCACGGCAACTATTAATGACAACAATATCCTTTTCATAAACATCTGAAAGTTAAACTCCACAAATATACACCATTTTTATCAGCCTCAAACAACCTTTCCGTTAATAAAATCGAGTAGGAGGAAAACGAAGTAGTTTTCTTCCTACTTTCGTTTTCCGACCTCTCACACCACAGTACATGCCGTTCGGCATACGGCGGTTCCTATTTTGGGTTCCATTTGAAATACAAATCTGTCTTTTTTTAATTATTGGTATCAGATAAAAATTTATTTGGCTAGTAGCACTTGGCTTATGGCTGTGCAAAATAGCCATTCTACAAAAAAAATAACACAAGTGACTGAATCACAAAACATATGATTCAGTCACTTGTGTTGACAATTATATTTCTTTTTCCGCCTACAATCTGAATGAAATGGGCAGTCGGTACCACACATTTACAGGCTCACCATCGATAATCCCCGGTGTCCACTTAGGGAGTAGACTTACAACGCGCACAGCGTCGGTATCAAGCAACGGGTGCACGGTTTTGACCACTGAAATATAATTACTATACATCTAAATGGGACATGGTTATGTTAAAGATTGAATAGAGGCGAATCACACCTCAATGTTTTACAATAATATTTTAAAACAACGTATATAGTATTGGAAAAACATAATATTTAATTTATTTTTGTTGATATGAAGAAAATCTGGTTTATAAGTTTAATATTTTCAATTCAGCTATCAATCCACGCAAAAAACAAGACAGCTGAAGATTATTATGTTTCAGCATATAATGAAATTTCATCTATGCTTTCTGGACAAGTCTCAGCATCAATTAAGAGAGCTGTATTTCTTGCTGAATGGGCTTATTATGAGGGTAAATTAGATTACAACAACGACTTCTGCAATGAAATAAAAAGAATAACCAATTATATTAACCTATTTTACAATGTAAATAAACTCAACAGATTCAAAACTGGCAAACAAATGGCTCTGAATGAGTATTTTTTTAGGCCTTACTCTGGGAATGGATACAAGCCATACACATACGATTTTGAGAACTTTGCAAAAAACGAGGATAGTATTGAGAACCAATTTGTATCTAGGGTTTTGAAAACTCATAAGGGACACTGCCACTCACTTCCATGGATGTACAAAATCTTGGCCGAGGAAATAGGGGCAAATGTTTCAATCGCTCGCGCTCCAGGACATTGCTATATCAAATTGGATTAGTTAATGTTGCAATAGGTTATAAAATTGAATACAAAATAAGTATTTATCCCATAGTTGCGTTTAAGTCAATAGTGGAATCGAATCCCAATGGAGAACATATTCAGAAATAATTTCCCACTCAAAGATCATTTTCATATACCATGATTACAGACCGAACAAAGAAAATAGCTGCATACATTCATCTGTATTTGGGTTATATATTTATTTATCATACTTTCACCTACCACACAAAGTACCGTGATCATGAACTACTCGGCTTTATCTTATATATAATACCTGCCACTCTGATATTCTTTTTGATTTACTGTCTTATAAACCATTTTGGCCTTAAACGCTTCATACCACATAAGGTATCATTTCTTCATGAATCAATTTTGCTTATTACAATACTTGTACAACTTGTGTGCATTGTTTTAATCTGGGCAAGTAACCAATCTGACTTTTAAGTCAATACCATAAAAAATATCAACCAAATGGAGAAATCACAACATAACAAACTTGGTCGAATGAAAAGACGCATATTATCTATATTTTCATATTTATATTTGTTTGCTGGATATATATCCATTTTCTGTTACTATGCTTATAACATCAAAGTGAGTAATGCGTTTCACACGATAATCGCTACTATTTTTTTCCTTTTTATATATATTTTTATCAATCACAGATATATCAAATCAGTTGTACAGCAGAGAATGCTAATAGTTTTTGAATCGACATTGCTAATTACCCTACTTATAGTTCCTTTGGCTTATATTAAAGAACAAATCTATCCCGATTTTTTTTACACATTAATAGGCTCTATTGTAGAGTCAATTATGATATTTTTATTTGGCTAGTAGCACTGGCTTATGGCTGTGCAAAATAGCCATTCTACAAAAAAATAACACAAGTGACTGAATCACAAAACATATGATTCAGTCACTTGTGTTGACAATTATATTTCTTTTTCTGCCTACAATCTGAATGAAATGGGCAGTCGGTACCACACATTTACAGGCTCACCATCGATAATCCCCGGTGTCCATTTAGGGAGGAGACTTACAACACGCACAGCGTCGGCATCAAGTAGCGGATGTACAGGCTTCATCACCTCAACATTACCGACACTACCATCTTTGAACACAGTAAATTTCACGAGCACTCTCCCCTGAATACGTTCTTCTACACAAGGAGCAGGATACTTTAGCGTTGCGCTTAAAAATTGTGCCAAACCTTTATTCCCACCAGGGAATTGAGGATATTTCTCAAGAGAAATAAGGTCGAAAACCTCACTTGAATACTTATCGGCAGAGCCTACCACTTCATTCTCGTCCTTTGGCTCTTGAGCATAAACTGACACTGATGCAATCAAAAGCGCAAATAATAGTGCCTTAAATTTCATAACGACTAATTTGATTAGTTGATAACTATTTCATCGGTAAACAGCCAAGCTCCGGGGCGAGAATGGCGTTTTGCTTTCAGTTTGATATAGCGAGCCTCAACATTGACAGCAGCGCCATAAGTCTTCATCAAAATCTTCAAGTATGTGGGATCAACATCATTGTACACCTTAGCTACAGGCTGATAAGTCACGCCGTCGGTGCTGACTGAGTATTCCACCCATTCCGGGAGATGAACCCAAGCTCCCTCGGAGTGCATAAATGTGGCACCTACATAGTGAACGGTCTGCACCTTGTTCAGGTCAACAACCATTTCGACATCGCCGAGCCAACCCATCCAACGCTTGTCGCCATATGTCCAACCTCCTTGCAAACCATCGGTCAAGGTCATTGGTCCTGAGGCTTGATATTTTTCGTGGCATGGAGTGATATAATTCACTTTACAATTACGAGCAATATGGCTTAGTGTGTCGGCTGCCTCCTTACGTTCGCCATATTCATCAGCGAGATTAAACACAGTGTAACCGGCATCAGCGAGCACTGTATTCATCTTCAAAGCACGATTACGGAAATCGGCATAATCCTTACCGGCAGGCGACCAACCAATTTCAGCTATAGCATAAGCACGAGGATAGTACATGTGTTCGGCATGCGAATCTTCATAGACATATTCTGTCCAAAGATTTCCCTGCACACCAAGCAAGTGTGACGCATCTGTTTCGCTCATTCCAGGCTCAATAGGTTCGTAGGAATACACTTTTTCAAGCGGAGTGTAGCCCCCTATTGAACGAGGTTCGCGGAAAGGTGCATCCTGAGAATAATCTAAATAGCAGAATTCTCCGGGAGTCATAATCACATCATGACCTTCGGCAATAGCTTTCAAACCACCCTCTGTGCCGCGCCACGACATCACTGTGGCATCAGGGGCAACTCCCCCTTCAAGGATTTCGTCCCAGCCAATCATGCGGCGGCCCTTGGCATTTAGATATTTTTCAATACGCTTAATTAAATAGCTCTGCAATTCTTCAACAGATTTCAACCCATTTTCTTCCATTCGCTTGCGGCAGTCGGGACATTCATGCCAAGCAGCTTTGCCCGCCTCGTCGCCACCAATATGAATATAATTTGATGGGAACACCTCTATCACCTCATCAAGCACACTTGTCAGGAATTCGAATGTAGATTCTTTACCGGGGCAGAAATCCGACACCGCGTGACCAACATTGCAACCCAACTCAGGATAAGCAGCAATAACCTCTTCGCTATGGCCGGGCATTTCAATTTCGGGAATTACTATGATATGCTGTGCGGCAGCGTACTCAATAAGGTCGCGCATTTGCGCTTTGGTGTAGTAACCGCCATAAGCACCGGGAGCAGGGCCATCACAATATTTTGCGCCACCAGCCACCCAGTCAATCCAACTTGCTTGCGGACGCCATGCGGCATAGCTACAAAGACGTGGATATTTTTCTATCTCCATACGCCACCCCGCGCCATCGGTCAAGTGTAGATGCATACGATTGAGCTTCAGACGCGCCATTGCATCAACCTGCTTTTTCAGAAAGTCAAGCGAACGGAAATTGCGGCTAACATCAAAATGCAATCCACGATATGGGAAGCGAGGAGCATCCAAAATCTTACATGCATTTACAACTCCATCAACAGCTTCAGTCACAATTTGACGAAGAGACTGCACACCATAGAATGCGCCAGCTTCACTGGGAGCATCGATGGAAATGTATTTATTTCCGATGGCCATTTCGTAACCTTCGCCGGAGAGTGATTCGCCGCAAGTGATTCTGACAGCGGCTTTTTTCCACTCTGCCAACTTCCAGCCATAAGTCTCAAGAACCTTAGCCAACGAGCCATCTACATCCCCTTTTATAGCAAAAGTCAATCCTTCTGCAGGGATATTAAACACACCTTTTTCAGCTTTAACGGAAGCTGGGCGCGGCAACACAGCGGTTTGCGCCAAAACGCCAACACAACAAAGCGCAGCGATGAAAAATGCAATCAATCTATTCATAATACTGCAAATATACGAATAAGCGAGCGAAAAATATGAAGCTTGCTTTAATATTTTTCACCGCGAGCAAAAGTATATTGGAGCGTTAGCTCAAATTGAGAGGAAAACCGAATGCATAAAAAAATAAGGCATCTATTTTTTATGCAGAGGGACTTCCTATATTCGAGTGTGAGCGAGCAGTGAATGTCGGCGAAGCCGGTTCACGGTTGGCGCTATCCAAGCGAGACTCACCTCAACTATATCATGAATAAGCGAGCGAAAACAATCAGATTCTTTTATAATCAGATAAAGCTCGCCGATTATGGCGGGCTTTTTTTTGCAAGGTTGCAAAAATTCAGAGTGCGACAAAAAGGGTTGTAATTTTGTCAGTGTAAAAACGAAACTAAATTATCAATCACTAAATCACATCAAAATTATGGAAACTACTCCCAACACTCAGAAAGAAGTAAAAGAAGTTTACAATTTGATTATTCTCGATCGTAGCGGTTCAATGTCGTCAATCCAAGGGCAGTCTATAGCTGGAGTTAATGAAACCATTGGCACTATTCGTGCAGCCGGAAAAGAAAACAACTTACCCCAAAAAGTCACTATCACCTCGTTCTGCGGATGTTCCATTAATGATTTCTGCAAAAACACCGATGTAATTGATGTGCCAATAATGAGCAACCTTGATTACCAACCATGCTGCTCCACACCCTTATATGATGCTATGGGCCAATCATTGACTGCTCTACGTGAAACTATTAAAAATCGCACCGATGTGGCAGTTTCTGTAACCATCATCACCGACGGCTATGAAAACTCCTCAAAAAAATGGTCGGCTCCTCAGATTAAGGCTCTTGTAGAACTATTAAAAGCTGATGGATGGCTATTTGCATACATTGGAGCAAATCAAGACCTCTATGAAATAAAACAAAATCTTGCCATTGATAACACCATGGAATTCTGTTGTTCAGAAGCAGGCACAGTGGCAATGTTCCAAAAAGAGCGCAAATCACGTACAGCGTGGATGAAAAAGGTGAAGGAATGCGATCCCAACGCCAACTCAAACTACTTCTCTTTTTAATCACACATAGAAAATCACACTTAAGATATTTTCATGCGTATTCTTGAAAAAATACGCATGAAAATATTTGGCATTTCAAATCATTTGTCTTAATCTTGTAGTTTGTAACGAATAAGTCAATACCACACGTATATGAAAACAAGTTTCTACTTTGTTCTTTGGATTGCAATATATCCTATCCTTGATTTAATGGGGCTCTCAGAAAATTCATTTATCATTGCTCTATTCATTATTTTCGGATTGTCGTGGCTACTAAACAGCCGCTTCAGTAATCTTTCCACCTATGAGCGTCTTATGCAATCACTGCCAATAATGGAAGATGTGTTCACCGGAAATATAGGCTCAATTTACAAGCGCCTCACCCGAGAATTCGTTATTGAAACCATCACAGCTATCTACCTTCTAATAGCCACAGCCATCATGGCCTACATGGTTTTTGCTTTAGGAAGTTCCGAAACATTTGCCCTGATAATATTCGGATTCATCTCTGTGGGGGTTATAATCCGTTCAAACAAACTCTATAAAGCCCTATCGTCAATAAAATCCGATCCATCAATGGAGAATTGCGCTGATATTGTTGACAAAACATATCAATTAAATTATGCATCGTATCACGAAGCCCGCCAAGACCGATGCTTAGAGGAGCTTCTGCCTCTCCGTCCTAAATTCTACACTCCGTTCAAGGTCCTTTCATTTATCTTTGCAATTGCCTGCACTATATTGGGTGCGCTCTTTATTGTATTCTCCCTGATTCCCATGATTCTTGAGGGATTTTCTATTACCGGTCTCTTCTTTACAATGCGATTTCTATATGGGTCACTTGCACTTTACTTTGGAATTAAAGACCTTGTATCAATCCTTACGGCCAGAAATTAAGTGGCAGTATAAAAAATAAGATTTGGCACTACTTTTGCAGTCCAATAAGTATTGTCAATCATTCACTTCCAAGCCATGAATTACAATTCCCGCAATAGTCATCAACGCGATTCCCAACTTCATTTTGACGAAACCGAGCATAAATACACTGTCAATGGCGAGGTGTATAAATCTGTCACGACTTTGGTTAATGAGCATTTTGAGCAATTTGATGCTGACTACTGGGCCGCACGCAAAGCACCTGGCTTGGGGATGAGTCCCAGCGAGGTTAAAGCTATGTGGGAGAAGAAGAGCAAAGAGGCTTGCATTCTTGGCACTCAGCTCCATGAGAAAATCGAAAGATACTATTTGGGGTTAACCAATACACCCGATGAGACATACTACCTGTTCCAATCCTTCACCGGACGCTACAAACTCACCCCCTACCGCACAGAATGGGCCATCTATGACGAAGAGTCCAAAATAGCAGGCACTCTGGATTTCTTGGATTTCAGTAATGGCAAATTCACAATTTTTGACTGGAAGCGCAGCAATAATCTTATTCATTGCGGTAGATTGGTAAAAAGCAGCCGATGGGGCAAAACAGCATTGGCTCCAATATCTCATATCCCTGATACTACATATTGGCACTACACACTTCAGGTGAGTATCTACCGCTATATTTTAGAGAAGAACTACGGCATTATTGTGTCGGAAAGCAAATTGGCTGTTTTCCACCCCGACAACCGTATCCCGTATGTTATCAACATCCCCTATCTGAGAGACGAAGCAATTGCTATACTGAACCACAATAAACAATGATTTATGATTTCTCCCGACAATCTCTTCTCTCACAATACAGAGATTCAATATGAGCTGAACAAAGTAAAATTAGGTTTCATCGCAATATTTGTACCCCACGGAGTAGCTTATCTTGAGGACAATACCCGAGAACAGTTATTGAAACGAGTGGTTACACACGTAATGGGGCGATTTGAGATTCAGACTATTGAAACTAATGTGGAATCTTTGAGATGGTGTATCGCAGTGCGCAAGCCCTCGCTGCTCAACACTACACAGCAATCATATGCAGTGGTCCAGGCATGTCACATACATGATATTCACGATGCAGCGACATTCCTACGTAATCAGCTTTTTGACATTCTACCAAAGAATGATAAGCTAATCACATTCTACGAATACTTCTTATCGGCACCTCCTATCACTAATGCGTGTATCGAGAGCGATTGGCTCGATGAGCCCAAACAGGATAGAACTATCAATCCAATTGAAACGAGCTGCTGCTCAGCTATCGAATCCGAAAAGAAGCCAAGCTTTAGAAAGCGAATGCTCAACTGGCTTGATCGAGAAAAAACTGCTAACGCGCCCAAACCACTCAATATATCCGAGCACCCCGAAATTTCCGCCATAGAGGCAGAGCGACGAAAATGGCTTGATGCACTGCAAACATTTACACTTGAGTATGTTCAGCGCTTCCACGAAATGCCCCCGATGGCCGAGATAGAGCAACGAGTGCGTGGTATGATGCTTCTTCCATCGCCAAAATGCGCTGAGCTATCACGCATAAAGATTAATGGCGACTTTCACATATTCCTACCTGACTATGACGAACTTGAGCTACGCATGACCCCTTTGGTGCGCACACTCTACATATTTTTCTTGCTACACCCAGAAGGTGTGGCACTCAGATTCATCCCCGACTATGCTGCGGAGCTCACACGAATCTATTCTTACGTCAAACCAGGAGCCGACGAAGACCTCGCGCGACGCTCAATAGAGAGCCTCATAGACCCCTTTAGCGAATCGTTGCAGCAGAAACTATCAATGAGTAGGCGAGCAATCCGCGAGCAGATACCCATTCCGGAGATAGCCAAACATTACATGATTAATGGCACACCGGGCGGAGTTTATCGCATCAACATAGATACGGGCTTGGTTAACCTACCTAAATTCCTCATAAACTCATAACCGAATAACTAAACAACACAAAAGCCGGGACACTCTCACGAGCATCCCGGCATTCATTTACACATAGTACTTAACGTCAGTGGATTTATTTAAAGTCTAATTAACACTTATGAAAAAGTAAACAGTAGTCATCTCTCTTGGTTACTGTTACCAATAGCAAAGTTAAACAATAAATCGAAACATCAATACCCTCACGCAAAATGGCACAGCAATCATAAATTACACATCGAAATCGCAACCCACACATTTTTGAATAAAAAATAAATTCTTAGAACCCAAAACAATCCGAATGAAACCAACTCGAGGATAAAACTATCAAAATGCAACTTTCTTAAACTTAGTTAAAAACACTATCCATGCTTTCTTTTTGCCATTCATTCCGCTTACTCACAACATTTTTTTAATCACCCCATTCAAAATAGGGGTCTAAAAACACTGAATTATCAGCAGATATAACTATTTTTGCACTGAAAAAAGTTGCAGTCTCGGCCGCAACAACCATTATTCAAAAACTTATCATAACAACACTCTGACAATGTCATCGCTGAGATTTAAAGTAGTTGACGAAGCATTCAACCGCAAAGCCGAACCGGTAGGGATTCCGGCTGAACGTCCCGACGTTTACTATGGCAAATATGTGTTCGACCGACAAAAAATGGTGGAATACCTTCCTGCCGATACATTCAAAGCCCTCATAAACGCAATTGACAATAAAGAAACACTCCCTCGCGATGTGGCTGATAGCGTAGCCGAGGGGATGAAACGTTGGGCCATAGACAATGGCGCACGCCACTACTCTCACTGGTTTCAACCGCTCACCGAAACCACAGCCGAGAAACACGACGGCTTTATAGAGCATGATGGCAATGGCAGCGTGATTGAAAAATTTAACGGCAAAGTGCTCATGCAGCAAGAGCCCGATGCATCAAGCTTCCCTAATGGCGGCATCCGCAACACTTTTGAAGCTCGTGGCTACTCGGCTTGGGACATCTCATCCCCGGCATTTTTGCTTGATAACACTTTGTGTATCCCAACAATCTTTATCTCCTACACCGGAGAATCTCTTGACTACAAAACTCCGCTCCTGCGCGCACTCAACAGTGTTGATCATGCCGCAACCGGAGTGGCTCGATATTTTGACCCCGAAGTGCAGCATGTTCGCTCCTACTTGGGGTGGGAACAAGAATACTTCCTTGTAGATGAAGCTCTCTACTCGGCACGCCCCGATTTAATGCTGACCGGACGCACCCTCATGGGGCATGAATCCGCAAAAAATCAGCAGCTTGAAGACCATTACTTTGGTGCAATCCCATCGCGAGTTGAAGCATTCATGTTGGAATTGGAGTTGGAGTGTCACAAACTTGGAATCCCGGCCAAAACACGCCACAACGAAGCTGCACCAAACCAATTTGAGCTCGCTCCAATATTTGAAGAAACCAACCTTGCAAATGACCATAATTTGCTACTAATGTCAGTGATGACCGAAGTGGCACGCCGGCACCACTTCCGAGTGTTGCTGCATGAAAAGCCATTTGCAGGCATCAACGGTTCGGGCAAACACAATAACTGGAGCCTCGGCACTGATCGCGGAGTGCTTCTGTTTGCCCCCGGCAAAACAGCTAAAGACAATTTGCAATTCATCACTTTTGTGGTCAATGTGATGGCGGCCGTGTATCGCCACAACGGATTGCTAAAAGCATCAATCGCGTCGGCTACTAATGCACATCGTCTTGGTGGTAATGAAGCTCCTCCTGCTATTATCTCCATATTTACCGGCTCACATTTGGGCAATATCCTTGACCAAATTGAAGCATCGTCAAACGAAGAGTTGACAGAGATTTCTACCACAGAAGGATTGCAACTTAATGTGTCGCAAATTCCGGAATTGATGGTCGACAACACAGACCGCAACAGAACATCACCATTTGCATTTACCGGCAATAGATTTGAATTCCGTGCAGTAGGCTCATCGGCCAACTGTGCATCAGCAATGATAGCTCTGAACTCTGCCGTTGCTGAACAGTTGATAGAATTTAAGGCAGCCGTTGATGCTCGACTCGATGCTGGTGAAGAGCTTCGCCATGCATTGATTGAAGAGATACGCAAACTGATCACCCTTTCTCGTCCCATTCACTTCGATGGCAATGGTTACTCAGAAGAATGGAGAGCGGAAGCTCAGCGACGTGGCCTTGACTGCGAAACATCTGTTCCTGCCATCTTTGATGCCTACCTCAGCAAAAGCTCAGTGGAGATGTTCCACACCACCGGAGTGATGACCGAAGTGGAGCTTGCTGCGCGCAATGAAGTGAAATGGGAAACCTACACCAAGAAAGTGCAGATTGAAGCCCGCGTTCTCGGCGACCTTGCTCTCAACCACATTCTACCAGTGGCAATCCGCTATCAAAGCATTCTGCTTGAGAACATTCTGAAAGCTCAAACCATCTTCGGTGCTGAAAAAGCCAAAACTTTAGCCGCTGCCGAAACATCAACCATTGAGGCTATTGCCAAGCACACTCATCTAATCAAATCGGAAGTAGAAAAAATGGTTGACGCGCGCCGCGAAGCAAATCGCATAGAATCAGAGCGCGAAAAAGCCATTGCCTACCACGACACAGTGATTCCCTCAATGGAAATCATACGCCGACATATTGACAATCTTGAATTGATGGTTGACAACGAAATGTGGCCGCTTCCCAAATATCGCGAGCTTCTATTTATTCGCTAAAAAGCAGTTGGCATTGTTCAATTGTCAGCCGCGCGAGCAAAATATCGCAACTGATAATCAGGCAAGGCTGTGGGATGAAACAACTTCACATACTCTCGGAGCAGCCTTTCGGGGTGGAATGGGAACTCTTCAAACAATGGAGATACCGAAGTGTTACACACATAAACATTTCCGGTTTTGAAAGCCTTAAAGTGGCAGTTCAGCGGATTTGAGGATCGCAAATCTTTGAGTGTCAGATCCCCAAAATAGCGAATAATCCAATAATCGGCATCCTCGGCCTCGTTGAGCACTGTGGCCGCATCAAGAGTTAAAGAGCCCGACCCGGAAGTTGCTGCCCAGGGATAAACAGCCGCAGCATCGCGCAGCATTCTTGCCATATAGCTTTCTCCGGCCGGCACATCCCACTGTGCCGACGACAGAGGCTGTTCGGGCAAGACCTTCGGTGCATCGGCAAGCAAAGTAGCAGAGTCACGCAATTGAGTGTATTCGGCACTCACAGCCGCAAAAATCGAATCAGCCTCATGGCGGCGCCCATAAAGCGCCCCAAGCAACTTTATCCACTCGGCACGCCCAAGCGGAGTTGGTTCCATGTAATCAACACACTGCACCACAGGCGAGCCTATACGCATTATAGCACCCGACTCCTTATTCTGAAACGGGCTCATCAGAATTGCATCGGGACTAAGGTCAACAATCCTCTCAATTGAAACCGACATTGAATTGCCGACATCGGCAATCCTACCCGAATTTATGCGCTCTACAATCTCGTCAGTTATGAAATACTGCTTGTCGGCAACTCCGCAAATAGCATCTACAGCCTGCAACTCCGCAATAGCGCCCCCATGTACCGAACTATAAACAATCGATGATTTCACAGGCACTGTCACCACCACGCCATTGGGTAAATCACCATCATACCCCTCAGGAGCAAAGACATAACGCTCCAACAACTCACTGCCGCCAAGCCAAGGATTCCGAACATCGGCAACAATGAGACCATCCTGTTCAACTAAAGTCAGCAACTGAGATTCCACAGTCAAAGTGTCGCCACTACACTCCACCTTTCCGGCCGAGCCGGAGCAAGCGCATAGCAGCAACAAGGAAAGCGAAAAGCCGGCAAATATTTTAACAACGCTGTTCATAGCTAAAAAATCATTTTATAGTGTAAAGATAGCAAAAAAATAAAAAGTAGTACGGCAATATATTGCGAAAAAATCATTACTTTTGTGGGAAGTAACAAAAACGAATTAACTTAACAATAAATTATTATGTCAAAAGTAACAGTTGTGGGCGCCGGTAACGTAGGCGCAACATGTGCCAATGTATTGGTAACTCAGTCGATTGCTGACGAAGTAGTTCTCATCGACATCAAAGAAGGTCTTGCTGAAGGCAAAGCCATGGACATCATGCAGACAGCCAACATCCTTGGCTTGAACTCTCGATTGACCGGTGTAACTAACGACTATGAAAAGACTGCCGGTAGCGACATGGTGGTTATCACTTCAGGTATTCCCCGTAAACCGGGCATGACTCGCGAAGAGCTCATCGGTGTTAACGCCGGTATCGTAAAATCAGTTACCGAAAACATTTTGAAATACTCTCCCAACGCTATCATCTGCTGTGTATCAAACCCCATGGACACCATGACCTACTTGATCCACAAAACATCAGGCCTCCCCAAAAACCGCATTATCGGTATGGGTGGTGCTCTCGATAGCGCTCGTTTCAAATTCTTCCTCAGCAAAGCACTCGGCGCTGACGCTACAGAAGTTGAAGGTATGGTAATCGGTGGTCACGGCGACACTACTATGATTCCTTTGGTTCGCTTCGCTGCTTACCGCGGCGTTCCTGCTACTGAGTTCCTCCCCGCAGAACAGCTCAAAGGCATTGCAGCTGAAACAATGGTTGGCGGTGCAACATTGACCAAACTTCTTGGCACTTCAGCTTGGATGGCTCCCGGTGCTGCTGCTGCACAGGTTGTTTCTGCAGTTCTCGGTGATGCAAAACGTCTCATCCCCTGCTCTGCACTCCTCGACGGCGAATATGGCGAATCAGACATCTGCATCGGTGTTCCCTGTATCCTTGGCAAAAACGGTATCGAAAAAATCGTTGAACTCAACCTCAACGAAGAAGAAAAAGAACTCTTCCGCGCAAGCGCTGCTGCAGTTCGCAATACAAACGCAGCACTCGCTTAATATCATGAAAGCGCTCCGTTATATCCTCGTAAGTGCAATCGCAGTGGCAATGTTCAGCTGCAACGGCTCGTCTAAAACTGAATCTACTGAAACCGACACCATTGCTGCAGTAACTGACGTTGCAGACCCTGCAGAAGATGCCGTTTACGAATTCCAGGCTGAAGACGAAATTCCGGCACTTGATATCCCCGTGGTTATAGACTTCAACGCCACTTGGTGTGGTCCCTGCCAGAAGTTCGGTCCCGTTTTCCATGCAGTAGCAGCCGAATATGGTTCAAAAGCTAAATTTGCTGCAGCCGACGTTGATGTTTGCGGAAAGCTCGCTGAAACTTATAAGATTCAGAGCATCCCCGCAGTAGTAATCATCTACCCCAAAGATTCGGGCAAAGAACCGGTGACCAGCGTAGGCTACATGGAAGAAAATGACTTCAAAGCATTCCTTGATGCCAACCTCTGATTAGAAACACAATATTAATCAGATATTCCAAAAAGTGAGATTGTGTCAACCCACACAATCTCACTTTTTTTTACAAAACTATAGCCTATACACATTAGATTCATATCATTTTTTTTGCTCAACTACACGATAATGGCTAAATTTGCATCATAGAATACCCTCATTTATGCCAAAAATTAACCTCAAAGGCATGGGTGTGGCTCTTGTCACCCCCTTCAAAGCCGACAAATCAATAGATTTTGAAGCATTTGCCAACTTGCTCGAATATCAAATTCAGGGCGGTGTTGACTATCTTGTGGTGCTCGGAACCACAAGCGAAAACCCCACACTCGAACCCGAAGAGCGCGCTCAAGTGCGCGAATTTGTGGCAGAGAGAGTTGCAGGGCGCGTCCCGTTAGTTCTCGGCATTGGAGGCAACAACACAGCTGCCGTGGTTCGCGAACTCAAAAACACCAACCTCTCAGCCTATTCGGCCATACTCTCCGTAGTGCCCTACTATAACAAGCCATCACAAGAGGGAATTTATCAACACTATGCCGCTGTGGCCAACGCATCGCCGCTACCGGTGATTCTCTACAATGTTCCCGGACGCACCGGAGTGAACATGACCGCAGAAACAACACTCCGACTCGCCAACGAATTTGAAAACATAGTAGGCATCAAAGAGGCTTCAGGCAATATGGTGCAAGTGGATGAAATCATCAAGCACAAATCAAGCGACTTCATGGTAATCTCAGGCGACGACGCCGTAACATTCCCATTGATAACACTTGGCGCAGTAGGTGTGATTTCAGTTATTGGAAACGCTTTCCCACGAGAATTTTCGCGCATGGTGCGTTTGGCACTTTCAGGTGATTATGCCGCAGCACGCACCATCCATCATAGATTCAACGACCTTTTCGGCCTGCTATTCGTTGATGGCAACCCCGCCGGAGTGAAATGTGTGCTCCACATAATGGGCCTGTGTGAGAACGAATTACGCTTGCCATTAGTACCCACTCGCATCACTACACTTGAAAAAATTCACTCAGTATTAAATTCATTGCAGTAGCAATTTGCCCAATTAAGCGAAATGTAGTAACTTTGCAGTCGAAAACAAGCAAACAAAGCTTGCTCTTCGCAAAAATATGGTCCGGTAGCTCAGCTGGATAGAGCATCTGCCTTCTAAGCAGACGGTCATGGGTTCGAATCCCGTCCGGATCACTGAAAAAGGAATTTCAGAAATGAGATTCCTTTTTTGTTTTTATTGGGTTCGGTAGCTCAGCTGGATAGAGCATCTGCCACAGTGCCTATCTTTTGGAGCAGACTCTCATGAATTCGAATCCCGTCCGGATCACTGAAAGCCACTCAATTGGGTGGCTTTTTTGTTTGATAATAAATTCTGTTGGTATAGAGCATCTGCCACAGTGTCCATCTTTCTTGGAGCAGACTCTCATGGGTTCGAATCCCGTCCGGATCACTGAAAAAGTGATGTCCGATAATAATTTTTATCGGGGATTAATAGTAGGTGATTTTGCGAGTGAAGGTTGCTTTACTATTGAAGGAGTCGGTTCTGATCATTTTGGTCCAGTTGCCTTTGGCATCAAAGGACACATAACGATATTTGTATTTTATATTCTCAACCGCTTCGGTGACCTCCATGCTCACCAACTGCCCTTTAGCGTCGTAGCGGTAAACTTCAGACCACGAACCATAGATTTCTTCCACTTTAATCTTTGCCAAGCGTCCTTGGGCATTATAACTGAATCGGGTGGTTACATCGTATTCTTCCTCAAATTCATTCATGCCTCTCGTTACAACTGAAATCAGTCGCCCTTGACTGTCACGCTTTGAGTTAGCCGCTGTGAGTTTTGTTGATTCATAATTGGTCATTTTGCCGGTAGCATCAAAGGTATAGACACGTTCAAAAAAGCCATCTTCGTTTTCAGTGACGCTCTTCACATTGCCCTTAACATTAATGATGGCGCGGTCGGTAGATGATTGCGGGGCTTGACAATAGGCCGTTGCAGCAAATGCACATATGAGTGCAACCAGTGTAAGGAATCTGTTTTTCATGATTTTAGTCAATATTTTAATTATCACACCGACAAAAGTAGCACTTTTAACGTTTCCCTCCAAAATTTAGCACATTTGGGGGGGGACTGCAAAACGGCAGTTTCTGCCAAATGTCAGTTATTGTCAGCATTTTTGTCAGTTGACAATTATGACAACAAAACCATGGATATTGCTAATTTTCAAACAATTACAATCGGCGCAAACTTTTTGGCACAAGATTTGTTTTTATAGTGACATAGAAACAATAATTTCAAATTGAATATTAACTAAAACAACAATACTAAATTTATTATTATGGGAAAAATCATTGGCATTGACCTTGGAACAACTAACTCATGCGTTGCCGTACTCGAAGGCAACGACCCCGTTGTGATCCCTAACAGCGAAGGTCGCAACACACCCCCCTCAATTGTAGCATTTGTTGATGGTGGCGAGCGCAAAGTGGGCGATCCTGCAAAACGCCAAGCTATCACCAACCCTAAACGCACCATCTATTCTATTAAGCGTTTCATGGGCGAAACATACGATCAAGTAAAGACCGAGATCGAACGCATCCCCTATAAAGTTGTTCGCGGCGAAAACAACACTCCGCGCGTTGACATTGACGGTCGCGAATACACTCCGCAAGAAATTTCAGCTATGATTCTTCAGAAAATGAAGAAAACCGCTGAGGACTATCTCGGACAGAGCGTAACAGAAGCTGTTATCACCGTTCCGGCTTACTTCAACGATGCACAGCGTCAAGCCACCAAAGAAGCAGGCGAAATTGCCGGTTTGACTGTTAAGCGTATCGTTAACGAGCCTACTGCAGCTGCTCTTGCTTATGGCCTTGACAAGACCGACAAGGATCAGAAAATCGCCGTGTTTGACCTCGGTGGTGGCACATTCGATATCTCAATCCTCGAATTGGGCGATGGCGTGTTTGAAGTGAAATCAACCAATGGCGACACCCACCTCGGTGGTGACGACTTTGACCATGTGATCATCGACTGGCTTGCCGATGAATTCAAACAGGAAGAAGGCATTGACTTGCGCCAAGACCCCATGGCTCTCCAGCGCCTCAAAGAAGCTGCCGAAAAAGCAAAAATCGAGCTTTCAAGCACCACAAGCACAGAAATCAACCTCCCCTACATCATGCCCGTTAACGGCATTCCCAAACACTTGGTAAAGACATTGACTCGTGCTAAATTCGAACAGCTCGCCGACAGCTTGATCCAGGCCACAATCAAACCCTGCCAGCAGGCTCTCGCCGACGCAGGCCTCTCAGCAAGCGATATCGACGAAGTGATTCTCGTAGGTGGTTCAACACGTATTCCCGCCATTCAGCAGGTGGTAGAAAAATTCTTCGGCAAAGCTCCCTCGAAGGGCGTTAACCCCGACGAAGTGGTAGCCGTAGGTGCTGCTATCCAGGGTGGTGTACTTTCTGGCGAAGTTAAAGATGTGCTTTTGCTCGACGTTGTACCCTTGTCAGTGGGTATTGAAACTCTTGGTGGCGTGATGACCAAGCTCATCGAAGCAAACACCACTATCCCCACACGCAAGAGCGAAGTATTCTCTACTGCAGCCGACAATCAGCCCTCAGTGGAAATCCATGTGCTCCAGGGTGAACGCCCCATGGCAAAAGATGACAAAACACTCGGTCGATTCCACCTCGATGGCATCGCACCCGCACCCCGCGGCATCCCCCAGATCGAAGTTACATTTGAAATCGACGCCAACGGTATTCTCAACGTTTCGGCTAAAGATAAAGCCACCGGCAAAGAACAGAGCATCCGCATCGAAGCTTCAAGCGGCTTGACCGACGCTGAAATCAAACGCATGAAAGATGAAGCTGCCGCTAACGCTGCTGCCGATGCTAAGGAAAAAGAGCGCATCGACAAGCTCAACCAGGCCGATGCCCTCATCTTCCAAACCGAAAAACAGCTCAGCGAACTCGGCGACAAGATTCCTGCCGACAAGAAAGCTCCTATTGAAACTGCTCTTGCATCGCTCAAAGAAGCCCACAAGAACCAGAACATCGAAGGTATCGACTCAGCAATCAATGAGCTCAACAACGCATTCGGTGCTGCTCAGCAAGAAATCATCAATGCTCAGCAACAGGCACAGCAGGGCGCACAAACCGGTCCTCAGGCAGGCCCCACCCCTAATGCCGGCAACAACGGCGACGGTGTAACCGACGTTGACTTCGAGGAGGTGAAATAATCCACACCCGACTAAATACACTTAAAGCGTGCAGCCCCCTGCACGCTTTTTTGTTTACTTGAAGCGCTTTACAAACTGCATAAAAAAGAAATCGGCCAAGGGCGCTAAGGCCTTGACCGATTCTCTATATAGGCTATAATTATTCGAAAGATAATTACTGAATAATGCCGTATTTGCGGAACACTTTCTGGATTTTTTCCATTGCAGTGGTCACTTGCTCTTTGGTGTGAGTGGCCATCAAGCTGAAGCGAATCAAAGTGTCTTGAGGAGCAACAGCGGGCGAAACCACCGGGTTCACAAAGATACCCTCTTCGAGCAAGTCGCGAGTAACAGCAAATGTTTTGAAGTTGTCGCGGATATAAAGAGGAATAATAGGAGTTGAGGTGTGACCGATTTCACATCCCATATTTCGGAAACCTTCGAGAGCATAGTTAGTAACATCCCAAAGGAGCTGTTGACGCTCTGGTTCTTGCTCCATGATTTCAATAGCTTTAAGCGCAGCGGCAGTAGAAGCCGGAGTGATTGAAGCAGTGAAGATGTAAGAGCGAGAGTGGTGACGGAGGAAGTTGGTGATCTCCTTGTCAGTAGCGATGAAGCCACCAAGCGAAGCGAATGACTTAGAGAATGTGCCCATGATCAAGTCAACATCCTGAGCCACACCCTGAGCGTGACACACACCGCGACCACCTTCACCAAACACACCGATACCATGAGCTTCATCAATCATCACTGAAGCATCATATTTCTTAGCGAGTTCGACGATTTTCTTCACGTTGGCAACATCACCCTCCATAGAGAACACACTATCAGAAACAATAAGTTTCACCTTATCAGCCTCACACTTCTGAAGTTGCTTTTCGAGCGACTCCATGTCATTGTGTTTATACTTCAATTTGCGAGAGAAAGCCAATCGGTGGCCTTCAATAATAGAAGCATGATCCTGTTCGTCCCAGATGATATAGTCTTCGCGACCGGTCAAAGCTGAAACAACACCGAGGTTCACTTCGAAACCGGTAGAGTAAATCATCACATCTTCTTTACCAATATATTCGGCGATGCGAGCTTCCAGTTTCTTGTGAAGGTCGAGAGTACCATTAAGGAATGGCGAACCGGCACATCCTGTGCCATACTTGCGAGTAGCTTCAATAGCCGCTTCTTTAATACGAGGGTCGTTAACCAACCCGGTGTAGCAGTTGCTACCAAACATCAACACTTTGCGACCATCAATAATCACCTCAGAATCCTGTTCGCTTGAGATAGCGCGAAAATAAGGATACACACCAGCAGCTTTCACTTCCTGAGGTACGGTGTATTTTGCTAATTTATTTTGTAATAACTTCATAGTTAAAGGTTTGATTTCATTTTAACTATCTGTTTATGTTGCACTGCATGCAAGTTGGCAATAAAACAGGCTGCAAATTTAATAATTTTTGGCGATAAAACACTCCTTTTTGCACTCATTTATTAAATAAAGGTGCAGAAAATTGCATAAAAGCATCAAAAATGTGCAAAAAAGAGGGGCTATGATTATTTTTTTTGAAAAATATTTTGGCAGTTCAAAAATAATACCTACCTTTGCAACGCAAACGGGGAAAAGCCCGAGAGCAAAATGCGAAAATAGCTCAGTTGGTAGAGCACAACCTTGCCAAGGTTGGGGTCGCGAGTTCGAGTCTCGTTTTTCGCTCCATTTTTCCTGAAACAATCGGTTAAACATGTCCGGGTGGTGGAATTGGTAGACACGCTACTTTGAGGGGGTAGTGGCCGTTGGGCTGTGTGAGTTCGAATCTCATCTCGGACACCAATAAAAGAGAAATCCTAAGCATTCTTAATGAGTGCTTAGGATTTTTTTTGTTTCTATCTAAGTGACCTGGCTGGAGAGCGAAGCGGCGGTGATTCGGAGGAATCTAAATACTCGGAACACTCGGAGGTCTCAGATTACTCCGAGGACTCCGAAAAACTCTGATTAAAAAAAGAAAAAGCGGCCCGGGAAGGGTCGCTTTTTCTTTTATGAGTGTTTTATCGGATTATTTGTTGATAAAAACTTTAGCAGCCTTGTTGCCCTGACGTACAATGTAGAAGCCGGGGGCAAGGTTTTCAACTTCGATACGTACACCCTGGAGGTTGTAGTATTCAATAGGACCGTTAGCGGGATCAATACCGATTTCTTCGATACCTGAAACCTCCGAGAATTCAACGGTGATTGTACGGTTGCCGGTAGCTTTTCCTGCAGTGCCAAAATACCAACCGGCCCATTCTGCTGCTGTAACTTCGCGAGTAGATACTACCTTTGATTCTGAACCTTCGTCGATGTAGCTAACGCTAATCAAAGAACCGCCGTCGGCTGGTTTTGCCCAGATACGCAATGACTTATCAGTGATGTTGCTTCCGGTAGTGTATTCTGTACCTGTAGGGCCTGCTGCAGGAGTACCTCCATCAGTAATCTTAACTTCACCATCACCGATGATATTGAGAGTCATGGTGTAGATTGCATCCACGAACGATACAACAACATTGGTTTTTTCCTCCATAGTGAATGTACCGACATTGGCAGTAAGAGCTAAAGCAGACCCGTTAACTACCACCTGGGCAAACTTACCATTGGAAGGTGTTGCTGTCACTTCTACTTCAGTGCCGGGTGCAAGTACTACACCACTTGCAACTGCTGAGCCGTCAACGGTGAACAAAGCAGAACCATTTTCACCTACTGAGAATGTCAAAGCAAAACCAAAGTTAGCAGTGAAACTTGCTGCAGCTTCACCTGTATAGGTATAAGTAGCATCAGTAGAAACCACATTGCCATTGGCATCGGTCCAGTTCAAGAACTCATAGCCGGCAGCTGCGGTAGCCTTGATTGTTACAGCCTTCTGCTTGGTGGTTACTTCGTTTCCAGAAGTTACGGGGTTTGTGATAGCCACAGAGCCCTGAGCGTCGTCGGCAACGGCTACAGTAATGGTACGAGCATTTTCGTAGTCATCTGATTCAACTTTGATTACGAAGTCGATAACATATTCACCATTGTCATTAGGCTTGGAAGAACCCTCTGATGCTTGACCATATTTACAAGGATCGGTGTTTTCCCAATCGATGATGTAACGCACGCGATAGTTTCCGGGAGCTGCATCAGCAGGAACGGGCACATTCACAGTCACACCGCCATAAGGTTGATTTTGATTATTAAAGTTAGAGAATACACGGTCGGCAGTGGTAAAGCCATTCAAATCCCAGTCAACATAAACGAATGTGTTCATCCAACTACCTTCACCGGTAGATGTCATAGTAACGGTTTTACCGGCAGATGTGCTGAGGATTGTAGAAGTGCGGTCATAAACGATGGCACGACCGGTAGCAGAAGCTTCTGCACCCATAACAGTTACACTGTTGGTTCCATCAGTTACAGCGATAGATGCCAATTTACGACCGGTGGCCATAGTTACATTGTCAGCACGATAGCGACCGGCAACACCGGTGGGCTGACAATATTCAATACCTTCTTCAAACACTGCAGAGATTGTAACATTACTGTTTACTGCAACAGTGCTGCCTGAAATAACGCTACCGTCAACAAGATAGTTTGCGAGCTGCCAACCATCAGCAGGTGCGGCAGAAAGAGAAACAACAGTTCCTGCGGGAACTTTGTCGCCTGAGTTGATTGCAGCACCATTAGCCAATACGCTTATAGTGCCGCCGGCTGCGGGCTGTTCGATAGTAACGGTGTACTGAGCTTTTTCAGATGCTGAAATAGTGAGAGTGGCATCACCTGTAGAAGAGATTACATAAACACCTTCTTCGGGAGTGATTACTTCTTCACCCAATTTCACTACCACTGTAGCAGGATCGTAAGCTGCAGGAACAGTGCCGAGTGTCAAATTATAAGAAACAGCATCGCCTGCGCCATAAAGACCGGTGGGATTTGAAGCCACATCACGACCCCAGGGATCGACCATAGTGAAAGGAATAGCAGGTTCGTTAACCACTGTCATATCCCACAATCCGGCTTCAGAAACAGCGTATGCTGCAACTTCGGCGTCGGCAATTGTCACCAGATATGTGTTTTCAGCGAAATATTTTTCACCACCGTTCAAATATTCAACAAAACCGGCAAGAGCATAGCCTGCAGCAGGCTGAGCATCCAATGTGAGGACAGTGCCGGGGATAATCTTATGTGCTTCTTCCTGTGAAGCATAAGTGTTGGTGCCATCAGTTGCTGTAAGCTCTACACGACCTTCTTCGAACAAGTCGCCCAAGAGATAGAAGTCAACAGGTTCAGCGCTTTGTGCAACACGATCAGACTCAACAAGTGTGGGGTTGGCAAGAGAATAAGAGCCTTGAGAGATTACATAAACCACACCATTACCCCAAGCTTGAGCACCGGTTAGAGTTTCAAAATAGCAAGGCTCAGCAGAGGCGCAAGCTTGTGTTGATTGGTTGGCAAAAGTACCGGCAGAAGCGGGTGCTTCATCGAAAGTGTAAAGACCAACCAAGCCATCTACGCCGAGAGCAAATGATTTTGCGGCTTCAACTTCTTGAGCGGTAAGCGCTTTGTTCCAAATGTGAGCCTCATCAATCAAGCCATTGAAGCAATAGGCTCCAAAGTAGATTGCAGGTGTTTCATTTGTAAACCAATCCACAGAAGACTTTGTGCAAACCTTGTTGGACAAAAGCACCCCATCAAGATAAGAGGACAACGACATTGTAGTAGCATCATAAACAGCTGTGAAATAGTGCCATTCATTGACGCTGACGGGTGTTTCACTAAGAACACCATCAAAGCCACCCCAACCGGTGATTATCGGACGGCCATTGGGATCTACACAGAAGTTCCAGCTACCATTGTCGTTACAGTGCTCGCGACCGCCATAGCCGAAAACCACCATTTTGTTGTCAGAGTTGGAAGCATCTGAATACTTTCCAATCTTCACCCAAGCCGCAACAGAAAAAGAGGGTGCGGGCTGATTGTCGGGTGCGCGGATAATGTCGGGCTGAACATACGCGCGGCTATCGCTCTTGTCTGTACCATTGGTGCGTGCAGCCTTTGAAATAGCCTGATTCGCGCCAACCATGGTCAATGGAAGCAAGAACAACGCAAGAAGAAGCGAGTAAATTTTTCTCATGTTGATTGATTTTGGTTAATAATTATTTTTAAATTTTTTATTGAATTTCAAATTTTTAAATCTGCAAAATCCTAATGAGCGAAAATAGCAACTATTTCTATAAAAACCAAACATTTTTTTTGAATATTAAAAATACAGGGGGATTCTGAGTATTCTGAGTGGCTATCACATGCCATAACACCCCGACTCACACATTTCGCGTCTTTCAGACGCCGAGGGGGCTTTCACTGTCCTGGGGTTACCCCCCCGGTTATTGGAGGCGCTGCACTCTCGCGTCTTTCAGACGCCCTTAGGGAGGATGAATCACCTCCGACTCTCCACCCCACCCTCATATGCGTGCGAAGCACGGGGCACATCAGCGACATGAGTAACCGGTGAGCATTCATGTCCCCGGAGAGCGCCCCCCAAAAAAGAAGGAGAGCGGCCCTCGAGGGTCGCTCTCCTTTGAGTGAATATATTTATCAGAGATTATTTCTGAATAAATACTTTAGCTGCTTTGTTGCCCTGACGTACAATGTAGAAGCCGGGAACAAGGTTTTCAGCTTCGATACGTACACCCTGGAGGTTGTAGTATTCGAT
>JAZSAZ010000015.1:0-1718 GCA_045602165.1 Paramuribaculum sp. | reverse complement strand
AATGAGTAGCGCTTCAAAGTAGAATTATAGACCCCCTGATGATCCACCTTATCCACGCGAACGCGCCCTGCAGCATGCAACACACAACCATTTCCAACATACATTCCACAATGCGATAACTGGCCATTTAAATCGGAGAAGAGAAGAATATCACCAAGCTGAGCCTCCTCTATGAATGACAAAGGGAAACCAAACTTCGACAACTCGGCAAGGTTTTTAGGTGCACTATCGAAAGCCACACTCAAAGCGTTGCTGACAAGAAACAGATCGTCTATTCCCCCATTGGTTCTACCCTTATACAAGAAAGGCGCATTCAGATAACACATTGCAGCACGATAAATTCTATCTCGGCGCTCTGAAATATTTACATTCCAGTAGATAGGCGATACCACCTCGTATTCGGCATCTGCAACCTTAAAGGTTCCGGTCATAATGTTATAAAATGGCATCACAGCACACGGAGGCAACAAAAGGGTTGTATAACTATCAATACGCTTTACAAAAAGCCCGTTACACTCAACCTTCATATGGACCATACTGTTATACTCGGCAAGCTGCTTTTCACTCAACTCAGCCACCGATTCACTAAGAACCCACCCCCCCTCTTCACGACCGGGCACAACCACCTTAAGCCACTTCCCACTCTCTTCGCTCGAAAGTAAAACCTCGCCAAACAAAAACTCATACAAACGTTCCGACCTTGTCGAGGTTGAGCGCCTTACAGGAGCATACTCTGCAGTTACAATGTAGTGTGCCATGGTGTGCTATGTTAAAGTAGGAATAAAACCAATAGTTGGGCTGAAACCACTCTCAAAAACATTGTCAACGGATAGACGGTAGCATAGCTGACCGCAGGCAAATCGTTTCCTGCAATTGAGTTTGAATAGGCCAATGCAGGGGGATCTGTCATACTACCCGACATCAATCCCATAAGGGTGAAGTAGTTAATCTTACAGAACACTCTTCCTATAAATCCGACAATCAAAAGTGGCAATATTGTAATTATAGCACCATAACCAATCCAGACATAACCTCCATTGGCTATAGTCTCAACAAAGCCATCGCCCGCACCGATACCGACACACGCAAGGAACAATGAAATACCCACTTCGCGCAACATCAGATTTGCACTGATTGTGGTATAGGTTACCATCTTCAAATGGTGTCCAAAACGACCAATCAAAATTGAGATAATCAGCGGACCACCTGCCAAACCTAACTTCACAGGCTGCGGAATTCCGGGAAAGTGAAAAGGAATTGAACCAAGCACGATTCCCAAGAAGATTCCAAAGAATATCGGGCTCAAATGTGGCTCACGAAGCTTTGTCATTGAGTTACCAATAAGCTTTGTAGCATTCTCAACACTTGTTTTGGTTCCCACAACCAACACTCGGTCACCAACCTGCAAAGACAAACTGGGGTGTGCAACAAGCTCCAATCCTGCACGCTCAACTCTGGTCACAGTTACGCCACAACTTGCGCGCAAATTCAGGTGTGCCAGTGTCTTACCATTCAACGATGACTTAGTAACAATAATCTTTTTTGATACCAGCTTAACATCATCGCCATTCCACTCCGAACGCTCCATTGGAACCTCATTACCGATAAACGCCTTAATTGCCTCAATATCTTTAGGCGAGGCCACAATAAGTAATCTATCGCCCTGCTCCAACACTGTTTTCGAGTTAGCCATAGTCACATGAGCATCGTGGAACACC
>JAZSAZ010000014.1:0-1514 GCA_045602165.1 Paramuribaculum sp. | reverse complement strand
ACAATAAAGAACTCTGAAATAGGAACGGTTGCCATCTCGTTACCCAATTTCCATGCAACCCGAATAACCGTTTAATTCTAAGATAATTGCAAATTCTGCGATTTTTTCGCAAAAAAATACTGCTAATATTATTCCTAATGTCACCATTTGCAGGATATTCAGATAACATAAAGAGTACAGAAGATATAATGCAGGATGTATTATCATCAATTTATAGTCATGTAAAATTGTGTGCAAACGAAAAAGCAATTGAAGTTTCATATGATGCGGCTGATGCAAAAACTTTTGACTCAATGAATGAGATGTTGTATGGCAGACGTCGCGTAACGGAGACGTCAGAAATAGTGTCTGATCATGGAAATGTGAATAAAACATTTTCGGCAATTCTATACAAATTATTTTCTTTTCATAATCAAAATTTGTCATCACCAGATTACAAATTACATTTTACACCCCCGAGCCATAACCAAATAGTTTGTTTTCTATATCCTTGTAAAGAACTTAATTCGAAAGAAGAAACTTTAGAAGTATTTATTTTTGGATATAACACACAAGGTATCATTGAGTTTATGAGTCGCGCCAAAGTCTATCAAAATAAAGAATAATTAAACACTAAGAAGCATGTTATGTTTGAATTTCAAGTCAAAAGCACTAGTACCTAATGATTTGTATAATTTTGTCATTAATTTTGAAATGTGAAAATTAAGTATTGGATAATAGTTGCATTTATAGTTGGCATTGTGAATTTTGCAGTGCCGGCAATTGCTTTTGCGAATAACTTTAATCCAATACGAGAATTCTTCCCTGATGGGTATTTATCAAGAATAGCCTACACTCGTGGCGGATTGGCTGTGGAGTCGGCTATAACTTTGACCGATGTCAGCAATCAGCAACCGACTGCTATCTCTGCCATCACCACGGCGGCGGAATATGATGCTCATGGGCGTGTGGTGCGCAGCCTATTGAGCGGCATTGAGTCCTCGGCTATCACAATTGCCGATAACTCTTACGATAAATTCGGCAGACTGCAATCTACTCGCATCTGCAGTCAGATGACACGCTCGCAGAGCTATGACATGCATGGATGGCTCAGGGAGTGGAACACTCCGTTCGTGTCACAGCAATTGCGATATGCCGACGGCGCCAATCCCTCATATAGCGGGCGAGTATCAGCGAAGATTACCGGCAGCTATGGCCATAGCGACAGATATGATTATAGCTATGACAGATTAGGCCGACTCATCTCTGCCGACTTCTCTCGAGAAATGCCGCCGAATGTTGCATCAAATGATGGCGATGCCGACTACTCTACAACCTATAGCTACGACCTGCAGGGAAACATCCTGTCGCTCACACGTCAAGGGATGACAGCCCCGGGGTTCTATTTCTGCATTGATGATATTCAAGCAACGTTCAATGGCAATCAGCTCTCATCGCTGAGCGATGATGCCTTGACAGTGTTGCTCGAATCGTCGCTTGATTTGCCACGAGGCTCCTGGAGTGGCGATGACTTC
>JAZSAZ010000013.1:0-37044 GCA_045602165.1 Paramuribaculum sp. | reverse complement strand
ACAGGGTTCATAACAACACCACGGTTGTGAGGACGACGACCCAACCAACGTGAACGACCAGCTTTACCGCTGCGTTCGAGTGAGTGTTCGCTGTTACCTACAACACCAATGGTTGCTTTGCATGCGGAGAGGACTTTGCGAGTTTCTCCAGAAGGTAATTTGATAATTGCGTAGTTGCCTTCGCGTGACACCAACTGAGCAAATGTGCCGGCTGAACGTGCCATAAATGCACCCTGTCCGGGACGAAGCTCAATGTTGTGGATGAGCGTACCTACGGGAATTTTGCTCAAGGGAAGAGCGTTTCCAACTTCGGGAGCTGCATCGGGTCCGCTAACAACTGTTGTGCCAACTTCTAAGCCGTTGGGCGCAATGATGTAAGCTTTAGCACCGTCAACGTAGTAGAGCAATGCGATACGAGCCGAACGGTTCGGATCATATTCGATGCTTTTTACCACGGCGGGTACACCGTCTTTTGTTCTCTTAAAGTCAATGATACGGTATTTGCGCTTGTGACCACCACCCATGTAACGAGTAGTGAGGTGGCCTTCTGAGTTACGACCACCTGTTGAACGCTTGCCGACTGTAAGAGATTTCTCTGGCGTGGTAGCAGTGATTGTACCTTTGAACACGCCAATAACCTTGTGTCTCTGCCCCGGTGTAGTGGGCTTGAATTTTCTTACTGCCATTTTTTATTATAAGTTGCTATAAAAGTCAATTGTTTGTCCTTCACCTACAGTCACATAGGCTTTCTTGTAGGACGATGTGCTACCTTTGAGCAAACCGCTCTTTGTCCAGCGCGATTTGTTCTTACCACGTACCACAGCAGTGTTTACATTAACAACCTTAACTTCGTAAAGCTTTTCTACAAGTGATTTGATCTGATACTTGTTAGCCTCCGGAGAAACACGGAATGTGTAGCGGTTAAGCTTGTCTGTAAGCTTTGTGGCCTTTTCTGTTACTATGGGTTCAATTCTGATATCCATTGTTGAAACTTCTCCTTTTGTTAAATGTTATTAATAACATCAAGGCTACCTTCAGTCAAGAGGATAGCGTTGCTGTGCATAATGGCATATGTGTTAACATCCGATGCTGCAATGATTTGCACACCCGGAATATTACGAGCTGACAAATATACGTTTTTATTTTGAGCTGCTAAAACAAGGAGTAGGTTTTTGCCTTCAACTTTAAGGTTTTTAGCAAAATTTATGAAATCTTTAGTTTTTGGAGCCTCAAAATTGATGTTTTCAACAACCTGAATCTGGTTGTCCTGCATCTTAAATGTCAGCGCAGATTTGCGAGCCAATTGTTTTACTTTCTTATTGAGCTTGAAGCTGTAGTTACGAGGACGGGGACCAAATACTCGGCCACCACCTACGAGCAAGGGTGAATTGATATCACCAATACGGCTACCGCCACCACCTTTTTGCTTGTGAAGTTTGCGAGTAGAGCCTGAAACTTCGCTGCGTTCTTTGGATTTGTGGGTTCCCTGACGCTGGTTGGCCAAATACTGCTTCACATCGAGATATACGGCGTGCTCGTTTGCATCGATTGCAAACACTTCGTCGTTAAGCTGTGCTTTACGACCGGTGTCTTCTCCTTTAATGTTGTATATTGCGAGTTCCATTATTTCTCAATTATTACGATTGAACCTTTACTTCCGGGGATTGAACCCTTGATCATCAAAAGATTGTGTTCGGGCATCACTTTCAAAACCTGAAGATTCTGAATAGTTACTTTTTCATTGCCCATCTGGCCTGCCATGCGCATTCCTTTGAATACCTTTGCAGGGTAAGAACATGCGCCGATAGAACCCGGCTTACGCTGACGGTTGTGCTGACCGTGAGTTGACTGACCAACACCGCCGAAACCATGACGTTTTACTACACCTTGGAAGCCTTTACCTTTTGAAGTTCCCTGAATGTCAACGAAATCAGATTCAGCAAACAAGCCATCTACTGTGATGGTGTCGCCCAATTTGTATTCGCCTTCAAACCCTTTGAACTCGGCCAAGTATCTTTGCGGTGCTACACCAGCTTTGTTGAAGTGTCCGGCCATGGGTTTGGTTGTGTGCTTTTCCTTTTTCTGCTCAAAACCGAGCTGGATAGCTTCATAACCATCGCTTTCCACTGTCTTAATCTGAGTAACAACACAAGGACCTACTTCGATAACAGTGCACGGCACATTTTTGCCGTCGGCACTGAAAACGGATGTCATTCCGATTTTCTTTCCTAATAATCCTGGCATTTCTCTTTATTTTTAAATGTTTGGGTTGATTTGATAATTCTTACTGATGTCTTTAATTGAGACTTAGACCTTGATTTCTACGTCAACACCGCTGGGAAGTTCGAGCTTCATCAATGCGTCAACTGTTTTTGCAGTTGAGTTGAAGATGTCAATCAAGCGTTTGTAGCTTGCGAGTTCGAACTGTTCGCGTGACTTTTTGTTTACGAAAGTCGAGCGGTTAACAGTAAAAATACGTTTGTGAGTGGGCAGAGGGATAGGACCGCTGATTACTGCGCCTGTGCTCTTAACCGTCTTCACAATCTTTTCGGCCGACTTGTCAACCAAGTCATGGTCGTAAGATTTCAATTTGATTCTGATTTTTTGGCTCATATTGTTTTTGTATTTGCTTTTTTATTTCAATAAATCAACGCGTCCCTGGCATTCAGTCAACACTGTGCGTGCAATTGAAGTGCTAACTTCTGAATAGTGGCTGAATGTCATTGTGCTGGTTGCACGGCCTGATGTAATGGTACGAAGTGCTGTTACATAGCCGAACATTTCTGCAAGAGGTGCTTTTGCCTTAACCACACGAGCACCGCTGCGGCTTGTTTCCATGCCTTCTACCTGACCACGACGTTTGTTCAAGTCGCTGATCACGTCACCCATTGATTCTTCAGGTGTAACCACTTCGATCTTCATGATAGGCTCAAGCAATACAGGACCTGCCTTTTCTGATGCTTTCTTGAATGCCTGGATAGCACAAAGTTCGAATGAAAGCTGGTCAGAGTCAACCGGGTGATAAGAACCGTCGATTACAGTTACTTTGAGCTTTTCTACGGGATAACCTGCAAGAACACCATTCTTCATTGCAGCCAAGAAGCCTTTCTGAATTGAGGGGATATATTCCTTAGGAATGTTACCACCCTTAACTTCGTCAACAAACTGGAGGTTGCCTTCGAAGCCTTCGTCAACGGGCTCAACGCGAACAATGATATCAGCAAATTTACCACGACCACCGGTCTGTTTCTTGAACACTTCGCGAAGTTCAACAGGAGCTGTGATAGCTTCTTTGTAAGTAACTTGAGGACGACCCTGGTTACATTCAACTTTAAATTCGCGACGCAAACGGTCGATAATGATGTCGAGGTGAAGCTCACCCATACCAGAGATAACAGTTTGACCTGTTTCCTCGTTAGTCTGAACACGGAATGTGGGGTCTTCTTCAGCAAGCTTCTGCAAGCCAACACCGAGTTTGTCGAGGTCTTTCTGAGTTTTGGGTTCTACTGCGATACCGATAACGGGTTCGGGGAATTCCATTGCTTCAAGCACGATAGGATGTGCTTCATCACAAAGAGTGTCACCAGTGCGAATATCTTTGAAACCTACGCCTGCGCCGATATCACCGCAGCTGATTTCTTCCATAGGATTCTGCTTGCTTGAGTGCATCTGGAACAAACGTGACACACGTTCTTTCTTACCTGAACGAGCATTGAGCACGTAAGAACCTGCTGCCAAGTTACCAGAGTAAACACGGAAGAATGTCAAGCGACCTACATAGGGGTCTGTGGCAATCTTAAACGCGAGAGCACACATGGGTGCTTCGGGGCTGGGTTCGCGAACTTCAACTTGATCAGCATCGTTAGGATTGGTACCTTCGATGTTACCACCGTCAACAGGGCTGGGCAAGTAAGCACAAACGTTGTCGAGGAGCAACTGAACACCCTTGTTCTTGAATGAAGAACCGCAAGTCATCGGAACGATGTGCATTGCGAGAGTTGCGTTACGGATAGCGCGACGAATTTCTTCTTCAGTAATAGTTGAGGGATCGTCGAAGTATTTTTCCATGAGCACGTCATCAAACTCGGCAATTTTTTCGAGCATTTTGTCGCGCCATTCTTCTGCTTCATCAAGAAGGTTAGCGGGAATTTCTTCGAGTGAGTAGTCAGCACCCATAGCATCATCGGGCCAGAACACAGCTTTCATACGGATAAGGTCAACCATACCCTTGAAAGTTTCTTCTGCACCGATAGGAATTTGAATGGGGCAAGGATTTGCACCGAGAACATCTTTCAACTGACGTACAACTTCAAAGAAGTTAGCACCTGAACGGTCCATTTTATTAACGTAACCGATACGGGGCACATTGTATTTGTCAGCCTGACGCCACACAGTTTCTGACTGAGGTTCAACACCACCTACTGCACAGAATGTTGCAACAGCACCGTCAAGCACACGGAGTGAACGTTCCACTTCCACTGTAAAGTCAACGTGTCCGGGGGTGTCAATCAAATTGATTTTATACTTGTTGCCATCATAGTTCCAGAAGGCAGTTGTAGCGGCTGAAGTAATTGTGATACCACGTTCCTGCTCCTGTTCCATCCAGTCCATAGTAGCAGCACCGTCATGTACTTCACCGATTTTATGAGTTTTACCCGTGTAAAAAAGTATGCGCTCAGATGTGGTGGTTTTGCCAGCATCGATGTGAGCCATGATACCGAGGTTACGAGTAAATGATAATTGTTCTTTGCTCATTTTGTTGATTGTGAGAGGTTATCAATGAATCTGTGCAATAATTAGAAGCGGAAGTGAGCAAAAGCACGGTTAGCTTCTGCCATCTTGTGCATATCTTCTTTACGTTTGAAAGCACCGCCCTGGTCATTGTAAGCATCAACGATTTCAGCCGCAAGCTTATCGGCCATAGTCTTACCACCACGTTTGCGTGCATAGAGAATGAGGTTCTTCATTGATATTGACTCCTTACGGTCGGGGCGGATTTCTGTGGGAACCTGGAAGGTTGCACCACCAACACGGCGTGATTTTACCTCAACCTGGGGAGTGATGTTTTCGAGAGCTTGTTTCCAGATTTCAAGCGCTGATTTTTCTTCATTAGGCATTTTTGACTTCACAGTCTCAAGAGCACTGTAGAAAATTGTGTATGCAGTGTTCTTTTTGCCATCATACATGAGATGGTTTACGAATTTTGACACTCGTACATCATTAAAAACGGGATCAGGCAATACGATCCTCTTTTTAGGTTTAGCCTTTCTCATTTGTTAGTTTACAAATTTGTCGTTTTTTGTTTGCTTGGTTGCTGCTTCTTTCATCTTCAACGGCCGTTCTCCAACGAACCATTTACTCAACCATCGAATTAGCCTTCCAAATAAATCAAAAAGCGAAGTTAAAAAACTCGTTTTAATAATTTATTTTCCGATCCTATTTTTTACCCCGCGGACCGATTTGGGGGTCGTAAGCAAGCTGTCAGTATTAATTACTTCTTAGCAGCTTTCGGACGTTTTGCACCATACTTAGAACGACGCTGAGTGCGATCTTTTACACCGCTGGTATCAAGCGTTCCGCGCACAATGTGATAGCGAACACCGGGAAGGTCTTTTACACGACCACCACGAACGAGAACAATTGAGTGTTCCTGCAAGTTGTGTCCTTCACCGGGAATGTAAGAGTTAACCTCTTTACCATTAGTGAGGCGCACACGGGCCACTTTACGCATTGCAGAGTTAGGTTTCTTGGGAGTAGTAGTGTAAACGCGCACACACACGCCGCGACGCTGCGGACATGAATCCAATGCAGGCGACTTACTCTTATCCTCAAGAGCTACACGTCCTTTTCTTACTAATTGCTGAATCGTAGGCATCTTAGTTCTTGTTTTACTTTACGTTTATTAAATCTATTTGTTTTCTTTCTTTTTTATTCACTTTCCACACATACCAAGACCCAATTATCCCACTATCTCTCAGAGATTTAGCGATAATCAGACTCCTTTTTATGCTTAAAAAGCGATGCAAAATTACTAACTAATTTTCTAATTACCAAATATTTTAGCCCTCAATTTTATTTATCCCTTAAAAAATATTTCCCATTGCAAGCCACGCAAAAAAACAAACCGATTCATTAAAAAAATCCCACAATTTATTTTGCCATTACAATCGAATCTCCTTAAATTTGCATTAAGCTCTCAATTAAAAACGCACACTCTAATACCACAAATGGCAAATCACAACGAAATCGGAGCCTGGGGCGAACAAATGGCACAAGACTACTTGCGCCGCAACGGATACACCATATTCGAAGCAAATACACACATTGGCCACAAGGAAATCGACATTATTGCCACAAAAGATAATATCATTGCATTCATCGAGGTCAAAACAAGAACATCAACCTTCAAAGACCCCGCCGACGCAATCGACCAAAAAAAGATTCGTCGAATAGCAAAGGCCGCCGATGCCTTTCTGCAAGCCAATGACATCAAACATGAACCACAATTCGACATAATAACAATAATCGGCTCTCCACAAGGAGAATACAAACTAACCCACTACCCTGATGCCTTTATACCCCCTCTATCCGGCGCATGGTAATAGAAAAAAATATAGCTAATTAGCGTTAACACTTATTACAAATCAAAAAATAGAGTATAATTTTGTAACAAAAACACAATTGTAATCATTGCAAATATGGAGGTTACAGCTCAGCATATCACACGGATGCTTATCGATGCAAACATCAGACCATCGGCTCAGCGAATTGCTGTGGCCGGTTATCTGATCAAACATCGGACTCATCCCACCGCTGAAAACATCTATGCTGCGCTACTTCCCGACTACCCCACCCTCTCTCGCACCACCGTTTATAACACTCTTAAATGCCTAGCAAAAGCCGGAAAAATAGTAGTCCTCGACATTGACCCGACCACTCAGCATTTCGACGGTGTCACCGAAAGCCACGCTCATTTCATGTGCAAAGAATGTAACACCATTCACGACATTGAGCTCCCCTTATCGCCAATAGCACCAAAAGAGTTTAAAGTGGATGAAACACACGTTGCATTCAGAGGCATCTGTTGCAACTGCCTAAACAAGAACCAATAAGTCAAAAAATATATATTTAATTCGTAATTTTTAAATCTACAGGAAAATGAAAAAGAAATTTATCTGCACTGTATGTGGTTATGTACATGAAGGTGAAGCAGCTCCAGAGAAATGCCCTCTATGCAAAGTTCCTGCTAGCAAATTCAAAGAAGTAGAAGAAGGCGCAGCCCTCGAATTTGTTACCGAACACGAAATAGGCGTAGCCAAAGGCACCGATGAGGAGATGATTAAAGACCTCAACGCTCACTTTATTGGTGAATGCACAGAAGTAGGTATGTACCTTGCAATGTCACGTCAGGCCGACCGCGAAGGCTATCCCGAAGTAGCAGAAGCTTTCAAGCGCTATGCTTGGGAAGAAGCCGAACACGCGGCTAAATTCGCTGAACTCCTCGGCGACTGTGTGTGGGACACTAAGACCAATCTTGAAAAACGCATGGCAGCTGAAGCTGGTGCAAACGCTGACAAGATGCGTATTGCTCGTCGCGCTAAAGAACAAAATCTCGATGCCATCCACGACACAGTTCACGAAATGGCCAAAGACGAAGCACGCCATGGACAGGGCTTCCAGGGTCTTTACAATCGTTACTTCAAAAAATAATCATTCCTTTAATAAAAACAATATTCTACAATGAAAAGCGTAAAAGGCACTCAGACCGAAAAGAATCTATTGACATCTTTTGCCGGTGAATCACAAGCAAGAATGAGATACACTTATTTTGCTAGCGTAGCAAAAAAAGAAGGTTACGAACAGATTGCAGCTATCTTCACTGAAACTGCTGAGCAGGAAAAAGAACACGCTAAACGCATGTTCAAGTGGCTCGAAGGTGGCATGGTTGAAATCACAGCTTCATATCCCGCAGGCGTTATCGGCACAACTGCTGAAAACCTCAAAGCTGCTGCTGCCGGCGAAAACGAAGAGTGGACTGCCGACTATCCTCACTTTGCTGATGTTGCTGATGAAGAAGGATTCCCCGCAATCGCTACTATGTATCGTAACATTGCAATCGCAGAAAAAGCTCACGAAGAAAGATATCTCGCTTTCTTGAAAAACATCGAAACAGAATCTGTATTCAAAAAAGAAGAAAAGACTGTATGGCAATGCCGCAACTGCGGTTTCGTTCACGAAGGTGAAGAAGCGCCCAAAGCTTGCCCTGCATGCCTCCACCCACAGGCTTACTTCGAAGTTAAAAAGAACAACTACTAATCAGCTAGTACTCTTATAACAATCGAACCCGCGTCGAGAGTTTTCTCGGCGCGGGTTCTTATTATATCGTTTTCCGGTCAAATATTAGCGACGTCCACGACCTCCACCATGACCGCCAAAGCCACCATGTCCACCCCAAGCATTGCGATCTGACGGCTGATTACCCTTTCCAAAGGTATTAAACTTATACGATACTGTCACCATAAAGTAGCGCGATAGACCATTGTAAGCTATATCATCAATGTAGTTGGCAGTGACTGAGCGCGAAATATTCGAACGCTGCTGCAAGAGGTCGTAAGCCTTCAACGAGAATGTGAGCGACTTATCTTTAAGCGTCTGATACGAGATTGAAGCATTCCACATCCACTCATTCTTGTCATAGCCAGCTGAGTAACCACTTGTGGCTGTATAATTCAAATCAGTATTCAAGATAATACCAATCGGAGTGTAGTAGTAAGCCGAGAAACTGCCGCCATAATTATGAACAGACATATTTCCTGCCGACTGGAGCGAGTTGGCTGTATATTGGATTGAATAGCGTGGTCGCAACTCAAATTCGAGATTGTCGGGACGGAATGCTAAAGCTGGCATAAAGTTAAAGAAAAGCGAACCGCTTCGATTTCGCATACCATTGTTGAAACCCACACGCTGATTATACATGGTGAATGTATGCACTGACACCTGCCAAGCCTTATTGCGAAGAGGTTGAGAGAACATTGCCATCAAACGTCCACCCCACACACCATTAACATTTTCATAAGTAGTGGTCTGCGAACCGGTTGTAGGATTAAATGAGGTGCGCGACACGATTGAATTTTGCGACATCTCAAAGTTACCCATCACCATTATAGAGCGCTGATGGTCAAGATTGAAATCCTGGAAACGCAAACGAAGATAATGAGTAAATGTAGGGTCAAGATTTGGATTACCAATCACCACTCGCATCGGGTCTGAATAGTCAGCCACAGGTTGCAACTGATTCATTGACGGTTGCTGTGACCACCCACGATAGTTAATATCAAGCGAGCGCTGCTTGCTGAATTTCATCTTATAGGTCAAGAATGGAGCCACATTCCATACCCAGCGATTCTCTATTGTCTTATCTGGATGTGTTAGATTATCACTCTTCGAACTCGAAGGGACAAGCGACAAACCGACATCTATATTATGCGACGCCGATACATGACGATAGCCCAAGCGAATATCTTGATTGAAGTAATCATTGCGGAAACGATTGCTTAATGTATCATTATAAATTGCCGTGGGATTCAATGCGTCCAATGTATGGTCCATATCATAGACCATCTTGTCCGAATTGTTCCATCTGTAGCGAGCACGATAAGCGAATGTCAAGAAGTTGCCCTTCTTCACATCGCCCAATGGCTCTGTCCATGTGACACGCGCCTGAGCCATATCACTCCAAGTGCGTGAATTGGTAAACTGATCATACTCATCAAGCGAATCTCCATAATTAAAGAATCTATTGAATGAATAAGATGTTTCTTTTTCACGAACATTAGAGTGCTCGTAGCGCATCTGCACTGAGAACGAACGGCCGGGGCGATTTCGGAAATTATGGCTATAAATAGCACTTACACCAAATTCTATTGACTTACCACGCGCATTCATGTCATTAAGCGAACGGCTCACAAGTGACCGACCGGGATCACCTGCCATATTCAATATTGAGTCAATCGATGTTGACTTATTTTCATTATAAGAGAAGCGTGGACGAAACTCAAAGCTATTAAACGAGTCGGGCTTCCACTGCACACGAAAGTCGGCACGAATATTATTTCCACGGTCACGAGTGTGCTTGCCTGAGCTCATAAATGATGTTGAATCAGGAAACAAATACTGACGTTCTTGGCTTTGACGAGTATCCTTATCCGAACGGCTCCACATCACATTACCACCCACACGAAGTATTTCTCCATTACCCACATTGAAGTTCAAACCCAATGCTTGTGACTTACTGATACCATTATTCCCACCAAAACGACGGAATCTGTTACCATTACTATCAGTAAAGCCAAGCTCATTGACATTATTGAAATTGCCAAGAAGAGTCACTTGGTTATCATTCCAAAACTTATTAACATTAAACGATGCCTTATAGCGATCATCTGTGCCATAGCCACCTTCCACAGTTCCGAAATAGCCATTTTTCATTCCGGGCTTCACAGTAAGATTGATTACAGTTTCCTCTTCGCCGTCATCAACACCTGTCATTCGAGCCAAATCGCTCTTACGATTCACCACCTGAAGCTTTTCAATCATATCCACAGGCAAGTTTTTTGATGCCACCTTGGGGTCATCGGCAAAGAACTCTTTACCGTCAATCAAAATCTTAGAGACGGTCTGTCCATTAGCTGTGATAGAACCATCTGTTCCAACTTCCACCCCAGGCAGACGTTTCAACAAATCTTCAACCACAGCATTGGGCTGGGTCTTGTACGAATCGGCATTATACTCCACTGTGTCCTCCATTACCTTGATTTGAGTCTTAACACCTGTTACCTGCACATCTTTCAACATGATTGTCGACTCCGACAAGTTGATTGCTGGAACAGTCAATGTTGATTTTCCAACTGTGATGTTTTGATGCGAAGTTTTATAACCCAAATAAGATGCCTCCAAAATATATTTTCCTGAACGCACTCCGGGTATGGTAAAATGCCCTTCATTATTTGTCTTTACACCTTTAACAAAGGCTGAATCCTTGGGAGTCAAGAGTCGCACCGTTGCTTGTGGCAATTCTATGCCGTCAGCATCATTGACAACGCCCTTTACCACCGCGCCATGCATGGCAAATGACGACACCAAAACTGATAGTGCAACCAGTGTATTTCTCAAAATATTATTCATTATTATTCAATATTTTTCTTATTTTTATCAAGTTGACAATAAATTGACTGCAAAATTACCAAATAGTTTAATTCCCTCCTAAATTTTTTTAATCCCACATAAATTTATCGATTAAAAAAGCCTACTTTTGTCAATTAAAACCCAATCGCTATGACAACTAATCAACGTCAGAACCCCACATTGCAAGAATTTTGCGACTCCACTCTTAAGCGGCTATGCACCGGCTTCACTGCCGGCGAAGCCAAATGGATGATTCGCATCATATTTGAGCACCTTAAGGGGTGGAACAGAGTTGATTTGACTATCCGCGCCAACGAGGTGCTTAGCGACTACATAATTGAGAAGGTGAATGTCATCACCCAGCGACTTCTGCAACATGAACCTTTGCAATACATTCTCGGCGAAACTCGCTTCTTTGGACTAAATCTTCACGTCAATCCATCTGTGTTGATTCCGCGCCCGGAAACCGAAGAACTCGTCGACATCATCATCAGCGAAGCAAATAACCGCCACGACCTTTCCGTTATGGACATCTGCACCGGCTCGGGATGCATTGCAATCGCCCTATCTCGAAATCTGCCTTTTGCATCGGTTTCCGCAGTTGACATCAGCGAGGATGCTTTGGCTATTGCTCGTGAAAACATGGCTATAACTCGCTCGAAAATCGACATATTTAAAGCCGATGCCCTTAACCTCCCCTCTCCGACTGAATCCTTCTTGGATATAGTGGTCAGCAATCCCCCTTACATTGCCGAGAGTGAACAATCGGCAATGGAGCAGAATGTACTCGACCATGAGCCGCACTTGGCACTGTTTGTCCCCGATAGCGACCCGCTGAAATTCTACCATGCCATAAGCATGTATGCCCGAAGAGCACTCAAACCCGGCGGTAAGCTGTATTTTGAAATCAATCCGCTTTTTGCAGCAGAGCTGTCATCAATGCTCAAAGCCCACGGATGGTCCGACATTGATATTCTCCCCGACTCGCAGAAAAAAATGCGATTTGCAAAAGCCACCAACCCCCAATCCTAACAACCAATGAAACATAGCCGGAAAAAGCCCATAAAACCCGAAGCCGCCACAATGCAGCTCGAAGACCTATGCGCTCGATCTGAGCAATGCACTGCCGACCTACAGCGCAAACTCTCCACTTGGGGGATTTCAAAATCCGATAGCGAAAAAATAATTACCCACTTAATAGAAAATCGGTTTGTGGACAATTCCCGTTTTGCCCGTGCCTACGTCAGAGACAAATATAGATTCTCCGGATGGGGACGACAAAAAATAATCTCCGGGCTATATGCTAAACGCATTGAAAAACATCTCATTGAGGACGCCTTGACAGAAATAAACCTAAAAGAATATGCTTCTATAGCATTTAGAGCCATAGCATCTAAACTCAGGCAAATGCCCGACGAAATGACTCGCTCCGACAAACAACAACGTTTGATGCGATTCGCCGCCGGACGTGGCTACGAAATTGCTCTCATCATAAAAATTCTTGATAGTGACCGCCTATGGCAATCATTGGAAGCATAAAACAGTGGATTAACGACCTTGCCCGACTGCTATTCCCCCACCTATGCGAGGTGTGCGACCGGCCGCTTGTGCATGGCGAGAATATTATGTGCCTACGTTGCCGCTACAATCTGCCTCAATGCAACTTCCACAATAACCCCTTCAACCCTATCCACCAACGCTTAATGCGCCATGTGCCGATTGAGCGTGCTGCCGCTTATTTCTTTTATCATCGCGACAGCGCTTACACTAATCTCATAATCTCAGCTAAATATCGAGGAAGGCCAACCATAGTGGAGCAATTGGCCATTGAGTTTGCAACAAAAATACAGCCCGACGGATTTTTTAATAATATCGATTTGATAATTCCTGTGCCAATGCACCATCGCAAAAAAATCAACCGAGGCTACAATCAAACCGACTACATTGCCCGCGGACTGAATCAAGTCACAGGCATCAAGATTTCGCACAACATCATCGCCACAAGAAGCCACTCCACTCAGACTCGCAAAAGCGCCTATAATCGATGGCTTAATGCAAAGGACACCTATGAGATTAAAAATCCGCAAGAACTTGCAGGGCGCCACATTCTTCTAATCGATGATGTAATCACCACAGGAGCCACTTTGATGGCATGCGCTGAGGCAATCCATAAAGCGTCCCCCTCCACCTCGATTTCAATCCTAACATTAGCAGCCACAGAGTTGCAATAGCCACCGCAACGGAGACTAATCTCTTCAGCAACTCCGAAAAATAATTCTTTATGCCTAAAAATTGGCACAAAAAAAAGAATGAGTCTATAACCCTAAGGTTATTAGAACTCATTCTCCTCTCTCCTCGCGGTATGGACGGGACTCGAACCCGCGACCCCCTGCGTGACAGGCAGGTATTCTAACCAGCTGAACTACCACACCATTTTTGAGTCTTAAAACAGCGCTCTTGCTGTTTTGCGTTGCAAAGTTACGACACATTTTTGATTCATGCAAGCATTTACCAAAAAAAATCGCGAAAAACTTTATTTTTGATCGTTTGAAATTACGCGCCATGAGTTTCACCCCTCCAGTAACGCCTTTCAAGATGCTACTTATAGATTTCAAACGGCACTCTATACGACACTCCCATTTTCATCAAACTCGACAAAACCGGAATTAGCCTGCGCTTAAATGAATCCCAATTGCGACGTTCAAGGCGACTCCAGCCGGCCTCCGAAAGTGCCAATGCACGCGGAAATGCCATATAAGTCACCCTATTTATATCGGGCATTGCTTCTGCCCAAAGTGTTCCCATCACTCCGCTCACCATTGGGTGTTCTGCCCCATATTCGGGATCAAATTCATAGACGGCTTCCAATGTGGTCACCGGCATACCCCAATTATTAAACTCCGGCAAATCGTTTTTATATTGCGGATAATCCAGATAGGCATACTCGCCGGGGGCCATAATCAATCTATTGCCACTCTGCTCGGTCAATTCAATGCATCGAGGCGTCAAGCCATTTCGCCAAGTCACGAGTGTCACATCTTGCGGGTAATCAAATAGATATTCATAGGCAGGCATACAAATATTGTCAAGTTCACACCACATCATGGCTTGCTTGCCATTTTTGCGCACCGACTCGAAAATATTATCGAAGAAATACCCCATAAGTTCCACCGGCGATTCCAACCCAAGTCTCTCAACCAAAACAGAATCGTTGACACACTTGCCCCAATTGGCATCTATTGCCGATTCATCGCCTCCCAAGTGAATCATGTTGGAGGGGAAGAGCGATGCAAGCTCCCCTATTATATCATCATAAATTCTATAAACCTCAGGCTTTGATACACACAGCATCAAATTAACAGTCTGCCCCAAATCAATTTTTAGCGTATCATTGTGGGAACACATCAATTCGGGATGCGAATAAAGAAATGCCGCTGTGTGACCGGGGACATCTATTTCAGGCACTATTTCAACATTCCTCTCCGCCGCATAAGCTATCAAATCGCGCAGCTGCTCTTGAGTATAATGCTCTTGCCCTTGTGTCAGTTCGGGATGACTGACAATTTCCACACGCCACCCTTGGTCATCAGTCAGATGCAATTGAAGCACATTATATTTAAATCTCGACATCAAATCAACGAATCGCTTCACATCATCTATCGGCAAGAAATGACGTGCCGGATCAATCATCAAGGCTCGATATCCATAGTGAGGTGAGTCCGAAATCTCGACACACTCTATCGCCTTGGAATCTCTCGACGCCATAATCTGGCTCAAAGTCATCAACCCATAGTAAACTCCGGCATTGCTCCCGGCGGTCAATAAGATTCGCTCTCTGCTCACCACTAATTCATAATCCTCTCGCTTCATTGATGAATCAATGAATAGCACTGCGTCTGCATCGGAATAGCTCGCAATCTCCACTACCGACACTTGCAATTCGCCCTTCAACAATGAGTCAAGCACACCGACATTAAAATCCGATACCCCTTTCGATGCATAAACACTTACACATCCCTGTGAACTAAACTCTCCGGGATGCTCGGTCACCGCATTTGGGATCGGAATTAACCCCAATTCCCGAGCATAAATCTGCACTGACACACATAGAAAAAGCAATAGGACTACAGCCCTACTGCTTATGCTGAAAAACAATTTTATTCTTTTTATCAAAACGGTTCTATTTCACTTAACAACATTCCGCAAAGGTCCTTCTCCGACAGAAGCAATTCCGCTTCCGGAAGGCGCCAATCAATACCTAATGCGGGGTCATTGAATCGCAAAGTGGCTTCCGATTGAGGAGCATACACATTATCCACCTTATATTGAAACTGTGCAACATCGCTCAACACCACAAAACCATGAGCAAAACCACGCGGAATGAACAACTGACGAGCATTTTCGTGAGACAATTCCACCGCCACATATTTACCAAATGTAGGCGAACCGCCTCGGAGGTCAACAGCCACATCAAGAACCACCCCCTGTGAAACCCTGACAAGCTTTGCTTGCGAAAACTCACCTTTCTGGAAATGAAGTCCGCGAAGAACCCCCTTTGACGAGAATGATTCGTTGTCTTGAATAAAATTCACAGCCCCTACATTAACCTCAAATTCCGACTTCTTAAATGACTCCATAAAATAGCCACGGGCATCTCCAAATCGGCGTGGTTCAATAATCCACACCCCTTCGATATCTGTTTTTATAAAATTCATACAGAAAATATTAACGTTATCGACTGCAAATTTATTAAATTTGCAACAAATAATACACTAACCAATGAAAAATATAATTCTCTACGATATGCCGGAGATTCATTCCGGCTTGCTACCATTAACATTCACTCGCCCCGTTTCCGAACTAATAATTGGCTTCGGGCCTATCAAGGAGAAATGGGAAAAACTTCTTCCCGGAAACTACTCTCACTTGACCATTGACTATCTCTCGGAGCTATATCCAGTTCTGACCGATATCAGCGAGAGTATCATTGTGATGTCACACATTTTGCCGAGCATTGATTTGGTTAATGCAATAAACTCGCTAAATCCGGGCGAACTTCTGATCTTCAACGATGGCAGCCCCATTGCCATGAACGGATTTTTAAATCCCACTGAAGCAAAAAACACCATTGTCTATAACGGAGAGTTTATTGCTATGCGCCACTGCTACGACCTTTTCCTTTATAACGACAAAGCCATAAAGACCGATTTTGAAACAGCTATTGCCGATAGCGAATCACAATCCATAAACCCCTCTAACACCGTCATCGGCAGCCCCGACAAGATTTTCATTGCCGAGGGTGCTATTGTGGAAGGGGTTATTCTGAACACTACCCATGGCCCTATCTATATTGATCGCGATGCCGAAGTGATGGAGGGGAGCTGCCTTCGCGGTCCTATCTATATTGGTCAACATGCCATAGTCAATATGGCAACTAAAATCTATGGCGCAACCACCATCAGCACCCACTGCAAAGTGGGCGGAGAAATCAACAATGTCATTATCCACCCCTACTCAAACAAAGCCCACGACGGCTTCTTAGGGAACTCGGTGATTGGCTCTTGGTGTAACCTCGGCGCCGGATGTGTGGCATCAAACCTCAAAAACGATTACACCGAAATCAAGCTCTGGGACTACCATTCTCGCCGATTCATGCGCACCGGACTGCAGTTTTGCGGACTAATTATGGGTGATCACTCAAAGGCCGGCATCAACACCATGTTCAACACTGCCACCATGGTAGGTGTTGGTGTAAACATTCATGGCACAGGATTTCCGCGAAACTTTGTGGCTTCATTCAGCGAAGGCTCTGCCGGGACCGGCTTCACCGACGTTGCTCTAAACAAATTCTTCTCAATAGCCGAACGCATGATGGCTCGACGCAACATCGCTATGACTGACCCCTTGCGCCGACTATACTCTGCGCTATTCGAATTGACCGAAGAAAATAAATAGCCTATAAAAAAACTATCGGGCTTAAATGGCCCGATAGTTTTTTTCTCCTACAAATTAAATTCCTCTTCTTCAAGGGAGCGCTTGCGGTGGGCCTTTCGTGCCGCCCAACGCCGATATCCGCTCTTGACACGGAGCCAGATTGTCATAGGCTCAGCCTCTACATTCGGAGCAAGAGCATCACCAAGCCCGGTCACAGCCGGCTCTTCACCAAACTGTTCGGGGAAGATTATCATCAAATTATTGTGGGCAAAGTATTTGCGCAAGAATTCAGGCAAGGCATCAAGATCGGAGGTGAATGATATTGATGTTCTTCGCGCACTGACCACAACAAACAAGTCGTCATCAAGAATTTTATTTGCAAGCAATATAAAATCATCCCAGCTTTCAAACGTGCGATATTCTGAGCGAATCTCATAATGCCCGGCTCTCAACACTGCGCTGATATAGCGCCGAGTTTCAGCTGTGCAGCAAAATATCACTCGACATCCAAGCTGACGTGTCAGATTGCCCACACTCTTAACCCAATGAGAGAATCCGGTTTCATATTGAGCATTATCGGGAACTGCCACAACTATTCGCCTAACTGTGTTGACCGGGATATAGCATCGTGAAATCACAATCATTCGATATGTGGCTTTGAGCAACTTTGTCAATTTATCGCCAAAGAATGAATCAATAACCGAACTTCTACGATGCAGGCCAATAACCACTTCGTTTATGTCGCGCTCCTCAATTGTATTGAGCAATCCGGTGACAAAGTTCATATCATAGCGTTCGATTCCTTTCAGCTTCACATCCATTATTGAAGCCACATGCTCGGCTTCTTCAAGCGCATTTTTGCCCAAAGCTCGCGAGGCCGTGGTATTTTCATTGCGCACATGAAGCGCATACAGTTTATTTCGCAAACGATTGCCATCGCTCATCATCAAGGCCAGCGTCACAAGCTCAGGTGCAGTATCGGGGTTGGCAACAGGAATCAGAGTATTCACTCCTTTGCTCTTCTCTTTGACATCGCCGGCAATCACATCATCAGATGATTCAAGTGACATCATCTTCAGACGAGATGCAGCGCGGAATGTGCCGATAGAGCTCACAGTGCAGGTAACAAGAATCATCACCACCGTGCCATTCAACACTGACTCATCAAATACATTCATATTAAACCCAATCATCACCACAGCCAATGCCACCGCTGTGTGGGCATTTGATAGTTGATATAAGATTGACCTATCAATCGGGCGCATCTTGAATGTGATTTGAGTAACATAGGCCGCAACCCACTTCGACAGCATAGCCACTCCGCTCATCACTGCCGCTACATAGAGCGCATCCCACCCTCGAGTCAGCACCCCGACATTTATCAACATCCCCACTCCAATCAAGAAATATGGGATAAAAAGGGCATTGCCAACGAACTCCAAGCGCGACATCAGCGGCGAGCGTGCCGGGATAAATCGATTCAAAACAAGCCCGGCATAGAATGCGCCAAACACACCCTCAAGCTCTATCAACACTGCTGCCTGCGAAGCAGCAAACACAATCACAAGCACATAGATGAACTGCAATATTCCATCATTATAGTGCTTAAAGAACCATCGGGTGATTCGGGGATAGAGATAGGTGATTGACACACAATAGACTGCCAATGAGCCTATCAACTTCAGCGTCAGCCAAACATCAAATCTATTTTCTCGAACCACACTCACACTCTCAGCCAACACAAATAGCGAACCGAGAACAGTGAAAATAGTACCGGCAACAGCTATCACAACTGCCGGATTCTTGGCTAAGCCAAAACGCGACACTATGGGATAGGCCAGCAACGTGTGGGCGGCAAACATCGACGACAGCATCAATGAGGTCACAACATCGAGCTTCAACAGAAGCATTGATGCCACCACACCGATTATCATTGGTATCGCAAAAGTAAATGCCCCAAACACAAATCCTCGCTTGAGATTCTTCTTCAGGTGATACATATCAATCTCAACCCCGGCCAAGAACATCAAATAAAAGAGTCCTACCTGACCGAAAATCTCAAAACTCATATCGCGCGAGAGCACATTGAATCCATAGGGTCCAACAATAGCTCCGGCAATAATCAGGCCTATTACATGAGGGATCTTCAACCTTGACAGCATCATGGGCACCACAAGAATCAAGCCAAGCACCACAAGGAATATCGACACCGGTTCGGTGACCAACGGGGCTTTAGTCGGAATCTGCATTACGGCCGTTAGCATAGCTGCCTGTCGATTTATCTATTTCTTATTTTTTATGAGCAATTATGTATTGCGCAATCTGCACAGCATTCAATGCTGCACCTTTCTTAATCTGGTCACCAACAACCCAGAATGTCAACCCGCGATCATTGGTCAAATCTTTGCGCAAACGGCCCACAAACACCGGATTCTGATTTGCAATATCAAGAGGCATCGGATACACCTTTTCCGAGGGTTTATCCAAAACCACCAATCCTTCGGCTTTTTCAAATGCTTCGCGCACTGCATCAAGCTCAAGAGATTCTTCGGTTTCAACCCACACTGCCTCACTATGAGCACGCATCACAGGAACGCGAACACACATTGCGCTGACATCCAAATCGGGGGCATGCATGATTTTCTTCGTTTCATTGAACATCTTCATCTCCTCTTTGGTGTAGCCATTTTCAGTGAACACATCAACTTGGGGTATCACATTGTAGGCCAACTGATAAGCAAATTTTTCAATCGTAGGTTCTTCACCGCGCTGAAGCTGACCATACTGCTTCACAAGTTCATCCATTGCTGCCGCGCCTGCGCCTGAAGCTGCCTGATATGTGGCAACATGAACTCGGCGAATCGGGCTAAGGTCATTGATAGGCTTGAGTGCAACCACCATCTGAATCGTTGTGCAGTTGGGATTAGCGATGATGCCACGCGGAGTATTGAAGGCATCTTCACCATTAACTTCAGGCACCACCAAAGGAACATCTTCATCCATTCGGAATGCACTTGAATTGTCAATCATCAAAGCACCATGCTTGGTGATGGTTTCGGAATATTCTTTTGACACCGATGCGCCTGCCGAGGTAAAAGCTATATCAATACCCTTAAAATCATCTCCGTGGGTCAATTCTTTCACTTCATATTCTTTACCACGGAACACATACTTCTGTCCGGCACTACGCTTTGAGCCGAAAAGAGTAAGATTGTCAATGGGGAAGTTTTGTTCTTCCAACACTCTGAGGAACTCTTGTCCTACAGCGCCACTGGCGCCAACAATTGCAATATTCATCGTGATACTATTTTTCTATTGTTTATTTCTGCAAAAATACTCATTCTCCGCGTAAAAATCAATCAAAAAAGAATAAATACGCTATCTTTGCATTGAGAAGTTTTAATTGATTCACACATCGCTAATCATGGCTAATATCAACAAGACTAATGCTGCCCGCCTACTCGACCGTGCTAAGATTGCCTACGAGCTTATCCCCTACACCGTCGATGAAAACAATTTGGCGGCAACACACGTTGCCGAAGAGCTGGGTGAAGATATTGCCAGAGTATTCAAAACACTTGTACTCCACGGAGATCGCTCAGGCTATTTTTTGTGTGTTATCCCCGGCGACATGGAGGTAGATTTAAAGAAAGCTGCCAAAGTGGCCGGATCCAAAAAGGCCGATTTGATTCCGATGAAAGAACTTCTGCCTCTCACCGGATATATACGCGGAGGATGCTCGCCGATCGGACTGAAAAAGCCGTTCCCCATATATATCCACATAACAGCCCAATCTTTTGATAAAATTTATATCAGCGCAGGTGTTCGTGGGCTTCAAATTGCCATCAACCCTGCCGATTTAATTTCTTTCACTCGCGCCAATGTGGCCGATTTAATTGTCGAAAAGGACGACTCTGAAACAATTTCATGAATTCATTTGGTCAAATATATCGCCTGACTACTTTTGGTGAATCCCACGGCCCCGCAATCGGGGGCATTATCGACGGAATGCCGGCCGGCATAACCATTGATGAAGAAGCTCTGCTAAAAGCCATGCAACGACGCCGTCCGGGACAGTCCGACATTGTCACCTCGCGCAACGAGGAAGACTCGGTGACTCTCCTTTCAGGTATTTTCAATGGAGTGACTACAGGCACTCCGATTGGATTTACCATCACCAACAATAATCAGCGGTCAAATGACTATAACGAGATGCGACACTGCTTCCGCCCTTCACATGCCGATTTCACTTATCAAAACAAATATGGCATCCGTGATTATTGCGGTGGGGGCCGATCCTCGGCACGCGAAACCGCAGCGCGAATCGTGGGTGGCGAACTGGCCATGCAAGCGCTTCGTTCAGAAGGAATTTCAATAACAGCCTTCACTTCACAAGTGGGCAACATCGCATTAAACAAGCCCTACCACAACCTTGACTTCTCTTTAATAGAGTCAAATGCCGTGCGCTGCCCCGACCCTGATAAAGCCCAGGAAATGGAACAGCTTATTCGAGATATAAAGGCCGAAGGTGACACAGTTGGCGGCATCATCACTTGCGTCATCAAGAACTGTCCGATTGGCCTTGGCGAACCGGTGTTCGGAAAGCTACATGCCCGATTGGCCGAGGCTATGCTATCAATCAATGCGGCAAAGGGATTTGACTATGGTATGGGGTTCGACGGTGCATCGCTCCGTGGAAGCGAAGCCATTGACAATTTCACTGTTTCCGATGGCTCTGTACACACCCTGACAAACAATTCCGGCGGGATTCAAGGAGGAATTTCAAATGGTGAAGACATCTACTTTCGTGTAGCATTCAAGCCTGTTGCCACTCTGCTCCGCGAGGTTAAAACAGTCACTGATTGCGGAGAGCCCACAACCCTCAAGGCAAAGGGTCGTCATGACCCATGTGTGGTGCCTCGTGCCGTTCCTATCGTTGAAGCCATGGCGGCAATGGTTATCCTCGACAACTTGTTATTGCAAAAAACCACACACCTATGAGCCACGGCGGATTGCAATCTTTCTCCCAATTCATAAATAAATATCTACCGGGAAAGATACAGAAAATTTCCATTAATGCCGGATTCACCTGCCCTAATCGTGATGGTTCAAAGGGTGTGGGCGGATGCATCTACTGCAATAACTCCTCTTTTAGCCCGGAATACACTCTCCCCCGACGCTCTGTCACCGAACAATTGGAAGAGGGAAAGCGCTTTTTTGCGCGAAAATACCCCACCATGCAGTATCTTGCATATTTTCAGAGCTACACCTCAACCAATGGCCCGGTGGAGCATGTCATATCAATGATTGAAGAAGCCCTCAAAGTTGATTCGGTTATGGGTATAATTATAGGCACACGCCCCGACTGCATGCCGGAGCCGCTATTGCAATATCTCAGTGAATTATCGCGCCGAAAATTTGTAATGGTGGAATATGGAGCTGAAACAGCCAATGATGCCACTCTCGAAATAATCAACCGTTGCCACACATGGGCCGATACAGTCGCTGCGGTTAAGCGCACCGCTGATGCCGGGATTCCGGTTGGCCTGCATTTCATTCTCGGATTGCCCGGAGAAACAATTGCCCACATGATGAACACCATTAAGCAAGTCAACACTCTGCCGGTATCAACACTCAAGTTTCATCAACTTCAAATCATTTCAGGAACACGATTAGCACGCGAATACGAATCGGCAGGATGGCACATCGAGCAATTCACGCCCGATAGCTATGCCGAATTGTGCTGCGATATTCTCGACAATTTGCGTAGCGACATCGCTGTGGAGCGATTCGTGTCACAAGCCCCCGACAATCTATTGATCAGTCCTCGCTGGGGATTAAAGAACTATCAATTTGCCGACATCCTTCGACGCAAACTCAAAGAGCGCAATCAAGAGCCCAACGATTAGCGCTTGCGATTTCTTACACTGCGCTGTGGAGCTGATGATTTGGGGGCTGACGACTGCTTGGATTTCTTAACCTTTGCCGGCTTGGCATCTGATTTGCCACGGCTTGATGTTGACACTCGTTTCTTATCCGAGCCTTTATCCGCATCAGCTTTAACAACTGTGCCTGCCAGTGAATCAGCCTTTAACTGACGTGCTTCGCGCTCTGCCTCCAACTGTTCAAGAGAGGGAACCCACAATTTATCTTCAAACTTGTCCAACTGATTTTGAATGCTATCCTGCGCACGAGCCATATCATCGGGGTTGGGATAGAGTTGCTTCATTGAACGGTTGCGAAGATTGCGTGTTTTATAGATGTCACCCTTATAAAGTCCAAGAGTGAAATAATCGGCATAAGTGTATGTGGGGAGGTTATTAGCATCCGACACAAAGATGTTTTGTGTTGACAAATATGGACGAAGGTCATCATATTTCACCCAGAACATAGGATATTTCATTGCCTCCATTCCATATTCATCTTCGCGATGAAGCACCGGACAGATGGCTTGGATTCGAGTTTTCATATTGTTTGTTCGAGTATCAAACTCCCAACATTCAATGACATAATAGCTCAACACTTCTGTGGCAGGGACATCACTTTCATGAATCACAAACTTTGGATTCTTTTCGGTGCTTCCCTTAGCTTCTTGATAGTAAATCTGATATTGGTCAAGCATATCTTTCACCTTCAGCCTGGTCTCATCAGTGAAGACTTCGCGACCATCAAGATATTCATAGGCACTTAGCTGATTGTTAGCCAGCAATCGCAAAATAATACGAATCAAGCTTTCATTGCCATCAACCGGCATTTCAGGGAAATAGAGTGGAGCATTTTCATTCTTGGTCAAATCCAATGAACGATAAATAACCTTCATCCATGCCAAATCGGCATCAGAGACCGGTGTTTCTTGCAATCTTTGTTGCATTCTTTCGGTTACGCCGGGAGTTTGCTGCTCTTTTTGTGCCGACGATTTACTTCCTCGACGCATCACCGATGAGCTGCTCTTCTCCTGTCCGAATACAGGAACTGAAAGTACTAACGCTGCAGCTGCAGCTAACACTATTTTTGCTATCTTTTTCATATTGTGACTATGAATATCGGATATGATATTTTCTATTTTATTAATTCACTATTACTTCCACAGGGTTCAAGATTCGCTCTGTGCCATCGGGGCCCACCGCCCTGATTTTAGATATATAGAATCTCTTGCCACGCGACATCTGACGAATTCTATCCTTCTGCTGTTGAGAGAATTTTGAGCCATCTGATGTTCTTACAGCAGCATCGCCTTGAGAGTCAATAAAGACTGTTTCAAAGCTCTTGACTGTAAATTCAATATTGAGCATATCATCATCAATGGCAGCTCCGATACCATTTGCCGCAAGCAATGCCGCTTTTGAGGCCGGACGGCTACCCTTGTAACGTTCCGTCTTTCCATCTGCTCCGGCGATATTGACGTAGGCAACAGGGTCGGGAAGCCTTCTGACACGGAATGTGGTGGTATTCACTGTTTGCTGATGGCCATCGATTGAAGCAACAACCGTAATCACCGCATTTTGGCCTATCGCTGCCGGACGTGCAATCCAATGATCGCCCTGCTTAACAAGTGAGCCATTGCTCATTGAAGCGCTAACCGATGAGGCCGGAATACCAGGGACTGAAATGCTGATAGGATTGTTAATGCCGGCATAGAGCACATTCATCATTGTAGCTGAAACGGTTGCCGTTGGCTCCATCACAGTGTAGCTAGATGAGAAATCATGGCGTGAGGTAGAACCGTCGCCGTGTGGCACTTCTATATACCCTGAATAGTCGAAAGAACCCGATTGCATCGGAGTGAATCCATACTGACCATTTTCAATCTCTTTCCCACCAACAAACACCACCGGACGAGCAGTTGTGTCAACTGCGGCAAGAACAATATCAGCACTATAACGGCTTCCACGCATCACCATGCGCGACTGCGGAATCACAAACGCATTCATTCTGTTCACTCTGACATCGCCGGCATCCACTTGACTGAGAAGTGTGGTCAACGCTTCGCCTTCGGCATAGCCTATATCATTTTGCAATTTTGTCAACAATGTAACAGCGGCCACCACCGGTTGATTGTCAAATTTTGACTCCTCCCATGTTTGCGATGCTGCCACTCCGGGCTGCTTGAATGGTGCGGTTGAAAGGGCTTTGTCAATATTGCTCTTCTTCACTGAGTCTGTGATGAAGGCCTGGATATATGAACGATACTTTTCTATCTCAACTCGAAGCATCTTACCATTGCGTGTTGCAGGATTGAGCATCACAACGGCTGCGGCCTCAAGATTTTCACGGTTATCGATATTTTCAGGATCAGCATCATCACCATCAGCCTCAACAACAACCTCCATCTTCAAGCTATCAATAAGCATGAACACTCGCTGCGATTCCTTTCTCACCTCTGAAGCACGAGCAAGCCACACCCCACCCTTTTCGGGATTCTGGATGGCGAATGCTTCGAGTTTAGCATACACAGCATCATTGCGCTCCGACACTGTTTCATTTGTGCGAGCCAAGCCGTCGTGTACTTGCACAAAACCGTCAAGCACATCGCTCGACACATTTAAGGCAAGCATAGCTGTCAGAACGATATACATCAAATTTATCATTTTCTGACGTGGCGACAGACGTGTGTTTGATTGTGCCATTTTCTATCTTTAGATTCTTCTTGATGCGTGGGTTAATTATCTCAGATTGTTTCCTCAGGTGCAGTGGGTGCAGCCTCAGGTGCAGTGGGTGCAACTGGTGCAGCAGGCACTGTTCCGGCTGCATACATGTTGATGGTCATTGCATTGAGCATCTTGGCATAAACCTGATTGAGCTGAGCCATGTACATAGCCATCTTTTCGCTTTCTTCGCAATAGCGTGTACTTGCGCCGGCTGTGGTTTCATACATTTTGCTGATATCCTTAATCCCCTTATTAACCTGGTCAATAGCATCGAGTTGTGAAGCCACACTTTTAAGCTGGATTTCATAGATTGTGTTCAATCCTGAAATATTGCGATTAAGATTCTGCATCTGCTCAACGTAGCCTGTTGAACTTTGAGTTATATTTTCTGAGTTTTCTGTAATAGCGCGATAGCTTTCAAGCAATGTTTCGCTCACTTTATTAAGTGCTTCTGTTGTTGCTTTCAGCTTGTGCATCTGCTCTGCAATGCCGGCCATTTCATTCATATAGTCTTGCGAAGCATCACCGGTTGGCACATAAACTTGCGCCGGCACAGTCGATGCGGCAATATCCACTGCTGAATCTGGCATTGATGTCACATTTCCTGCAATCACCACTCCGCCTCCTTGCACTCCACCACCGGAAGCAAAGTCGGGTCGATCGTCGGGGTCATTTGAAGCAAGCACCGGGAACACCTCTTCCCAATTATATTCCTTCGGCGGGCGGTCAAAGGCGGTCAAGATAAACATCAACACCTCGGTGCCCATACCCACAGAAAGCAACATATTGCCTCCGGGCAGGTGCAAGATTTTGAAAAGAGCACCCAAAATCACAATTGCAGCACCGATACTATATGCAAAGTTAAAGAATCGCTGACCTTTTTCGCCTGAGAGAAAGCGTTCTATACTATTCTTATATCTTCTAATTCTTCCCATTTTAGGTTAAATGTGTTGTTTTGTAATTGGTTTGGATTTTTTCTGACCTCAGATTATTTCTTCGCTTTTTGACCGCGAGCAAATCCGATTTGTGTGCGAACACAGCGGAAACCGATATAGCTGCGCTGCTCATTCTGATACTCCCACATGCGAATATCTGAGCGTATATTATGTGCCACATCCTTCCAAGAGCCACCGCGCACAATCTTGCGTTTCATCTTGTAGGGGTCCTCTTTGGCTGCGTCATAGCGATACTCGGGATTCAAGTCATTTGTGATTTTTGACACACTTTCAGTGAATGCTGTCGATGTCCATTCACTGACATTACCTGCCATATCATATAATCCAAAGTCATTCGGGCTGTATGTTCCAACACGCGATGTGATCAAATGACCATCTTGCACATAATTTCCATCCTGCGGCTTAAAGTTGGCATAGAAACATCCTCGCTCCTCAGTCAAAGGCAGGTCACCGGCCCAAGGATATTTGTTATCGCTTTCGCCGACACGGGCAGCAAATTCCCATTCAGCTTCAGTGGGCAAGCGATATGGCTCAACATACACACCCACAGAGCCGAGTGAACGACGCAAATAATCTGTGCGCCAATTTGCAAATGCATTTGCTTGCTCCCAGCTCACACCGACTACAGGATATTCATTATATCCGCCATGACTGAAATACATTCTGACATAGGGCTCGTTATAAGCATTTTCAAAGTCATTAACCCACACTGTGGTGTCGGGATACACATTGACAATATATGTGTTCAAGAAGTCATAATCACCTGTCAAACCGCGAGTAATTGTTTCACGAACAATTTCACCCTCATCATTAACATAGGCTGTGTCTTTTGAAATCACAGGGATTTCAGTTGGCACCGGCTTATCTGTGTTGTATTCGCGACGAGCCGGATTCAAGCGATGTTTGCGCTTAGCGGCTTCTGTGTGGTTATACACCTCATAGCGATAGTTCATCTGCTCGGGGTCCAATTCGCGCATTCCGGTAATGGGATTGATTCGATAAACACTTTCAATGGCGCGAATCTCATCCTCATTAGCATTGCGCCATGGAATTGGTTTGCTCCAATTCAAATATGGTTCGATAGGATTACCCTCTCTATCCTCTTCTATCTTAAATTCTTCATTGCCTCCGAATGCAGGATCGGCAAGGCGTTCACGGATAATAGAGTCACGCACCCAAAACACAAATTGTTTATATTTCGAATTGGTAACTTCTGTTTCATCCATCCAGAATGCATCAACTGACACTCCTCGCGCATCAGCACGAAGATTCCATGCGCTATCTGCTTTCTGCGGACCGGCAATTATTGAGCCGCGACTCACTAACACCATTCCATAGGGTGTGGGCTCGCTCCATGATGTTGCTCCAACACCGGTAACTTCACCCCCTACATAGTTACGCGAACCGCCGGTGCAGCTCACCAATGAAAGAATCAGAACGGATAATGACAGGAAACTTAACTTTTTCATATTTTACATTATGCGAATACTCTTGTGTTTATAATTATTTGTGCCGGAGAGATTAAGTTTGATACTATAACCGAGAAACAGTTCATGGCTGCCATGGCTTGCTTTTGAGATAGCGGTGATGGGATAATCATAGCTGTAGCCCAAGAAAAAGCCTTTATACTCAGCTCCCAGAACTGCGTAGATTGCATCATCATGTCGATACCCGACACCGAATGTTATCAATTTTTTCCATCGCGCTCTGGCTGTAGCCTCCACTCGTGTAAACGTAAAGTCACTCTTAACCAACAATGACGGCATTATTTCAAATAACGTGTTTTTTATTGAAATATTGCTACCGGCCATAAAATAGAGTGTTCTACGAAGCTGAAATTCATATTTTTTACCTATTTCACCCTCACCGGTTGATGCATCGGAACGTGTTCCGAATGTTGACGACCCGGTGTTGCCTATACTGCCGGTTTCGTTTGTGAAAGTAATTGTAGGGGCTGTCAAATGTGTTGCCGACAATCCTGCCCAAAACCATTTGTGGGTATAGTAAACACCGACTCCGAGATCTAATGCCCCACCCGACAAATCTGTTTGTGGAATAGCATCATCGGTGCTTTCATGATAGTCATCATCATCAGGAATGAACACCTCGGAGCCACGGAATTTTTCATTCACATAGCCAATTTGCAATCCGGCTGTCAACTCTCCCTTGAACAGTTTCAGCTTATAACCCACTTGAGCCGACACTGACAAATTATTAAACAACCCGGCCGACTCCTGTTGTAGCGATAATCCAACACCAAAACGCTTGCCAAATAATTTCAATGGCATATCTCCGGTCAAAGCCAAGCCTTGCGGTGCATTGTCAATACCAACCCACTGCATTCTGCCTCCGGCTCTCACTCGAATGCAATCTGTGTTTCCTATGGCGGCGGGATTATAAACCGACGGCACCTCATAATATTGAGTAAACTGCACATCGGTCTGCGCAAACATTTGCTGCGAGAAAATCATTGCCGCTATCAGCGCAAAACATTTGATAATATGTTGTTGCATCGGGGTTTTCATTCAAAATAAAATGTCAGCACCACCATTTGTGATGTTGCTTTTTTCAATGATTGTGTCATCTTCAACTTGTCCGGTTCATCAACAAGGTCGGGGCGATCATGCTGAATAACATCGGTCAATCCGAAACAAAATTTTATTTCGGGATTCAATTTAAAATAAGGCAAATAGAAATCACACCCCAAACCCACTGTCAGAAAGAAATCAGCTGATTTGAGTTTCAAATAGTCAGAGCGTTTTTTAGCCACATCAAATGTGGGCATTACTCCGGTGGTCAAATAGGGGCGAACGTTGCGGAATCGCTGGGCAGAATATTTCAAATCAAGGGGCAAAACCACATAGGCCGACTTAATATTCTGCGAGGCATGATTTCCGCCGGTTGTATCATACATCTTCACAACCTTATTACCAAAGTACATCCCCGGGGTGAAACGAACACTGAAATAGTCATTTAATCTAAAGTCAATCAATCCGTTAACACAAAATCCGGGAGAGAATGATGGCTGCTCCATAAACCAAGTTTCGCCATTTTCGGAAACAAAGCCGCTATGCGTAAACTTAAGGTCTTGAGTATGAACACCCACAGAGAATCCAAGATGCCATTTTCGCATGTCGGCATACGGACGATTGAGCAACTTGTCATTGAGTCGCTGCGCAGCCACCTCAACAGGAGCAATACTCATGGTCAAGGCTACCAAAGTCAACAATATGTGGAAAATTCTATTCATACTGATGAAATAACGCATTTTGCGCCTGATTATTGCATACAGTCACTTCCGCTTTTTTGCTCACAAAGGGCTTTTTTGCTATTTTTGCCCTCGATAACTTTAGATATGATTCACCTTTTCAATCCGGAAAACGATTTGGCCCTTGCCAATAACCTTGACCGCTTCACTCTCCCAAAGGGTGCGGCGGCCATTAGACTTGCCGGTACTTTTCTGCCCATGTTTTGGGCCGATAAGGATGATTTCATCTTGACTCAAACCGTGGTGGACTCCGCCATGAGCTACTATCAAAGCCGCTACAATCTGTATGGGACTGCATCACACACCGTTCCATCAGGTCATTCTCTGGCCCCCTGGGGGTGGAGCCGCTGCACTCGCAGTGAATTCATAAGAGCCGGAGCCGAACAATCACTTCTGCCCGACAACGCCACTCTTGAATCCCAACGCCAGCTTAGTCATAGGCGCACAGCCATTGCAATAAACCGAGCTTTGGGTGTGGACAATAGCATGATGGCCGTTGAAGCTACATCAATTGAACAAGCCCGAGATGCAGTGGCGCAAATGGGGAGCGCGGTCATCAAGCTACCATGGTCATCAAGCGGACGCGGTGTTATCTACTCATCACAAATAGCCCCGGAGAATTTCAATAGCTATGTTGGGGGGATGATTGCCCACCAAGGGAGTGTCACCATTGAACCTCGGCTGAACCGACTGCAAGATTTTGCGGCTCTGTTTTTCAGTGACGGAAAGCGCGTTGAATTTCGCGGACTATCGGTCTTTGCCACTAACAATGCCGGATTCTACGAAGGCAATATCGTTGAACCTCAAGATCTTTTGGCCCGAAGGATAGATGCCGACATTACTGACATCACAAAAGCTTTAGAACCGATTCTGACTCAATTAGTTGCACCCCGCTACAATGGATGGCTCGGAATCGACATGATGATTCACAGCAACAAATCAGGAAGCATGGAGATAGCACCATGCGTTGAGATGAATCTTAGAATGACCATGGGTGTGGCAGCAATGTTGGCTGCCGAAAAGGTGTTTCCAATCGAGAAAGCGCCTATGTTGCTGAAAGTTGACCCTACGGGTGTAAGCCTCGAAGCTCTTTGAGCATTTCGTAGAGCAAACGTAGCGGCAACCCCATCACATTGTAATAGTCTCCCGATATATGGGTTATGCCTATGCACCCGATCCATTCCTGTATTCCATAGGCGCCGGCCTTATCCATGGGCTGATAACGAGCAACGTAATAATCAATTTCATCATCAGACAGCGTAGCAAAAGTGACATCGGTTACCTGCTTGCGCACACACCAATCACCTCCACAAGTCACACACACGCCGGTAATAACTTGGTGAGTTTTTCCCGACAGCTCTCGTAGCATCTCTTTTGCTTCTGATTCATCAGCCGGTTTCCCAAGCACACGGTTTTCGGAGATAACAACCGTGTCGGCAGCTATCAGAATCGTGCGGTCATCAACGCCGCGCCATTGGCGATAGGCTTCTGCCTTGCGTGAAGCCAAAACAGATGCCACATCAACAGCTGCAATAGACTCATCAAATGATTCATCAACATCTTGGGGCACATCGACCTCAAAGTCAACACCCATATCGGCCAGCAATTCTCGCCTACGAGGGGAGCCACTGGCAAGCACCACTCTACACTCGCTTATTGCATCAATAAATCTACAATTGCTCATCACCAACCGAAAGCTTTGGCATTATGCATCCATTTGCCTTGCGAACGCAAAATCTGTTCAAGCAAGTCACGTGCCACACCATACCCTCCGTCACTCACAGAGATATATGTTGCTATCTCCTTGATGTCGGAGCAAGCATCTTTTGGTGCAACTGCAAGTCCCACTTTTTGCATCACTTCATAGTCGGGGACATCATCACCCACATAGGCCACTTCTTCAGCTGTGAGCTCGTTGTCGGCCAACCACTGTTCGAAAATAGGTAATTTCTGAGATGCTCCAATAAAGACATCTTTCACGCCTAAACCGCTATATCTCACCTCCACGCCCTTACTGCGTGCTCCGGTGATGATAGCTATTTTCAATCCACATTTCACAGCATGCTGAATGGCATATCCATCCTTGATATTAACCATGCGCAGTGGTTCGCCATCGGGTGATGTCGGAATTGTTGAGGGTGACAAAACTCCGTCAACATCAAACACCACTCCTTTTATCTTTTTCAAATCATAACTTATCCTGCTCATAATAATCTATTATATGCTGCGACAATATTTCATATAGTCCGGCCTCATCGGAGGTCAATAGTGATTTATGCTTTTCTATAACACCGCGGTCGCCGCGACGAGCCGGCCCGGTCTGCCCCTCTGCAGGGCGCATAGTCATTGCTTTCCGCATGGTCTCTTCAAGCAGGGGGTGCAAAACGCTCAAGTCAACACCTGCCTCACGGCACAAAATATCATCGGCTATTGCCCATAAATGGTTTGTGAAATTACACGCAAACACTGCCGCTGCATGCAATTTGGCTCGCAACAGGCCATCGGCATCGTAAACCTTCGGTGAAACGGCGCTCGCAAGCCGACGAGCCATCTTCAGCGACTTTTCATCGGCCCCCTGAACAAATACCGGAACTTTGGATAATTCCACCGCTACACCCTTGGAAAATGTCTGCAACGGATAAAACACTCCGTAACTCTCGGTAAGCGGAGCAAGTTCCGAGGACTCCACCCCCCCTGAAGTGTGGAGCCAAACAGCATCATTTCTACTCATCCGCCCGGCAATCTCGGCAATGGCATCATCTTTAACCGCCACCAAATATAGCTCAGCATCTTTAGCAACATCTTCAATTTTGCCAACAGCCTCTGCGCCCTTTAATTTAGAAGCAAGCTGACGCGCATTCTGCAATGTGGGGCTATAAACCTGACGAATAGCCACAACTCCGCTCTGCTCTAATGCCGGAGCCACAACCGACGCCACATTGCCAGAGCCGATAATCACGGCATCAATTGCTGGTGTTGTTATTCTTGCACCGGGTTCCATTTGCCAATATGCACCTTTTCCCACAAAAGTTTTGATGTATCAACCGGGCGACGCTCCTCATTTTTGTGTCCAAATGTCACTATACACAAAACCGGCATAGTATCGGGCATGCCCAACAGCTCTTGCACATACTCTTCCGAAGGAATACCATCGGCAGTGAATCGACCTCGCACTTGAATCCAGCATGAACCTAAGCCCAAGTCTTCTGCTTGAAGCTGCATAAAAGCGGCTGCGATTGAAGCATCCTCCACCCAAGGGTCGGAGAGTGTGGGATCACCAGCCACCACTATGGCCAATTTGCAATTCACAACGGGGGCAGCACCGGCAGGCTTGCAACCGGCCAAACGTTCAAGCATAGCCGAATCATCAACAGCAATGAATTGCCATGAGCGGCTATTCTTCGATGTAGGAGCCAGTAATGCCGCTTCAAGAATCAATTTCACATCTTCAGCCGCAATAGGCTCATCCGTATATTTCCTGATGCTACGACGACGCACCAACAGTTCATGTAGATTTTCCATTTCCGATTCATTTAATTATTAATAGTCCAAAGTTACAAATTATTCTCGAAGTTTTGCCATATTTAGCCTAAACCTCCTATATTATTGCACTCGCTTTGAAAAATATTGAAGCAAACATCATATTTCTCGCTCTTTTATTCGTATCTTTGAGATAAATCTCGAAAATACTCTCGCTCGCAGCAAAAATATTCAAGCAAGCTTGATATTATTTCGCTCGCTTATTCGTATCTTTGAGGCAAATAAAAATAAAATTCTAAACCTAACCATGACACTAATTTCAAAACAAAACTTCAGCCGCTTTCTGATTGCTCTATCCACTATAGGATGCAGCATCACTGCCAATGCCGACAATATCATATATTTCGACACACCCACATCTTCCATTATCGGATCAAAGCCATGGTTAATTAATGACTTTAGCGCAACTGTAACTAATCCTGACACTCAATGGGAACAGCAGTCGCTCCCCATAGGCAACGGTTCTTTTGGCGCTGCCATCCTCGGCTCGGTTTCTCGTGAACGAGTTGTGATAAATGAGAAATCACTCTGGTTTGGCGGACCCGGCACCGGAGCTGAACAGTATTGGGACATGAATCAGAAGGTTTCTAAGGCTCAGCTTGATAGCATCCGCACACTGCTTAAAGAGGGAAAAACCGATGATGCACACAAACTCACAGCCCGCATTTATGCCGGCACAACCCCCTATGATCGCCATCGGTTCGGCTGCTTCACCCAAATGTGTGAAGCGTATGTCAACACTGACATCAACGAAACTAATATTTCAAACTATAGTCGCACACTCGACATTGACAATGCCATTGCCACTGTGAGCTTCAATGTGAACCAGGCAAGCTACAAACGTCAATACTTTGCAAGCTACCCCGACAGCATAATGGCTTGGCGCTACACTTCTGAAGGGGCTAAGCAAAACATGATTTTTGAAATTTCATCGCCCCACAAGATTGGGAAAATAACCTCGCCGACTCCAGGCAGTTTGCTCTACACCGGAGCCTTAGAAGGCAACGGCATGAAATGGGCTTTGCGAGTTGACATTAAAACTATAGGTGGCGGAAGTGTCGATGCCGACCCAATTACCGGACAAATCCAAGTTAAGAATGCAACCGACATTGTGTTCCTCCTCTCTGGCGACACTGACTATGTGATGAATTTCGATCCCGACTTCTCTGACCCCAAAGCATATGTTGGCATAGACCCCGTGGCCTCTGTCAATCGCAACATCACTCTCGCCTCGGCCCTCTCTTTCCAAAAACTGAAAGAGAACCATCTTGCCGATTACCACAATCTCTACAATCGCGTTAAGATTGACATCAACCCGACAGAATCGGCCCAATCCGGTTCCATTACACCAACACCAAAGCGCCTTGAACTATATCGCAACGGCAACACCGACAATGAACTTGAAGAACTATATTTCCAATTCGGTCGTTACCTGCTTATTGCCTCTTCGCGCCAAGGCTCTATGCCGGCAAATCTTCAAGGCCTTTGGCACAACAATCTGGATGGCCCATGGCGTGTTGACTACCACAATAACATCAATCTTCAGATGAACTATTGGCCGGCCAACTCCACCAATCTCACCGAATGTTTCACTCCATTCATTGACTACACTCGCTCTCTAATCAAACCCGGCACCAAGACAGCACAAGACTATTATCAAGCTCGCGGTTGGACTGCCGAGGTTTCTACCAATATTTTCGGCTTCACAGCACCGCTGAATTCAACCGATATGTCGTGGAACTACAACCCCACAGCAGGACCCTGGTTGACAACTCAAATTTGGGAATACTATGACTACACCCGCGACAAAGAGTGGCTGCAAAACATCGGCTATCCAATCATAAAGGGCAGCGCCGACTTTGTCAGCGACCTCTTGATTCTCCACAACGGCACTTACACTTCAGCACCATCCTACTCTCCTGAACATGGACCCTGCGATCTTGGTGCTACTTACGCCAATGCTGTCACTCGCGAAGTGTTGATTGAAGCTATCCAAGCTGCCCGAATCTTAGGCGTTGACAAGAAAGATGTGGCTCGCTGGCAAGAAAAACTAAATAAAATGTATCCCTACAAGATAGGCCAATATGGACAATTACAAGAATGGTACAATGACATTGACATATACAATGACCAGCACCGCCACACTAACCACCTTTTTGGTCTCCATCCGGGCACTACCATCAGCCCCATAACCAACAAAGCGCTTGCCGATGCTTGCCGCGAAACTTTGCGTCAACGCGGTGATGCCGCCACCGGCTGGAGTATGGGATGGAAGCTCAATCACTGGGCTCGATTGCTCGACGGCGACCACGCATATATCCTCCTACAAAACCTCCTCAAAAACGGCACTGCCGACAATCTCTGGGATCAGCACCCCCCATTCCAAATTGACGGTAACTTCGGAGGCACTGCAGGCATTGCCGAATTATTCTTGCAAAGCCATAATGGCGAGCTTCACCTCCTGCCGGCTCTTCCTTCGGCTTGGGCCAACGGGTCGATAACCGGATTGCTCGCACGCGGCAACTTTGAGGTCAATATATATTATGCCAACGGCCAATTAGACCATGCGCTTGTAACATCGCGCAGCGGTGAAAAATGCAAAATCCGTTATGGCAACAACACCATTTCATTCAAAACTAAGAAGGGGCAGCAATATAAAATCACTCTGACCCCCTCAGGAAAACTAAAAAGCAAACTGCAGAATTAATTCAGTTGCAATAAACATAAAAAAGTGATTGCTGATTGCAATCACTTTTTTAGTATCTGCTAAAATATAGTTATCGAATTATTTGCAAGCATATACCCATGCTTGGGGGTGTGACGCCAATGTCTTCGCATCGTTAGATTTAAATGTGTAAGCAGCATCATAATCATTCGAAACAGCTGTGTACACTCTGTAACGACCATCTCGGGCAAGAATACCCATTTCTTTTGCACCACCATTCAATGCCACAAACTGCTCAGCATCGCATAATTTTGTGAAGGATGCCACAATCACATAGCAGCTATAATCCGTCACATTGACATCTGAATTCATCTTCGAAACAAGGAGCACTGCCGGCATCTTTTCCTCTTTCTCAGCTATCGGCTCAAGAACTTTGGCTGTCGGAGCGGTAACCACAATGGCCTTGGCGGGCTTAACCTCAGGGAGGGAGAGTGATGCCTGGTCCACTACGCGACGCTCCACCAACGAGGGGGTGCTCAATGTGGCTCCTACAGCAAGCAACAACACCACCGATGCCGCATATTTGGCAACAGGCTTGATTCGCTGCATTATGCGACGTCCACGCGAAAGCGCTTCATCTTCAAACATATCTACCGACTGCTCTTTAACTGCCGATGCAACTGTCAAGCGGGGCAATGCTGCATACATTGCATTTACAATAGCTCCTTTTCCTAAATCGGGAATAAACAGCGGAGCCAAAGTTGTTTGATTTCGCTGCATGCGCGCTACTCGCGGTAGGGCCAGAGAGGCCTCGTGTAGGATACTGCGAAGATGCAATTCCACAGCATG
>JAZSAZ010000012.1:0-65339 GCA_045602165.1 Paramuribaculum sp. | reverse complement strand
GAATAGACTTAGCATATATTATGGATGCAACCGAAAGAGTGTCATTACGGAGCTTGCCTTTGGATGAGATTGATTATGTTATCGTTGCGATAGGACAGAGTATGGACAGTTCTTTAAGAGCCGTAGCTTCATTAAAAGAATTAAAGGTGAAAAATATCATAGCACGCGCACTTGATACAACACACTCCTCAATTCTTAGGGCTATGGATATTAAGAAAATTCTGATACCAGAGAGTTATGCTGCTCGTATTTTTGCCGAGAAGATACTCTCAAATGATCCAGGAGAGTTATTGTAGGACTTCTGAGAATAGTAGATGTGCTGGCATATTTACCAATAGGTTTAGTTTATCCCATTGGTTATATACCCAAAAGGGACTAAACTTATTTTCGCTTAGGCGGCACTCAAAAAAAGATGCTAACGAAAAGAGAAAGACACTCATTCTTCTGTTTTCGCCAGCATTTATCAATAATCAAAAAAATACACCCAACCTCGATTTTTGGGTGTAAAAAAGGGTGCAAATCTCGTAACTACTTGATTTACACCCTTTACTGCGGAGAGAGAGGGATTCGAACCCCCGGAGGTGTTACCCTCAACGGTTTTCAAGACCGCCGCAATCGACCACTCTGCCATCTCTCCAGACGCGTGCGTCATTGATTAACGAGTGCAAAGGTAAATACTTTTTTTAAATTGTGCAAGCTTTTCCGTAAATTTGCTGTCGAAATGAGTAATAATTTTTTTAAGAATTATGTGTTCAACTTTCAGCAATTCACAATAAACCATTGTGATTCAGCGATGAAGGTGGGAACCGACGGTGTTTTGCTGGGAGCATGGACACCAATAAAAAAAATAAAAAAAATTTTAGACGTGGGTTGTGGCTCAGGTCTGATTGGCCTTATGTTAGCTCAAAGATGCGATGCCGATATCATTGGAGTCGAAATTGACGAGTTTGCAGCAGAAGAAGCAAAACTGAATGCGCAAGGCTCGCCATGGAGCAATCGCGTCACCATAATAGCCGGTGACATTACATCGCCGGAATTTTTGGACTCACTGCCAAAACCGGATTTGATTGTCAGCAATCCGCCTTTCTTCACTGAAACGCTCAAGTCGCCAGAAAAGGCTCGTGGCATGGCCCGACATGAAAGCGCCCTCGGAGTGGAATCGCTAATAAATATTGCCGCATCAATTCTCTCCAACGATGGCCGACTCTGCTTTATAGCCCCAACTCACAGAGCCGATGACATTGAATTTACCGCTACCATGACTAAAATGCACATTATCCAACGAATCGACATCAAAACAACAATTGCCAAGGCTCCCGTCAGAACCCTCTGGGAATTATCAAAGACCGACACCGGAGAGTTTATTCACGAAGTGCAATCCATGCGTGATGAATCGGGGGCCTACTCCGAATGGTATCGCTCACTAACAAAAGAATTCTACACTCACCTAAAATAAATATCCACCATGACTAAAGATTTAAAATACAATGTTTCGATTGGCATGCGCTATGGGATGTTTTTCTGTTCAAGCATTCTGTGTTTCATCATTTGCGCATTTGCCATGACTTTCATTCTATACAAAGGCGCCACTCCCACCAAGATTTGCATTGCAACAATGATGCAAGACATCCTGATGTTCATCATTCCGGCAATCATAACCGCAATCGCCGTATCGCGCAGGCCCGGCGATTTTCTTATGATCACAAAATCCCCCAGTGTGGTCAACACTCTATTGGTGTTTCTAATCATGATTGCGTCAGTGCCGGCAATGAATGTGATTATTGAATTAAACGAGAGTCTCAAGCTTCCCGAATCGATGAGTGCAATTCAGCAATGGATGATTGACTCCGAAAAGAGCGCCGCAGAGACAATGAAGCTTATACTCGGCTCAGGAAGCATTGCATCGCTCATTGTGGGGCTGCTCCTTGTTGGCGTCATGGCCGGATTTTCTGAAGAATTATTTTTCAGAGGCACATTGCAACAAATCATACACTCCACTCCGGTCAATAAACATGTGGCCATTTGGGTAACCGCAATTATTTTCAGTGCTATTCACCTACAATTTTTCGGATTCATTCCACGAATGCTTCTCGGCGCATTTTTTGGCTATCTGGCAGTGTGGCAAGGTTCGCTGTGGCTTGCTGTTGCCGCCCATGCTTTCAACAATGCGACAGCTTTCAGTGCTATGTGGCTGCAAACCCGCACCAATGGCGAAATTGACATAGATGCAGCGCTTACTCCCGAAATGACATCGGGTAGCATTCCAATGATATTGGTTAGCGTTCTGCTCACAGCAGTGTTAATTGCTATCCTACACCGCCGACTCAAGCCAAAGAAATAGCACTCTCGCAGCGATTAGGCTGAGAACTTCAACAAATAATGGTCCCGAAGCATTAAGACTGCAACAAAGTGCACAGTTTGTTGATGTCGTCAATGGTTGTTGACCAACTTGTGACAAATCGGACAACAGAGTGAGTGGCACCTCGCGGTCCCCAGAATTCAAAACTTGCTGATTGGCGAAGACGGTCAATCAGTTCGTTTGGTAATCTGAAGAATTGCTGATTTGTGGGAGAATCCACAACCGCTTCATAGCCATGAGCCTCAAATGCCGCTTTAAGCTTCATGGCCAAATCAACGGCATCCTTGCCAATCTGCATATACAGGTCATTCTCAAACAAAGCCTCGAATTGCAGCCCCAGAAGTCGTCCTTTGGCCAACAATGCACCATGCTGTTTTGTGAGCGGAGTCATATTTTTGAGCAATGATGGATTAGTCACCACTACGGCTTCGCCCATTAATGCACCCATTTTAGTCCCACCGATATAGAACACATCGGCCAGGCGAGCTATATCTTTGAGTGTAACATTGCTCATAGCCGCAGCAAGCCCATAGCCCAAACGAGCGCCATCAATATAGAATGGTATCTGCCACTTGTGACACACTTGGCTCAAAGCCTCTAATTCATCAAGGGAGTACACTGTGCCATACTCTGTGGGGAGTGATATATAAAGCATTCCCGGAGCTACCATATGGGGATAAGTTTCATCACGATAAAATTCTTCAATATAATAATCTACCTCCTCAGCCCTCACCTTCCCATCATGCGCAGGCAAAGTGAGCACCTTATGTCCTGTGGCCTCTATGGCTCCTGCTTCATGAACATTGATGTGGGCACTTTCAGCAGCTAACACACCTTCATGCCTAGCCAAAACACCATCTATGACTGTGGCATTGGTTTGAGTGCCGCCAACCAATAGCGCCACCTGTGCCTCCGGGCAGCCGCAAGCTTCGCGAATAAGGTGAACGGCATGTTCAGTGTAACAATCACACCCATACCCGGCTGTGTGTTCCAAATTTGTTTCCACTAATCTACGCATCACCTCCGGATGGGCGCCGGCCATATAATCAGAATCGAAGTATATCATAGGTTTAATAATATTTATCGAATCACAAAATTACATCATTTATAGACACAATTGAATAAATTGTGCTAATTTTACAAGATAAATCACAACACATAACTCAACTCCATAATGAGAAAGATTAAATTACTGCTATTTGCAATTATCACAATGAGCGTTATTAATATCAATGCCTCCACAATCAAGGAGAATATTGTGGCTGATGTGGTCAGCGAAATGACAGCGACCGACAATACAATTGACAGCCAATTGCTACATCGCGGTGTGTCACAAGTGGCAGCCCTTTGGCAAGACTCGGATGGTTCGACCGATGACTTCATAAAATTCATAAAAGGGAATTATGCCTCTACCGCAGATTCACGTCACAAACTTTTTGAAAAATTGAGCACAGCCTACGAGGTTTTGCTTGGCACGCAAAATCAAGTGGCAGTAGAGTTGAGTCTGCCAACAATCCTTGCCGGTCCGGAGCCGACAAACATTGACTATATCATGAGTGCGTTCAATCCCTATTCACACCTTTGGAACGACTTATTTGAAAATAAAGTAGCATTCATCACTATACTCAACTTTCCAAACTACACTCTGGCAGAGAAAAATGAGCTTGGTGCTCAATGGTGCCGCCAGCAATGGGCCTATGCTCGCATGGGGGACATGTTTACATCGCGCATTCCGGCCGAGCTAAACAAAGAGACAGCGCAAGCCAATGCCGATGCCGAAAACTACATTGCCTCCTACAATATCATGATGGGGCATCTTGTGGACAAGAAAGGGGAAAAGCTATTCCCCGAAAACATGGTGTTGCTTTCGCATTGGAATCTACGCGATGAGATTAAATCCAACTATGCCAAACTTCCGAATGCCGGAGAGAAGCAAGAGATGATCTACCAAGTGATGAAGCATATCATTGCCGGCACAATTCCTCAAGATGTAATAAACAACGCATCCTATGACTGGGCTCCATATAGCAATCGCACATGGAAAGATGGCGAAGAAGTGATATTGGCAGCTGAAGACACCCGCCGCTATGAGCGCATTTTGGCCCACTATAAAACCATGAAAAAAGTGGACCAATATGAACCTCAATGCCCCACAGGGATAGCCCGCAATTTTGAAGGGGGCATGGAAATCTCGCCCAACGAGATTGAGGCCCTGTTTGTGAATCTGGTGTCATCACCCCAAGTGAAAAAAGTGGGTAATTTGATAAAGAAACGCCTTGGTCGCGACCTTCGTCCCTACGACATTTGGTATGACGGATTTAAAAGCCGAAGCGCCATCTCTGAAGATGATCTCACGGCACAAACACGCAAAAAATATCCCACACCCGAGGCATTTGAAAATGACATGGCTCAAATGCTTGTTGATTTAGGATTCAATCAAGCTGATGCCGATTTCATTGCAAGCAAAATAAAGGTGGAAGGGGCACGCGGCTCCGGCCACGCATGGGGTGCTGTTGGGCGCTGGGAACGCTCTCTTCTACGCACTCGCATAGGCAGCGAAGGGATGGACTATAAAGGCTACAACATTGCCGTGCATGAGTTTGGCCACAATGTTGAGCAAACCATTGACCTTTATTTAATTGACAATTTCACCATGGCCGGTGTGCCCAATACCGGATTTACCGAAGCTCTGGCCTTCGTGTTCCAGAAGCGCGATCTCGGCCTGCTTGGTTATGAGCAAAAGATTGACAACAACACCACACTCGACATCTTCTGGGGACTATACGAGATTATGGGTGTTTCGTTGGTTGACATGAAGGTGTGGCAATGGCTATATGCAAACCCTGACGCCACCGCTGCCGACCTTCGCGATGCCTCAATTGCAATTGCAAAAGAGGTGTGGAACAAATACTACCAACCTGTGCTCGGTGAAAAAGACTCCCCCATCTTGGCTATCTATTCCCACATGGTAAACTCCCCGATGTACCTTCCAAACTATCCGTTGGGCCACATCATTGAGTTCCAGCTTGAAGAGCATCTTGCAAAGTGTGCCAACAAGAAAGCTTTTGCCGATGAGTTGATGCGCATTTATAAATTAGGCCGCTTGACACCGAATCACTGGATGAAACAGGCGGTTGGCACCACAATCAGCACCACTCCCATCCTCAATGCAATAGACAAAATAGTTAAATAACCCTTTGCGCCACCTTCCGAGAAAGATTTTTTTGTAATGATACGGGAGATAATAAGTATATTTGCAACTAATAGAAAACATTATAATTATGAATATAAAGACATACGCAATGGCTATTACTGCTGCAATTGCCACCGCTTCATGCGGACAATCCAATCTTAACTATCCGCAGCCACAAACCGACAATACAGTAAGCGACGATTACTTCGGAACCACAGTTGCCGACCCATATCGTCCATTGGAAAATGACACTGCTGAGGCCACAACTCGCTGGGTTGAGGAAGAAAATGCCGTAACAAATGCCTACTTCGAAAAGATTCCATTCCGCAACAATGTGCGTGAAAGATTGACCCAACTCAACAATTTCAAGAAAACAGGATTGCCCTATCGCGAAAATGATGGCAAATACTACTTCTACGAGAACGACGGATTGAAAAACCAATCAGTGCTCTATCGCTGTGACTCTATCGGAGGACAAGCCGAAGTGTTTCTTGACCCCAACACTTTATCGGATAATGGCACAGTTGCACTGACCGGTGTTTTCCAAAGCGCCGATGGCAAATTAACAGCCTATACCATATCACGCAATGGCTCCGACTGGACCGAAATTTTTGTCCTTGACACTGCCACCGGCCAGTTGCTTGAAGACCACATTGAATGGGCAAAATTCACATCCCCTCAATGGTGGGGCGACGGATTTTTCTATAGCGCATATCCCCGACCTGAAGCCGGCAAAGAATTTTCAAACACTAATGAAAATCATCAGATTTACTATCACAAGATTGGTACACCACAGTCGGAGGATAAACTCATCTACGAAAATCCTGCCTATCCCCTACACTTCCACACAGCCTACGTCCCTGATGGCACCGACTATCTTTTCGTGTTTGGCTCAGGCGAAGGGTTCGGCACATCAGTGATAATGAAAAACTTGAAAAACGATAGTAAATGGACTGTAATCGAACCGTCACAAGATTTTGAAATCTCGCCCATAGGCATAGCCAACGGCAAGATTTACATCTTAACATCGGCCGATGCCGAACGCTATCGTCTTGTTGCTGCATCGCTGAAAAATCCGGCTCGCGCTAATTGGGAGGAGATTGTACCTGAACAGTCAAACGTGTTAACCGGAGCTACAATTTCCGACAATAAACTCTTGCTGACCTACATGGTCGATGCAGCCGATCACGTTTACTTGCATAATTTGGATGGCTCACTGATTCGTGAAATAGAGCTACCCACATTTGGCTCTGTGGGCATATCTGCTTCACAAAAATGGCCCGAAATTTTCTATTCGTTGACATCATTTGTGTATCCCTCAACTCGCTACAACTACAATGCAGAGACCGGCGAATCCACTATGCTCGGCCGAAATGAGATTGACGGCATCAACTTTGATGACTACACCACCGAACAGATATTTTACACCTCGACCGACGGCACAAAGATACCCCTTTTTATCACCTATAAGAAAGGGCTAAAACGTGATGGCAAAAACCCCACATTGCTCTATGGTTATGGTGGCTTCAACATCTCATTAAAACCGGGCTTCTCTTCTCAACGCATGCTTTGGCTTGAAAATGGCGGTGTTTATGCTCAAGCTTGTTTGCGCGGCGGAGGCGAATATGGCGAAGCATGGCACAAATCCGGCACCCAGATGCAGAAAATGAATGTGTTCAATGATTTCATTTCCGCTGCCGAATACCTCATCAAAGAGGGATGGACTTCATCGGATTGCCTCGCAATCCAGGGTGGTAGCAACGGCGGCCTACTCGTTGGCGCAACAGTAAACCTCCGCCCCGAACTCTTCAAGGTGGCGATTCCCCAAGTGGGAGTTATGGATATGATGCGCTATCATCTGTTTACAATCGGCTGGAACTGGGCTCCCGACTACGGCACAAGCGCCGACTCAAAAGAGATGGCCGACTATCTGCTATCCTACTCTCCGCTCCATAACATTAAGAACGACGGCACCCCCTACCCCGCTATTTTGGTGACAACTGCCGACCATGACGACCGTGTTGTTCCGGCTCACTCATTCAAATATGCAGCACAACTGCAAGCCTCAAACACCGGCTCGGCACCGAAACTTATTCGCATTGACACCAATGCCGGACACGGAGCAGGGAAACCATTATCGAAAGTGATTGACGAACAGACCGACATCTATTCGTTTATATTCTATAATATTGGAATAACTCCCAAAAAGTAATGTCCTTGCTTCGAATCATAACATTGACAACCGTATTAGCAGCGATGCTTTCAAGTTGCTTCACAGGCATTGAAAGCACGCCGACTATTACCGAACGCGATGTGCGTCGACAGCAGCCCAAAACCACTGTTGAGGATTCATATCTAAAAGAGATTGAATCACTCTCTTCTACCCTGTCAATCGGTTCGCAATTATCGGTCACCGACTCAAAAATTCGCATCATATTTGAACAAATTCCAAATATGCAACCGATAAACGCCGGTGACACAATAACCTTGTCCTCAATTTCCGAAACAACATCATTTGACGGGCAGAAATTAGTAACGCTCACATTCTCTGGCAAAAACAAATCTGACTACACATATCGCACCAACCTGTCGCCAACAGAATTTGCACGCGATTCCATCCTATCAATTCCTTTTACGGTTGACCTCAACAAAGTCAATGCAGTCAGAAAAAAAATGCTTGGTCAGAAATATTATATCCTGACTTCAACACACTACGACAACAACGACAACATTGTGACCGGGCAAAAATTCATCCCCGTCAAAGTCAACAATGTTTCGCCGGGAAATGAATACTACCCTATTCGCCTTGAGCTAACAGATGACAATGGCAAATATATGAGAATCTACATGTCGGTTGATGCTCAGAGCAGCATGCCTCGACGCTTTTCAACGCTATTCTCATTGACCGACCCACACCTACGCTATCCGACAATATCAGATGCAACTTGGAATCTGATAACCAACGGAAAAGTAACACAAGGGATGACATGCGATGAATGTCGCCTATCGCTCGGCACACCCGATAATGTTGACCGTCGTCCGGGCTATAGCAGCCTGCATGAAATTTGGACCTACAACAACGGCCGAATGCTTATATTTGAAGACGGTCTTCTACAATCATTCCGACAGTAACACAATCGGCATAACACTAAAGAAGGGAGCACCTGATCGGATCTCCCTTCTTCTATATTTCAGTTAAATTTGGATTAGAGTTGAGAATCGGGATTGAGGTTTTCACCTTCAATATCTTTGAAATAGCGATATGTTCCAACTTTCAATTCTTCGCAAGCAGCTTCATCGGCAACGATAATAGCTTTGGGGTGCATCTGGAGAGCCGAGATGGTCCACATTTGAGAGATGCCACCTTCCACACCATGACGCAATGCGCGAGCCTTATTGTGACCATTCACAATGAGCAATACACTCTTAGCAGAAGTGATAGTGCCAACACCAACAGTCAAAGCAGTCTTGGGAACAAGGTCCACATTATTGTCAAAGAAGCGAGAGTTAGCGATAATAGTGTCGCGAGTAAGAGTCTTCATACGTGTCTTGCTTGACAAAGCAGAACCGGGCTCATTAAATGCAATGTGTCCGTCGGGACCTACACCACCCAAGAAAAGGTCAATGCCACCATAAGATGCGATTTTTTCTTCATAACGACGGCATTCTTCTTCAGGGTCTTCAGCATTGCCATTTAGAATATTCACCTGCTCAGCAGGGATGTCAATCTGATTAAAGAAATTTGTCCACATGAAAGTGTAGTAGCTCTGCTCGTGATCACGAGGAATACCACAATATTCATCCATATTGAAAGTCACAACATTTTTGAAGCTAACTTTACCCTCTTTGTACAACTGAATGAGGTGGCGATACATGCCAAGAGGAGAGCTACCTGTGGGACAGCCCAACACAAAGGGTTTTTCAGGAGTGGGATTTGCTTCGTTAATACGGGCAGCAACGTAATTGGCAGCCCAACGCGATACATGATCGTAGTCCGGTTCGATTATAAGTCTCATAACTGTATGGGATATAATTAAATTTGATTGTTTCAATAACTAATGTGCAAAGTAAGTAAATGCACACCACTTTCGCAAAAGAAAAAGAAGAGAATAATTCGCCCAATATTAAAAAAATGTTAATCCGCAAAAATACGCCTCAATTATCAAGATTTTGGAAAAATAAGTGCGATATAAACGCAAAAAAATAAGCAAAAAACATTTCATATTATTGAGATAAATCAATATCTTTGTAAACAAAAATTTTATTACTCATGAAAACAAATCTAAGTTCACAAATTAAACTCGACCAAATTCCGCGTCGATATTACGATCCGCAAGGAGAGATTGAGCTTGCCGCGTTGACTCGCGAAGAAAAGGTTTACACCAAAATTTTTGAAACCGAAAGCGATGGCAGTAATTTTATTGCTGAAAGCATTGCTCGCTACATCAACCGCTACACCGAGCAAAAAGGCAAATGCGTGTTGGCTTTAGGCGCCGGCCGAAGCACACACAGTGTTTATGCCGAATTGATTAAGCTATGCAAAAATGGCACTCTCAGCTTCAAGGATGTAATTATTTACAACATTAGCGAGTTTTTCCCCCTAATCCCCGATGGCCCGAGCACATTGAAACGTTTACACAGTGTATTGCTTGACCACATTGATATCAAGCCCGAAAACATTCGCACAATAGATCCCGCAGTAACCAAAGAAAACATGTATGAATACTGCAAGGCCTATGAACAGTCAATTGCCGACGAAGGTGGCATTGACGTAGCAGTGTGTGAAGTGGGTCCCTCTGGCTCATTGGCATTCAACGAGCCCGGCTCTACAGCATCAAGCCTCTGCCGTCTTGTGTTGCTCGGCAACGAAGCTCGTCACAATGTAGCATCGGCCTATAGCTGTGAAAATGTACCCACGACAGCCATCACCCTTGGCATCAACAATTTGATGTCGGCCAAGCGCGTTGTTTGCATGGCATGGGGCGAAAACAAAGCCGCTGTAATCAAAAAAGCTGTTGAAGCACCAGCATCAACAGCCGTTCCCGCCTCATTCTTGCAGAACCATCCCAATGCAAAAGTTGTTGTTGACCTTCCCGCTGCTGAATATTTGACCCGTATCAGCCAGCCTTGGAAAGTAACTTCATGTGATTGGACCGACAAACTTATCCGTCGAGCCATCGTTTGGCTATGCGAAATGACAAGCAAGCCCATTCTCAAGCTAACCGACAAAGACTACAAAGATTGGGGCTTAGGCGAATTAGTAGCCCTCTATGGCTCAGCCTACAATGTGAACATCAAAGTGTTCAATGCATTGCAACACACTATTACAGGATGGCCCGGTGGCAAACCCGATGCCGACGACACATATCGTCCGGAACGCGCCAATCCCTACCCCAAACGAGTTATCATCTTCTCTCCCCACCCCGATGACGACGTTATTTCTATGGGCGGCACATTCAAACGTCTCGTTGACCAGAAACACGACGTTCATGTTGCCTATGAAACATCGGGCAATATTGCAGTAGGCGATGAAGATATGATGCGCTATTTCTTAATGATGGATAAAATTGCGCCCATGTTTAACTTCCAGACTGAAGGCTATACAGCTCTTTCTAATGGCGTTCGCGAATTCGTGACACAGAAGAAAGCCGGCGATATGGACACTGCAGAAATCCGAGAAATCAAAACAATGATTCGCCAAGCAGAAGCCACAATCGGATGTAACTATGTAGGCGTTAAATCACCCAACATCCACTTCCTCCGCCTCCCCTTCTACGAAACAGGCACAATCAAGAAAGGCGAACTTTCAGAAGCCGACGTAAACATTGTTAAAGCGCTTTTGGAAGAAGTTAAGCCCCATCAGATTTTCGTAGCCGGTGACCTTGCCGACCCCCATGGCACACACCGAGTTTGTACAGACGCTGTATTTGCAGCTGTTTACGAACTTCGCAACGAAGCTTGGATGGATGATTGCCGCATTTGGATGTATCGTGGAGCCTGGGCTGAATGGGAAATTGACCACATTGAAATGGCTGTGCCCATCTCTCCTGAAGAATTGCGTTCTAAACGCAACTCAATCCTCAAACACCAGAGCCAAATGGAAAATGCGCCCTTCCTTGGCGACGACGACCGCTTGTTCTGGCAACGTGCCGAAGAACGTAACCGTGCAACTGCACAGCTTTACGAAAAACTCGGCTTGGCATCCTACGAAGCAATGGAAGCCTTCGTGGAATACCACCCCATCAAAGACTAATCAAATTACTCCCCTAAAAGCAAGAGGCTGTGTTAAACACAGCCTCTTGCTTTACTACAAAAACTAACCTGAGTTCATCAATATCGTTCTAATCGAGGTGGATTTCAGCCTCGCACATCTCATCGTAGGCCTCCCATCCGGGATCGTTTTCGCAATAAATTTCCAAAGGCAGAACAGGCATTTCAGCCAACGTTTCATTCAGCTTTCGCCCAAAAATGTGAGTACTCAAGGTGTAGAAAATCCAATTGCGCTCATCATCGCCTGTGAACACACCGGTCAAAACAGCAACCGGATCCTTGCGGAATTCCGTTTCAAGAGCCTCTTGCACTTTTTCCATCAAAGAGGATGTTTCAAAATCAGGCATGCCCGACTTATCGCCATCGTAACGCCAAGTCACCTCCACTCGAATAGAGAAGCGCGGATTTTCACGAAATTTCTTAACATTTCTACGCCCGGTGACCATTATCAATCGATCGGACTCACTTTGAGTAGGTGCCGTCCACCAGTCATTTGATTCGCTCATATCAATCTATATATCTAATGTTTCTTTTCTGAGTCAAATTTACGTAAAAACATTGATTATTGCCTCAAGAAAAACATCTGAAAAGGAAAAAAGAGCTAATCAAATTGATTAGGCTAAAAAAAAAGCGAAACAATTTGCACATAACAAAAATAATCCCTAACTTTGCACTCGTTAATCAAAAACAACTGCACGCGAGAGCGCAGTGATTAACAGAAAAAGATTGCCTTGTGGTGTAATGGTAGCACACCGGATTCTGGTTCCGTTTGTGAGGGTTCGAGTCCTTCCGAGGCAACAAAAAAACTCCAATTGTCAATAGACATTTGGAGTTTTTTTGTTTCCCTAACGAATCACATTTAACCATCCACGTTACAAAAAAAACATTTTTCCACATCAACTACACATTACACTATCATAAGGACTGCATTTGAGCAACATTATCACAATCAACAAAAAAATAAGGCAGATTTTTATTGGCGAAATACAAAAATAATGATTAACTTTGCACCGCATTTCGGCAAAAAGAGATGCAGCCTCGGGGTGTAGCACAGTTGGCAGCGCGCCACGTTCGGGACGTGGAGGTCGGAAGTTCGAGTCTTCTCACCCCGACAAAATTTCAGCAAATGGATGTAGCTCTGTGAGTTACATCCATTTTGCAGATAACAACGGAACAAAAACGGGACAGCGCCGTTTTTTTTAAACAACATGCTTGCACATTGCCAACACTAATTAAATCAGTGTAGACACAAAAGATAATCCCCAAGATGACTGATTCAACTTGGGGTATATTATTTTTCAGAGAGATTATAGAACTCTTGAATTAATTATTGGCCACTAAAAGTAACAATGCTTTTCTTTTCTCACCACCGTGCCATGTCAAACCGGTCCAATCATCATCTTCTTCAAACCAGCGACGCCGCCTGCGATATTTGGGTTTGGGCATGGGCTTATCAAGCCATTTGTCTGGGACAAAGATTAATAACAAAACTGTCTTAATATTGAGCAATATCCCCAAATCAATCAGCGCAACCATTTTCGTTTTCTCAAATATAACGAAAATGATTAATACGACAGCAACCCAACAATGAAATTTAATTTCTAAGCATAGATAAATCACTATGAGTCAGCTGCCCACAAAAAGCATAAACACAGACATTAGCGGCGCCAGTATAGGCGATGGAGAAGGAAATAGTCAATCAAAATGTTGGGGCGAGGCGGCGCAGTGTGCAGCAAATCGCGAGTGGGAAAATCAACATATTTCTTGCGCATCTTGCGAAAATCGCGATGAGCACGGAGCACAGCACGCGCATTCTTCCAATCAAAAGCAGCAACAAACTTGCACCAAGCAATAGAATCGAGCAGTCGACGCCAAATCAGCGTGCGCTTTCCAATCTTTTTAGGCAAGTTTTTATGAAGCATCAACAGATTATTTCGGAAATTGAGATAGGTTTTGCGAGGATTTGACGCATCAAGGCTGCCTCCGCCCAAATGGAACACATGAGACTGAGGCACAACATATATTTCTCCACCCAGAAGATGAACACGCCAACAAAGGTCAATCTCTTCCATATGGGCAAAAAAATCAGCGTCTAAGCCACCGGCTTTAAGATATAATTCACTACGAATCATCAGCGCAGCTCCCGTGGCCCAGAATATAGGCATTGCATCGTCGTATTGCCCACAGTCATCCTCCAATGTTGCGAAAACTCGTCCGCGGCAATAGGGGTAGCCATTTCGGTCAATAAATCCACCACAAGCGCCGGCATACTCAAACTGCGCCGGATTGCGATATGACAATATTTTCGGCTGGCAAGCACCAACTTCGGGGCGCTTCTCCATGAAATTATATAGAGGTAAAAGCCAATCATCATCAACTGCCACATCCGAATTCAAAAGCACCACATAGGGATAACTCCGAGCATAATGTTCAATGGCAAGATTATAGCCTCCGGCATATCCATGGTTTTGGTCAAATCGGAGCACTTCCACATCGGAGAATTTTTCATTCAGAAGCCGCACAGAACCATCCGTGGAACCATTATCCACAACCACCACTTTCCCGATCATAGGATTAGTATGAGCAACCACCGATGGCAAAAATTCACTAAGCAATTTTTCGCCATTCCAATTTAGAATGATAACCGCAACCTGGGGAATATCGACCATTACACAATCTCTCCTTTCATTTCTTCGCCATCAACACTGATGAGCTTCACATCAACCAATTGATTATACAACGAAGGATCGTTGGGGATTGAGACTTTAATATAATTATCCGTAAATCCGCTAACATTGCCGCCATGCACGGAATGCTCAACAAGGACTTTGCGCACATCCCCCACAAATGATTCATGGAAACTGAGCAATTTTTTATCCGAAATTTCACCCATTATGGCCGCACGGCGATGCTTTTCAGCCTGATCAACCACATGGGGGATATCGCTCAAAGCACGAGTGCCTGGGCGCTCAGAGTAAGGAAATACGTGGAGCCTTGAAATATTGAGCGACTCAACAAATCGGCGTGAGTTTTCAAACAATTCCAAAGTCTCACCCCTAGCACCCACAATCAAATCAACCCCGATAAATGCATGAGGGATAGCCTCCTTAACCGCTGTCACCTTATGAGCGAAAAGGGATGTGGGGTAGCGACGGCGCATAAGCTGCAACACAGTGTCATCACCCGATTGGAGAGGAATGTGGAAATGAGGCATAAACCTACTCGAACCCGCCACGAAGTCAATAATTTCGTCGGTCAACAAATTAGGTTCGATTGATGAAATACGATAACGCTCAATTCCCTCAACCGCATCAAGCTGACGAATAAGATCGAAGAAAGTACTTGATGTGCCCTTGCCAAAATCGCCAATATTCACACCGGTCAACACAATCTCTCGCCCCCCCTCGGCAGCAACATTTTGAGCCTGATTGACAAGAAAATCAATCGAAGCCGAGCGGCTGCGTCCGCGTGCAAAGGGGATGGTGCAATAGGAACAGAAATAGTCACATCCATCTTGCACCTTCAAGAAATAGCGAGTGCGGTCGCCACGCGAGCATGACGGCATAAAATCGCGCATGCTTGCCGAAGGCGTAATCATCTTAATAGGCTCGTGAGTAGTCTGCCAACTATCAATATAATCAGCAATTTTCATTTTTCGATCACTTCCGGCAACGATAACCACCCCCGGCAAAGCGGCCACTTCATCAGCCTTCAGCTGAGCATAGCATCCGGTTACAATAATGGGCACACCGGCATATTTTCTTGAAAAGGCGCGAATTGTTTGCCTACATTTTTTATCAGCGAGCTCAGTGACCGAGCAGCTATTCACAATGATAATATCAGGAATTTCTTTACCCGAAACCTTCACTACACCTCTACCCTCAAGCAACGAAGCCAACGAAGCCGTTTCAGCGAAATTAAGTTTACAACCAAAAGTGTGATATAATGCTTTCATACCAAATGCAAAGTTAATGCATTGTTAGCAAAAAAATAGCCATTTTTTACAAGTTTAATAGAAGTTTTACACAACTTTCATTGAATTGTGCAATAAAATCCTTTACTTTGCATTCGGAAACTATAACGTTACATAATCTTAAAGCTTATGCTTAGAGAAGATCTTCTAAACATTTATGCCACAAGCTTCCGAAATAATTGGGACCTTCCGGCATTGTCAGATTATATGACAACCAACCACTACACTTATGGTGATGTGGCAGAAAAGATTGCTCAGCTACACATTTTGTTTGAGCAGTGCGGTGTTAAACCGGGCGACAAAGTAGCCCTTTTGGGTAAAAACGCCTCAATCTGGGTCATCTCCTATATGGCCACCCTGACCTACGGCGCCGTAGTGGTGCCCATCCTTCCGGATTTCAATCCACAAGATGCACAGCACATTATAAACCATAGCGATTCAGTGCTTCTTTTTGCTAATGACAATCTCTTTGAAAATCTTGATTTCGACAAAATGCCCGAAATAAAGATGGCGATTTCACTTGATAGCAATACAGTATTAGGCGATCACACACCCAAGGGCGAAGCCACTAAAGCACTCGACTCATTAGATTCGCTTTTCAAAAAGCGCTACCCCTCAGGTTTCACACGCGATGATGTGAGATACCACTATTTCGCACCCAACTCACTAGCCGAAATAAACTACACATCGGGAACTACAGGCTTCTCAAAGGGTGTGATGTTGACGCTCAACAACCTTTGTGGCAACGTAGTATTTGGCCTTCGCACACAGCTACACAGCCCTGGTTCACGCACTCTGGCGTTCCTCCCTATGGCACACGCATTTGGATGTGCATTTGATATGTTAGTTCCATTGGCTGTAGGTACACACGTCACCATCTTTGGACGCATACCTACCCCAAAATTGCTACTTAAAGCACTAGCAGAGGTGCGCCCGACCCTTATCCTTTGTGTTCCTTTGATTCTCGAAAAGATCTACCGCAAACAAATCCAACCAGTAATCAGCAAACCCTCAATGCGACGCTTGATGGCAGTGCCCATTCTCAACAAGCGCATCTATGCAAAGATTCGCGACACATTGATTCAAGCATTTGGCGGTTCATTTGAGCAAATCATCGTTGGTGGAGCTCCTCTCAACCGCGAAGTTGAAGAATTCCTCCGCAAAATTAAATTCCCCTTCACAGTTGGTTATGGCATGACCGAATGCGGTCCACTTATCAGCTACGAACATTGGAGCAAATTCACTCCGGCCTCATCCGGTCGCATCTTGGATGGCTTGATGGAAGTCAAGATTTTGAGCAAAGATGAGAAGAACATCCCCGGAGAGATTTGCGTTAGAGGCGAACACGTCATGCAGGGTTACTACAAAAATGAAGAAGCCACAAATGCCGTTCTTGACGAAGATGGTTGGCTACACACCGGCGACATGGGCACAGTAACCGACAACGGCACTATCTCAATCAAGGGTCGCAGCAAGACAATGATTCTTTCCGCCAACGGCCAGAACATCTATCCGGAAGAGATTGAAGCCAAGCTCAACAACTTGCCTTATGTGGGCGAAAGCCTTGTGGTTGAGCGTGGCAACAAGTTGGTAGCATTGGTGTATCCCGATCGCGATGCCATGGACAAGTCAAGATTAACCGATCAGATGATGCCCAAAGTGATGGAAAAAGTGCGCGAAGAACTCAACCGCCAATTGGCTCCCTATGAGCAGATTAGCTCTATCCAAATACAATCCGAAGAATTTGAAAAAACACCAAAAAAATCAATCAAGCGCTATCTCTATCAGTAAGATTGAACTAGAACTTTATATAAAGCGGGTGGCACATCATCGATGATTGCTACCCGTTTTTACAATCTTTTTTTTGAGAATCAGCGAAAATAATTGTAACTTTGCAACGATAACACCAAAACCAAGAGAGGTTGCAGACTGTTATCACTCACACATTTATCCGAATCACACAGGACAAGACATAGAAACTAATGGGGTTGACCGGTTTTGACAGCGTGTAGAGGTGGTGTGTAAGCATGCAGAGCCATGATGCCAGGTGCTCTTTAAACTCCGACATCGACTATTTCAAATGGCGAAAATAACTACGCTCTTGCTGCCTAATCGAAGCACAGTAGATTACGCTTAATAGCCGCAACAGTTGCAGCGACAAGACATCGCCCGATTGCCAACGTTCCGAGGCTAATCGATCAGGCGGTGCAGGAAAATCGGAAATAGGAAGCTGAAAGCCTCGCGAAGCTTCCGAAATTTTAGAGGATAAGGATGCGGTTGGTGGCTTTTTGCCTGCCGAATCACGAAAACCAAGTAAAAGCTAAGCATGTAGAAAGCTCATTAGTTCCACGTTTGGACGAGGGTTCGAATCCCTCCAGCTCCACTAAAAAAGATGCCATTAGGTATCTTTTTTTGTTTTGATCAGGGATGAGAACCCGAACAGAGGGTTCGTTATCGCGGAGCGCTTTCGGAGCAAAGCGTAGAAATCCGTAATCGCAAAGCAGCTTGACCTAACTATTAAATCACAACCTTGCAACTTAATTTTATAAATATTAATGGCTATTTTGTGGAAATTTCGTTATCTTTGTGAGTTATTCGATTAATGGGCCATTTTGGTTCACGGACTCGAACACAGCAAACTGATAATTAAACTATTAAATGGAAAAAGCTACAAACAAAAGCGATAAGCTCCGAGGCCGCATCATCAAATGTATGTGGGGACTATTCGTTGGCTTCATATTGATGTTAATCTTACTCTTTACACTCATCTACAATGGGTTAATCGGATATATGCCCGATGTTGAAGAACTGAAGAACCCGACCGACCGCTTTGCCACAGTGATTTATTCGGCCGACGGCAAAGAGATGGGGCGCTTTTTCCGCAACACCGGCAATCGCGTTTATGCCGATTACGATGAGATTTCGCCCAATGTGGTCAACGCACTGGTAGCAACCGAGGATGTGCGCTTTATGGAACACTCGGGGATTGACTTCATAGCCCTCGGACGTGTGATTTTCAAAACAATGCTCATGCAAGACCGCAGCTCCGGCGGCGGCTCTACAATCACACAGCAGCTTGCCAAACAACTATATTCACCCAATAGCCGAGGATTAATCAATAGAGCAATGCAGAAACCTATAGAGTGGATGATTGCATTGAAACTTGAACGATTCTACACCAAAGAGGAAATTATCAAAATGTATCTCAACCAATTTGACTTCCTCTACAATGCTGTGGGTATAAAAACCGCGGCCCAAGTTTATTTCAATAAACATCCAAAAGACTTAACCATTGAAGAAGCAGCTATGCTCATCGGCATGGTTAAGAATCCGGCCGTTTACAATCCGGTGAGAAACTCAGAGCGCACAAAAGCTCGCCGAAATGTGGTTCTTGAACAGATGTACAAAGCCGACATGATAAGCGAAGCTGAATTGGACTCACTGAAAAGCCTACCGATTGTGCTTGACTTCAACAAGGTTGACCACAAACAGGGCATTGCACCCTATTTCCGCGAAGAATTGCGCTATATGCTGCGTGCCAAGAAGCCCGAATTTAAGAACTACATGGCATGGGAATATGACAAATTCCGCAGCGATTCAATAGAGTGGGAACGCAATCCGCTTTTTGGCTGGATTGAAAAGAATCCCAAGCCCGACGGCTCAAAATATGACATCTACAACGATGGACTTCGCATCTACACCTCTATCGACTCTCGCATGCAGCAATATGCTGAAGAGGCTGTTGAACAGCATCTTGGAGGCTATCTTCAGCCAGCATTTTTCAAAGAGAAGAAAGGCTCAAAGAGCGCGCCCTATTCATCAAACCGCACTGAGGTTTCAGAAATCAGGGTGAACCATCTGATTCACAATGCCATGAAACAAACCGAGCGTTGGCGTGTGTTAAAGAAATCAGGACTTAGCGACAAAGAGATTCGCGCCACATTTGATGAACCCCAAGAGATGAAAATATTCTCTTACGACGGGCCTATCGACACTGTGATGACTCCTCGCGACTCACTGTTGTATCACAAGCATATACTTCGCACCGGCTTTATGGCCATGGACCCAATAAACGGCCATGTGAAAGCTTATGTTGGTGGTCCCGACTTTCATTTCTTCCAATACGACATGGTTTCTACCGGTCGCCGACAGATTGGATCAACAGTGAAACCATTCCTCTACACCTATGCAATGGAAGAGGGCTACACCCCCTGCGATGAATTTGAAAACACAATGCCGATAATCTATGAGAACGGTCGTCAATGGGCCCCGCGTTCAGGGCGTGCTCGAATCGGTGAGATGGTCAATCTTCGCTGGGCACTCACAAACTCAAACAACTGGATTTCGGCTCGTCTGATTAGCGAACTGTCACCAGGCGCATTAGTTCGCACCATGCAGAGTTTTGGTATCACATCGAAACTTGATCCGGTGATGTCGCTCTGTTTAGGTCCGGCCGACGTGTCGGTTCGTGAAATGGTCACAGCCTACACAGCCTTTGCCAACAAAGGGATGAAAGTAAACCCGATTTTTGTAACAGCAATTACCGACTCAAACAACACCCCCATATCGGAATTCACACCGCAGCATGAAGAGGTGATTTCAGAGGACGCCTACTACAAAATCCTCTCAATGCTCATGAATGTGGTTAATAGCGGTACAGGTGCCCGCTTGCGCCATGCACCCTATAACATCACGGCCGAAATGGGAGGCAAAACCGGTACAACGAACTACAACGCCGACGGATGGTTTATGGGATTTACGCCCAACCTCGTGGCCGGAGCCTGGGTTGGCGGCGAAGAGCGCTTCATTCACTTCAACAATATGGGTTATGGTCAAGGTGCTGCCATGGCGCTCCCCATTTATGGTCTTTTCATGAAAAAAGTGTTTGCAGATAAAACACTTTCATACTCACAAAGCGAACACTTCGAATTTCCCAAAGGAATCGACCTGTGTGATAGCGAAATCATTGCTGAAGAACTTGTCAACGAAGAATCAATAGACGGGGTATTTGATTAAAGCACCGCAGGACAACAATCAAGAAAAAATAATAACAAAAAAAAATATACACTACGATGAAATTTAATGTTTCGAGCAAGACTCTCTACAATTACGTATCGGCAGTCAGCAAAATAATCAATGCCAAGAACACAATGCAGATCCTCAACAACTTCCTGTTTATTCTCGAGGATGACACCTTGATGATCAAAGCAGCCGACATGGAAAACTCACTCGTTGGCCGATTGCAAGTGGCCAATGCCGAAGGAAGTGGCCGATTCTGCCTTGATGCACGTCGCATCGTGGAGCTTTTCAAAGAGCTTCCCGACCAGGGCATTGAATTCAACATCAATGATGAAAATTTTGAGATTGAAATCAGCTACAGCAACGGTCGCTACAACACAGTGGCAATCAACGGCATGGAGTATCCCGACAAGCTCACACCCGAAATCCAAGGTGAAAGCGTTGAATTCACATGCACAACTGAACAAGTTCTTAAAGGGATTGAAAACACCCTCTTCGCCGTTGGCAACGATGAGATTCGTCCTCAAATGATGGGTATCCTTTGGGATGTTAAAGAGGATGGCATAGTGTTTGTTGCAACAGACACACGCAAGCTTGTACGCTACACAAACAATACCTCACGCCCCGAAGTTAATTGCTCATTTATCCTCCCGGTAAAAGGCGCAGCCGTGCTTAAAAACGTATTTGCCAAAGAGGATGAAATCAAAGTTAAGGTTAGCTCAACATCGGTTAATTTCGAATCTGCATCCTACACATTTGATTGCCGCTTGATTAAAGGAAACTTCCCTGATTACAACCGCGTTATTCCGCAGAACAACCCCTACACCCTCAATGTTGATCGCCAATCATTCTTGACATCCGTGCGCCGTGTAGCTGTGTTCGGCGATGAAGGTGGTGGCCTTGTAAAATTCAATTTTGCTCCGGAAGAAGTGACACTCCGTGCCTCTGACAATTCATTCGGCACATCAGGATGGGAATCTGTTTCATGCAACTACGACGGGCCTGAAATGCTCATGGGCTTCTCAAGCCTATATCTCATCGAAATATTGTCCACATTCAACACCCCCGATGTTACATTTAAGATTGCCGACCCCTCACGTCCGGCACTCTGCTTACCCTCAAATAACGAAGCCGACTGCGAGTTGTTGATGATTCTCATGCCAATGAACATCGTTGACTAATCTCAATCTTATAAGTCATGGAACTCAAGCTAACCAAACCAATAGTTTTTTTTGACCTTGAAACCACAGGCACAAACGTGACTCAGGATCGCATTGTTGAGATTTCAATAATCAAAGTGTATCCCGATGGTAGAGAGTTTGAAAAAACGCGCCGCATCAATCCTGAAATGCCAATCCCGGCAGAAGCCACAGCCGTGCATCACATTACTGATGCCGATGTAGCTAATGAGCCTACATTCAACAAAGTAGCGAAATCACTCGCCGAACTTTTTGCCGATTCTGACATTGCCGGATTTAACAGTAACCGATTTGATGTGCCCTTGCTGCTTGAAGAATTCCACCGCGCTGGCATATCACTTGACTTGTCACAAACTCGCTTTGTCGATGTTCAGACAATCTTCCACAAAAAAGAGCAGCGCACTCTTGCTGCAGCTTATAAATTCTATTGTGGAAACGAACTTGAAGACGCCCACTCGGCAAGCGCCGACACACGCGCTACATACGAAGTGCTGAAAGCACAGCTTGACCGCTATGACGACCTGCCCAATGACATGACAGCCCTATCGGAATACTCCAGCTATTCAAACATGGTTGACTTTGCTGGGCGACTGATTTATGACGACAAGCACCGCGAAGTGATAAATTTCGGGAAACACAAAGGAAAACTCGCTGAGGATGTTCTGAAAACCGATGTTGGCTATTATGGTTGGGTGATGCAAGGCGATTTCCCTCAAAACACCAAAGATTGTTTTAAGGCAATCAAAGATCGCATTGACAATACAATTGACAACTCTAAACTTCAACAATTGACTCAGAAATATGCTAAAGGGTAAACATATAGTTCTCGGGATAACCGGTGGCATAGCTGCCTACAAATCAGCATATTTAATCAGGCTATTAGTAAAGAAGGGTGCTGAAGTGCAAGTTGTCATCACCCCTTCGGGCAAAGAGTTTATCACCCCGGTAACCCTATCGGCGCTTACAGGCAAACCGGTTATTTGCGATTTTTTCACCGCAAACACCGGTCAGTGGAACAGCCATGTTGACATAGGTTTATGGGCCGATGCAATGGTAATAGCACCTGCCACAGCCTGCACCATAGGGAAGATGGCTCACGGCATTGCAGATAACATGCTCGTAACCACATACCTTTCTGCCAAAGCACCGGTGTTCATAGCCCCAGCCATGGACCTTGATATGATGGCACACCCCTCAACCACCCGCAATCTTGAATTGCTGCGAAGCTATGGCAATCACATCATAGAACCGGCAAGCGGTGAACTTGCAAGCCACCTCATAGGGAAAGGGCGCATGGAAGAGCCTGAAAAGATTGTGGAGGTGCTTGAACGCTTCTTCAGCACAGAGAAGCCACTTGCAGGGAAAAAGGTTATGCTGACAGCGGGTCCCACCTATGAGCGCATTGACCCGGTGCGCTTTATAGGTAATTTTTCCACCGGCAAGATGGGTTACAGCCTCGCTGATGCAGCCGCCCGCTTAGGCGCAGATGTGACTTTAATCAGCGGCCCCGTATCTGTCAGTCCAAAAGAGCAATCGGTGAAAGTGATTCATGTGGAATCGGCTCAAGAGATGTGTGCCGCAGCTGAAGAGGCCTTTGCCGAGTCGGATATTGCCATAATGTGTGCCGCAGTGGCTGATTATGCTCCTGCCAACCCTCTCGCCAGCAAAATCAAGCGTGAGACCGACGACATACCGACAATCGAACTCGTTAAGAATCCCGATATAGCAGCCACACTCGGTAAAAATAAACGCCCTGAGCAAACGCTTGTGGGATTTGCTCTCGAAACCGACAATGGCATTGCCAATGCCAACCGTAAAATCCAGAGCAAAAATCTTGATATGATTGTTCTGAATATGCTTAGCGATCCTGGTGCAGGATTTGGCACCGACACAAATCGTGTAACAATGATTACCCGTAACGGCGAGACAACATCGTTGCCACTGATGCAAAAAACAGAAGTGGCTGAAAATGTTATGGAATCAATTATAAAATTGCACGCCGAGAAAAAATGAAAAGATTTGGTGTAATACATATTTTATTGGCATTATTAGCCCTGCCGATCTCGCAGAAATTGCAAGCACAAGAGCTCAACTGCAGTGTTGAGATCAATGCCGACAATATCTCCGGGGCAGAACATGTGTTTGAAAGCCTCAATGAGGCAGTCAATGAATATATGAACACCAATAAGTTTACGACCGCTCAATTCTCACCAAATGAGAAAATTGAATGTCGCCTATTCCTCACAGTTAAGGAATATGCTAACGATGTGATTAAAGGCGACTTGCAAATTCAATCCACACGTCCGGTCTACAATAGCTCCTACACCACCACTCTGCTGAATTTAAAGGACACAAACATTGAATTCACATATTTGGAGCATGAGCAGCTTATCTTTTCAGAAACCACAATGGAAAGCAATCTGACTGCCATTTTAAATTTCTATGCCTACTTGATTTTAGCCACTGATTTTGATTCATTCTCCCCTCGTGGTGGTCAGGCTTATATTGACAAAATGTCAACTGTGGTTCAACTTGCCCAGTCATCGGGCGAAATCGGATGGAAAGCATTCGAGGACAATCGTAACCGATGGGCCATAGTTAACACTCTGACCGATCCTTCAACCGAGTCCTATCGTGATTTGATCTACACATATCATCGACGCGGACTTGATGAGATGTCTGTTGCCCCCGACAAGGGAAGAGCCACAATCACCCAAGCACTTCAAACTCTGCAACAAATCAATGAAAAGCAGCCAATGTCAGTGGCTCTAAACATTTGGCGCGATTCAAAGCTCGATGAACTGATTAACGTTTACAGTAAAGGTTCGCAAACAGAGCGCGATGATATATACAAACTTCTATCGGAACTATACCCTACTGACACAAACCGACTGACCGATATTAAAAATCCACCACCCACAAAATAATAATCCTCTCCGCCCTAAAAACCGAATGTTAGAATCGATTCACATATCCAATTATGCCTTAATAGATTCAATAAATATTGAATTTAACAATGGGCTGAATATTATTACGGGCGAAACTGGTGCCGGAAAATCAATCATTCTCGGTGCACTTGGGCTATTGCTTGGTGGACGAGCTGATAGTCGCACAATTAGCCGCAGCGATAGCAAGTCGATGATTGAAGCCCGATTCACTGTTGCCGGCAATGAGTTGCTAAAAACATTCTGCGACGAAAATGACATTGAATGGTTTGACAATCAAATGATTCTGCGCCGAGAACTATCCCCCACCGGACGTTCTCGCTCATTCATTAATGATTCTCCTGCCACACAAGCCATCATGCAGCAAGTGGGCAAAATGCTGATTGACATTCATTCGCAACATCAAAACCAATTGCTCGCCGAGCCATGGTTTCAAATGCGAATTATCGACACCATTGCCAATAATGGCTCTCGCCTTGAAGAATATCACAAGCTATACTCTGATTTTCAAGGGGCTATGCGCAAATTTCGCGGTGCAAAAAAAGCCATCATGCGCGACCGTGAAAATGCCGACTTCATGGAATTTCAGTTGCAACAACTTGATGAAATAGAACCTAAAGCCGGCGAGTTACAAGCCCTTGAAGATGACCTTGAAAAGATGACATCACAAAGTGAGTTGTACTCATCAGTGGCACAAGCAACAGAGATATTATCCGAAGGACAATCCAATATTTTAACCCTGCTAAAACATCTGCAAGAATCTTGCTCCGATTTTGAGTCATTGTTGCCAGAAGAGGATCGCATTTTGGAACGCTTGGAAAGCATTGATATTGAATTGTCGGATATTTCAACCACGCTGTCAAATCTAAGTTCCAAAACATCAACAGCATCACATTCCGACATTGAATTTACGGAAAACCGCATTAACTCTCTTCGCTCATTAATGCACAAACACTCTGTCAATAGTGATGCCGAACTTGCAGCAATAAGAGCCGACCTTCGGGCTCGCCTCGACGCGCTTAATGACAGCGAAGCTCTTCTCAGTGAACTTGAACGCCAGGCGCGCCTTGCACATAAACGCACATTAGAAGCAGCAAAAGAGATTTCAGCCCACAGACATCAAGCAGCCGAAGACTTTGCATCACAATTAACAACTACTGCTATGCCATTAGGGATGAAAAACTTGCAGTGTGAAATTGATATCAGCAAAGCTGAACTTAGTAACACCGGAATAGATGCAATAGAATTTCGCTTTGCATTTAACAAATGCCAAACACCAATTCCAATTTCAGGAGCAGCTTCAGGAGGAGAGATTTCACGATTGATGCTCTCTGTGAAATCAATCATAGCCGGCTTTTTTGAGCTACCTACGATTGTTTTCGATGAAGTTGACACCGGAGTGTCGGGAGATGTAGCATCGCGAATGGGTGGCATGATGTCGGGGATGGCAAACAACATGCAGGTCATCACTATCACCCACCTACCCCAAGTTGCATCGCAAGGCAACACCCATTTTAAAGTGTTTAAAGAGGATAGCGAAACCTCAACCCACACCAATATTATCCGTCTAACTCAGACACAGCGCATTGATGAATTAGCACTTATGCTCAGCGGCGATGCGACAAACGAAGCCGCGCGAGCAAATGCCATGGCCCTATTATCAAAAAACATAAACCATTGATTATATGCAACCTAATGATTATATCTTCGGCATTCGAGCTGTGATTGAAGCCATTGAAGCCGGCAAAGAAGTTGATAAAATTTTGATGAAAAAAGACCTTTCGGGGGAATTGGCATCAGAACTTTTGGAATTGGTTCGCCGCCACAAAATAGTGGTTCAGCGAGTTCCGATTGAGCGTTTGAATCGCATCACACGCAAAAACCATCAAGGAGTGATTGCTATGATGTCAGCTGTGGAATATCACCGTCTCGATCACCTTGTGCCACAATTATTTGAAGGCGGTGTACTCCCCTTCATTGTGGTGCTTGACGGCATCACCGATGTTCGCAATTTTGGAGCCATAGCCCGCACATGTGAATGTGCCGGAGTTGATGCAATTGTGATTCCGCGTCATGGCAGCGTAAGTGTTGGCGGTGATGCCATTAAAACATCGGCCGGAGCATTACACCACATTCCGGTGTGTAGAGAAGCATCCACACTGTCGGCAGTCAGACTATTGAAAGATTCCGGCTACAAGGTAGTAGCCGTTTCAGAGAAAGCCGACATAAATTACACCACAGCCGATTTTACCGGTCCTGTGGCTCTTGTCCTTGGTGCTGAAGACACAGGCATCTCGCCAGAAGTGTTGCGTCAATGCGACACATTTGTATCAATACCAATGTTTGGCAACATCAGTTCACTCAATGTGTCAGTAGCGGCGGGTGTGCTCATATACGAAGTTGTCCGACAGCGCCTTGATGCCAATATGGAAGTAATCTGATTGCAACCGCCTGAACTACAATGAACAGACCATTAATTACATTAGCACTTCTAATTTCGGCAACTACAACATTTGCCGCATTGCGATTTAACGGAGCTCAATTGTCGCCCATCGCTATTGAGACCACAGCAGCAACAGGACTTGAGGCCGTTTATGTGGTTAACACCATAGTGGGTCTAAACGCGGTTTACACGGCGGCAAGTCCGACAGCGACTGTTGATGTTGCTACTTATGGCTCACGCGGTGCAGTTCAAACCGAAATTGTTGATCCTGCCAATATCAGTCGCAACGGCACAGAGGTGATAATCACCAACCTCAAGCCGGATTGTGGATACGCATTTACCGAAGGTGGACGCACCACTTACTACTGGATTTCGGATTATTCAGCCCACCCCTATGAGATTGCAGCAATAGAGATTTCACCCGAACAAGATTGCGACAGAACATTTTTGAGCACCGAAGGCTCAGCGCCGGCAATAAACTATTATTCAATCTCCGGTAGAGCCTATGAAATAGACCGTGAAATCACACTCACCTATTCCACATTAACTCCCGATGCGGAAAACATAGTCTATAACTCAATTGAACGACAAGAGACTTTGAGCCACATTGATGGACTTTTTAGTGTTGAAGCTCCTCTATGTGACACATATTTCACCCTATCGGGCGACAAATTCCTTCGAGCATGGAACATGGAGCATGAAGTCACATCCGAGCGCTTTATGACACGCTCCGTCAGAGCCATAACCTCAGCAACACAAACCAAGCGCGAGTCATCAAATGAGATAAAAGTGGAAGCTTCGCTCGGTGGCTCAGCTCCCTCTGAAATAAGTTTTAAAGCAGCCGTGTCGGATGCAGCAGTATTCACTCAGTGGCAAATGGCCCATGATGAGGAGTTTCAGGAGATAATACAGCAAATGCCTGACCTCGAATTCACCCACACATTCACCGAGATGGGCACTGTTTTTGTGAGATTCATGGTGGCCGATGCTTCAGGCCAATGCGAATACTACGGCGAAACCTACACCATCACAATCGGTGAATCGTATCTCATCTGCCCTAATGCCTTCTCCCCGGGAGCAAGCGAAGGGGTGAATGACGAATGGAAAGTTAGCTACAAATCAATAGTCAACTTTGAATGCCACATATTCAATCGCTGGGGTGAAAAGATGGCCGAATTTTCCGATCCGTCACAAGGATGGGATGGGAAGAATGGCGGCAAACTCGTGCCGGCAGGTGTTTACTACTATGTTATAAAAGCCACCGGTTCCGATGGCAAAAAATATAATCTCAGCGGCGACATCAACATTCTCCGCTATGCTGATTGATAACCAATGGATTCCACAAAATCAACTATTGCCGATAATGGGTTAGATGCTCTTTGTGTCTATGGGGCCAGAGTCCATAACCTCAAAAATATTGATGTTACAATCCCCCACGGGCAGCTATGCGTCATAACCGGATTGAGCGGTAGTGGAAAATCATCGCTTGCTTTCGACACTATCTTTGCCGAAGGGCAGCGTCGATATATTGAAACATTTTCTTCCTATGCCAGAAATCTGCTCGGCAATCTTGAAAGGCCCGATGTTGATGAAATATCCGGACTTTCACCGGTCATTGCCATTGAACAGAAAACAGTTAATCGCAATCCACGAAGCACTATAGGAACAACCACCGAAATCTACGATTTCCTGCGCCTGCTCTACACTAATGTGGCCACAGCTGTGAGCTATCTATCGGGTGAACCAATGATAAAATACACCGAAGAACGGATAGTGAATCTGATTCTTGAACGTTTTTCGGGGAGGAAGATTTACATTCTTGCGCCATTGGTAAAAAACCGAAAAGGACACTACAAAGAATTGTTTGAAACAGTCCGAAAGAAAGGCTATCTGACAGTAAGAGTTGACGGCGAGTTGCTTGAAGTGGTGCCTGAAATGAAATTGGACCGCTATAAAAATCATTTTATTGAAGTGGTTATCGACCGATTAAAAGTATCGGAAAAGGAAGTGACACGTCTGCGAGAAACTGTAACTGAAACACTCCGACAAGGGGAAAAGCAGATGATGGTCTATGATGTTGAGGAGGGCACTATCTACCACTACTCACAACAACTCATGGACCCCACCACAGGCCTTTCTTATAGAGAACCGGCACCGCATAATTTTTCATTCAATTCCCCTCAAGGAGCATGCCCCTACTGCAAAGGGCTTGGAGAAGTCAATCTCATTGACAATGACAAGATTATGCCCGACCCGAAACTGTCAATTGCCCAAGGGGGGATTCTCCCGCTCGGGAAATATGCCAACACCATGATATTCTGGCAGATTGAAGCAATCTGCCAGACATATGGACACACACTAAAAACTCCTGTTGGCGAGATATGCAAGGAAGCCATTGATGAAATCTTGAACGGCACTGACCGACATCTTGTTATCAACAATGCCACCGGGGCAACATCCAACTATTTCAGAAGCTACGAAGGGATTGTAAAATACATCGAGCTGCAACAGGATGATGACGCCGGAGCCGCAGCAAATAAATGGAGCAATCAATTCTTTTCACGCGCCAAATGCCCCGAATGTAACGGACAGCGATTAAACCGCGAAGCGCTCCACTTCTTTATTGACGGGAAAAACATTGCCGATCTTTGCCGACTTGACATCTCCGACCTTTACCAATGGGCGTGTGAAATCGAGCAACGACTAGACAAGACAAATGCATTGATTGCCCATGAAATTATAAAAGAGATTCGCACCCGATTGAGTTTTCTGGTTGATGTGGGATTAGAATATTTGTCATTAGACCGACAGTCTGCGACACTATCAGGCGGAGAGAGTCAACGTATTCGCCTTGCAACTCAAATTGGGTCAGAGCTTGTCAACGTGTTGTATATCCTCGACGAGCCAAGCATTGGGCTTCACCAACGTGACAATCAGCGGCTTATCTCATCATTAAAAAAACTTCGTGATGCATCAAACTCAATCATTGTGGTGGAGCATGATAAGGATATGATGCTACAAGCCGATTACATTATTGATATCGGACCGAAAGCCGGGCGCAAGGGGGGGAAAGTGGTGTTCCAAGGCACCCCCCAACAGATGCTGACTACCGACACATTGACTGCACAATTCCTCAATGGGACTCGTCAAATTCCGGTTCCAACCACTCGACGCCAGGGAAACGGGAAATTTCTCACCCTCACCGGTGCAACCGGAAACAATCTGAAGAATGTTACACTCACACTCCCATTGGGCACGCTGACCGTTGTTGCCGGAGTCTCAGGAAGCGGGAAATCAAGCCTAGTCAATGGCACACTCCAACCAATTCTAAGTTCACGATTCTACCGTTCACTTCAGCAGCCTCTCCCCTACGAAAGCATTGAAGGGCTTGAAAACATTGACAAAGTGGTCACTGTTGACCAAACACCCCTTGGGCGCTCACCGCGTTCAAATCCTGCCACTTACACCGGTGTGTTCTCAGATATCCGCAACCTCTTTGTTAATCTCCCGGAAGCCAAAATACGCGGTTACAAACCGGGGCGCTTCTCCTTCAATGTCAAAGGAGGGCGATGTGAATCATGCTCCGGCAATGGCTATCAAACCATTGAAATGAATTTCCTCCCGGATGTTATGGTTCCCTGTGAAGTGTGTGGAGGGAAACGCTATAATCGCGAGACACTCGAAGTGCGCTTTAAAGGGAAATCTATTGCTGACATTCTTGACATGACCATCAATCAGGCCGTTGAATTCTTTGCGTCAGTGCCGGCCATCCTTAAAAAGATAGTGGTATTGCAAGAGATTGGCTTAGGATATATTAAACTCGGCCAGCCCTCAAGCACCCTTTCCGGAGGAGAAAATCAGCGAGTAAAATTGGCCACCGAGCTTGCAAAGCGCGACACCGGGCGCACACTTTTTATACTCGATGAGCCCACCACCGGCCTACACTTTGAAGATATCAACACACTCCTCAGTGTGTTTAACCGACTTGTTGATAAAGGCAATACAGTTGTTGTCATTGAGCACAATCTTGATGTCATCAAAGCGGCTGACCATGTTATAGACATGGGGCCCGGAGGGGGTAAAAACGGAGGCGAAATCATTGCCACAGGTACACCCGAACAGATAGCAGCCGGAGAATCACCCACTGCTGAATTTCTTCGCCAAGAGCTAAATGTTTGTGTTAATAAATGTAATTAGCTAACTTTGCATTCATATTAACATCTACTATCCGATTAAATGCTACCGCGATTTTTACTCACGTTCATCATTCTTTCATCAATAGGGATTGAACACATTTCTGCAAAAACAACAGCTGATTCAACATCAAAAGTGAACTATATGCCCGAGATTCATGGTGTGGTTCGCGGACGCTTCGACGCATCGACAGCACAAAGCGATCACTATCGCTTTCAGGTTCGCAACGCTCGCTTGAATATCGGAGGAAAGATAGCTTCATTTGCCGATTACTATGTTCAAGCCGACTTCTGCGACCGCGGACAAATCAAGATGCTCGATGCTTGGGCTCGCGTGTGGGCAACAAAAGAGATTGGCTTTCAAGCAGGTCAGTTCCGCATGCCTTTTGGTATTGACTCTCATAGAGGCCCTGCTACATACTATTTCGCAAATCGATCATTTGTAGGGAAACAAATGTGTAACTATCGTGCCGTAGGTGCTAAAGCCATGTGGAAACCTACTAAACTACCAATATCGTTTGAAGCCGGAGTTTTCAATCCCGGAACTATCGGAGATCACACGCCTTGGCGAAACACATTAACATACTCGGCAAAACTCACAGCCAAATGGAACAACTTCACGTTTGCTACAGGTTTTATGTCAATAAAGCCCGATATTGCTCGTGCAAATATTCTTGATGCAGCAATTTCTTGGTCTGACAAACATTGGCATGTCGAAGGCGAATATATGTATAAGCATTATGTAAACGACCGCCACAAACCAGCACATGCTTACAATATTTTTGCCAACTATTCAATGCCTATTCGTACCGGATTCTTCAATCAACTTTCTTTCCAAGGACGTTATGACGGATTGACCAATCACTCTACTGGTGTCAGCTCCTCATCTACTGGTGAGATTAGTACCAATCATCCTTCTCGCAATCGCTTCACCATTGGTTCAACCATCAGCTATGTGCGAAGCAAAAATATGCATCTTGATATCCGTTTAAACTATGAAAACTATTTGTATCACCATGGTTTCACACCTAATGTTTCCGACGATGACAAAATAACTGCAGAAATAGTAATAAGCTTTTAAAAGATTAATATCCCAAAATGAGAGCGCAAAAATGATGCGCTCTCATTTTTTATTATTGATAACAACACAAGGTGCATACTTATTTCATTTTTTAATAACCACTACAAGCCGATAGTTTGCTCAATGGGAATAAATACATTAAATTTGCGAAATAATAAACCAATAAACCAATAAAACCAAATGAAACAAAAGCTAATACTAGTAGCAGCTGCAGCAGCATTTGCCATATCAGCTACGGCTGTTACTCCCTTATGGATGAGGGATGTTATGATTTCGCCCAATGGCAACGAGATTGCATTTACATATAAAGGTGACATTTATAAAGTTGGTGTAAATGGAGGTAGCGCTATCCGTCTGACATCACAACCTTCATACGAAAGCAATCCCATTTGGTCGCCAGACGGGACAAAGATTGCATTTGCTAGTGACCGTAACGGCGGACGTGACCTATTTATCATGCCCTCAAATGGCGGCTCAGCAATCCAGCTCACCTTTAATTCAGCAACAGAAACTCCCGAAGGCTTCACAGCCGATGGCAAACATGTTCTTTACAGTGCCTCTATTCAGGATCCTGCAAGCAGCGCAATGTTCCCAACCGGAGTGATGAGCGAGCTATACAAAGTTCCTGTTGGTGGTGGCCGTCCTGCTCAAGTACTCGCCACTCCAGCACTTAGTATTAGCTATCTCCCTGATGGAGCATCATTCGTATATCAAGATGTAAAGGGATTTGAGGACACATTCAGAAAGCATCACACCTCATCAGTGACACGTGACATCTGGAAATATGATGCAAAAACAGGAAAACACACAAATCTCACCAACCGCGGAGGCGAAGATCTTAATCCTGTAGTTGGTGTTGATGGCTCTACAATCTACTTCCTTAGCGAACGTAATAATGGCTCAATGAACGTTTATTCGATGAACGTTGATTCACCTAGCAATATTTCACAGGTAACTAATTTCAAAACCCATCCCGTAAGATTCCTTTCACAAGGGTCAAACGGCACATTGGCATTTACCTACGATGGTGAAATTTACACCCTTGCAGCCGGAAGTCAGAAGCCTCAGAAAGTGGCTATTGATATTGTAAGCGACGATGCAAACCTCCCGACACAGCTAAAAGTTAGCAGCGCGGAAGATGCTGCCGTGTCACCCGATGGGAAGCAGATTGCATTTATACGTCGTGGTGAAGTGTTTGTGACTTCAACCGAACACTCATCAATCAAACAAATCACTTCAACTGCACAAGGTGAATCAGACATCACATGGGGCAAAAATGAACGTGAACTTTACTACACATCAACTCGCGACGGACAATATAACATCTATAAAGCATCAATAGTCCGCGAAGAGGACCCCAACTTCTCTAATGCTACTCTCATTGAAGAGAAAGCAATGTTTGATAATGACGGTATTGACCGCACATACCCATCAATTTCGCCTGATGGCAAACAATTAGCCTATATTGCCGACCGCAATAAGTTGATGGTAATGGACTTGAAAACAAAGAAAACACGTCAACTCACCGACGGTACCACCTATGCACATCGTCGCAAAGGATTCGAAGCTTTCTGGTCGCCCGATAGCAAGTGGATTGCCATTAACTACATCCAACCTCAGCACGATCCCTACGGAGATATCGCTGTTATCAATGTGGCATCAGGCGAACTCACCAAAGTGACAGCCACAGGCTATTTCGACGAAGGCACACGCTGGGTCATGGATGGCAATGCATTGCTCTTCCTCTCCGAAAGATATGGCATGCGCAACCATGCTTCATGGGGATCACACTATGACGTGATGATTACTTTCCTCAACAAAGACTCTTATGATAAATTCCGCCTTAGCAAAGAGGACTACGAGCTTTTGAAAGAGGTAGAAAAAGCAGCTAAAAAGAAAAAAGATGGTGATAAAGCCGCCGACAAAGATGGCAAAAAATCTGATGCTAAAAAAGAAGAAGGCAAAGAGGCTAAAAAAGAAAAGACTCTTGATATTGACCTTACAAACTTGGAAGAACGCACCGTGCGCTTGACACCCAACTCTGCCAATATCGCAGATGCAATCATCTCAAAAGATGGTCAGAAACTTTACTATCTTGCTAGCTTTGAAGGTGGATATGACCTTTGGGAAATCAACCTCCGCGATGGCAAAACAAAGATGGCTAATAAGCTCAATGGTCGTGGCATGAGCATGGAAATGGACAAAGATGGCAACATTTTCTTGCTTGGTTCTAGAATTTCAAAATATGAAACTAAGGGTGGCAAAATCAAACCTGTATCAATCTCTGGTAACATGCAGATTGACGCAGCTGCTGAGCGTGAATTTATGCTCGAATTTGTTTTCAACGAAGAGCGCGAACGCTTCTTCCGCAAAGATATGAATGGATGTGACTGGGAAAAGATGTACAAAGCATATCGCAAATTCCTCCCCCACATCAACAACAACTACGACTTTGCCGAACTTCTCAGCGAACTTCTTGGTGAATTGAATGTGTCACACACCGGTGGTCGCTACACTGCCCCAGCAGCAAAAGCAGCAACCGCATCATTGGGCTTGCTCTATGATATGAGCTACGAAAGACCGGGATTGAAGGTTGACGAAGTGATTGCAAAGGGTCCGTTTGACCGTGCAACATCAACTCTAAAAGCTGGCGCTATCATCACTAAAATCAATGGCATAGAACTCACTGAGGACAAAGATCCATTCAGCTTGCTGAATAACCTCCGCAACAAAAAGACACTTGTAAGCTTCAAAAATGCTGATGGCACTGATGGTGAAGAAGTGATGCTTCCTATTAGCTCTGGAGCTATGAATGAATTGATGTATCAAAGATGGGTACGCCAACGTCAGGCTGATGTTGAGCGCATGTCAAATGGACGTCTTGGATATGTTCACATCAAATCAATGGACGACAATAGCTTCCGTAAAATTTACGCCGATATGCTTGGTAAATATATCAACTGCGAAGGTATCGTAGTAGATACACGCTGGAATGGTGGTGGTCGTCTGCACGAAGATATCGAAGTATTGTTCAGCGGTAAAGCATATTTTAGACAAGAAGTTCATGGACAACCCACAGCAGAGATGCCATCTCGTCGCTGGAACAGACCAAGCATCATGATTATGGGGGAAGCTAATTATAGCAATGCTCATGGCACACCATGGGTATATAGCCATCTTGGACTTGGTAAATTGGTCGGTATGCCCGTACCTGGCACAATGAGTAGCGTAAACTGGGTTCGTCTTCAGGATTCATCACTTGTGTTTGGTATTCCTGTAACAGGATACCGTACGGCAGAGGGTATCTTCTTGGAAAACACCCAACTCGAACCAGATATCCGAGTAGCAAACGATCCTGCCGTTATTATCACCGGTGAAGATCAACAGCTCAAAGCTGCAGTAGAAGCACTTCTCAAGGATATCGATAAGAAATAACATTGAAATCTATATGGTAAAAGTAGGCGATATAGTCCGCTTCCTTAACACTGTTGGTGGTGGACAAGTAGTTAGAATCAAGGACAACATAGCATACGTTGAAGATAGCGACGGATTTGAGACTCCGGTGCTTACTCGAGAGTGTGTAGTTGTTGGACAGGCATCAGCGCAGAAACAAGCCCCCCAGGAAAAACCGGCCGTGGGGGGCTCCACGATGCCTGTTTTGCAAAAAGAGACAAAACCCTATCCAACAACAGCGCAAGATGAGGAAGAATTGCCTATTGAAGAGACACCCGGAGGTGAAAAGCTGAATATTGTTCTTGCGTATGAGCCAAAAGACTTAAAGCGCCTTTCAACAACAGAATTTGACACCTACTTGGTCAATGATTCCAACTACTATCTCTATTTCACCTATTGCACTCGCGCCCGCGAAGATAAAGAATGGACTGTTCGCTACGCCGGAATTGTTGAACCAAACATACAGCTATTTCTCGGAGAGGTTGTTAAATCAGATTTGCCATCAATGGATAAAGTAGCCTTTCAGTATGTTGCCTTCAAAAAAGACCGTCCGTTCAATCTGAAACAGCCCTATCAAATAGAGTTTTCGATTGACACTACAAGATTTGCCAAACTACACTGCTTTAAGGATAACACCTACTTTGAAATTCCGGTGTTGGCATTCGAATTGGTTAAAGACGATAAGCCCCATAAGATTGAGCCAATAAACACTGTCGAATTGGAAGCCACCATGACGGCCAAAATTAAGTCGGGCCGCCGTGTAAAAAAGCGCATCGTAAAGAAACCACCAAAAAATGAACGCCGCGGTGACACAATAGTTGTTGACCTTCATATTGCCCAATTGGTTGACAACATTCATGGGCTTTCGAATGCCGACATGCTAAATCTGCAGGTTGATGAATTTATGCGTGTCATGGATGAAAACATAAAAAACAAAGGGCAAAAAATAGTGTTTATCCATGGCAAAGGAGAGGGTGTTCTTCGCAATGCTCTCATGAAGGAGCTAAATCATCGCTATAAAGGTCATGACGTTCAAGATGCCTCATTCCGCGAATATGGATTTGGTGCTACACAAGTGACTATAAAATGATACTCTGGTTTTCAGGCACCGGGAATAGCTATATAGTGGCAACCAGGCTTGCCACAGTATTAAATGACTCTATTGTACAAATGGACGTCAAGAGCATTTCCCCTATCAAAGTCCCCGAATCTGAAAAACGAATAATTTGGGTTATGCCGGTCCATAGCTGGGGGATGCCCAAAGCGGTGGCAAAATATATCCAACAGGTGGAGCTATCTGGCGGCGAGAGGATTGAACACTTTCTCGTTGCCACATGTGGCGACGATGCCGGCTTGACAGCTCAACGATGGCGCAAAGCATTGAAGCATAGAGGATGGAATGCAATGTCGGCCCACACGATTGAAATGCCCAACACCTATGTTCTTCTTCCCGGATTTGATACCGACAGCACTGAAGTGGCATCCAATAAGCTAAAGAAATCTGTTTCGCGGATTGATGTCATAATTAACTCTATTCAAAATTCATCAACCTCAGATGATGTGATTAAAGGGGATTTTGCATGGCTAAAGACCTATCTGATTTATCCTCTATTCATGCGCTTCATGATGTCGGCAAAGCCATTCCATGCCACATCAGAATGTGTGGGCTGCGGCCTATGCAAAAAGGTGTGCCCTCTGAAAAATATTCAATTGGCAACAACGACAAGAAAACCTAAATGGGGATCTGACTGCACTCAGTGTTTGGGGTGCTATCATGTGTGTCCACACTATGCCATCAAATATGGCAAAGCAACACAAGGCAAAGGCCAATGGCAAGTGGCCATACGAACCTTACTATCGCGCATTAATAATCGGAACAGCAAGTAACATCGGGGATTTAACAATCTCCTCCGGCAGAATTTCTGCACAGTTGACCACCAAATCAATTGCGCCCCAAAGCTCCACAATCTTTTGCACTGAGGCTTCAATAGCGAGCATATTATCCGCAGCTATGGGATGATGCTGTGCGCCGGTAGATTGCGCTAATGACCTCCCCGACTTCAAATCGGCATCAGTAAAAGCTACTTTCCAATTTGACTTTCTAAAATTCTTAACGTAGGTAATGCCTAATTCTGTGTCGCCTCCAATCACAAACACCCTAAGCTGCATTGATGGCCGCTTTACAACAGCCGGCGACATATGCTTTGATGAGAGCTTCCCATTGCGGTAGTCCTCCATGCGCCGCTCCAAATAATTATCCGCCATAATGGATATTATTGGGCTGTTTTCACATTTTCATTTAATTCTTTAGCAGTCACAACTTGCTCGTCATCAGCAGATTCTTGTTTTTCGGATTGCTCATCTTTATGATGACGATGCGGCACTTTGAGTTTCATTGCATCAAAGCCTTGGCCATACACCCCATTTACATTTGCTTGGGTGATAAAAGCATCTTCATCAATGCTTTTTATGATTCTAAATATGGTCACAGATTCAATTTTGCGACACATAACCAAGAGCACCTTAACTTCTTGCTTTGAATACCAACCCATGCCATTAAGAATTGTACACCCACGCTTGGCTTCATTATTAATTGCAGTGGCAATTTCCTCCCAGTGGGGTGAAAAAATGGTAAACTGAACAGCCTGGCGGTTTGTGTTAATAACCATATCAACCATCAAAGCCACAATTACAAGAACCACAAAACCATAAACCACTGTGTCAATCTTTTCAGTCACAAAGTAGGAAGAGGAGATGATGCAGAAATCGACATAAAGCATTGTGCGACCGATGCTGACATTAGAGCGCTTTGACACCATGGCAGCAACAATATCCGTTCCACCGGTTGAACCATTGTGGGTAAACGAAATCCCTAAACCTACCCCACACATCAACGCCCCGATAACAACATTCATAAAAGGCTGACCATCAACGAGCGGTCCATCAAAAAGCGGAGTCAACGCACCAATAGCAACCGAAATTACCGTTGCTCCATAGATGGTGCGAATCACAAACTGCTTACCCACAACACGGAAGGCAAACGCCAGCAAAATCAAGTTCAGCAAATATTGAGTAACAGCAACCGGGATACCAAATCCAAACCAGTCTTTACTCAAGAAATAAACAATCGTACTCAAACCCGATATACCACCAATAACCACCCCTTCTTGGAAAATAAAAGCCGAAAAACCGAAAGCAAATAGGGTAATCCCGAGGGCTATCATTATATAGTCACGTGACGAAATCCAAAGTTTATTATTTGTAATTCCCATCTTTCTATGAAAATTTTTGATTAACTTAACGCAAAGTTAAGTGAACAACACGGGAGTACAAAATAAAAAATCAACATTTTTAATCCCCGTATTGAAAAAACTTCACGATTAGAATTAAAGAACATATACCAAACTTCCCGATGCAAATAATTGCCTCGTTTTTTTAGGAGATTTACATATGACGCTCTTTCTTATAACAAACTAATACCAAACAATCATTAGTAAAATCCTATTCGACGATATTATTGAGATGCTGTACAAATATAGGTCTCAACTGTTCTGGAATATCAAATTCATATGACTTTAACCTATTAAGACATTCCTTTCCTTCTATCGTAAGTGATAGATAAATTTGGCGTTTGTCATTTGTGCCCATTTTGCGTTTAATATAGTTTTTGCTTTCTAAAGCTCCTATTACTTTAGAAGTATGAGATGGGCGCAGCCCAGTACGTTCAATCACAACAGATACTGCGATACACTCATTACTTATAGCACAGAGCGTCATAGCTTCATTTAAAGAAACACCATGAATGGCCTCCAGGTTGCGCTCAAAGTCAGAGAGAGCCATCATCAGCTCTCTCATGACACAAATGCAAGTTATTTTTTCCATTAACTATCTCTATATAAACAAATTAACATTAGCATTATCGGCTCTACTCATATATGTAGCAACACCTCCTATATTCACATTATCGAGCAACTCTTCTCGCTTTATACCCATCACATCCATAGACATCTGGCATGCAATAAACTCAACACCATTATCAATTGCTTGCTGGCGCAAGTTTTCCAAAGAATCCACCCCCTTTCTTTTCATCAATGAACGCATCATTTTGGCACCAATGCCAAACATATTCATTTTGGACAGAGTCAATTTTGTTGAGTCCGATGGAAGCATCCAACCAAACATTTTGCCCCAGATATCTTTCTTCACTTTGGGTTTATATGCTTTTTTTATCGCATTAAGTCCCCAGAAAGTAAAGAACACAGACACCTTTTTTCCAGCTGCAACTGCGCCATTGGCAAGTACAAAGGTAGCTAATGTTTTATCAAGATCATCACTAAAAAGAATAAAAGTTTTACCATCCCTCTGCAAAACTTTTTTTTCTGCAGAACTTCCATCTGCTATGGTTTTCTCTATAAAAACATGATAAACACCACCTTCGACTGATTTACTTAAAAACTTATTACCCGTCATCAAACACCATGCTTCAGCATCCTTAGGGAAACCGGCATCGGTAGCAGAAACATCTATAATCTGACCAGCTTGAAGTAACTCGATGTGCTTCTTTAATTTCATGATAGGTCCAGGGCATTGAATACCACAGGCATCAATACGAACTACATTTGCGCCCTTCTGATTGGATATTTGATTAGTAGAATTACTATTATCGGCAAATCTTTCCTCCGAAGAATTAATTGACATTGTGGCGGCCTCATAGGTTTTCAATCCACCAATAAGATTATAAACATCAGCATATCCATTATCCCGCAATATATTTGATGCTAAATAGCCTCTTAAACCAACACCACAAAATAAATAAATTGGCTGATACTTTGGAATCTCATCTATTCTATCTCTTAGTTCGTCTAATGGAATATTAACCGCACCATCAATACTACCCAGCGAAGCTTCCTCCGGTGTACGCACATCAATAAGTGTAATTTTGGATTTGTCGGCCATTAGTAATTCCCTCCAATATAGCGGAAGCATTTTCCCACTCAAGATGTTTTTAGCCACATATCCCGAAATAGCCACAGGGTCTTTAGCCGATGAATATGGAGGAGCATATGCATGCTCCAATCGTGTAAGGTGGTCAATAGTCGCACCATTTTTAATAGCCATCGCATATTGATCAATACGCTTATCCACCCCATTGAATCCCACGATCTGCGCTCCATATAACCTACCATCATAAGGTGAAAATGTAATCTTAATATCCATCTGTAAGGCACCTGGATAATATCCTGCATTAGAACCAGAGTGTATGGTTGCCGATAAATACGGAATCTCCATCTGTTTCAATCGTTTCGCGGGTAATCCGGTTGAAGCAACAGTCATATCAAACACCTTTGCTATAGATGTTCCAATAGAACCTTCATAAGATTGAGTGTCACCAAAAACCATATTGTCTGCAACGATGCGAGCTTGCCGATTTGCAGGCCCTGCAAGAAAGTTCAGCCATGGTTTTCCTGTAATTGGGTGAGGGAATTCAATAGCATCACCAACCGCATAAACAGATTCATCTGAAGTTCGTAAATATTCATCAACCCAAATACCCTTCATATCACCTAATTTTATCCCAGCATTTTGTGCTAACTCAGTATGAGCTCGCACCCCAATTGAAAGCAATACCATATCTGCTTGTATCTGAGAGCCTGATTTGAAATTCACACTCAATTTACCATTTTCGTTAGTAAATGATTCTACTGTTTGCTCTAAATAAAGTTTTATCCCTTTATCTATTAAATGCTGATGAACAAGAGATGCCATAGAAAAATCTATTGGTCCCATAACCTGATTTGCCATTTCAACCACTGCAACTTGAGTTCCCAGATTATGCAAATTTTCAGCCATTTCCAACCCAATAAATCCCCCTCCAACAATAACTGCATGCTTCACAGAATGAGTATCAATATATTGTTTGATTCTATCTGTATCTGCAACATTTCTCAATGTAAATATACCCTCACTGTCAATACCTGGTATTGGGGGCCTGACAGGCAATGCTCCTGGAGAAAGCAATAACTTATCATACTCTTCTGTGTATTTTTTTCCATCAGATGTAACCACACACACTGTTTTCTTCTTAGTATCGATGTTTACCACCTCACTTCTTACACGCACATCAATGTTGAATCTCTTACCGAAAGTCATTGGTGTTTGAACAAACAAACGATCTCTATCTTCTATAACTCCTCCAATGTAATAAGGCAACCCACAATTAGCATATGAAATATACTCCCCCTTTTCAAAAAGGATTATTTTGGCGTCTTCACTATTTCGTCTAATACGAGCTGCCGCTGTAGCACCACCAGCTACACCTCCCACAATTAAATACTTTTGAGCTGTTGTTTTCATACTTGTTATAATTTATATTTTACGAATATTCTTGTTTTCAATGGCAAATATAGCTTTTAGTTTCCATTGTGTATTATTCCTTTTGGGTATTTTATTTCATTTTAACATCTTTTGATTCGCATGCCAAGGCAATGTATAAATTAACTTACTTGCTCTATCCTCTGCTCTATCCAAATTTAATTTCAATCAGGTCGGTTGATTTTTCGGAGGTTTTTGGTTAACTTTGGGCTCAATTTACATCTGACTAAAATAACGACCAATGTTGAACAAAATAAAAATCTCATTACTGACTGTTTTAGCCCTATTGTGCAGTTCATTGACTTTGCATTCAGAAGATTTTGTGGACTTTTCTCCGGCAAAACAGTCTCTTGAATTGGAAGCACACGCAATTGCCGGTACAAGCGGTGTGATTCAAAACTATGAATCACTCTTCCCTCAGATTCAAAACATGAATGCCAATATGGGAGCATCGCTCGGCTTTGGATTCAGAGCAGTGTTTGGATTTCGTGAATATTTTGGTTTGGGAACAGCAATCAATGTCACACTAAACAATTATAACACCAACATAGCAGTGCTTGGCAGTGATAATCGAAGCATGAGCTCAGTGTACATTGACAATCAATTTTATAGCGTTAATTTCCCGGTATTTTTAAGCTTCCGATTCAATGTTGACAAAACCGTTCGTTGGTCAGTAGATGCCGGTCTATATTATGCCTACGGATTTGCCGGCACTCAAAAACAACGCATCTATCGTGCAGAAGTCAACGCAATGGATGAACTTGTGCCTCAGCTGGTTAATATCAAAACTGACTATTACCACTCTCGCGAAACCTTCATTAACGGATATAATCGCGGAGATATAGGGCTTCACTTAGCCACACAAGTTAACTTTGGCAACCACTTCCTTGTAGGGCTACAATATCAATTCGGATTTAAAAACTCGTCACAAGCAATTGGAGTTGTCAATCCCTCCATTCACAATAATCTCCTTCATGCCAAAGTGGGCTACAGATTCTAAAAAACAATAAAGCAACATAACAAAAAGATGGACAATAAAGAAATTGTACTTAGTGGCATTCGAGCCACAGGCAACTTGCATTTAGGCAATTACTATGGTGCATTGTCGAAATTTGTGCGTATGCAAAGCGATGATAAATATGAAAACTTATTCTTCATTGCCGACCTCCATGCACTCACCACAAATCCCTCTCCCGATGAATTACATGTAAATGTAAAAAATATCGTAACCGAATATCTTGCAGCAGGTCTTGATCCGGAGAAATCAACTCTTTTTGTGCAGAGCGATGTCCCTGAAGTTTCAGAATTATACCTATTGCTCAATATGCATGTGGGTATCGGAGAACTTATGCGCACTGCGTCATTCAAAGACAAAGCTCGTAAAGCACTTGGGCTCAAAGGCGATAGCGAAGACATTGAACACGAAATTATTGGCACCGAAACCAACAAACGTGTCAACGCCGGGCTACTCACCTATCCAACCTTGATGGCTGTTGACATTTTGATTCAGAAAGCCCACAAAGTGCCAGTTGGCAAAGACCAGGAACAGCACCTTGAATTAACACGTCGATTTGCACGTCGCTTCAATTCATTCTATGGTGTTGAACTATTCCCCGAGCCGGCCAACTTTGATTTCGGCGGCAAGCCGGTGAAAGTTCCAGGACTCGATGGTTCAGGGAAAATGGGCAAAAGCGAAGGCAACTGCATCTACCTCATTGACGACGAGAAGACACTTCGCAAGAAAGTGATGCGCGCAGTTACCGATGAAGGCCCTAAAGAGCCCAATTCACCCATCAGCCAACCTATTCAGAATCTATTCACCCTCATGGAACTAACATCGGCACCCGATGTGGTTCAACACTTTAAAGACGCCTATGCCGATTGTTCAATTCGATATGGCGACTTGAAAAAGCAATTGGCCGAAGACATCCTTAAGGTGACACTCCCCATCCGCGAACGTATTCTCGACATCCGCAATGACAACGAATACATTGCTAAAACACTTCGCATGGGAGCTGAGCGAGCTCGTGAACGTGCATCGCAAACCCTTAAAGAGGCCCGCGAAGTGATGGGCATCCGCAGATTCTATTAATCAATCCAGATAATCAACTCACAGAGGCGCACCATCCTTGATGCGCCTCTGCTTTTTTAATATCTTTATTGGCGGAGATCACCAGCCGGAGAGATCTTCAAATTTGAGGATTACAGTTTATTGGATTCATAGTCAAAAACAACTAATGACACAAGAAACATGGCGAATTTTCAGCTAAAACAGATAAACGCAATCTGCAATAGCTAAGCAATTGAACCGTAATCGATGTTTTTTCAAATTAAATGCCTAATTTTGCCTAACGGATTACCCTGACAAAATAATAATGACCGCCCGGTTTTCGTTAATTAGAATATGAAAAATATAGCTCTTACAATCACTCTTGTACTCATTACCCTCACAATGGGGGGATGCCGTGGCCCAAAAATTGCCACAGCCGATGCACAAATGAAGCGTGGCGAATATTATGAGGCATCAAAAACCTATCGTAAAATCTACAACAATCTCAAACGCGATGAACGTTCCACTCGCGGAGAAGTTGCTTATAAAATGGGTGAAGCCCACAGAATGTTATCGCAATATGCCCGCGCAGCGGCCGCATATCAAAATGCCATTCGATATGGATATCCTGAAACTGATGCCCAACTCTATCTTGCTCAGGCACTCCATGCTGAGGGGAAATATATCCCGGCAATTCGCGCTTATGAGGAATATTTGATGCAGGTTCCCGGCTCGGAAGAGGCAAAAGTGGGGCTTGAAGGAGCTCGATTGGCACAATCGCTAAAAGAAAACCCCACACGCTACATAGTGCGTAATGCCAAAACATTTAATTCCCGACGAGCCGACTTTGCGCCGATGTTCAATGGCGACATTCTTTATTTCACCACCACCAACGAAAAAGTAACAGGCACACAGCACAGCGAAATCACCGGGATGAAGAAGAGTGACATTTGGATGGTCAGCAAAAATGAGCAAGGTCAATGGCTAAGACCAGAAACTGTAGAAGGAGAACTCAACTCGGACATGGATGAAGGCATCGTTTCGTTCTCTCCCGATGGCGAAACCATGTATCTCACCAAAGCACGCCGATTACCCAATCAAGACACCGGAGTGGAGATATACACCTCTAAGCGCAACGAGGCAAAATGGAGTGCTGCTGAGAAATTTGTAATCACAGCCGACACTATCTCCAATTTCGGCCATCCGGCAGTGAGCCCCTCAGGTGAGTATCTCTATTTTAGCAGCGACATGCCCGGCAAGGGAGGTAACGATATTTGGCGCATAAATCTCAACGAACGCGCCGGTTCTTTAGAGCACATGGGTGATGCAATTAACACCCCAGGCAATGAGGAATTCCCTTATATGCTGACAGATAGTGTGATGATTTTCTCGTCAAACGGACATCCCGGTCTTGGCGGTCTTGACATGTTTCGCGCTGAATTGCAACCGAGCGGAGATTGGAAAGTGACAAACATGGGCACTCCCCTAAACTCGTCGGCCGATGACTTTGGCATCACCTACGACCGCAGTGTGACATATCCCAAAGGCTACTTTTCATCAAATCGCGGTGACGCACGAGGCTATGACCACCTCTACTCTTTTGAGCTCCCCGATTTGAAAATAGTTCTCAACGGATGGATAACCGACATGGAAGAAGAACCGATTACCGGCGCCATTGTGAGAATCGTTGGGACAGATGGTTCAAATCAACGCACAGCCACCGGCGGTGATGGTTCATATAGTTTTAAGCTCAATCGAGGTGTGAGCTATGCCATGCTTGCCGGAGCAAAAGGGTTCTTAAATGCTCGTCAAGAGTTCACCACCGACACCGCTGAAACAGATGCTGAATATGGCATTGACTTCATGCTTGCATCACTTTCGCAGCCCAATATCGTTGAAAACATTTTCTATGATTTCGACAAGGCCACACTCCGCCTTGAGTCCAAAACCGCACTCGATGAATTGGTGACACTCCTTAACGACAATCCTCACATCACCATTGAAATGACATCACACACTGACCGCATGGGGTCAGAAGAATATAATATCAACCTCTCGCATCGCCGCGCAAAAGCTGTGGTTGACTATTTGATTGAGGCCGGCATCGATGCTGAAAGATTGCAATATCAAGGCCATGGGAAAAATCGCCCCAAAACAGTGACCAAGCGTGTTTTGCGCCAATTCCCACAGTTTAAAGAAGGAGATGTTCTAACCGAAGAATATATTCTTGCCCTACCGGAAGAGGCCGACCGCGAAGCCGCCGATCAAATAAACCGCCGTACAGAATTTAATATTCTTTCTATTGACTATCGCATGAAATAATCTTGCTTGCAATGCTTTTCCGCACAGAGGTAAAACCGGATAGTGATGTCGGGGCTATAACACATGGCTCCGCTATCATGATGCTCGGCTCCTGCTTTAGCGATAATATGGCTCGGCAACTTGAGCGCAGATTATTCAATGTGGTGGCGAATCCATTTGGCACACTTTTCAATCCTGCAAGCATCGCAGAGTCGCTACAAAGAATTTCTGATAGAAGACATTTTGCCGCCAACGATATTTTCAAAACTGGCAACCTATATAGCTGTTTTGACTGCCATTCATCTCTATCTAAAACCACTGCCGAGGGAATGCTCAATAACTTGAATAGCCTCGTTGACTCGACAGCCGATTTTCTCTGCAGAGCTACGGATTTGTTTCTGACATACGGCACTGCATGGATTTATGAATTAAAGCAAACCGGCCATGCGGTGGCTAACTGCCACAAGCAACATCCCGAGCTATTTATTCGCCGCATGATGAGCATTGAGGAGTCCGAGGCACAAATGCACAAGGCCATTGATGCTATTAAGTCTGTTGCTCCAAGAGCCCGAATATGGATAACTGTAAGCCCTGTGCGCCACCTATCCGACGGAGCCCATGGCAATAATTTAAGCAAAGCAACACTCCTATTAGCTGCAAACAGAGTGTCAGCCCAAGCCAATGTGAATTATTTCCCATCCTATGAAATTGTTCTTGATGAATTGCGCGACTACCGCTTCTTCAACTCCGATATGTGTCACCCATCAGAAATGACTGTAAACTATATCTATGAGAAATTTGCCGAAGCGTTTTTCACTCGCGAAACAATTGACCTTGCATCAAAATGTGAAAAATTCACGCGCCGGTTGGTCCACCGCCCCATGACTGCCGACAAAGAAGCATTTGAACAATTCAAATTGGACACCTTAACCCTGCAACAGAATCTCTTGTCATTGTATCCACAACTAAAAGAAGCAATGACACGCACATATAAAAACATTCAGCAATGACCTACACAACAATTGAAATCAGCAATATACTCAGCACCACGCCAATAGGCTCGGAGGTGCGCAATGTTGGCACACTGCTTATCGATAGCCGCTCGCTGACATTCCCCGATGATTCAATGTTTTTCGCTATCACTACGGCTACTAATGATGGGCATCGCTATGTGCGAGAATTATACGAAAAGGGTGTACGAACCTTCTGTGTTACTAACATACCCGAGAATATGATTGGGGCTACTGATGCCGTGTTTTTCGTGGTAAAAGACACTACCAAAGCATTGCAAAAGATAGCTACAGCACATCGCCAGAGTTTCCAAGGCACGGTTGTAGGGATTACAGGCAGTCGCGGTAAAACCACTGTTAAAGAATGGCTCTATCAACTCCTTGGCACTAAATATCAGATAGTGCGCTCACCGCGAAGCTTCAATTCTCAAATTGGAGTACCACTATCAGTGTGGGAAATCAATGCCGACACAGACTTGGCAATCATTGAAGCTGGTGTGTCACAAAAAGGTGAAATGAGCTCATTACAAAGTATCATCAAGCCCAATATAGGCATCTTTACCAACATCAACTCTGAACACGCTGACGGCTTTAAATCTATCAAACAGAAATGCGATGAAAAAGCTCTGTTACTTGCCGAATGTGGCACTATCATCTACTGTTCAGATCAAGCAACCATCAATGATTCGGTAAATCGAATTTGCCAAGCACAAACCAAAATAGGCTGGTCTATTTATGATTCATCAGCACCACTTTATATTTCGTCAATTCGCAAGACGAACAACTCAACAACAGTAATATACACATATCTCGGCTCATCTGATGAGATAACACTTCCATTCACTGCTGATGCAGATATTCAGAATGCAATTCATTGTTTGGCGCTAATGCTACATTTGAATCGACCATCAATTGAAATTGCTTCAGCAATGGCAGAACTCACACAGATAAAAACTCGATTGAATGTGATTGAAGGTGTAAATGATTGCATGCTCATTTATGACTCATACACCTCCGATCTCCACTCACTTGCACCAGCTTTAGATTTCATGTCACGCAGACTCACTGCGTCAAAAACATCAACAGTAATCCTATCCGATGTGATGCATGAAACACTTCCAATGTCAAAGCTATATCCTGCTGTTGCAAATCTATTGCGCCAGCGCAATATCGACAGAGTAATTGGCATTGGTAGAGAATTCGTTCAAAACTCAAAATATTTTGATTCCTCTTCAATTTTCTATCCAGATACAGCTACATTCTTGGCTTCAGTATCTCCGAGTGATTTTGAAGATGAATTGATTCTGATTAAAGGAGCACCTCAATTCAATTTCGAATTAATTGCCGACATGCTTGAGGCCCGACAACACGAAACCGTGCTTGAAGTCAACTTGGATTCTATGGTCCACAACTTCAACACATTCCGTTCAATGGTGCGCCCCACCACCGGAATCATCTGCATGGTGAAAGCCTCGGGTTATGGAGCCGGCTCCTATGAATTGGCAAAGAGTTTGCAATCACAAGGAGCAGCATATCTTGCTGTAGCAGTACTCGACGAGGGTGTTGACCTACGCAAAGCCGGCATCACTATGCCTATCATGGTATTAAACCCAAAAGTGGTCAACTATCGCACACTTTTTGCCTACAATCTTGAACCGGAAATATTCAGTTTTGATATTCTGAATGAAATAATCCGCGAGGGCGAAAAATATGGAATCACCGACTATCCCGTTCACATTAAACTCGACACCGGCATGCACCGCTTGGGCTTTGTTGAAGAGGATCTGCCGGAAGTCATTGACATTTTGAAACGTCAAAAAGTAATTCGCCCGATTTCTGTATTCAGCCATTTAGCAGCTGCCGATCAGCCTGAAATGGATGAATATACCCAAAGTCAGTTTGAACTTTTCAATCGTTGCTGCGAAACACTTCAAAGTGCATTCAATCATCATATAATGCGACATATCCTCAATTCGACCGGAATATCACGATTCCCGGAACACCAAAATGACATGGTAAGGCTCGGTATCTGTCTATATGGCATCAAGACCATGGAGGATGGTACTCAGGATGATTTGAAACAAGTGTCTTCGCTTACCACCACAATCATTTCAATTAAAGAGTGGCCGGAAGGTACATCTATAGGCTATAATCGTCGCGGAGTGTGCCGCCGCCAGTCGCGCATTGCCACAATTCCTGTTGGCTACGCCGATGGCATCAACCGGCATCTGGGCAATGGCAAAATGCAAGTGTTCATCAATGGAGTCCGCTGTCCATCGATTGGCAATGTGTGCATGGATCAATGTATGATTGACGTCACAGATACAGATTGCCAGGTAGGCGACCGTGTTGAGATTTTTGGGCCAAATATCCCTGTGGCAGAAATAGCAGACACCCTCGACACAATACCGTATGAAATTCTCACATCGATATCTTCGAGGGTGAAACGCGTATATTTCCGAGAATAAATAAACTTTATTCTCAGAATCTGAGATTTGTTATCTTTAACGTAAGCGGTCGTAACTGCGAAGCAGTTTATGATCCGCTTTGATACGTGAGAGAGCAGCTATAAGAGATATAAGAGCTATCACCAACATTCCGCCACCAAAGCTCCATACCGGTGTTAACGAAGTATTTTCTATCAACACTTCGTAGCCCATAGTCATCACATAGACAACAGCTACAATCAAGGCTATAACCGCAACTATAGATAGTACAACAAGAGTTCTCTGCAAAGAAAATTTCTTAAAGGTGAATATTGCAGCTGTCATTGCAACTATAGTAGCGCATGTAGGAATCAGAAGAGCCGGACGCTGTCCTGAAAGAGCCATATCACCTAAATAGCCAAAAGGCATGAAAATAAAAAGAATTACTGCAATTATAGCGAGTAATAAGTAGAGAGTCTGTATTCTTTGTATCTGCATAATTAAATATTGTGAAGTTACTATTTCATTTGTTATTTGATGCAAATATAGGGATAAATGAGCAAGAAATATCAATTTTTTTTGAGATTTCCCGCAATATAATCACTATATTTGAGAAAAATATACAATATATTTTATAACATTAGATATGAAAACTCCTCTTATACTTATAACTAATGATGATGGAATCCAAGCCCCAGGCATTGCATACTTAATAGAGTGCGTGCGCGATATGGGCAACATAATAGTAATGGCTCCGACAGAGGGGCAATCGGGAAAATCATCAGCTATCACTTGCGACAATACTATTAGTCTAGTCAATTACCCATCAAAATATGAAAATGTGGAAATGATTGGGGTAACAGGAACGCCTACAGATTGTGTAAAGCTCTGCTTACATATTCAACGCGACAACCGCCCTACGCTTATACTTTCCGGCATCAATCATGGCTCAAACTCATCGTTCAATGTGATTTATTCCGGGACTATGGGAGCTACAATTGAAGGATGTATGGCTGGCATTCCATCTATCGGATTCTCCCTTCTTGACCATAGCATGGATGCTGATTTCACAGTGTGTGGCGGAGTGATTCGCCAAATTGTTGGCGAAGTTATCAAAAGAGGGCTACCAAAAGATGTGTGTCTCAATGTAAATATCCCTGCAGGCTTTGAGCCCAAAGGAATAAAAGTGGTAAAATCAGCTTACGGACATTGGACTGAAGAATATACAGCCATCACTAATGATGATAGCTCTATATCCTATAAATTATCCGGGCGTTTCGTTGAAGATAACCCCGACGATGAAGATGGTGACAACTATTGGCTACGAAATCAATATGCCACAGTAGTGCCTATTCGACCTGACCAGACTGACTCTAAAGCGATACCAACAATAAAAGATATCATAGGGATAAAATAAGCCCGCCTGAACAACAGATTATCTAACGCGATGTTTCAATTTCGGCAATAGCTGATTTTCGAAAACATCGCGTTTTATTATGCGATAATGAGGTTTGTAATGCGTGTTAAACGTTTTACTATGGTGCATCACATATTTACCACTATTAAGCAGTTGGGCAATATCGGCAGAATCACATGAAAAACTCTTCGGACATTGTGGCATATTTCTCACCACATTCTGTATCTCGCGCCATTCTCTACACCAACCAGAAATCATAGCCGTGTCAACACCTTGCGCACTATGCATCAAGGCATCTGTGAGTTCATCGGCAGAAATTATGCCGTCTGCCACAAGGCGTAAGTTTACTCTATAGTAATCACCACGATGTCCACAAGGCTCATAATCAGGGCCTCCAAAAGTATCAGCCGAAGATACTTCTCTAAGAATATAATTCTTTGCAGCATCACGATTGGTCAATATATGTGCCGGGCCGAAACGATCCTGAAAACACCCCTTATAAATATCTTGCAAAGTGGCTTCAGGATACAAATGTAAGAATGAGCCTACAAACTTTTCAATAGTCAGTCAGTTGATTTTCACCAACTCATATTTCTGACTACCAAGTCCTATTTTTTCAGCATAGTCAACGATGTGTGTGCCATGGCGTGATTTAATACGCTCGATTAATGGTGCGTTATCATCACCTTCCGAAGGAGTATGGTTAAACACAAGATCAAGGCATGCTCCATCAAGAGCCACAGGGTCTGTTGAAGCTAAGATACCGACATCCTTCATCAAAGGATCGGCAGGATGAGAATCACAGTCACAGTCAACTGACATATTGTTCATCACATTTATATAGATGATGTTTTCACCATTGCCAAAATAATCATGTACCGACTGCGCCGCTGCCGCCATTGACTCCAAAAAGCCGATTTGATCGCTAATATGATTCCACATTTGAGCCACATCTTCTGTGACGCCAACGCTATGGATATAAGCCTTGCCGGCACTCGATGCCACCCCAATTGATTGGTTTTTCAGCACACCGCCAAAGCCCCCCATTGCATGACCCTTGAAGTGGGCAAGATTAATCATAAAATCGTAGTTTTCAATGTTTTTACCCACAAGATTATACTTGATATGAGTGGTGTCTTTAACCGCAATCTTAATATCGCCATCGGCATCCATTATATCAACATTGGCAATATCAAAGAAACCATGTTCGCGGGCAGCTTCAAGATGCGCCTCTGTGGTATTGCGACGCCCCTTATAGGCTGTGTTACACTCCACAATCGTTCCGTTAACCAACTGGACCAAATCTTTAATCAGCGCGGGCTTGAGATAATTTTTTCCGCCCGGTTCTCCGGTGCTTATCTTGACAGCCACTCGCCCTTTAGCCTCTTTGCCAAGCGCTTTATACACCGCCACCAAACCTTCGGGAGAGATATCTGTGGTCATATACACTTTAGGCAGCTGAGCCCCAGTATCAACCACCGTTTCGCTTGATTTTGATTGAGCGCTGCCGCAAGCCACTAATAAGAGAGCAGCCGAAAGAATTGTGAACGATTTCAATATATTCATAACAAAAAAGATTTAAGGTTTCGCTTATGTAAATAATGATTTAAATATCAAAACAATGCACACAAAATTAATCATTCCCATCATCTTTTGCAAGAAAAAACCAACAGCACAAGCCCACACCCTCCTAACCGACAGCACAACAAGCACTTATGCGCACACTTAACGAAAATATGGTTTTAAATTTGGACAATTAGTGCAAAAGTTGTAATTTTGCACCGTTAATCCTGCGCGCGTGGCGTAATTGGTAGCCGCGCTAGACTTAGGATCTAGTGCCGAGAGGCGTGGGGGTTCGAGTCCCTTCGCGCGCACAGACAAGAGGGAAGATTTTTAAGAATCTTCCCTCTTAAATTTTAGACAAGCACTATTTTCATTGAATATTAAGTTAATCCGCAATACACAACACAATGACCGACATTCCAAAGTGCCCCAAGTGTGGCAGTGAATACACTTATTTCGATGGCTCGCTCTACGTTTGCCCCGACTGCGCTCATGAATTCAGCTCCGCCGACGAAGCTGAAGAGACTGTAGATGTGGCAAAAGACAGCAATGGCGCTGAGCTTTTTGATGGCGATGCAGTAACTGTAATCAAAGACCTCAAGGTGAAGGGTTCATCAATGGTGATTAAACGTGGCACAAAAGTGAAAAGCATTCGCTTGACTGAAAATCCCGAAGAAGTGGATTGTAAGATTGACGGCAGCAGCATTGTGCTCAAAACTTGCTTCCTTAAGAAATAATAACCCATTACTTGGGTTGTATAAAAAAAAGATGACCGGTGGTCATCTTTTTTTTATAATCATTGCGCAATTCTAGATTACCATTCAAATCCAATTATAGCACCAACATTGTTGAAACACTTATCGTCATCCCATCCACGATCTCCATAATACTCTGTCATAATCAATTGATATGTGACACCAATATTAATTGCTTGCTTTGAATTTCCTTTATTCACAGGTATACGTAGACTTAACGATGGACGAAAATATAGACATTCATCTTCATAGATGAATCCATTATTAGTAGAAAAAGTTTCAGCAAAATTAAATGCCGCACCTAAACGCAAATCAATATCAACACCTACTCTATCCGATTTTCCTATCATGAATCGAAAATTGGCAAATAGAGGCACCATCACAATTGGGTTTTGATCATAATCATAATCAAGACTAGGGATGATGAGATCAACACCGGCTCCTGCACCCATAAAAAACCATGATGAATACTTAAAGCCTTGTGTTGTGGTGACACTGGCTATATCAAATCTATCATCACCCAAACCTCTAAGATACGATGCGTCAACATAGCCTTTGTAATTAAAACTTCCCGACAAAGCAGGCAATATCATGTCTCGAAGCTGACTCCCAAAGCCATAATATTGGGCATTCGCTGTGATTCCAATAGCTGTCAACACAGCAATAATAACACCTCTAAGTTTATAATTGCAATTCATACTATTTAATTTCTTTTAATTATTTTCACAAAATTAAAAATAGCATTTAATAATCTGACATAAAACGATTAAAAACCTACACGCATCATTGCGGTCAGACGATTGTTGCTGATGGTGTTGGCATCAAAATCCTTTTTGAAGCCATAGTTATATTCCAAGCCAACGTTGACAAACTTTGAAATCTTCCAAATAAAGTTGGCAGCAACATAGTGTTCATATTTCATGTGTTGCCCACGTTCAATGACTCCGCCATCATAAGCATCAACATAATTTCGAAGATACCCATACATAAATGTAGAGAACATACGAGGATTGTAATCACACTCTACTGCACATAGTCCACCCCAACCTTTAGTCTGAGTGTATCGACCTGCAATAGCCGATGGGACCAAATCGAGCGAAAAGTCAGCATTGTCCTTCATATAATTTGCAATACCCTTGCCGGCTTGCACCATGGCATAACCCATCACCGGGCCCATTTCCACAGCCGAAGTCAATTTTAGGCCATATCCTGGGAGAGAACGATTACGATTGGCCACAAAATCACGATATTGCAACGTACGATATACACCCGACAATCTGATATGGCTATCTTCATTCCAATCCCATTGAATATAGAAAGGTATGTCGGGGACACGCTGGTTGATATCATAAAACCCTTCTTCATTGCGAGCTGTCATACTCATGTCTGGAGCTGACAATGAAATCCCTGCTTTGAAATGAGGTGTAAAATATCGTTGAAAACTAATTGACAAATCCGTATCGCTACCTGATGCTCCGGGACCATTACCATCAATCAAATAAGCATCGGCAGCCATATCGTCATATAGATTTGATTGGTATCCAAATGTAAATCCACGACACTTAATGTAAGCATAGTCACACTTTACTTTATAGTCTGTATCAGCTCCGTCAAATTTCAAAGCAATAAAAATACCTACACGATACTTGTTAGTTGGCATGCCTACAATATTGAAATTAACAGAACTGGACTGCACCGAAAATCGCAAATCAGATTCTTTTCCCGGAAGAGCTTTTTCAAATTCACTGGGTTTGAAATCTACAGCTGATGGCCCTGGATTGCCCCAATCATAAACACCAACAGCTTTTACCTTTGCGCCTAGGCTCATGTAAAACCTATTGCTTTTATCCACAATAGCAAACTGCGGAGCCTCATATTCATGATCTACCGGAGTATTTTCCAACAACACTTCGTAGGGATTGGCAGTAGAATCCTTTAACTCGCCAATAAGATATTCAATCCCATTGTTATTTTTCTGCTTAATATGATGCTGTGCCGGCGACACTAATGTGGCTATAACAACTAGCGATAATACAAGACCTATCTTTTTCATGGACAATCTAAATTTATGCCCACTAAGATAATACAAATATTATACTTATAAACTAACTACAATTATAAAGTTTCGGATTCAACTCAATAAATTTGATACAAGATAAAATTTATCCACGATTTTTTTCTAAATTTGTCCATACTAATACCTCAACATATCACAGGAATGTATCACGACGAATTGAACGAATATCTTGAATGCACATGTGGCCGTTGCGATGACGGCCGTTGCCGCTGCACTATTACTTACGACGATGACTACACCAACGAATCATCACCCGCCGACGAAATAAACTACGATGAATACATCGACAACCTAAACGATTGGGACTAAAAAAATCCACAAGCATTCTTTATGTATCTTTTGCAGACGGCATACGGTGATAATGTGCCGTTGATTCATGGCTAAGCTATCGATCGCAAACTACTCTACGCTAAAAATTTATATAAATCGCAATAAAAATGATTATGAAAAAGAATTATATCTTTTCAATACCGTTAGTTTTCATCTTTGCGTTATTTGCATGCACTTCAGCAAATGCCAATCAAGAAAAGGAACAAAATGAAAACAAAGCAGAACTACCTGCCGATGCAATTGAAATGAAGCATAACAATCATCTATACTTCAAAGTAATGCTCAGAGACTCAATCCCAGCACGTATGATTTTCGATACAGGCAGCAGTAATCTACTATTAGACTCTACCTTCTACGCAACAAATTTTGGCAAAAACCAGAATCTACGCAAAGCTATGTTGGCCGGTGCTGGCGATGGATATGAACTCACATCTCTTGATGCAAGCAGTTGGAACTATCGTGTTGGCGAGGTATCTCACACGGAGCCGATGGCAATTGTGGTAAATCTTCGCAAGATTTTGGGCGACGGAGTAGATGGTCTATTTGGAATGCCTTTTATGATGGGTAAACGAGTAGAGTTCAACTATGAGGATGGTTATATGCGCTTCCTTAAGCCGGAGGAGCCGATTGCAGAGGATATTGCCGCAGTGCAATGCAAGTGGCTCAATAATAAAGATCGCATAATAATTCCTCTATCGGTCACATTTGTGGATGGATATACTCTCAAGGGCAACTTTCTTATGGATACCGGTATGCCCGACGAACTGTCACTAAATAGCTCTAAGGCTAATGTGCTGAAAACTGAAGGACACCTTGCTAATGCACGCCGTATGAAGTTTGATGTGGGAGGTATTGGAGGTTCTCGCATTGATAACTATGTGCACACTCAGGAAATCTCATTAGGCAATAAGTCTATAAACGATATCCGCATCACATACTCAGAAAATGAACAAGGAGCGCTGGCAGATAGTCGCTACGATGGTCTTGTGGGTAATGCGCTGTTTGCTCGCTTTGATGTGATTTTGGATTTTGAGAATTGTGTGATGTATATTCGTCCAAACAAGAATTTCAACAAACCTCAAGAGAATAATTTTGGTATCGCATTCCAACCCAACAAAGACCACTGGATTATAAATGGCTTATTTGAAGGTGGAAATGCTGAAAAAGCAGGACTACACCAAGGTGACCGCATAGAAGCGATAAATGGCATAAAAGCAAGTGATGATAAGTCACTGCTATATCCCCTTCCCGACGAGATTACTTTGTCAGTAAAACGAGGAAATGATATAATTGAAATAGTTGTCAATAAAGAAATATTTCATTAAGACATTTATGATAAAATAGTCTTTGCAAGACTATGGCACTCGCAAATAATTTCCTCGCAATCGCCGATTAATTTGATTACAAAAATTTCCGTCGTGGCAGCCATGAAGTCAAACTCACCAAGAAGGACAGCAACTTATATCAGATTTGTGGCACAGACTATTATATCCAAACCAAATATTGCTACGAATATGCATCCTACCACAAAGCCGTGCTTATAGTTGATCCCTACTCTTCAAAGGTCATATTCCTGGATTAGCAACCGAAATGTGAGAATAATTTATAACAAATAGAGGCAGCGCCCACATGGGCACTGCCTCTGCTGATTATAGACTGTTAATGATTACTCAAATCTGAATGTATCACCATCAATGAACACCTTCTTTCCATTAATGACATAAATGCCGGTAGTGGGATTTTTCACCAAGCGGCCTTGTAGGTCATAGATGCGTCCATCCCAATTATCTTTATCCACTTCGATATCATCAATTGCCGTGATATTATCAATCACATCAATTTGATATAGATTGCTATAATTTGATGCCCATGCTGCAGAGTTACCCCATGAGTCAAATTTTCCTGTTGCCGACATCACGACAAGAGATCCATCACTGGTGCCACCGTCACGCTTGCTTACAAAATAGTAAGTGCCGGGCTCAGTGGAGCTTGCATCAAACACGCTCCAATCACAATAAGTGGCATTATAAGTGGCTAATGTTCCGCTGTTATTGTTATAACCATAGGGACTGCCTGCACGCCAAATCATGTACACATTTGCTGCTTTATTGAAGAACGTGTATTTCCCATTGGCCTGTTTGCGACATTCAAATTTTGCTTTTTCACCGAGATTTGCAGCACTTGATGAGCTCACTTCAAGAGTTTTGCTATCGCTGATATAGAGAGTGTACTCAGAGCCATTTTGCTGAACATTTGTAAATGTCACAATTTTTCCATCAAAAGGATCGCCGGGGGCTTCACTCTGTAGAAGCGAATAGATGCCATCAATCTCTTCTGTTGTTGGCTCATCACCTAAGGCCTGCACAGCGTCATTGACCTCTTCTCTCAATGCATCGGAGATTTCAGCTTCAGCCACCAAATCTGTGAAGTAAGCCTTAACAATCTTTCCTCGGTTCACACTATTTTTAACCGAATAAGCGCCATCAGTGATATACTCCAATTCGTAGCCCACATACTTATTGTCGAAACCATCATAATTGTGAGTGCCGGCGCCGGTGGGGAAGCTTGTTGAAACAGGATTCTGGGCGGTGCCATGCTTTGTGAGTGTTTCTTCGTAAATGAAACCGATTTTATTGTCGGCCTGCAAATCCATTGAGCTATAGGCCGATTCAGTGTTGCTGACTTCAAAATAACCATCCCAACCGGTTGAGAGATTAGCAACAGTGTTATAATCGGCATACTCAGAAATTTCTTTGTAGAAAATGCCCACATTTGTGCGGCCGCTACCTGTGGGAAGTGACTGCAATGCCAAGTACATTTCCTTGTTATCGCTATTGCGCTTAACCGGAAGAATCAGTATTTCGCCATTGGTTGAGTTGTTACCCGGAGTTTTACCCGAGCCTTCGAAAGTGCTTTTAACTTCAGTGCTCCATGCTCCGGTTCCTTCCAAAGTATTGGTATAGGTGAAGATGTTATAATAACGCCCGCCACCCACGCGGCTTGAGATGATTACTCTACCATCGGGAGTCTCCTCACATTTGGGTTCATCGCCATTAAGAACAGGCAGAGCAGCGGCGCCGCCAAGGGCATGCCATGTTCTGCCAAAGTCGTCGGAATAGATTACACGGTTACCGCTCGGACGAGCACACATTGCTGCATATAAACGATAATATTGTCCCTTTTTAACAAGACGGCTTTGGAACACTCTACCACCGGCCACAAATGCAGCGTCAATGGGTGTGCCGGCGTCAAACAGGGCATACACCTGCTCTGTAATATCTACGGGTGTTCCCCATGTATTTCCATTGTCGGAGCTGTGAATAATACCAATCATGTTGGGATTTTGGCGAGTGGTGTATTGGCTACCATATACTGTACAGCCAGCAACCACGATAATAGCCACTTCATTGCTTGTGCGATCGGCCACAATTGCGGGATCGCCATAGGCAGTATCAAAATAGTTCACAGTGGCAGAAGTGCGTCCTGTACCTACAGCAACGTCTTTGATATCGCTCCATGTTTGGCCATTATTGTCACTTGTGCGGCACACAACATCAACCTGACCATAGCCGGGGTCGGTACCGCAAACCAGGCGACCGGCAACAGCAATCAAGCGACCAGATTGAGTTTTGGCAATGCCGGGAATTCGATATGGGGGCACACCCATACCTCCATTACTAGTGTTGAAAAGGTCTTGCTTAGTGGGGGCTTCCATCAAAACTATGTTTGAAACATTGACAGCATTGTCTGTGATTTCAATATCAGCTCTGAGCACCACTTCGTTTGGCACAACAACTTTGAATGATGCCTCTGTGACATCCTCCGGCACAATAAAGAACCCGCCGTTGAATGCTTTTTCCGTAACTGCGCCATGCACATAAGTCAAATAAGCGCCGCTTGCTGCGTCATTTAGGTTTACAGTCACAGCCTTACGTCCATCCATATCAACCGGTTCAAAGCGCCACTGCTGATCATCGGCAGTGGCCGGGCCATCAAGCCAAGTGGTAACATAGTCAACGCCACTAATCTTGAAGTGATTGTCACCATTTGTACAGTTGAGGGCTTGAGTAAAGAAATAATAGCGATATTCGCCAACATCATATGTTGAACCAACAGTCAAATTGCCATAGCTACCCATCACACTACCATAGTATTTATCAAGAGCCACCAGATTGTTACCATCGCCATTCTTGACATTGATAGTGTTGCCATTGACATTTACATACCAAATACCGTTATTTGTGGTCACCTGGCTGTCGGATTGCAAGGTAACGTTTTTAGTGTTACCACTTAGGAATGCATCATTGTAGATGTGTTCTGTGCGAGCTGTTGCGCGGCTCACAATGTGATAATAACCTGTGGTTACATCTTTAGGTGCGGGGATTTCAACATCAACACCATTGAGGAAGTCTTCCAAATCGTTGACATACTTGGCACACTGTTCACCGGCAATTGAGCTACCCACAAATCGGCCAAGCAAACCATTCAAAGTTGCTAATTTTTCAGCGTCATTTTTGTATTCCTCTTTAAGAATTTGGATTTTCTCATACTGATGAATTCCCTCAACCAAACGCTCGAATCGAACACTTGAACGATTTCCGGGATAATAGCAATAAGTGTCGCCAGCGCCAAACAAACGGAAACGGGTATCTTTCAAGGGGGCTTCAGCCCAGTTCATCCATGACCAATGGAGATAACCGTTCAAATCATTTGCAGCGGCATAGATGGGCAAGAATGTGGCCTCTGCCGGAAGAGAGTTAGAATAGATATTAGGCTCTACGTCGGCACAGCTTGTGTAAACAGTGGTGATGCGATTTTTTGCTTTTCTGTCGGCTCTTTGTTCTTCTGTGAAGTTTTTGTCCTGGCCTAATGCCACGCAGAAATCTTGCAATTTATCGCTCAATGATGAGTGGTAGTTGCCGGCCAAAGCCATGTTAAATCCCAATCCGCTTGCAATATTATAGGCATTCAACATATCCGATTCCGAACGTTCGTCCATAGCAATGTTCGTTTTCTCAAACCAACCCTTGCTTTCAAGATGGGCTTTAAATGAGGTCAAGAAATTAGTCCAGAGAGTGCTATATTGAGTTGTTGAAGTCGTTGTGGTGATATTTTGATATGTTCCGGAAGCTTCATCATAATATCTGAAACTCATATCCCAAGGCACCATACTAAAACAGTTAATCTGCTTGTCAATGCCATATTCGGCACAAAGATTGACATACTTGTCAAAAATAGTATAATCGTAGCTCCATGTACCATTTGACTTCAATGTTGTTTCAATCATCGGGTCAAACTTATCATGTGACTGATCACCCCATGGTTCATAGAACATTATAGCCGAAACTGTTCTTTGACCGGCCTTGCCCAATGCTTCAAGATAGGGGCGCAAAGCTTCAATGTGGGCATCGCTCCATCGGTCAACCTGATAATAACGGCTCACAGCATATGGTTGCTGCCAGAAATCCAAGTGGAATTTTTGATTTTCAACCGTAGGGATTGAACGGCTATTGACATCAATCATCAAATCAAGACTTCCAACAACATTTTCACTCTCATCAACAACTTCGAGCTTGGTGCTGTAGACTCCCGCTTCAATGCCGCGGGGAACCTCGATTTTACACCACACCGGACGTGTTTCCATTGCCGGAACAGCATGGGGCTTATCTTGGTCTATTACATCTGCAACCAGCCATGGCGTCAAATTAGACGGATGAGTGCCACACTGCTTATAATCATCGGTTATGACATAGTTAACAAAACGAGCTTCACCGGCATTGATTGTTGTTGCGGCTTCACCCTTTTTCCATGTGGTCATCCTGACGCTCAATGTTCCTTGATCGGTTTTGCTATAAAGCAAAGCTTGAACATTAGCTCGTTCGCCCTGCCAAGCACGTATAGTGGTAGTGCTACTCTTTGTCACATTGGGCACTTCGTGCAATTTGTAGTGAACATCGCGTGAAGCCCACGTCAAGTTTAAGCCTTCTGGGATAATTGCCCATGCTGAAGCATCGGGAGCTGTTCCAACTCGCGGTTCTGTGTAATCATCAATCGGGTAGAGACCGTCATTATCGGTGTCAGTGCCACTGCCACCCGTGCTTTCCACAATTTTCAATGTAACATCAATGATTGAACCACCATCAATCAAAAATTTACTGCCGGTTTCGCCTGCAGGATTTATGCTATTCCACTCCACTTTATAACGCATGCGATAAGTAGAGCCAACAGCCAATCCCGATGGCACGGTAAATGAGCCGGGAGCCAAAACATTAGTATTAGTCAAATAAACGCCATCGCTATTGTAACCTGTGTCGCCGTCCGAGTTGTGACTATATGCTGACCAACACATCAACTCATTACCGGTGCCTTTGGTGTAGGGTCCGGTGCCGGTGATGTTAACATCAAACTGCTTGTTGTCATCCCAGTCCACATAAACATAACCATGCATCCAATCGCCATTGATGTAAATGCTCGGAGTCACAGTTTCGCCGGCCGTCACTTCGAAAATTGTAGTGGTTTTGTCAAAATAAGCAGCACAGCGAGGAGCCGTTGCTATATTGTTGAGTAACTGATTGGGGCTTTCAGTGCCTGAAATGCCCACAGAAATGGGATAATGGTCGGAGTGAGAAATAGTCTCACCCGCCCCGTGAGAAACGGGATAGTCCTGTGCATTTGCATTCATAGCCAAAAGAGCTATTAAAAGCATGCTAAACAACGCGAATCGGGATTTCATAAATTGTGAGTTATATTATGTTTTTTCATGTAATTTTTAAGGAATTAAACACAAAGATAATAATAACTGCACTAATTTCCAAAAAAAAGCACACAACCTTAGAGAAGTGCTGTGCATGCAGCAACTAGATGCCGCATTATTTAATCCACCAAACCTACGGCTACGCCTCAGCTATAACCCCGACCTTGGAAAACTACAGCCTGCAGATAGCAACTGTTCTATGACCCTTGGATAGTGCAGATGCTCAAGCCTCTGCACCCTTGCAGCAAGTGTCGCCGGAGTGTCGCCGGATAGCACCGGGCATGATGTCTGAAACAAAATGTCGCCACCATCAATCTCTTCGGTCACCTGATGAATAGTGATGCCACTTTGAAGGTCGCCACTTGCAATAACAGCCTCATGGACATGACGCCCCCACATCCCCGGCCCTCCGTGACGCGGCAACAGCGACGGATGGATATTCACAATTCGGCCACGATAGGCCGCAATGATTGGAGCCTCTATCTTGCTCATAAATCCGGCAAGAACTATCAAATCAATCGCCTCATCGCGCAGGAACTGCACAATCCCGGTGGACAACTGCCACTCATCGCGAGAGAAAGTAACCGATTTGACTCGCAAAGTCGCCATGCGTTCATGCACCTGAGCTTTGGCGCGATTCGACAAAACGCACTTCACACACACATCCCTGCTATCGGCAAAATAGCGAACTATGGCCTCGGCATTGGTGCCACTCCCCGACGCAAATATCGCAACATTTTTCATATCGCAAATGTAGAGCATTTCAATCACACTCGCAACCCCCCATCCCCCCGAAGAGGACCCTCAGTGGCACACCTCCGACACTGCCAAGCAGTTCTCTCCACCCATATTTGTAAACAAAAAAGAAAATAAAGGCTATTGGTTCTGGTGAAATAAGTGCTTTGCAAAGTGTAAAGCACTTATTTTTGGACTAATTGGGATTTTATGCTTAAAAACATCTTAAAATATTTGGTTATATATATGCATATATATATATATATATTTGCACAATTATTTCAACTATCAAAATATTTAACCTTATGTGGTGGATTGTTATTATCGGCATAATTTTATTCATTATAATAAAATTCGCAAGTGACAATAATAAGCAAGCTAATGCTGTAGCAAAACAAGGTGGTATGCGCAAAAAATACCATACTCTTGTCGAATATGCTCTTGCAGGACATGAACATTCTCATATAGTAAGAGAGGATGGAACAAGTATAACTGTTGGTTGTGGTTCTCCTGGTGGAAGTACTTACATTGATATAGTACAGACATTTGGAACTGTTACAATTAGGTGGCGTTCTACAAGTGTTCTTGTTGGAAACCATAAACTTGAATGGCAATTTGATGAGTTTATGGATCAGGATAGAATGGTTCAAAAAATAGAACATGACATCGAAGTCTATATGACTAATGTGTTTCAAAAATTCTCATAACTATGGGCATATTTTCAAAATTTTTTGGTGGTGCTAAAGAATTAACAAGAATAGCAAATGGAGTAGCCAACATCACTAATCTTCTTGACCAATATGAAACAGACGATGATTTAACATATCTATATATATCAGCTTGGATTTGTCGTATTTCTGTTTTGGATATTGTGGAACACAACCAGTTCCCTATGACATATAAACTTTATGCTCCGATACGTGGACATCAACAACATATAATGCTTACTGAGGCGTATATGCTAACACTTACCCGTATAATGAGTAAAGCTCAAGAAAGAGGTAGTAGAGTTGAACATTATGTTCAAGACATTATAGATAAAGGAGATGCTTTCTACGAAATAGATAAGCAAATCCCTTATGAACAAAAACAAATATTTAAATAAGAAATATTATGGGATTTTTTGATTTTTTTAAAAGCAAAAATAAAACCAATATGCAAATGGTGTTATTTGCTGATAAGTGGAGTAATATTTATTTACAGAACCATGCTATCAAAAAAAATGATGATGTAAAAAATGCAGCCTTAATTTTTTGTTCATGGGCAGTTTGGGACTATTGTATGAATAACGACATGCTCCCTAAAGGCAATAAGAATGATGTTGCTAATAATTTTATTGCAACTGTTTGTGCCTTTGTTAGCAATACTCATGAAATTGATGTCCTTGACTTTGTTGAACTTTATAAAAATCGATTTGGAAT
>JAZSAZ010000011.1:0-12494 GCA_045602165.1 Paramuribaculum sp. | reverse complement strand
CCCCCGGAAACGATTTTGCACCTTTTTTGGCAGAAATGAGTCAAAAAGTTTTGTCAAATCAAAAACTATGGTTAATTTTGCCCCGCTAAATGCGAGAAAAGTAAATAATTAACTCAAACATAGAAACTAAAAAATGATTATCGTACAAGTTAAAGAAGGCGAAAACATTGAACGCGCTTTGAAAAAATTCAAACGTAAATTTGAAAAAACCGGCATCGTAAAAGAGCTTCGCAGCCGCCAGGCTTTCCAGAAACCCTCTGTTACTAACCGCAAGAAAATGATGAAGGCGGTTTATGTTCAGAAGCTCCGTTCTGTAGAGGAATAATCCTAAGCCAATCTTTTTCTTAAAAAAATACGAGAACCTGAAGAAACCTTTCGGGTTCTCTTTTGTTGCATCTATACCCCCCGAAAACAACCTCAATCGCTAAAAAACAAAAAATCTCGCCAAATAAATTTGCAGATTCAAAAAAATAACTCTAAATTGCGCTTGACTTGAAAATCAAGGTCGGTATGATTAACTCTTTCCTTAAATATATTACCACCGAAATTCAGCTATCAGCTCCCACAGTTGAAGCCTACAGCACCGACCTGCGCCAATGGGCCGATTTCGCCACCAACGGCGGGCAACATGATTTGCGCCCCGAAACAACCACCCTCTCCGACCTTCGACTCTGGATCGCCTCTGTAGCTCGCAACGGAGCATCACCGCGAACTCTGCGACGCAAAATTCAATCGCTACGCATTTTCTTCCGATATATGATGAAATGCCATGGCTTAAAATCAAACCCTGCCATGGAACTTATTGCGCCAAAAACAGCCAAGGAGCTTCCCATTTACATACGCACCGAAGAGATGAACTCAATGCTTGATGCCGACTTTGACCGCTCAGACTTCGAATCTACGCGCAACAAGCTGATTCTAACCATGTTCTACTCCACCGGACTGCGCTGCTCCGAACTAATGAACCTCACCGACGCCAACGTCGACACCCAAAAAGGACAGCTGAAAGTCCACGGAAAGAGAAACAAAGACCGAATAGTGCCATTCGGAAGCGAACTCGCCGAGCTAATACAATCCTACCGGCAGCTGCGAAACCAACAAGTCGAGTCACGCGAAAGCGAAAACTTCTTCGTGCGCATTTCCGGACAACCACTCTACCGCAAACTAATCTACAACATTGTCCACTCAGCAATGGAAGGCAGCGTTCACACCCCGCGAAAAAGTCCCCACGTGCTGCGACACTCTTTTGCCACCGACATGCTAAATGGCGGAGCCCAGCTGACATCAGTGCAGCAGCTCCTCGGACACAAATCATTAACTGCAACACAGATATACACTCATATATCTTACCGTGATCTCAAACAAATTTATCAACAAGCACATCCACGTGCTCTAAAAAAAGGAGGATAACTATGGAAGTAAGAATTCAAGGCATCCATTTTGATGTAGCCGAAAAATTGACCAACTTCATCAACAAGAAATTGGAACGTATGGCCAGAAAATTTCCCATGGTTGACTATGTTGACGTTACCCTAACGGTTGTCAAACCCGAAACCGCCATGAACAAACAAACCGTAATCAAAGCAACAGTTCCACACATTGGAGATCAGGTGGCAACAAAAGTTGCCGACACTTTCGAAGAAGGCGTTGATTTGGCCATCGAAGCAATCGAACGCCAGCTCGAAAAAGAAAAAATCAAAAAATAGACAGCTTTTTTAACATAACCTAAACACTCCTCGGCTGCGTCTCTGCGAAAAGGCGCAGCCTTTTTTTCTACATCATAGAACCATACCCCACACACACCTCTATTGATTTTTATTTCAGTTCTTTGTATCTTCGCGGAAAATTCACATTCTCACAACGGCAATGAAACTCCGCTCCCCTAAAGAAATAACCGAAACAGCACTCGAAGTAGGCTGCAATAAAGCATTTATTCCCCTATCTCGACTAATCGTTCAGTCCATACAGGCCGGAATGTTTATTGCTTTTGGTGGCATTTTATCCATAATCATCGGCTTCGGATTCCCCGAAATCACTGCTGCAAACCCCTCTCTTCAAAAGCTACTCAGCGGACTGATGTTCCCCATCGGACTCATCCTCGTGATGTTTCTCGGAGCAGAACTCTTCACCGGAAACAACGCAGTGCTCATACCAGGGCTCATGCAGCGCCGATTCAATATTGGCGCAGTCCTAAAAAACTGGACCATAGTATATTTCGGCAACTTCATCGGAGCAATCCTCTTTGCCTATTTCATGGTTCACCTTGTAGGACTCACCACCCCCGACCCTTGGCACTCAGCAGTAACTTCAATTGCCGAAGCAAAAATATCAATGCCCTGGCACATAGTATTCCTCAAAGCCATCGGAGCCAACTGGTGTGTGTGCCTTGCCGTGTGGCTCGCACTCGCGTCTCACACCGCTTTAGGCAAAATGGCAGGTTGCTTCCTCCCTGTGATGGCTTTCGTTGCACTCGGATACGAACACTGCATCGCCAACATGTTTTTCATCCCGATCGGCATGTTTGAAGGCGCATCGGTAACCATTCCGCAATTCGTCATCGACAACCTAATTCCCGCCACCATCGGCAACATCGCCGGAGGAGCACTATTCGTAGGTTGCATCAACTCTTGGATGTACCTCAAAAAATAATCTTGATTAACCAATTATTTTTTGTACATTTGCATCTGAAAACAGAAAAATTAATTTTTAACCCAAAAATAGAATTCTACAATGGTAAGTTTCAAAGAATTAGGCTTGGTAAACACTCGCGAAATGTTTGCTAAAGCTGTTGAAGGTGGCTACGCTATCCCCGCATTCAACTTCAACAACATGGAGCAGCTCCAGGCTATCATCAAAGCTGCTGCTACTGAAAAATCTCCCGTTATCCTTCAGGTTTCTAAAGGCGCTCGCAACTACGCTAACGCTACACTCCTCCGCTACATGGCTCAGGGTGCTGTTGCCTACGCTAAAGAACTCGGTTGGGGAAACCCCCAAATCGTTCTTCACCTCGACCACGGTGACAGCTTCGAACTCTGCAAATCTTGCATCGACAGCGGTTTCTCTTCTGTAATGATCGACGGTTCACACCTCCCCTACGAAGAAAACGTTGCTCTCACTAAGAAGGTAGTAGAATACGCTCATCAGCACGACGTAACAGTTGAAGGTGAGCTCGGCGTTCTCGCTGGCGTTGAAGACGAAGTTTCATCTGACCACCACACTTACACCGACCCCGAAGAAGTTATCGACTTCGCTACTCGCACTGGTTGCGACAGCCTCGCTATCTCTATCGGTACTTCTCACGGTGCTTACAAGTTCACTCCCGAACAGTGCACAAAAGACGAAAACGGCAACCTCGTACCCCCGCCATTGGCATTCGACGTATTGAAAGCCGTTGAAGAAAAACTCCCCGGATTCCCCATCGTGCTCCACGGCTCTTCTTCTGTTCCCCAAGACGAAGTTAAGACTATCAACGAAAATGGTGGCGCATTGAAAGCTGCTATCGGTATCCCCGAAGAATGGCTCCGCGAATCAGCTAAGAGCGCCGTTTGCAAAATCAACATCGACTCAGACAGCCGTCTCGCCATGACTGCTGCTATCCGCAAAGTTTTCGCTGACAGCCCCGCTGAGTTCGACCCCCGCAAATACCTCGGTCCCGCTCGCGACAACATGGAAAAACTCTACAGACACAAAATCGTTAACGTTCTCGGCAGCAACGGCAAAGCCTAATCTACCCCCAACGTTAAAGACCCAACCCATAAAGCAGCTGCACCCCGCAGCTGCTTTTTTATTCATATAACCACTAAGCATCAGCACCAAACCCCTTTCCCACAGCACATCAATTATAAACTCTAAAATATTTTACATCACATTAAGCCTAAATCAAAAATATTCAATAATTTTGCAATCACACAAGAATGCCCGGAGGGGCATCTAATTACATAAAAGACGTTTACTACGTTTATCTTTCGGACACGAATCTCGCAAATTCACATCCTATGAAAGATTAAGCAATGTAAGCGGTCACCTTGATGTATATAATTACATCCGCATTGTTGCATCCAAACACTCAACAATGCGGTAGTGCAATACATCTTTGGCGTGGGCTGCTGAGTTGCTTATCCTATAGGAAAGGCAATGCGAGAGCCTGTGTCCGGGATAAGTATAGCACAGACTCCTACGCCTTTTTCATATATAACAGCAGCCAAATCAGAGGAGACTATAGGCTTGCCCCAACAGGGCAAATACTAGAAACAAACACATGCACATAGGAGAACGAATAGCTCAAATCTTACACGAAAAAGAAATTACAGTAGTTTCTTTTGCTCAACAGCTGTGTTATACTAGAGCCAACATCTATAAAATCCTCAGCAAAAAGTCAATAGACACAGATCTACTACTTCGCATTTCTGCCATACTTGAGCATGACTTTTTCAGCGAGTATCAACACGAGCTGTCAAAAAAAGCCACAAAACAAAAAACGCTAACCGAATTTGCATCCAAGTAGTTGACATGCCAACACATTGGATACACACCAGTCAAACACCCACACATCATTTTATATATATTCGCAAAAACGAACATTTATTCACATAAATTAAAAGCTATGAAAAAGGCATTATTAACATTGGTTTTCGTTCTTTGCGGAATTTCAATCACATCAGCTCAAGACTTTGCAAAATTCAGATTTGGCGCAACAGCCGGAATGAACATCAGCAGCACCACTAGCGAATATGCCGATTCTAAAATAGGCTTCCAAGTGGGACTTCGTGGTGAGTACAATTTCAACAACTCTATTTATTTGGGCGCCGCTTTACTTTGGGATCAAAAAGGATGGAAAGTGGAAGATGAAAGCGCAAGCAATGGCTACATAAACCTACCCATACACGTTGGTTATCGCTATTTCTTCACCGAAAAAATAGGCATTTTTGCAGAAGTTGGTCCATACTTCGCTTATGGTGTTACAGGTGACATCTTCGACGTTGAGGGCGTTAATCGTTTTGATTGCGGCATTGGCGCTCGCGTAGGTGCCGAGTTTAGCAAATTCCAAGTTCACATTGGTTATGACTACGGCTTGACTGATCTTGCCGATATTGATGACGCCGCAAAAAACACCAACTTCATGGTAGGTGTTTCTTACATGTTCTAAGAAATCATACAACAAACTAACCACAAAGAGTGAATCTGCGCTCACATTCACTTTTTGTGTTACTTATCATTAATTATACCATAAATATCACACCTTTTAATCTACCAAATTTTATGCATAGGACTATTTCACTATTTATAGCTTTAGCTACTCTCTTTTGCGGAATGACCATTTCGGCAAAAGACAACAATCAAGTAACAATCCCTGAATACGAAATTAAAGGCAACGGGACCGGGGCGCAAGGCACCTATCTGGTTAGCGTATCTGTGTACCACAAAAACCGCGATGACGGTGCAGAATTTTTAGGCCGTTGTGCCGTTCACGGCGTTCTGTTCCGTGGCTTTTCAAACAAAGAACTACGTCAGACCCAAAAACCATTAGCCGGAAGTGCAAGCGTTGAAATTCAACACAAAGACTTCTTTGACTCATTCTTTGCTGCCGGAGGACGAGCATCAAATTACACTACCGAAATTTCCGGATCTCGAAGAATCATAAAATCAGGAAAACTATACAAAATAACCGCCATCATCTCTGTCAACAAGAATCAACTCAGAAAAGATCTTGAAGACGCAGGCATAATACAAAAATTAGGATCCGCATTTTAACACAAGTGAGCCATGAAAAAGCTATTACTATCACTCTTTATGGCGGTGGTGGCACTTGGAGCCTTGGCTCAGCCAAACATCGCATGGGTACATCTCAACAATGGTAACATTGTAAAAGGCTATATTGAGAAAAACGAAACAACCATAACAATTACCTCTGAAGAAGGAACAAAATATAGTTACCCTTTAGTTGAAGTAAACAAAATTTCCTATTCTGAGCCAAAAATGCCATCAATCAGCCCTACCAGCTCTCTAAACGACTACGCCACTTTCGATAGAGGCTTTTGGATGAGTGTTCAGTATATGGGTGCATACTCTCTATTCCTAACCGAACATTGCACTCCATGGACAGAGCTAAACATTGTAGGGGGATATCGATTCAACCAATATCTGAAAGTCGGCATTGGATTTGGCGCCCGCTACTATTTTGAAAACTCAAAACTGCGAAACCGAAATAATGAATGGTCGTTCCCGATTTTCGCCACTGTTCGCGGCAACATAATCTCCGACGAATATCGCACAGTTGTTCCTTACTATTCCGTTGAAATCGGGGGAACCATTCGTGACGGATTCATGTGGCGACCTACATTCGGCCTACGCATTGGTCAGAGCCGATCCGCTTTCCTTGTCGGGCTAAATTACACCGGACAAAACCTACCTTATAAAAATAACAACAATCGCTATGTATCATCCATTGGTTTGTCAGTGGGTTATGAATTCTAACATATTATGAAACATCTTAAATCAATTGTAGCTTCAATATTAGTTACTTTCGCAGTTGCCGGTTGCAAAACACCAACCGAAATCGATAGATCATATGCCGGTATGACTTTCGACATTGAATGTATGGGAACTGACCTTGATGGTTCTCAAACCCTAAGGAGCTGGGGGACAGGCAAAGACAAATCTCAGGCCATGGAAACCGCAAAAAAGAATGCTGTTAGAGCTGTGCTATTCAAAGGCATCCATAGTGGCAGCGGTGATTGCAATAAAAAGCCAATAATCCTTGAGGTCAATGCTGAAGAAAAGTACGAAAGCTACTTCAACAAATTCTTTGCCGACGGAGGTGCTTATAAAAACTACACATCAATGACTGATGAAAAATCAACATCTCGCATCAAAAGCGCCAACAATTCCATCGAAACTTGGGGCATAGTGGTTCGCATTGACCGTTCAGGCCTAAAACAAAGAATGATTAACGATGGCATAATTAAACCTTAAAACTGCAATTACAATGAAAAATAAACTTAGACATTCCATTATACTTCTTGGTATCATTCTTTTTGCAAGTTGTTATGCAACAAATGCCAATGCCCAAGCAAAAAAACCAACCATTATGGTTGTCCCGGCAGAAGCTTGGTGTGTTGCTAACGACTACGTGATTGAAACCGAAAATCAAGGGGTAACGACTCGTGTTCCCGACTATGAACGCGCCCTACAAGAAAACATCGATCTCGTTACCACTATCTCTAAAATCGGAGAGCTAATGAACGAACGTGGATTCCCATTGAAAGAGCTCGCATCAGTCATTCATAGCATCAAACGCGATGCAATGGAAAATGAGATGCTCACAAGTCGCACATCAGGAGCATCAATCGCTGAATCACCCTACGATAGAATCATCACTCGGGCAAAAGCCGACATTGTTATCGAGCTCCTTTGGCGCGTTAACACATCAGGACCTAAACAATCCATCACATACATGATGAAAGGGATTGACGCATACTCCAACAAAAATATAGCCACATCAGAAGGAACCGGTGCGCCATCTTTCTCAGCCGACATTCCGGTACTCATTGAAGAGGCCGTTCTTGAAAAAATGGATGGCTTCACATCTCAACTTCAAGCCCACTTTGATGATATGGTTGAGAACGGCCGCGAGGTAGTCTTGAACATTCGCATTTTCGACAATGGTTCAGGATTGGCTTTTGACAGCGAATTTGACGGAACTGAACTCGTTGATATCATTGACAACTGGATGGCCCAAAACACCGTAAAACATCGTTATAGCCTATCTGACCAAACCGACAATATCATGAACTTTGAGCAAGTAAGAATTCCATTATATCGCCCCAATGGTAGCGCTATGGATACCCGACACTTTGTCAACTCGCTCAAGAAATATCTATCTGAATCACCCTATAATATCACATCCAAGATTGTCACTAAAGGTCTTGGCAGAGCTGATTTGATTCTAGGAGAAAAATAATTCTTAGTCACACTCATTGAATTCTCTCATGAAAAAAACACTTATTTCACTCGCTTTATTTGGTGCCTTGTTTACACAAGCACAAGAATGCGACATTCACATTCGTGTAGTAACTCCGAATGCCGAATCCTGCGGCGGAGAACCTGCAGTTGCCGATCTTTTATCAAACCGACTGATAAATATCCTAACACGCAATGGCATCACTGCAAACGACGGATATGGACAGTTTTATATCTCAGGCCGATTTGACAATTTGTACAAAGAAACCACATCGGGAGCCCCGATGCAAACTGTAATTCACACATCCCTCACTCTAATGGTGGCCGACATCTTCACAAACAAAGTTTTTGACAGCGAAATATTTGACTTGCGTGGTGTCGGGAACGGGACTGAACGCGCTTACATAAACGCGCTTAGCTCTCTCACAAAAAGCAACGAAAAATTAAACCATTTCATTAATCGCGCACAGACAAAAGTCATTAACCATTTTGATGCCAACTATCCACAAATATTAGCTAATGCAAAAACAGCCGCAGCTAAACGAAATTACGATGAAGCTATTTTCTATACATCTTTAATCCCTCAATGCTCTAAAGGATATGCAGATGCCGAAAATGCCATGCTAAAATATTATCAGCAATATCTTGACTATAACGGAGCAATGCTTCTTAACAAAGCTCGGGGAGCATTTGCGGTTTCTCCAAATGCCGAAGGTGCGGTTACCGCTTTTGAATACCTAAACCAGATTGACCCGGCTTCTTCTTCCTACCAAGCATCGCAAAATCTTGCTCGTGAAATTCAAACCCAAACAAAAGTGGAATACGATTTTGAATATCACGAAAAATATAAAGATGCCCTCGAAATTGAACAAAGAAAAATTGATGCAGCGCGTCAAATTGGAGTTGCATTCGGAAATGGTCAAAAAGCTAACACTACCAATATCTTATGGGAATAACAATCTTAATTCTTCAGCATATGTTTAATTTACGACGTTTTATAATCCTATCCTCACTCATCATAATGGGTATCTCCTCCGCATATGCATTGACCGTATTAAAACAAAAAGACAAATACGGATATGCCAACAATGCCGGAGAGTTGGTTATTAAAGCACAATACACCCAAGCCTATCCCTTTGAGAATGGTAAAGCTAAAGTGTGCAAAGGCAAAAAATGGGGATACATTGACACCCTCGGCAATGCAATCATTCCTATTCAATATGAGAATATCGAACCATTCAAAAACGGTATTGCTCGCGTGAAAAAAGGTGATAAATATGGATATATTTGCGAGGATGGCAGCATATACATAAAACCGGATTACAACTTCATCGGAACATTTAACGATGAAGGCTACATTTGGGTAGCAAAAGGAAAGACTCTCAAAGAATCAAAAAAAGGTCTTTTCAAAGACAACCAACTAATCATAGAACCAAAGTACTTAAGCCTTGGTTTCTATGTTGTTACCGACTCTGCCGACTACACCGATGGTTCTCCAATAAGTTTCGCTGATTATGCACCGGAAAACAATGAGATAAAGCAGAATTTCTGCAAATTATCCATATCTAATAATCCCTACATTTGGCTAAGCTCATCTTATGCAGCAACTACTATTGCTGATAAAACCGGAAAAATCGTTGTAAAACAGCAATCAAATCGGGCTTTAGGAATGCCACATGACGGCTATTCAATCACTCGCCAATATACCAAAAAGGGCAACGATTTTTACTACACATTCAATTATGTTGCTGCCGACGGGAATAGCAACAAGCTTTTTAAAAATGACTTTAACCAATTGATTGATCTCTACAACGTTTATGAGAGTTGCCTCCCATTTAGCGGTGGATTTGCTCTTTGCGGAACCGAATCAACGGCTTATATCATTGATACAAATGGCCAACCCATTTCAAAAACATACAATAGACTTATTCCCGTAAAAAACAACGGATATATCTCACTCCAAAACGAACGCTATGGACTTGTGGCTCCCTCTGGCGCTGAAATCGTAGCCCCTTCATATAAATCTATCAGTATCCCTTCCGGCACATCAAACACCGATATCATTCCGGCTCAAGATGCAAATTCCAACCTATGCGGATTTATTGATTTTAAAGGGAATGTTATAATACCTTTCGAATTTGAAAATGCCGCTGCCTACATCAATAATAGAGCCTATGTGAAAAACAATGGCTTTTGGGGCATTGTTGACAACTCAGGAAAATATATCGTAAAAAATCGATGGAAAAACATCCTATACGAGACCTTCAGTGGCACCGACCACCTTTGGGTTCAATCACCCTCAACAGATAAGTGGCAGTGCCTACAAGTTTCAACTGACCAAATATGTATCAATGAAGAGTTTGATGGAGCTGGTGCTTTCGACAGTAGTGGCCGAGCTTTGGTGATGAAAGACAAACTCATTGGCGCCATAGACACCGAAGGCAACACTATTCTTCCAATTAGATTCAACTCCACTAAGATTGCAAATGCAGCCTTGAATTTCATTGATCAGATTAAACAAAAATCTATGAATGAATTCGATGCTTATCGCTTCAACATTTATAACAATGACGAGCGACATAAACACCACCTACACCAAACAATCGCTGACAATATGTGGGACTTTTAATAACTCAACTCCATGAAAATTAGACATATAACCACATGCCTGGCAATCCTTATTGCAGGCTCTACAATCTCCGCACAGGAAAGCTCTCAAAAATTAGAATACCGTCGTAGCTCAATCTGTAGCTTCCTCGTTTCGCGATTGGATCAAAAAATGTATGACCGCATACAGCAAAAATACATTGAAATTCCAACTCCCGACAAATACAACGACCACAACCTGAGTATTCGCATGATAAATGTCGGTAAAAAAGGCAATTACGCCGACAGTATATCCAATTGGTTAGATAACAACAAAATTGCAAGCCGAATCGTCGCTAAATGGTATAACCGCAACATGTTTACCGGCGAGTGCAACATGTCGCTCATTCAAGAACGCGGACTCTACAATGCAACTGAATTTGACAAAGAACTTGCCGCACGCTCACCCAGAGGCATTGCCATGCTTGCCGACGCAGGAGAAGAACTTATTGGCAACACTTTCGTTCTCGTTCATGAAGCTCACTATATCGACAATGCGAAACGAAGCCAAAACGTCAGTACCGGCCTAAAAATTGGTGGTGCACTACTGGGTGCATTTATCGGTGTTGATTTAAGTGACACCTTCGATCTCCTTGGCGATTTAGCCGCAACTTTCAAGGGCTTCCGCGTTAAATTTCACAGTCGCCTTTACCAACTTGTATGGGACGAAGAAACCCAAGCTACTTTCTACCAAGATTACTATTCCGCAAATCCCGATTCAATAAAACGAATCGCATTTGAAGCCAATCGAAACAAATTCAAACTTAAATATATTGGCGAAGTGGAATCTTCCGGTTCTCAAAATTCATTCCTCGGAATCAGCGAAGAAAACCCGGAAATAATGATTCGCAAAGCATGCCAAAGAGCCATCGATGACAATGTGCGTGACCTCCAAAAGAAATTTGAGGTATTCCGCGTAAAAAGCCCTATAACTGACGTTCTTAGCAACAACGACGTACTCGTTCCAATCGGAATGAAAGAAGGCGTTAACGAAGATTCTGAATACGAAGCCCTCGAAGCCATTGAAAAAGATGGGCGCATTGAATACAAACGCATTTGCACCATTGTGCCTGTTAAAGACCGAATTTGGGACAACCGCTTTATGGCAAAAGAAGAAGGAGCCTACGGCTCAGATCTAACAGCCACTACTTTCAAAGTAAAAAGCGGCAAAACACCATACCCCGGTGTTCTTGTTCGCCAAATAAAATAAACACATATGCACTTAACTCCTATGGGCAGCCACGCTATCGTGGCTGCTTTTTTTATTCGCCAAATAAAAACACCGCAACACAACAATCACGCAATCAACCACTTAATCACACAAACCAAACAAAGCCACAAAAAAACAGCAAAAAAACTTGCACAAACCAAATAAAACATCTACCTTTGCAGAGCAAAAGCAAAAAAAACAATGATGGTGCCATAGCTCAGTTGGTAGAGCAAAGGACTGAAAATCCTTGTGTCCCCGGTTCGATTCCTGGTGGCACCACAGCAAAGAAAAGCAAAACAACGTAAAATCCTGATTTTCAATGAAAATCGGGATTTTTTATTTTCCCCAAAAACGCAAAAAAGTGCGGTTCACTACCGCCTTTGGTGGAACAGGAGGTGGAGCAAGTACGCACCATCATTGGCACTATGCGCGAACACAACGAGCAGTGTCCGCGAGTTCCTGACTATGGATGAGCTTATGACAATATACCAAAAGGAGTTTTCGCTGCCTCGCCTTGCATTGGTGCGTAATAGTTCAATATTGAAGGATATGATGAATGTGAAGAGTGCGATAGTGAATTTAGGATAGAAGTCTGCGTTAAGCTTCACTTGCTTTCGCCCCATTATAAAGTTAACTCGGAGAGCAATACCTGCGAGTTCAAGCCCACTGGTTTTCGAGC
>JAZSAZ010000010.1:0-39670 GCA_045602165.1 Paramuribaculum sp. | reverse complement strand
AAAAGAGTTTGTAAAGCAATGAACATTTCACATTTCAAGCTATTGTTAATAAGCAAATTGTTTGGGAAATCTATCGCAGCTTTTTATAAAGCATATGTATATAATTGTAATCTTAAAAATTATTTAAAAGCCGGAAAAAACATAATGTTGGCTCGTCCACTTTTTGTGCAACCCGGCCAAATAGAATTAGATTCTTTTACAAGGCTACAACAAAATGTAAGAACTATTATATCTCCGCGCCAAAAAGTTATAATTAAGAAATATACTGCCATTGGAGCAGGAGCGACAATAGTCCCCGGAAATCATACGCCAACAGTTTCGCTTCCCCAATATTTATCATATGTTGGGGTAAATGATGTTGATAATACACTTACTATTGAAGAAGATGTATGGGTTGGTGCCAATAGCACATTGCTTTATAAAGCAAACATTGGCAGAGGTGCTGTAATTGCAGCAAATTCTGTCGTGACAAAGAAAGTGCCACCATATGCTGTTGTAAGTGGAATTCCGGCAAAGATCATTGCGGTAAGGTTCACTTTGGAGCAGATAATTGAACATGAAAAGAGTCTATATGAAATCGAAGATAGGATTAGTATAAAATATTTGGAAGATTTATTTAAAAACGAGTATGCCAATCTTAAAACTATAGGGACATCTTTCATTGATGAGACGGATGAAGCTAACCTAAACAAAGAGAAAGCAAAGCTCAATATAATGCGATAAAATGTAAATTAGTCGAATTATTATGATTGTTCCGGTAATATTACTTAATTATAATTCGTCGGGGGATTGCCGAAAGTGTGTTTCGTTTTTGAAGCAGCAGCAGGGCGTCGATACTGAGATAATCCTGGTGGACAATTGCTCTAAGGAAGAGGATGTGATTGCTCTGAGAGATCTTGCTCAAGAGCAGGGGTGTACTCTCATCGAGAATAAAGAGAATCGCGGCTATAATGCCGGAAATAATATAGGTCTTCGCTATGCTTCTGAAAAAAGCTATAAATATGCTCTTATTGCCAATCCCGACATGGAATTTCCACAGCCCGACTATCTAGCCCGAATGGTCGCAAAAATGGATGAAGACCCCCAAATAGTAGTCTGTGGTTCAAATATTATTGATTTAGATGGGTTGCGCCAAAGCCCTAAAAGATTTACATCATACAGTGAAGAACTTTTTTGGTTTTTTTATTCGTTCAAGAGATTAATTTGCAAACATTCTGGTTCAATTATACTTTCGCCGAAGAATCAGTATTGTGATATGTTGATGGGCAGTTGTATTCTTGTATCTATTGATTTTATCAAACAGATTGATTTTTTTGATGAAGGAGTTTTTCTTTATTGTGAGGAACCAATTTTAGGCAAGCAAGTGGCAAAATCTAATAAAAAGATGTTTTATTTTCATGACATAACGGCATTACATGCGCACAAAGAAAGTGCAAAGGGCTCTTTTGTTAAGCGTCATGATTTTTATTGGCGAAGTCGGTGGTATTATCTTGTAAATCATGCGGGTTATAGCAAATTACAGTTGTCTCTAATGTGGATTTCAAAAAAAATATTTTATCTAATAAAACGGATTGAATTTATAATTAAAAATCAAAAATGATTAGGTATAATATACCAAATATTAAGCTAAAACAAATTGTGCTGACTGTATATATAGTTTTAATGTCAGTACAAATTATTGTTTTAGAGGGGTATTCCGTAAGTCCAGTAAAAGTAGTTGCAATGTCCCTTGCTCCATTGCTTATGCTAGTTATGCGATTGAATGTTAAAGATTTAAAGGCTATTATATACGGCTTGTTATGTTTGATGTTAATGATGGCCTGTAGTGTAATCGGTGGGGGCAGTGTCTCGTGGGATAGAATCGGGTATAGAGCAATGTATATAATGATGTTTGTATGTGTATATGGCATTATTTATGAAGGAGGAATTAATATACAATATATCATTAAAGTGCTAAAGGTGTTATTGTTAGCATATGGAATACTGTGTTTGTTACAGCAATTAATGTACCTATTAGGAATGTCTGATGTTTCGTTTCTAAATTATTACCCACAAACAACTATGATGGGGGTGTTTAAAGTTAACGGACTTTCTGTAGAGGCATCACACACAGGTCGAATAATGCCTATACTATATTGGGGGGTATTAAAGTTAACCGAAATAGAAAGAGGGACACCAATTAAATTTAGAGAATCATGGCGTAAATTTCCATTAATAACAACATTGTTTTGGTTAACAATTGCGACCATTGGTTCCGCAACGGCAATTATTGGTGGAATTCTAATAATTCTGAATTTTTTTGGGCGAAATTATTTTTTAATATTCTGTGGAGTTGTATTATTGGCTATTTTTATGGGATTAGATATAGACAATTCACAGATACAGCGAGTGCAATTGGTTTTTAATACTCTATTTGCAGAGGATTCTAGGGCTGAATTAATTAAGCATGAGTCTAGTGGCGCTGTGCGAATATTACCTATACTAAATACATTTTCAATTGATTTATTTGAGTTAAGTTCTTGGGTGGGCCAGGGCAACGTGTCTAGTGTGACAGAACATAATTTCACAGAGCGTATGTTCGACGAATCGCGTTATATAGGCGATGTTACAAGCTATGGGTTGTTAACATATTTTGCTACACTGATTTTTGTGTATGGTTGTTGCATTAAACGATTTTTTTCCATGGAAAGTTTGATGTTTTTAGCATTGGCCACATTTAGCGTTGGCAGTGTTTATTACACATGGTTAATGCTTATAATTTTTTGTGTAGTTAAATATTATAATGAAGTATATTCAAATAGTATAAAATCCACTGAATTATCATCCTAAATATTATCGAGTTTATGAAAAGCGTAGAGTCTTTATTAAATAATATATTTGATATAATGGATAATGAGTTTAATAATCCGTATATCGTAATGAATAAATATGATGAAGTGCCGTATAAGCTGCCTTCGGATTTAGATATGAGTATTACACCAGAGGACTTTAAACGATTAGATGAAGTTATGACCAAAGTGGCTTGTGGTGTTAATCTTGCTATTGTTCAAAAAATTTGGCATGGATATCAGAAATGTGCGTATTTATTTTCGCCAATAGAGTCAACAGGTAGATTTAGACTGCAACTTGATTTTTTTACTGATTTCAGTGTGAAAGGTACGCCACTATTAATTTCGTATGCAAATATACAGAAAAATACGCGGAAATATGGTCGGTTTACCATTCCAAGTTATAATATGGAATATGTGTTCCTACTTATGCGACGTATATTCAAAAATGATTTTGATGCGGAACATCTTGCTCCAATACAAAATGCGATGAATGGCGATAAAAATGAATGTTTTGCTACTTTGAAACATTATTTGGATAGTGAAACAGCGACTGTTGTAAATCAATGTGTAGAGCAAGGGGACATTGTACAATTAAAGAATATGAGACCATTATTGTGGAAAAAATTACAGCAATTATCTCGCCAAAAATCAAAAGGATTATATAAACTAAAATTTAGATTTTCGGAATTTAAAAGACATTTATATCGAATAAAGTATCCTGTAGGTTATTGTATTGCTCTCCTTTCGCCAGATGGTGGAGGGAAAAGTTCTGTTTATGAAAAAATTGAGGATACATGTTGGGGTAGTTTTCATGGAATTACAAAAATGTACTTTAGACCACATCTATTGCAAAATCCGGGGATGCTAAATCCATTAAATCCTGTGCCAGAATCTGCAGATAATCCAGACCCTCATAGCAAAAGACCAAATGGGTTGATAAAATCTTTAATTAGATATTTTTATTACAATATAGATTACATTCTTGGATATAATATTTTAGTTCGCAAAAAATGCATTCAAAAGCAACTTGTCGTTTTTGATAGGTATTATTATGATTATTTTGTTGATTTAAAACGTTATAGGTATTCGTTTCCCTCATGGGTGCCTAAAATCTTTGCGTGGAGTATACCAACTCCAGATTTAATTTTAGTATTAGAGGGTACTCCAGAGGTTATATATAATAGAAAAAAGGAATTGACATTAGAGGAAACAATAAGGCAAACAAAGGCCTATCATTCTATTGCAAATAAATATAAAAATGCAGTGCTAATTAATGTAGACGAATCTCTAGATAATGTTGTCTTAAATGTTACAAAAGAAATACTTTTAAGGAAATCGATGCGTACAGCAAAGAGTATGAAGAATAAATTAGATGCAAATGGAATCCCAATAAAAGACTGATTATTATGAGAAATTTGATTGTTTCAGCATATGCCTGTGAGCCTTTAAAAGGATCAGAACCGGCTGTGGGGTGGCACTGGGTTTTGCAATTAGCCAAACGAAATCGTGTACATGTAATTACAAGGGCTAATAATCAAGAACCGATAGAAGCCCATTTGCCAGAGGAGGTAGCAAATAACATAGTGTTTCATTATTATGATACTCCTAAGATTATTAGACGACTTAAAAAACGGGATAAAGGATTATATTTTTATAATTTTTGTTGGCAGATAGGAGTTGTAAATGTTGCTCGGCGTATTGTCAAAAAAGAGCATATAGATTATGCTATTCATTTGACCTTTGGTAGTATCTGGATGCCAACGTTCTTGCCAATACTTAAAACTCCATTTATTTGGGGCCCGATGGGCGGAGGTGAGTGTGTGCCACGTTCATTTTTAAATGTGTTGCCATGGAAGCAGAGAATTATACAATGGTTTCGTTATTTTCTCAATGCGACAGCAGTTGTAAATCCTTTTATAGTGCATCCAGCACACAGAGCAAAAGCTATTTTGGTGCGAACATCGAATACAGGAAGAGTTATTCCAAATTTTTATAAAGGTAAAACACATGTTTTGCTTGAAACAGCAATGGATGACTGTATTTTCAATCGGGAAAAAGTTGATTACAACTCAGACGTTATTAAAATCGTTATCTGTGCTCGGTTGATTTCAGTAAAGAATATTCCTACTGCTATCCGAGCATTTCGCCATGTAAATACTAACAAGACTTGGGATTTAACGATAATTGGTTCCGGCCCGGATTTAGGTATAATCAATAAGGAAATAAAGAATCAAGGCTATGATAATGTTAGAATCATACCATTTATGCCACGAGAGAAAGCTCTTGATTTGATTCAACAGTCTGATATCTTTTTGTTCCCAAGTTTGAAAGAGGGAGGAACTTGGTCATTAATGGAGGCCATGGCTATTGGTTTGCCTGTGATTTGCTTAGATTGGGCCGGAATGGCAGTAGAAACAGATGAACAAACTGCTATTCAACTACCTGTAACGAACCCTAAACAAATGGAAATAGATATGGGACAGGCAATTACTCACTTAATAGAGAATCCGGAATTACGTAAAAAATTAGGGACCGCGGCTCGTCAACGCATAAAAGATGTGTTTAATTGGGATGCTAAGGGTGAGTTCATGGAGAAATTATTTGACCAATTAGAGGCATAATAATTTATATGCTAGATGCTCCTTTAAATCATATTATTCAAGAGCGAGATGGCTCTAAATTTGTTCAACTGGAAAATACAGTTGGACAGCGATGGTATTTCCCTTGTAAAAATATGAGACAATATATGTCATTGTTTCAACCATCATCTCTAAAAGGATCCACTGTTGCACTTCTTTTACCATGGTTGTCTTACTTTCCATGGTTGCTCAAGTTTATTAGTGCTAGAATAGTTCATCTTAAATTTGATGAACAGTTTATTGCAATATTACAAAGTGCTTTAGGTATTGAGAATATTACTTGTTCTATATTCTGTGGATCCCCCGGTCGCCATAAAAAGCCAACCATCATGCTTGTCGCAGAGGGGAGAACTATTGGGTACTGTAAGATAACTGATAATCCTGAAGTTATCGAATTATTTAAAAGAGAAGAAGAAACACTTAATTATTTAAATTCTGCTGGAGTAAAGTATATTCCGACTATTGTGTATTGTAATCAGTTGAACGAAAGTAAAAATACATGGTTAATGGTACAAACAACAGAGCGCATTACCAATGAAAAAGCAGCATTGCCAACAGACCCTAAAGTTAAATCATTTGTACAACAAATGATGGATGCAACTTGTCGGAAAATGCGATATGAAGAATCTGAATATGCTCATACTATAAGCTCTCTCAAGAAATTGATTTCATTACTTGAAATAAAAGAGTGGATTAAAATCGTTCAAAAAAATATAGCATTGGTTGAGGATAATCTGAAAGGAAAAGATGTTAATTTTTCTGCTTTTCATGGAGATTTAACACCTTGGAATAGTTTTATAGTGAATGATCATCTATATGCTTTCGATTTTGAATATTTCAAGAAATCTTTCCCTTTGTATGCAGATTATTTCCATTATTTCACACAATCTGAAATATATGATAAGTATGCTGATGGAAAGCAGATTGTTAAGAAATACAATTATTTGAAGACGGAAATATTGGCAGATGTGTGTAATTCGGATTTTCTGTATCGATGTTATCTATTGGCTATCATGGAATTTTATCTAAATAGGGATAGAGGGTTCTTGAATAGCAGATTAAAGGAAATATTTGAGACTTGGATTTATATATTAACTCATATATAAGAAATGAGCCCGTTTAGTAAATTAATATCAAGAGTAAAAGGCGAGTCTTTTATCCTTGACAAAAATATTCCACAATCATACATCATAAGATTAATGATTAGCAAAATTTTTATGTTGATATGTGGAATTTGGAAATTAAATCGCATTGGTCGTTGCTTTATTCATTATTCTTCAAAAATTAAATGTTCTTCAAAAATTTGTATAAAAGGTAATCTATCAATTGATAGAAATTGCTACATTGACGCATTATCAACAGAGGGAATCGAGTTCGGGAATAATGTGTCGATTGGTAAAAACACAACAATTGAATGTACGGGAACATTGCGACAACTTGGGAAGGGATTGAAAGTTGGAAATAATGTTGGTCTTGGAACTCATGGGTTCTTTGGTTGTGCCGGTGGTATAGAGATAGGTGACGATACAATATTTGGAAATTATGTATCGCTTCATTCTGAAAATCACAATTTCTCAAAATGCGATGTGCCCATACGTTTGCAGGGTGTTAATCGCAAAGGAATCCGTATAGGAAAAGATTGTTGGATTGGCGCAAAGGTGACTATTTTGGATGGCTCCGAAATTGGTGATGGTTGTATTATTGCAGCCGGGGCTGTGGTGAGGGGGTATATCCCCGCATATACTATAATTGGCGGAGTTCCAGCTAAAGTAATAAAATCAAGAAAATGAAGCGGATAGTTTGTTTTCATTTGTTTAATGATTATAGTGGTAGCCCGAAGGTGTTGAGCATGGTGCTTGAGGGGCTGCTGAAAAGGGGACATCAGGTGGAGCTGGTGTCGTCGAATGGTGGTGTGCTGGATGAGTTGGAGTGTTATCCCAATCTGAAAAAACACTCCTACAGATATGCTTTCTCAAGCAATCCGGCTGTGACTATGCTCCGCTATGCTGCGATACAAATATATACGTTCTTTTTTGCACTGCGTTATTTGTTTAAAAAGGATTGTGTGTTCTATATCAACACTCTTTTGCCCGCGGGACCGGCCTTGGCAGGGCGATTGATGGGGAAGAGGGTGGTGTATCACTATCATGAAAATGCTTTCGTGAAAGGGGCTTTTTACAAGGCTCTGGCTTGGGCTATGCAGCGACTCGCTCATAAAATAATTTGTGTGTCGAAGTATCAAGCGTCGTTTCTCAAAAGACAAAAAGGTGTTGTGGTTGTGCCAAATGCTCTGCCACAAGTTTTTGTGGATAAGCTGAACCCAAATCCGCGCGCAGCATTTGAGCGAAAAAATGTGTTGATGCTCTCATCGCTCAAGGAGTATAAGGGAACGCACGAATTTATTGAGCTTACCAATCGTTTACCTCAATTTAATTTTACTCTTGTTATCAACGATACCCAAGAGAATGTGGATAAATACCTTAAGTCGATATCCTCAGATTTGGTGTTAGATAATATGACTGTTTATTCTCGTCAAACTGATGTCTCAGAGTTTTACAACGATGCTTCATTAGTAGTTAATCTCTCGGATAAGAGGCAATTTATCGAAACTTTTGGTATGACGGCATTGGAGTCTATGAGTGCCGGACTGCCTGTTATTGTACCAACTGTTGGGGGTATTGCCGAGATGGTGAAAGATGGGATGAATGGCTATAAAATTGATGTTGCAGATATTGATAAAATATCGGAGTACATCAGCTTAATTCTGTCAAATGAGCAATTGTATAGTAATTTGGCAAACAATGCTTGTGAATACTCAAAAAGGTATAGTGAATCAGCGATGATTGACAGTATTGCAAATGTGCTTTGTGAATAATTTATTTTTAAGATGAAGAAAGTGGCGATCGTCGGCATACAGGGTGTGCCGGCAAAATATGGTGGCTTTGAAACGCTGGTGGAGAATATCATTGGAGAGAACTGTTCGGAAGGGATTGAATACACAGTGTTTTGCAGTGGTAAGGATTATCAGGAGCGTTTGAAGGAATATAGGGGCGCGAAGCTGAAATATATTCCGATGTTTCACGCTAATGGGGCTCAAAGCACTCCATATGACATTCTTTCGATGCTGTGTACGCTTAGAGGATATGACACAGTGGTGGTGCTCGGAGTGTCGGGTTGCATTTTTCTGCCCATCTATAGGTTGCTCTTTCGCAAGCGCTTGATAGTGAATATCGACGGTCTGGAACATCGCAGAGCCAAATGGGGCAAATTTGCCAAGTGGTTTTTGAAAACCAGTGAGGCTATGGCAGTGAGATTTGCCGATGTGGTGGTGTCGGACAATAAGGGTATTCAGGACTATGTGAAGGAGACTTATGGAAAAGATTCGGCGTTGATTGCCTATGGAGGCGATCATGTGAAGCGCAATGTGGCGCCGGAGCAGCAGGCCGAGATTCTGAAGAAATATGGGCTGAGCAGTAATGACTATTCGATCAGTGTGTGTCGCATAGAGCCGGAAAATAATAGCCATGTGATTCTTGAGGCTTTTGCCGAAGCTAAGGGTGAGATGTTGGTGTTTATAGGGAATTGGAGCCGAAGTGAGTACAGCCGCTCGCTGAGAGAGAAATATGGTGAGAATGAGAATATGGTGTTTCTCGAGTCGATCTATGATTTGGATGTGCTCTACACTCTTCGCAGCAATTGCAAGCAGTATATCCACGGACACAGTGCCGGGGGAACAAATCCTTCACTTGTGGAGGCTATGCATTTCGGTAAGCCTATTTTGGCATTTGATGTGGTGTATAACAGGGAAACTACTGAGAACCGGGCTTGCTATTTCGGCTCAAAGGATGATTTGGTGAAGATATTGAGCGGTGACGCGAGAGATTGTGGCAGCAGCATGGCAGAAATAGCGCAAAGACGCTATTGTTGGAGGTATATTGCACAACAGTATGAATCGCTTTATTGATAGGATGATAGCTATTGATAAATTAAAGCATGTGATTGTTGCAGCTTACATCATTTTGATGTCGGTGCAAATCATCGGCTTGGAGGGTGAGACTGTAAGTCTTGTCAAGGTGGCTGCCATGATGATGGCACCATTTCTAATTGTTTTGATGAAGTTGAAGATCAATGATTATAGGCCTATTCTGCTTACCGGATTGTATCTATCGATGATGGTAATCTGCTGTCTGGTTAGTGGCCAGGGGATTTCGTGGCCCAGGATTGGCTACAGGGCTATGTTTGTGATGATGTTTCTGTGTGTCTATTACATTGTTTATAATGGTGATATCAACTTGCAGTTTGTCAGTAAGTTGCTAAAAATATTATTGATAGCCTATTGTGTGACATACGCTGTTCAGCATGTGCTGTATCTATGCGGAATTACAGAAACGCATTTGTTTAACTATTACTTCCAACCCAATAAATATGGCATTTTTAAGGCGAATGGCTTATCATTAGAGGCATCTCATTCGGGACGAATCATGCCTATATTGTATTGGGGGATATTGAAATTGTCAGAAATAGAGAGTGGTCGCCCGATTGGAATCATTCAATCATGGAAACAATTTCCGGTGATTTCTGCCTTATTTTGGCTTACTATTACGACAATAGGCTCAGCGATGGCTGTAATAGGGGGAATTTTGATTCTTGTATATTTGTTTAGATGTAATAAGGTGTTAATGCTTTGTGGGATTGCTCTCTTTGTGGTATTAATGAATATTGAAATCGATAATTCACAGTTTAGGCGCGTGCAGGTGGTGGTCAACAGTGTATTAACTGAGGCACCTAAAGACACATTAATTGAAAAAGAGCTAAGCGGAGCTACAAGAATTGTGCCTATGATGAATATGCTTTCGATAGACCTTTCTGATCGAGCAACCTGGATTGGCTCGGGGAATGATGAGAAAATCGGTTTGAATGAAATCTATGATTCTACTTTCCTTAAAAGTCAATATTTGGGCGATATCCCTAATTATGGTTTGATAACGTATATTGTGTCATTGATTTTTGTATTTGGTTGCTGCATAAGAAAGTTTTTCTCGATGGAGACCCTATTCTTTTTTGTGTTTGCAATGTTCAGTGTCGGAAGTGTTTATTACACGTGGTTTATGCTGATGCTGTTTGCCATGGTTTGGTACTATAGCGATGTGTGTGAAACGCGGCGCGCAGCGGCATCCGGAGATTTGGCAAAGACGTAAAAATATTTTTAATATAATTTTGTTTGAGTCGGCCATTGTGATTTTTTCGCAGTGGCCGATGTCAGTTTTGTTTCGGCAGAGAATTATATGATTAATTTGTAAAAAATGTTGATGTTAGTGAAATGACACATTTGCGTTATGAGTTTTTATTATCTTTGGGCCGATGTCAGGTAAAAAATGATTTTGTGTTTATGACGCGTTTATTCCGATTTTTAAATTCGTGGCCACTGTTTGCGCTTTCGGCTGTTGGAGTAATAATGCTACTGGTGTTGACTCTTCGCCCCTCGTCGGAGCTGCCGAAGATTGAACTGTTTCCGATGGCCGACAAGGTGTTTCACCTATTGGCGTTTGGGCTGGTAGCGTCGGCATTAGTGCTTGACATTGGTAGGTGGCGCCGGGCAAAGGGTTGGCTGCTTTATCTGATTGGTGGGATTGCGCTTGTCGGCTTAGGCGTTTTTATTGAGCTTGCACAGGAGGCGATGAAGCAGGGGCGCAGTGCCGATGTCATGGATTTTGTGGCTGATGTGGCCGGAATATTAATATTGCCCGTTGTTTTGTGGCCGCTTATAAAGCGTTGCATATCGATGTATGAGTTTTATGTGTGGCCATGGAGGGGGAATGGGAAAGATTTGAGTTTTGTTAAGGAGTTGTATTTCAGCTCTTTCCCGGAGAATGAACGTCGGCTATGGCCGGATTTTGTAGAGAGAATTTCGGATAAAACCGGTCGCATGAAGCTATTGATGATATATTCTGCAAATCGGCCTGTGGGATTCATCACTTGGTGGCAGCTTGAGGGGGTGCGCTATATAGAGCATTTTGCAGTCTCTCCGAGGCAAAGGAATAGCGGCATTGGCTCTCAAGCAATTAAAGAATTTATCAAAGGAGATGACACGCCTGTTGTGCTTGAGGCAGAGCCGGTGGCGCTTGGCGAAATGGCATGCCGACGCATAGAATTTTATTGTCGCTGTGGATTTTATCCCCATAGGGAGTATAAATATATTCAACCGGCTTATGCCAAAGGGCTCGAGGCGGTGGAATTAATGTTGATGACAACGGATTCGGGTGCTGATTTACAAAATATTGAGAAACAATTGCACACGACGGTGTATGGCGTTAATCAATAATCAATCAAAAAATGTTTTAAGTGAGTATAAGTATATTTTAATTGTTTAATTTATTATCTAATTTAATTTATGAAAAAGTTAGTTTTTATGATTCTCTCCGGTGTAGTGGCTTTGAGCGCTTTTGCCGGAAGACCGATTTCAGTTTCGGAATTGCCAAGTGAGGCTAATGCTTTGTTAAAAACACATTTTTCGTCTGTGAAAGTAGTTAAAGTAGAGAAGGATATCGATGACGGCTCAGTTGAATACGAAGTGCGTTTGGCTGATGGCACCGAATTGGATTTTAACAGCAAAGGAGTGTGGCAAAACATTGACATGCCACGTGGAAAAACTGTTCCGGCAGCAATTGTTCCCAATGGTGTAAAGGAATATTTGAAGGCACAGGAAATTAATAGCGGAGTAGAGGAGCTGTCACGAAAGAGCCGTGGAATTTTTGAAGTAGAGCTATCCGATGGCACCGAGTTGCGCCTTAAGGGTTAGGTTCGACATTGAATGTCGGGTAGGGATATGTGACGTCCCAGAGGAATAGTGCGTGTCCCGGCATGGATGTTCCGGCGGAGCATCTGTTGCGAGCTTCAATGACACGGCAAAAATCCTCAAAGGAAAGCTTCCCTCGCCCAACATCAATGAGCGTTCCAACAACGGCTCTGACCATATTTCTAAGAAAACGATCGGCGGTTATGATAAAAACATATCCGTCGATTTTTTCTATTTTGTGCCATTTGGCATAAGTTACGTGGCAGATATTGGTTTTGTTATCAGTGTGGAGTTTGGCAAAAGATGTGAAATCCTCCACTTCAAGCAATTTTTCGGCAGCTTTGTTCATTGCTTCGAAATCAAGAGTATTAGGGGCTTGCCAGCAAAGTTGATGAAAGAATGGTGTTTTTTCAGTGCTCACATAGTAGTGGTAGGTTCGAGATGTTGCATCAAATCTTGCATGTGCATCATCGTCAACCCGGGCTATAGCATGAATGGCAATGTTGCGCCCCACAATTGAATTCAGGCTGCGGATTAATGCTTCGGAATCATTGATTTCATTCTGAGCGTCGAAGTGTGCCACCATTCTTCGGGCATTAACACCGGTATCGGTGCGTCCGGCACCAACAATTTTTATAGGATAGCGCAATATTTTGCTCAATCCATCTTCAATAGTGGATTGCACACTGACAGCATTGGGCTGTGATTGCCAACCATGGAACGGTTCTCCACGATAGGATAGCATCATGAAATAGCGAGGCATCTTTTATTTCGGATATGCTAAATTAGTCCTTTTCAAGATAGGTGTAGCCGTAGAGCCCTGAACGGTAATTGGACAAGAACTCACGACCTTCTTCCGGAGAAATGTGTCCGGCTTTCATACTTGCAGTAACCCATGTTTCAACATTGCGCACAAGCTTTTTCGGATTGAACTGCACATAATCAAGCACCTCGGCCACAGTCTCGCCATCAATTATTCGGTCTATTTCGTAGCGATCCTTGTAGACTGAAATGTGAACAGCATTAGTGTCGCCAAACAGGTTGTGCATATCGCCAAGAATTTCTTGGTAAGCGCCCACGAGGAACACACCGAGATAGTAGGGCTCGTTTCCGTTAACAGTGTGAACGGGGAGTGAGTTTGATGTGCCGTGGTTGGTGATAAAATTAGAGATTTTGCCATCTGAGTCGCATGTGATGTCTTGCAGAGTACAAGTGCGATTAGGGCGTTCATCAAGGCGGGAAATCGGGATTATCGGGAACAATTGGTCGATAGCCCACGAGTCGGTAAGAGACTGGAAGAGTGAGAAATTACAAAAATATTTGTCGGGAATCATTTTTGAAATTTTCTTCAGCTCTTCAGGGGCATGCTTCATGCGATTGGCAATTTCGCCTACTTCACGAGCAATAACCCAGAATAATTTTTCAATTTGAGCACGAGTGCGGAGATCTAATAGCCCTAGGTTAAATCTATCGAGCGCTTCTTCGCGAATTTGCAGTGCATCGTGCCAACTTTCAAAAATTCGAGGCTGATTCAATCGTTCCCAAATTTCGTAAAGCTCTTTAGTCAATTCATGAGCATCCGGATCAAGCTCTTCATCCTCTTTCCAAGAGGGGAGGCTTGTGGTTTCAAGCACTTCAAACACTAATACGGAGTGATGTGCAGCAAGTGAGCGTCCACTTTCAGTGATGATATTGGGCTGTTTGATGTTGTTCTTAATGCATGCATCCACGAGAGCCGAAACAGAGTCATTGGCATATTCCTGGATAGAATAGTTCATGGAACTTTCGGATGTGGCATTGCGAGTGCCATCGTAGTCCACACCAAGTCCGCCGCCGATGTCAACGAATTCGATGTCAAAGCCGAGTTTCGAGAGCTGAACATAGAATTGAGTTGCTTCGCGGAGAGCATTTTTGATGCGACGAATCTTTGTTACTTGGCTGCCAATGTGGAAGTGAATCAGTTTGAAGCATGATTGCATTTTTTGTTTGTTGATAAACTCAATAGCATCAAGCAATTCGCTGGAATTTAGACCAAATTTAGATTGATCGCCACCTGATTCTTCCCATTTCCCTGAGCCTGACGATGACAATTTAATGCGAATCCCTACGTTAGGCATGATTTTCAATCGCTTAGCGACTTCAGCAATCAATTTGAGCTCGTTTAGTTTTTCTACAACGAGATAAATTCTACGGCCCATCTTTTGAGCTAAAAGAGCAAGCTCAATGAATTTTTCGTCCTTGTAGCCGTTGCAAATGATCAGAGCGTTATCAGCAATGTTAGTTGCAAGAACAGCATGCAATTCAGGTTTTGAACCGGCTTCAAGTCCGATGTTAAATTTGCGACCGTGGCTCACAAGTTCTTCCACCACCGGACGCATTTGATTCACTTTAATGGGATAAATGAGAAAACTTTGACCTTGATAGTCATACTCTTTCGATGCCTGTTTAAAACAGTTTGAAATCTTTTCAATGCGATTGTCCAAAATGTCGGGGAAACGAAGCAATACCGGTGCAGTGACATCACGCACTTGAAGTTCATCCATCACATCTTTCAAATCAACAGAGGCATGACCTTCACGCGGGGTTACTGCTACGTGACCTTTCTCGTTGACTGAAAAGTATTTAAGGCCCCAACCAGTGATGTTGTAAAGCTCGGCGCTGTCTTCAGTTTTCCACTTTCTCATATCTTTTTAAAATCGCTTTGTAGTGTTAATAAAAAGGCCTCAAAGAGGCGGCTGTCAATAAGTCACACAAAGTTAGATATAAATCGCGATATTCCCACATCAAAGACAAAAATTGTTGATTTTTTTTGCACTGCATTCTTGACATGGCTCTGTATTTGCATAATTCCCTCAAAGCAATTACCTTTGCATTTAGTAATAACACACCGAATTCAGTTAATGTTACAGCGCTTTAAGAAAATAGGATTGCTTGTTGTCGCAAGCATGATTTCATTATCTTCGCTTGCAAATGGCGGAATACCAGAGTTGCCTATTAAGACAATTAATGGCAAACAATATCATTACTATGAAGTACAGCCGCAAGAAACGGTTTACTCCCTTTGTCGACGATTTGGCATCACTAGGGAGGAATTGCTTGCTGAAAATCCCTCTGTTGCCAATGGGCTTAAAGCATATCAAACATTGCTATTCGCAGTTAGCGGCGCTAAACAGAGCAAGCAGAGCGTAAGTTCAACAAATACATCTGTTGCAGAATATAAAGTTCAGCGAGGTGAAACCGGCTACGGGATTAGTCGTAAATTCGGAATGACCTTGGATGAGTTTTATCAGCTTAATCCCGAAGCTGTAGATGGCATAAAATCGGGTGATTATGTGAAAGTTAAATCGGACTCAAGTGAGTTGGTTAAATCCAATGTACAAACAAGTAACATTGGACAAGATGCCCCCGGAACATATTCAGTAAAATCTGGTGATACGTTCTTTGGCATTGCTCAGCGTTATGGCCTCGGTGTTGACCAGCTTCGCCAAGCAAATCCAGGTGTAGAAATGCTTAAGGCCGGAATGGTGTTAACATTGCCACAAGCTTGTGATGAAAATCCAGGTAATCAAGGAGCTGTTGTGCAGCAAGAAGATGCTCCCGAAGATACTCCCTTGGCAGATTCTGAAACAACAATGAGCGGTCGTCATCGTTTAACCAAAGAGGATGCGGCAGAAGTTGATACATTAGTGATTGCATTAGCTTTGCCATTAAAGGCATCAGCTAAAAAACGAGATGTCAGAGCGTATAATACATTGGAGTTTTATCGTGGTTTCATGTTGGCCGTTGACAGCTTGCGCAATTATGGGAAACCATTAAAAGTGATGACATTTGACACCGATGGCTCAGATGAGTGTGTAGCTCAAATACTACAAAATCCCGCATTGCGTTCGGCTCATGTGATTTTAGCTCCGGATGCAACCACACAATTAGCCTCATTTGCAAAATTTGCATCTGAAAATGAGATATATCTTTTAAATCAATTTGTGATTAAAGATCAAACATACCTGACAAACCCATATGTGTTGCAATCGAATATCCCACAGAAAGCAATGTATCAGAAGGCTGTGGATTATTATTTGAGTTCATTTTCAACAGACACGCCGGTGTTTTTAAAAAGAAGTGATGGCAAAGTAGATAAATTGGAATTTGTTAATCAATTAAAAAAGGCACTGTCGGCAGCCGGTAGAAAATATCATGAGATTGAATTCAAGGATAAACTCTCATTAACAACATTGTCTCAGTTGCCAGCAGGTGTTGGCTATGCGTTTATTCCAGTGTCATCGTCTATCAGCGAGTTAAATCGCTTCGTTTCGGCGGTGACTGAATTTAAGGCCGAGCGCATAGACTCAAATGTTTCTCTATGGGGTTATGCAGAGTGGTTAACTGCGCGAGGCAAGACATTAGAGTCATTGCATTTGGCAAATTCATATATCTTTTCAAGATTTTATTCTGTTGACAATGATTATGCCCAGGATGAGTTGCAAAACTATTTCCGCCGTTGGTATGGTGTAGGAATAGTTGACAGAGTTCCACGCCAAGGAGTCTATGGATTTGACACCGGGATGTTTCTTATTCGAGCATTGAATAGCAACAACGGAGATTTCCGTAAAACACCTGTGTCTTATTTCGGAGTGCAAAACTCATTTGAATTCATTGAAGAAGCAAATGGAGGTCTTGTTAATGACGAAATGTTTATTATTAACTTTGCTCCCGGAAATACAATCTTTAAATTTGGACTTTAATCAAGATGAGCAACAAAATTGAAGTGTTGAAACACGCATTCTTAGTGCTATTATTTATAATGGGGGCTCAATTCAGTTTTGCACAAAGAACATATGAGCCACATTTCGCAATAGGTGGTAAAGCCGGTGTAACACTTTCAAATGTGGCTTTCACTCCCGGTGTGGAGCAATCAATGAAACAGGGGGTAACAATGGGCGTTGTTGCTCGTTACTCTGAAGAGAACTTTTTTGGCTTAATAGGGGAGTTGAAGATTGAGCAACGCGGTTGGAAAGAAAAATTTGAAGAAACAGATTTTGCTTACTCTCGTACACTGACATATATTCAATTGCCATTATTGACGCATATCTATTTCGGTGGAAAGAACTTTAAAGGATTTGTCAACTTAGGCCCTTCAGTAGGATATATGATAGGGAATAGCATATCAGCCAATTTTGACTATGAAAATCCCAATTCAGTTGAAGGATTCCCCATAGCCAATCGCCATGTTAATCAGATGAGTATGCCCATTAAGAATAAATTTGACTATGGTATTCTTGGGGGAATCGGCATGGAGTTGATTATTAAAAAACGTCACTCCATAATGCTTGAGGGGCGTTATTACTACGGACTTGGCAATATTTTCTCTGCAAAGAAGAAGGATGAATTCTCTGCATCACGTGGCACTGCAATTGAGGTAACTCTTGGATATATGTTTCACATTAAGTGAAATTGCCTTGAGATTCTAAATATCAATTTTGCCGGAACAAGTAATTATTCGAAACATTAGATTGTGGAGTAGGTCCCACTCGGATTGGCGGCTGCCAATACCCTTGCTTTTTGTGTCAAACTCCCTTAGGGCTGAAATGATTTCAATGCTTTTATATGCATTGTAATTTCTCATTCCTTGAGTGTAACGTTCCAATTGCTTGGGCCATTTCAACCCTAAAAGCCCCATGAGTGTGTTTGGTGATTTGTCGCGTGAGAATTGGCAAATCATCAAGTTTGAGAAATAATTGAATATGGCTGCAACAGTCAGCACACTCGGATTCTTCTTTGGATTACTGCGGAAATAATTAATAATTCGGAATATTTTTGCTGAATCCTTTGCGGCAATTGCATCAACAAGTTCAAAATTATTGAAATCTTTACTGATGCCCACATTCTGTTCAATACTTTCGGGTGTAATCATAGCCCCTGTACCAAGCACAAGAGCCATTTTATTAATTTCATTGCAAAGTTTTGCAACATCAAGCCCTATGTAATCGCGAAGCATGGCAATCCCCTTTGGCTCAATATTAAGCCCTTTATCACGCACGAGTTGCATAATCATAGGGTCAATATTACGTTCATTTGGGCGTTTCGACTCAAACATCACGCCACCACAAGCTTTTACTTGATCAAGAAATTCTTTCCCCTTGGCCTTCTCACCACGAAAACAAACCACTAACACAGTGATCGGATTTGGCTTTGAAGCATAACCCTTTAGGCGGTTTATTTGGTCTGTGCGCAGTGTTTGGGCTTCCTTTAGAATAACAACTTGGCGTTCCGACATCATGGGAAACCTCATACATGTTGCCATTACAATCTCTGCCGTTATCTCCTGAGCGTAGAGTGCATAGAAATTAAAATCTCTTTCAGATTCAGGAACGAGATTTTCAAAGTCATTGCAGAGCTCATCAATGAAATATCCCTCCTCACCTGAAAGGACATATATAGGCGCAAGTTGTTGTCGAGCAATTGATTGCTTTATTTCCTGGAATGATTGATTTTGAGAAGCGGCTGCCATTGCTATAACACTTTTTTCAACAACAAAAATACATAAAATAAGGCACTATGCCAATTCCTCTATGAAAAAGTTTTGTAACTTTGCCGGTAATTATGACACAGCAAGCCACAAATCCAATCGTACCACTTAATTTGCCAAAAGCGAATCTCAATCTTGAGCGGAATCAAGATGGGCGCCTGACGGTTTTTGATCGTTGGCGAGGTCGGCGTGTGGTCTTAACTCCTGAAGAATGGGTGCGCCAAAATTTTGTGTCAATGCTGGTTGAGTGCAAGGGCTATATTTCAGGGCGCATTGCAAACGAAATTTCAATCACACTCAATGGGACTGCTCGTCGATGTGACACTGTGATCTACGATGATGCAATGCGTCCGGTTATGATTGTTGAATATAAAGCTCCGGATATAAAAATCACGCAATCTGTTTTTGACCAGATTGCGCGATATGCAATGGTGCTTCGAGCCCCCTATCTGACGGTTAGTAATGGATTAACACATTATTGCTGTCGGATTGATTATGACAACGAAACGTATGGTTTTCTTCGTGATATACCGGAATATGCTCAAATAGTATAGTCAACGCAAGCCCTATCTGCTTTATGCTCTGCGATTATTGCAACAGCTGCTTTGTGGGCGGGATGAGCAGAATAAACTGCAACATCTTCCATTGTTTCAGCTACGGCTGTTAGCACTAAGTCCCATTGTTCGGCAGGATTTTCATTAATTCCCACTTCCATACTTTTCAATTCTTCAATCTGTGACGGCAGTGCTACAAGTGCATCGCGAAATTGTTGTGCTACAGTGCGGCGAGTTTCAGCTGATCCTGAAAAACGGAATGTTACAACGTGTTTAATCATATCTGTTCTTATTTTGAATATAAACGTTCACGAATTGCTGCTACTTTCTCATCGGTGATATAGTCATCATAGTCCATCATCTTGTCAATGATGCCATTGGGAGTCAGTTCTATAATGCGGTTACACACAGTCTGAATAAATTCATGGTCATGTGACGACAACAAAATGTTGCCTTTGAAATTTTGCAGCGTGTTATTAAAAGCTTGGATTGATTCCAAGTCAAGGTGGTTGGTGGGGGAGTCAAGAACCATAGTGTTTGCATCGCGAAGCATCATGCGAGCAATCATACAGCGCATTTTTTCACCACCGGATAGCACAGATGCTTTCTTCAACACCTCTTCTCCAGAGAAGAGCATCTTGCCTAAGAACCCTTTAAGGTATATTTCACTGGAGTCATTGCTAAATTGACAAAGCCAATCAACCAGATTCAAATCAGTGTTGAAGAATTGGGAGTTGTCAAGCGGCAAATAAGCTGTAGTGATGGTTTGGCCCCAATCAAAAGTGCCCTCATCCGCTTTACGATTTCCATTGATAATCTCAAAAAGAGCAGTCATAGCTCTGGGATCGCGGCTAAGGAATGCCACTTTGTCGCCCTTTTCTATTTGGAAGTTAATATCCTTGAAAAGGAGTTCACCTTCAATGCTTGCAGTCAATCCATGCACTTCAAGGATTTTGTTGCCCGGCTCGCGCTGCGGAGTGAAGATAATGCCGGGATAACGACGTGAAGAGGGTTGAATTTCTTCCACATTGAGTTTTTCAAGCATCTTCTTGCGAGATGTGGTTTGTTTTGATTTTGCCACATTAGCGCTAAATCGCTGAATGAATTCCAACAATTCTTTGCGTTTTTCTTCGGCTTTTTTATTTTGTTGCTGCTGTTGGCGCAAAGCAAGTTGGCTTGATTCGTACCAATAGCTGTAGTTACCGGCAAATAGCGACACTTTATTGTAATCAATGTCGAGTGTGTGGGTTGAAACAGCATCAAGGAAATGACGGTCGTGGCTAACTACAAGCACCGTGTTTTCAAAATTTGATAAATAGTTTTCAAGCCAAGCAACAGTTTCTAAATCAAGGTCATTGGTGGGTTCGTCAAGAAGAAGGTTGTCAGGATTTCCAAAAAGAGCTTTTGCCAAAAGCACACGCACTTTCTCGTTACCACTTAAGTCCTTCATCAATTGATAGTGCTTGTCCTCCTTGATTCCAAGACCGCTTAGCAATGCTGCAGCATCACTTTCAGCATTCCATCCCTCGAGCTCAGCAAATTTTTCCTCTAACTCTGAAGCGCGAATGCCGTCAGCGTCAGTGAAATCTTCTTTAGCATAAATTGCATTCTTCTCTTGAATGATATCCCAAAGTACAGTGTGGCCTTGCAATACGGTATCCAATACAGTGAATTCATCAAACTTAAAGTGGTCCTGCTCAAGCACGCTCATTCGTTCACCCGGACCTTGAGTTATATTTCCCTGAGTCGGAGTGAGTTGTCCGCTTAATATGCGCATTAATGTTGATTTCCCCGCACCATTAGCACCAATGATACCATAGCAATTACCGGGTGTAAATTTCATATTTACATCCTGAAAAAGGACGCGTTTGCCAAATTGAATTCCAAGATTGTTTACTGAAATCATGTCTGATTATAGATTGAATGTGTTTGTTTCTATCTGATTTTAAGCAAATTATTCAAGCGTCACCGCCTATTCGATTTGCGACTGCAAAGTTACGATTTTTTTGTCTATTTTACAATCAATATGGGGCTGATAAGCACCATTGACAGATGATTGCCGGACATGTAAAAGCAATCCTGCCAACCGAGCCGGCACAATCAAAAATCTAAAATATCACCAGTGTCAAACTGTAGTTTCAATTAAGAGCATCAAAAGCACCCCGGCAACAAGCGCATAAGTGGCAAATTTTTGAAATCCATGAGAGTGAGTCTCAGGAATCATTTCATCGCTGATAACATAGAGCATTGCACCTCCGGCCATGGCAAGCATGAATGGGAGGAATAGAGATGAGATGTCACCAATAAAATAACCAAGGAACACACCAATCACTTCAATAACTGCAATTGCAATTGCAATAAACATGGTGTTGATAAAGCGCACGCCGGCCATAAGTAGGGGAGTAACCACAACCATCCCTTCAGGAATGTTTTGTAGAGCAATTGTGATGGTAACCGCGATAGCATTACTTTGTTCGCCATTAAATGAAATACCGGTTGCCAATCCTTCCGGCAATTTGTGTAGGGCTATTGCCATTACAAAAAGGAGTGTTCTATTGAGAGATGCGCTCGCAATATGACTTTCCGGTTCGCTGATTCCCGACAGATGATGCAAATGCGGTGTAAACTTGTCAAGCACACCGATAAGTGCAACTCCGGCAATAACCCCTAATCCCGCTTGCCACCATTGAGTCCAATCACACATCTCAACAGCCGGCATGATTAAGCACACAATGGATGCTGTTAACATCATTCCGGCACAAAATCCTAGAAGGACGTCATTCCAGCTATGCGGAATGCGTCTGATAATCAATCCTATTACGGAGCCAAGAAGTGATGAAAGCCCTAATCCAGCAGCACATGTTAGTAATTCAGTTGTCATGATTAACTAAAGAATAAAATCAAGAGTGTTTCTTTTGTTGAATTTCTTGCTTGCAAAATTGCATTTTTTTTGAGAGATAATCAAAATTGAATTTGTTTTTTTGTTTGCTTGAGATATTTCGCACACTTATTTGTATCTTTGCATTTCGAAAACCGAACAAAATGTTTTTTCTTTACTATTTAAGAGATTCTTTGCAATTGATTCTCGCACCGGCAAAGGGGTGGGAGGATGTTTCTGCGGATGGGTTGGACGATACGGCATTACTTAAAAAAGGGTTAATCCCGTTTTTGGTACTCACAGCTCTATCATCATTCGTTGGAATGTTTAGTGATGTTGATGTGTTGTTCATTTCCATCCTACAACAATCAATCATAACGTTTATAAAGTACTTTGCAACATACTATTTAGCGTGCTTGGTATTCACATTATATTTACCATCATGCATAAGTGGCGAGTTTAGCCTAAAGAAATGTCACACATATATAACCTATGGAATAACTCTTCTTGCCGTAGTCAATATTATTGAAAATTGCATCCCTGTAGAGTTGGCTGTGGTTTACATTATGCCGATATATGTTTTGTACATTCTTTGGCGCGGGCTACGCTATATGAGCGTTAGTTTTGATGGTGTGGGAACTTTTCTTTTGATAACAATTTTATCAATCTTATTGCCTCCGTATGCGTTGCAATATTTGTTTAATTTTGTGTTGTCACTATAATTATGAAGCAGTCAGAAGTAAATATAAAAAATCGTCGAGCAACATTTGATTATGCTATTTCAGAGACATTTACGGCTGGTATTGTTTTGACCGGCACTGAAATCAAATCGTTGCGACAAGGAAAAGCAAGTCTTGTTGACACATTTTGTTTTGTGTCCGCTGATGGTGTATGGGTTAAAAATATGTATGTTGCCGAATACTTTTATGGAACATACAATAATCATCAAGAGCGACGTGATCGCAAGCTCCTTTTGAACAAAAAGGAGATTCAGCGACTATCTAAATCAAGCAAGGAAGCGGGTATGACGATTGTTCCTTTGCGAATCTTCATAAATGATCGTGGACTGGCTAAACTTGTTATAGGTCTAGGTCGAGGCAAAAAAGAATACGACAAGCGACAAGCCATTAAGGAGCGCGAGGATAAACGTTCAATTGCGCGAATGTTTGAAAAATAGCATTCGGACAAATAGTCTATTATATTCTTTCCCCCACAATAAGTAGTTTCTTGCCGGCAGAGTTTCGGCATGCAAAGAGGCGTATCTTCCCGCTTGGCTTGACTTTAAGCCTTGCCGATAGTTCTGCTGATGTCATTGGGAAGTTTTTTGCAGTGACATCTAATTTTGGGAACAGCTTCGGGAGTTCTTTTAGTGTCTTTTTGCTCATTTCGCCAACCCATAAAATTCTATGGGCTACTCCCGGAAATTTTTGGTGCAACTCTTCTGAGCAATAGAAATGTGAGTCAGTAGCTATTTTGCTTAAACAGAAAAGATTGCAAATAAAGGCATGTCCACCAATCTTTAGCACTGACGGATAAGGCTCGTATATGTAATCATCTACAATAGGCTCGCCGAAACTGATTAATTGAGATGTTTCTGAGGCATTAGGCAAATCGATGCAAAATCGCTCTTTAGCTGAGAGTGTTATCGATTTTATTGAAGTGTCACCTTGAAAATCTCTTCGGCAAATAATCACAAGCTCTTTACATTCTGATTGAGTTCCTAAAGCAATTATCTGCTCAGCATGGTGAATTTCTGATAGCGTGTGTGTGATGTCGAGCATCGGTGATGCTTTTATGATGACATTGGGCGCAATTCTAAGCATCTCATCCAAGATCGCTGTGACATTCGGGGAGCATTGCGATAGAGCATACAATCTCTCCCCGTGAACACCCCTTCGAGCAGGATCTATGAAAATGCAATCATAAAAATTGGATGATAATTGCAATAAATAGGCCACACTATCACAATTCAATACTTCGACATTCTTGATTCCTGCGTGCTGAAAATTCCTTTCGGCACACTGTGCCACACTTTTATCTATATCACAAATTGTAACTTTCAAAGCCTTTTTACAAATGTGACGAGCATCAATGCCCAATCCACCGGTCATGTCAAGGACACGCCAGCCCGGAGCGGTAAGCTCCGCATGATATGAAGCCAACAAATCCGATGTGGATTGCTGTGCCGACAGGGTCGTTGGGAATAAAAAATTAGGATGTTCGGACAAAGTATCAGCTAATTTATCACTAACTCGTTGACGGCAATCTATTTGAGTAATTTCGAATAGCCGTTTTTCATTGCCATGAGCTGCAAGCCTAAGTTTTTGTGTGTCAGAACACACATTTTGCTTAATCCAAGACCAATCTATGTTGTCGAAATTAATCATGACACAAATGTAGCGAAAAAACAATAAATAAATACAATTATGCACTTTTGGCATTGATTTTGTTAGTATTTATGACTATATTTGCTGTAAAAGCGAATATATCAGTGTGCATAATGTGTATTCACTAAAATCCAAATTATGACAGATAATAAACTTCAGTCACAATACAATTTGGTTCGTCGCTATTTGAACGAACATCGCATACTTGCGGCAATAACCCAGCTGAAAAACATGGCAGCCACAATTAAAGCTCCATGGGAAATCACTCGTGATATTCAATCGCTTGAGGATAGCTATGGTTTTTTGAAGCAATATGCTCTTGATGGAGTTGAGGATCCTCAGCGTACATTGTTATTGAAAGATATTTCTGTTGGTGTGCATCGTGTTGCTTCATCTTTGCTTCGTCAATCGGAAATCGCCGATTCTCCGCGTCAGTATTTTTCAACAATTCGCTATGAGCAACTCCAAAGTGATTCTGATTTAATCGGTCAATTAGCTCGATACTCCGAACTTTATGCCGAATTAGATAATTTAATTCTTCTTGGCGGGAGCAAATATATTCAGCCATCAGAAATAAACACTCGAAGAGTTGAATTAGAAGGACTTGCCACCCGTATATTTAACCTGGTTTGGACAATATACCCCATAAGAGCAGAGCAATCGGCTGCAATAGAAAAGGTAATAGCTGATGATTTGCTCCCACATTACTTTAAAGAGTTGCTGCTTGCCGCAGTGGCTTTGGGGGCAATGGAATACTACGATGAGCGTAGAATGACATTGATGGCTCGTGTATATCTAAATAGTGAATCAAATGTCAAAATTTCCACAAAAGCAGCTGTTGGGTTATTGCTGAATATGTGGATTCACCGCAGTGTTGATTTTGGGCATAAGTTGCGTGACACAATGTCAATTGTGTCGGAGCATAGTAATTGGTCGGAAGACTTAAAAATGGTGTTCCTAGAATTAGCACGCACGCGTGACACCGAACGAATCACGCGCAAATTAAATGATGAGGTTATCCCTGAGATGTTGAAATTGCGCCCTGATGTCATAAAAAAAATTGAAGATGTCGGTGATGTTGAGGATATGATGTCCTTGGAAGAAAATCCAGAATGGACCGAAATGTTTGAAAAATCGGGATTAGGCGATAAACTCAAAGAACTTAACGAAATTCAATCCGATGGTGGAGATGTGATGATGAGTACATTTTCACATCTGAAATCATTTCCATTTTTTAACAATGTAGCCAACTGGCTACTTCCATTCTACTCCGAACACTCTGCAATAGTAAATCTCTTAGGTGATTCTTCTTTAGAGATTGGTGAACTAATTGCCGGAACGCCGATGATGTGTGATAGCGATAAGTATTCGATTCTATTATCTCTCGAACAGATGCCTATCGCCAATCGTAGAGTTATGCTTGAACAGTTCAAGAATCAAAGCATAAATTTGGCCGAATTACGAAGCTCTGAATTGAATCCTGAGTTAATGTCGCGTCGAAATATTATCAATCGCTTTATTCAAGATTTATATCGCTTTTTTAAATTATATCGTCGCAAAGATGACTTTAAAAATCCATTCTCTGAACCGATAAATCTTGCGGCCATTGAGATTTTAAAATCACAACTTGATGATACCGATGCTCTGAAAGTTGTTGCCGAGTTTTATTTCAATCATGGATACTATTCCGAAGCATTGGAACTGTTCAATTTGTTGCTTGAGAAAGGAACAGTGCCCGTTGAACTTTTGCAAAAATCGGGTTATTCTCTCCAGAGAATAGGAAAAAATAAAGAAGCGTTGGAAATGTATCTCCGATGTGAAATGATTAATTCCGGCAGCGAGTGGACTCTCCGACGAATAGCCCAGTGTTATAAGCTTATCGGCGATAACGTCAATGCGCTAATCTATTATGAGCGCTTGTCAGAGTTATTGCCCAATAACACTTCAATAACACTAAATTTAGGTCATTGTTATCTTGAAGCAGGGAGATATGATGAAGCTCTAAAAGCCTATTTTATGGTTGACTATCTTTCTCCTGAGTCAGGAAAAGCACTTCGACCACTTGCTTGGACTCTATTCCTGACCGGTGACTACAATAGATGTTCTGAATATTATGACAGAGTGTTACAACATAATCCAACAGCCGCCGATTATTTAAACATCGGACACCTAAACATGGCATTAAAACGTTATCGCGAAGCCGAACAATATTATTTGAAATCAAAGAGAGAGTCAAACTCTAATGCTGAGAAATTTTTAAAGCAAATTACTGCTGACCGGTGTCATCTTCAGATGTCGGGAGTCAATGATGAGCTAATCGATATTGTAATCGATTCAGTCTTGGAATCATAAATAATAAACTAATCATCACTATATGAAAAAACTTTTTTTTGCTGCTATTTCAACAATTGCCATTATGACACAAGCACAAACTAAGAATCCTTTCTATCAGGAGTTTAATACACTTTATGGCACTGTGCCTTTTAACGAGATTCAACTATCTGACTATATGCCCGCAATTCAGGCAGGAATCAAATCCGGCCTTGCCGAGGTAGATGCTATTTGTGAAAACCCTGCTGTCCCTAACTTCGAAAACACAATCGTTGCATTGGAGAATTCAGGTAAAGACTTGGATAGAGTGTTAGGCGTTTTCTTCCCATTGTCGTCGGCTATGACCAATGATGAAATGATGGGCATTTCAATGCAAGCAATGCCATTGCTCTCCGATTATTCCACAACGATTTCATTAAACATGAAGCTTTGGGAAAAGATTAAATATGTTTGGGCCCATAAAGATGAGTATAATCTTGATGCAGAGGATCATATGTTATTAAAGAAAACATATGATAGCTTTGTTAGAAATGGTGCGCTTCTTGAGGGTGATGATCGCGAAACATATCGCAAACTCAATGCCGAACTAAGCGAATTATCAACCAAATTCAGCCAAAATGTTCTTAAAGAGTTGAATACATATGAATTGTGGATGACAAAAGATGAACTTGTAGGGCTGCCGGAAGGCGTTGTTGAAGGAGCTGCATTAGCAGCTAAAGAGAAGGGGCGTGAAGGGGAGTATTTGCTCACATTGGCGCAGCCCACATATATGGCATTCATGAAATATTCAGAGCGTCGCGATCTAAGAGAGAAACTCTATAAGATGTATACTTCGCGTAATATATCAGGAGAATTCTCTAATATCGGAATTATGACTGCAATTGCCGAAAAGCGACTTCAGCTTGCCAATCTTTTAGGTTTCGAAACTTATGCCGACTACTCTTTAGAGCACACCATGGCTCAGAAAAAAGAGAATGTTTATAATCTGCTCCATGAACTGCGCGATGCTTATCGTCCTGCTCAGAAAAAAGAGTTTGCAGAATTGGCCGATTTCGCAAGTAAAATTGAGGGTAAAGAAATTGAAATCAAACCGTGGGACTATAGTTATTATTCCAACAAACTGAAAGTTGCAAAATATGATTATGATGAAGAAGCTCTTCGCCCTTATTTTGAATTGAACAATGTTGTTGATGGGGTGTTTGGACTTGCCACTCGACTCTATGGGCTCAAATTTGTGGAAAATAAAGAGATTGCTATATATCACCCAGACGTAAAGGCGTATGTAGTTACAGATGAAAATAATGAATATATTGGTGTAATCTACACTGATTTCTTCCCTCGAGATAGCAAAAGCCCGGGAGCATGGATGACTGATTTCAAAGCTCAATGGATTGATGAAAAGGGGAATTCGCGTCCGCACGTCTCAATTGTGATGAATTTCACTAAACCGACTGAAAGCAAACCATCGCTCCTGACTCCCTATGAAGTGGAAACATTCTTGCATGAATTTGGTCACGCACTTCATGGCTTGTTGGCCAATACAAAATATTCATCACTGTCGGGCACAAATGTTTATCGCGATTTTGTGGAACTACCATCACAATTCAACGAAAACTATTTAACGCAGAAAGAGTTTCTTGATGGCTTTGCTCGTCATTATCAAACCGGAGAAGCTATTCCACAAGAACTTGTGAATAAAATCATATCTTCATCACAGTTTGGTGCAGCTTACGCGTGTCTTCGCCAGCTTAACTTCGGATTAGTTGACATGGCATGGCACACAATTACTGCTCCGATTTCAAATGACAAGGCGGCCGATTTTGAGATTAAAGCCGGTGAGTCGGTTCAAATGTTTGCTCCGATTGAAGGCTCTATGAGCTCTCCCACATTTAGTCATATTTTTGGTGGCGGGTATGCTGCAGGTTACTATAGCTATAAATGGGCTGAAGTGCTTGACGCCGACGCATTTTCAAAATTCCTTGAAAATGGGATATTTGATAGAAAAAGTGCCGATGAATTCCGCAAAAATATTCTTATGATGGGTGGCACAGAAAACCCTGCCGAATTATATCGCAGATTTCGCGGACAAGATCCCTCAATTGATGCACTTCTTAAACGTGACGGAATCGAAGTCTCTGCAAAGTGATTTTCAAATATCTTACTCTAAATCTACTTTTTAAGTTGATTTATGGAATTAACTAACTCTATTCGAAAACAGATTATATCATTGAATGAAGCAAAACATCGTCGCACCCTTGGCCTATTTAAGGCTGAGGGGACGAAATGCGTTTTGGACACTATTCATTCATTCAAGGTGGAATATCTTGTTGCTACTCGGCAATGGATTGAAGAATATTTGCCGGTGGGTTTGAATAAGGACACTGTAATTCCCGCAACTAAAGCAGAGATGGATCGAATTTCATCACTGTCAAATTCAGCACCGGTTGTTGCTGTTTACGAAATTCCTGAATACCAATTTAGCGTCAATCAAATATCTGAGAATCTATCAATAGCATTAGATTGTGTTCAAGATCCAGGCAACTTAGGTACCATTATGCGTACGGCTGATTGGTTTGGCATTAGAGATATATTCTGCTCTGTTGGCACTGCTGATGTTTACAATCCAAAAGTTGTTCAAGCAACAATGGGCGCTATATCCCGAGTCCGAGTGCATTACGTTGACTTAGTGGATTTCTTCTCGTCACTTTCTGCCGAAACACCAATTTATGGCACATTTCTTGATGGTGAAGACATTAGCAGTGCTAAACTTTCCTCCAACGGCATCATAGTGATGGGGAATGAAGGGAAGGGTATTTCGGCTGAGGTGGCTTGTTGTATTAACAAGCGAATAACAATCCCAGCCTATCCAAAGGGAGCTGAAACATCAGAGTCATTAAATGTGGCTATTGCAACAGCTATCACCGTTTCACAATTTCGTTTAAAACACTAATCAATAATATCTTATGGCTAAAGAAAAAACCATGTGGTTTTGCTCAGAATGTGGAGGCGATTCGCCTAAGTGGGTAGGGCGCTGCCCTAATTGCGGAGCGTGGAACACAATGGTTGAAGAGCGAGTAAAAGCAGCAAAAAGCTCTAAAAGTGTCACCCTTTCATCTCGGAATATTTCAAAGCCGCAGAAAGTATCTGAAATTCAAGCTATTGATGAGCCTCGCATAAATATGCCGAGCAAGGAGCTAAATCGAGTGTTGGGCGGTGGATTAGTGGCAGGTTCTTTGGTGCTGATTGGTGGTGAGCCCGGGATTGGGAAATCAACATTGGTACTTCAAAACACACTATCTATTAGGTCAAAACGAATCCTATATGTTTCAGGAGAAGAGAGTGCAACCCAGCTAAAAATGCGCGCAGACAGAATTGGACGTGTGTGTGATAATGTGCTTATAGCATGTGAAACATCGCTCGACAATATCATGGCGCATATTGCGGACACAAATCCCGAAATAGTGATTATTGATTCAATACAAACTATAGCATCCGACGATATTGAATCGGCAGCCGGAAGTGTCAGCCAAGTGCGAGAATGTTCTGCACAACTTTTAAAATATGCCAAAGAAAGTGGTGTCCCGGTTATCTTAATTGGTCATATAAATAAAGAGGGGAGTATCGCCGGACCAAAGGTGCTTGAGCATATTGTAGATGCAGTGCTTCAATTTGAGGGAGATCGCCATTATATGTATCGAATTTTACGATCAATAAAGAATCGCTTTGGTAGCACATCGGAAATTGGTATTTATGAAATGGGGCAAAAGGGACTCAGAGAGGTTACCAATCCGTCGGAAATGCTACTTAGTAACAATGATGATGCAGAATTTTCAGGAAGGGCTATTGGTATAACAATGGAGGGATTGCGTCCGTTCCTTATTGAAACGCAAGCTCTTGTTAGCACAGCAGCTTACGGTACACCACAGCGCACTGTAACCGGATTCGATGCAAAGCGAATGAATATGCTTCTTGCGGTACTTGAAAAGCGTGTAGGCTTTAAACTTGCCCAAAAAGATGTGTTCTTAAATATAGTAGGGGGGCTTAAGGTGAATGATACCGCACTTGATCTGCCTATAATATGCTCTGTTTTATCGTCGAATGTTGATATAAGCATTCCGCGAAACATGTGTCTTTGTGGTGAAGTCGGTCTTTCTGGTGAAATCCGTCAGGTTACACGCCTTGAACAGCGTATATCAGAGGCTGAAAAACTCGGTATGAAAACTATAGTTGTTCCACGCTACAATCTAAAGGGTGTAGATACAAGCAAGTTCAATATCCAAATTAAAGAGGTGTCGAAAGTAGAGGAGACTTTCCGATTGCTTTTTTCGTAATGACGCTAATATAATGTGAGATACAAAATAGGCTTAGTCGGTGCGACTAAGCCTATTTTGATTGATATTCAGCGAGTTAATTAGGAAACTGTCACTTTGAGTTTTTCGTAAGCACGAGCTGTTTTAGCAAGAGCCTCTTCTGTTGTTTCAGCTGTTGCAAGAATAACACCCATGCGGCGGTGTCCTTTAATTTCAGGCTTGCCGAAGATTCTAATTTGAACACCCTCTTCAGCCAATACTTCTTCAAGATTGTCAAATTCAACCTGAGTGGTGTTACCTTCAACAACAATAGCTCGAGAGGCTGAAGGGCCATAGAAACGAATTGAGGGAACTGGCAATCCGAGCAGTGCTCTTGCATGCAAGCCAAATTCGCTGAGATCCTGTGAAATCATTGTCACCATGCCAGTGTCGTGTGGGCGAGGGGAGACCTCACTAAAAATAACTTCATCGCCTTTGATGAACAATTCAACACCAAATATGCCGTAACCACCCAAAGCGTCTGTTACTTTTTTAGCAATATCCTGAGCTGATTCAAGTGCTTTAGCAGTCATAGCTTGTGGTTGCCATGAATAACGATAGTCACCATCAACTTGAACGTGTCCAATAGGTTGGCAATAAGTTGTGCCACAGATACTTCTAACAGTTAGCAAAGTGATTTCATAATCAAATTTTACGAATCCTTCCACGATAACACGTCCGGCACCGGCACGACCGCCTTCTTGGGCAATTTTCCAAGCATTTTCAATGTCTGATTCTGATTTTACAACACTCTGACCATGACCGGATGAGCTCATGATGGGCTTTACAACGCATGGAATACCAACTGTGGAAATAGCATCAACAAATTCTTCATAGGTCGAAGCAAAAACGTAGGGTGATGTCTTAATGCCGAGTTGCTCAGCAGCTAAACGACGGATACCTTCGCGATTCATTGTTAGATAAGCTGCTTGTGCTGTGGGAGTTACGTTGTAACCTTCTTTTTCCAACTCAACGAGAGTAGGGGTGGCAATAGCTTCCACTTCGGGAATGATATGGTCGGGCTTTTCTTCGAGAATAACCCTTTTAAGTTCCTCACCATCAAGCATATTAAAGACATGAGACTTGTGAGCTACTTGCATTGCTGGGGCATTAGCATATTTGTCACAAGCTACCACCTCAACATTATAGCGCTGAAGTTCGATAGCTACTTCTTTGCCCAATTCGCCACTACCAAGTAATAGTGCTTTTCGCCCCACGGGGGTCATTACAGATCCAATTTTTGCCATTGAAAAAAGATTTAGTTTAGATTACAAATTTACGTCATAAAAATTTATTCTACAAGAAATATGTAAAATTGCATGTGCTATTTAGTGATGGCAGAAATTTCACTATGAATTGTGTTAAAATTCAATTTAACATAAGCATTGAAATGAGGCAGGACAGTAGTGTGTTTTGTGAATAAAATTTATTAAGGTGTGTGTGCGAAAACAGCGCAATGATTTGTGAGAATAAGCTTGTGTTTTTTTGCCAAAAAATTGTAGAGGAGATTTTATGAGAATAAACGGATGGAGATTTTATAAGAGTAAAAAATATGGTGGAGTACCATCAGATAGAGAGATATGTCGGAATACGACAAGCATCTGAATATGCTATTTAACATAATCATGATTATGTGCAAACAATATATATTTGCATCAACATTAACTATTAACCATATCAATTATGAAAGCTACAACTATCCGCGATTTGAAACAAGGTGACTATTTCACCCTTAAGCCTATCGAAGAACCTACAATGAATCAGGTGTATGTTCGTGAACATTATGACCGCTCTACTAAAATGTTTTGCGCTCATAAATTTTCCGATATATGTTATGAAAGGTTTTTTAAGCCTACTACTATAGTATATGTTGACATTTATTTTTGATTATTATGGACTTATTTTTTTCACGTTTCTCACATCCTCATATGTCTGTTGAAGAGGGTATCCAATTTAATGGAAATGTAGTTGACTCTCAGGGCAAGCCGTATCACCTCGAAATATCTATTGATGGTGAATCAATGCCCCGTTTTTGTGAGTTTTCTATTACGTCTCCTAATTCATCTTGGTTTGCAATATCATCAAATGAACTTGAATGGTGTTATAAATTACGTAAAGAGAATCCCTTACGCAAAGAAATACGTTCTAAATATTCACAACTTTTATGCGCTGAAATATCAATCAAATCCGATTTTGGTTCATTCGATATTTATATCAATGATACTATGATTTCTTTAACAGACTTTTTACCATTTTAATATAATACTAACCTTAAAAATTAAATTTTATGTACATCGTAACTATTTTTGATTTGACTTCGACTAAAGAAAATCCTATTGCTCCTGAAACTAAAATTGTTTCTTCATCTAAGATTGCTGACTTCGTCAACGAAATTGTTGACGAAAACCACAGTATAACAATTGCTCTTATTGATACCTATTGATTGGTTATTATTAGTTTTTAGTTGTGCTGCCACTCCCGCCGATTAACAAATGTTATAGTCCACTCCGGATTAAAAAAGGTTCGGAGTGGTTGCATTTATCTTGTGGAAAATGTCCAGCTTGTCGCCGTTCTCGACAACTTCAATGGCAGTCACGTCTTGACCATCATCAACGTACATCCGCAGCTACTTTATTTATCACTCTTACATATTCTAACGAACACTTACCATTGGTTACATATGATAATGATTCATATGATATTTTTATGGTTACACATTCAACTTTTGACACTCATGGTAATATAGTTTATAAGATAATTACATCCGATTATGAAAAAAAATATCCTTTATTTAAAAGCATGTTATGTGGTGAAAAGTGTTATGATATATTTATTCCGCATTGGGTTCAGTCTCGTCATTCTAATGGCGTTACCATTGACAATGGTCACAACTTTGCTATTTGTCTTAGGAAAGATGTTCAAGACTTCATCAAGCGTCTGCGTACAAAACTTTTTCGGTATGGTTTCCCTTCCGATGTTGATTATTCGTTCGATTACTTCATATGCAGTGAATATGGTCCTAAGACGTTCCGACCGCACTATCATGGATTACTCTTTTTCCGTGACCGAAATGTCGCATCCCTTTGCCACTCACACTTTATTAATGACGCTTGGGCGAAATCAAATCTCGGCCCGACTGAACTTGAAAAACAATGTCAATTCGTTGAATCTGGAACAAGTTGTAGTTCCTATGTGTCGAAATATGTTGTCTGCGATTCTGATTTGCCGCCTATTTTGCGTTCTAAACCTTTCGCGCCTTTCCACATTTCAAGCAAAAGCAATCCTATTGGTTGCAATGCTATTCCTCTCGCCGATATATCTACTAAGGTCCGAGAGACTGATTTGTTATATGATTCAGTATACCGAGATAAAGACACCAATGAGTATATTGTTCAACGCATACACTATCCATCATCATTGTGGCAACGTTACTTCCCTCAATTCCTTTTCGCTCGGACTATCTCTCCATCTACACTTTATAAGTTGTATTCCCGTATATTTGAGTTATCTCCAGATGACCTAATTCCCAACCTTGTCAAAGAATTTAATGATAGATTCGGCATTGGAGAGTGTCGAAAATCTATCTCTAGATCTATCATAAGTTCATATCCACGACAAGATACTAATTTACTTAAAGAGGTCTTTGGCCTATTCTATGGTAATCATGATGTATATTTCAATTCTTATGATGTTCATAAGGTTACTTATTCTTCTGTAAAGAAACGTATCTTTACAATTACAGATGATTATGATGAATCTACAGCCATTGACTATTTCTTGTTCGGAATACCGCAAAACCGCTGTGTTGTTAACAAGCTACTTAAGTTGCGTAAAGCACTCATGAATATTAATGACAATTGGTGTATTAATGTAGATACTTATTTACAATACTATTACCAATATCATTCTAAGGTGTTTTCAAATCAACTATTAAATTTCTATGAAAATTATAATTATTACTGTGATAAAGATTCTATTGAATCCATTCAAGAATACTATCCCACATTTATTAATCAGTTGCCTCAATCTCTTTATGCGATTGACCCAAAAATTTATGAAAAAGTAGAGTCTATTTTATATTATAGATTCAATCTATCAATATTCGATTTTTATATTATTACTGCCGATGATCTTACTTTACGAAATGATAATTATGATTATCATGATAGATATATTCTATATCGTACAAAAGTAAGAAACTCGCATCGTTCATTCTATACAAAAAGGCTCTACTATCATGACAAATATCTATCCGGATGATATATTATTTATTAATTTATTAACCCTTAAAATTTTAAATTATGTCTGAAAAATCTAACCAAAATTGGTCTTTTTTCTTTAAAGTCCTTAGCTACGTTGCTACTGCTATTGCGTCATTCTTTAGTGGCAATTTAACTGATTTATTTTAAATTTATTACTATTTACTATGGCTACATCTCAATTATTTTCGCGCGAAGTGTCTGCAAATAAGTCACCTCGCAATGCATTTAACATGTCTTATTCTACGCTTTTTAATTCCCCTGCTGGTCAGTTATTGCCTACTTATGTGCAAGAAGTCCAACGCGGCGATAAACTCATTCTTGGTGCTACTAACTTGACGCGTACCATTCCCCTTATAACACCGGCTTTCATGTCTTTTGATGAAAAAACTGACTTTTGGTTTGTTCCTTACCGACTTTTGTGGTCTGATTGGGATAATTGGAAAATTGGTCAAACTTATCAGTATCGCACCACTAATCTTCAAGGTGCTGGCAAGCAGAACTTTTTGCCTTTTACTACTTATGAATCACTTGCAAGTGCTTTGCGGTCTCTAACCTCTTTGTCTGGAGTTCAAACAAGTACTCCCCGACTTTATAATGAAGCTAATGGCCCTACTGCTTTGCGTTATCTTGATTTACTTGGCTATTCTTTGCCTAAATTAGATGCACGTTATTCTCTTACTAATCTTTCTTATAGAGATTATTATGTTGCCGATGACAGGGAAAATGCATATTATCAAGCCGTTGAGTATTATAAATTGTTGACCGACGTTACTCCGATTAATTATTTCCGTCTTGCTGCATTCCAGTGTATCTATATGCATGGTTACCGCAATGAAGAATATGAGGTGTTAGACCCTTCATATTACAATATGGATAACTTATTTAATCAACTTCAATGGGATAACTCAAATCGTACTCAGCAATCTGCTCAAAGTAGTCCGCAATTCCTTTCATTGGATTCTAATGATTCTAATAACATGACCCGTAGGATTTCATGGTCTAAGTTGTTTACTCCTCGCTACAAAAACTGGCGCCGCGATGTGTTTACTTCTGCACACCCCGAAGCTGGGTTCACTATTGCTACTGGTCTACAGATTGGTACTGATACTACTTCTTACACTCCGTTGTCCGGTTCAAACTTCTATTGGCCTTATCGCGATACTGAACGTGATTTCCCCACCGGTGGTATTGAAACTGATGCAGAAGCTCTCCGATATAATCCTTTGTCCGATGTCGACGGTAATGGTGCCGGTAATGACGGATATGAATTGACTCGCCAAGATTGGACCTATCAATATTATGGCGCATCCCCTGCATTTGTTGCGCAAGCGTTGACCAAGATTAATTATAAAGACAATGATTTAACATTGCTTTATCCGCAAAACGTTCGTAATCTTATGGCTCAAGACAAGTTTAGCCGTTCGGTAATGTATGCTGACAAAAATCTTTCTGCACAAATCAAGGCTCTGTTTGGTGAAGAGTATGTTGACCCTCATAGGCCTATTTATTTGGGTTCTTATTCTAATAGTGTTCAAATTGATGATGTAACTGCTACTGCTGACGGTGTCTCTAATGAAGATACTACTTCTATTGTTGGTCAGCTTGCCGGCAAAGTTAAACAAGCCGGTGAAGATGGCAAGATATTTGAACGCGAATTCAAAGATGACGGAGTTGTAATAGGTATTCATTATGTCATGCCCCGAAATAATTACGATAGCTATCGTATCAATAAATGGAACACAAAGCTTTCGCGCTTCGATTTCTTCTTCCCTCAATTTGACGGGCTTGGATATCAACCCCTTTTGGCTTATGAGCGTAATTTGCCTAAATTTACTCTTGATGAAACTGATTTATCAGCCATGTCCACAGCTATTCGCAATTCATCTTCTCTTTATGGCTTTGCTCCTCGTTATTATGAATATAAACAGCGAACCAATGAAGTTCATGGTTCATTCCAAGCCGAGCAACCTGACTTTGATTGGACTCTTACTAACAATCCGGCAATGACATATTCGGCAAGTGATTTTTCTAATTATAAGATTTCTCCTTATATCACTAATCGTATATTCCAATCCGATTATGATGGTTCGCCCGCGGCCGATCCGTTCCAACATTATTATTACTATGATGTTACTTTGGTGTCAAATATGGAAGTATATGGCACTCCAGCTATTTAATAACTTTAATATAATTATTTATGAAAAGTATATTTAAAAAAGTAGTTGATAAGCCTTGTGTAATCACTGATAGTATTGATGATTCTTCTTTCACCTTTACTAATTCAATGTATGATGCTCACAAAGGTGTTACACACATTTTGCACCATTATGATGATTTGAATCCTTCAGCCGTTCGCTATGTTGGCGATGTTGAGATTGCTATGACCTCTAATGATTCGATTACTTCTTTATTCTCGTCCGAGCATCGCGCTAATCTGCGTAATCAAATTCATTCCCTTAAAAAGAATGGCTCATCCGGTCTTACTGACGAACAGTTAGGTCAATTTCCTACTAATGTATCATATGAACGCGATGAAGTTGTTAAGGTTGCGCGTTCTTCTCTTTCTGAATACAATAAGACTGTCAAATCTGCTGTATTGGATGCTAAATTTGAAGCATCTAAATCTAAGGAGCCTACTCCACCGGAGCCAACTCCTAATGCTTAATTTATAAGGGGGGGTATCCCCCCTTTATTTTATTAACTTAAAATTTTATATTATGAATGATTTTCTTTCCGCCATGTCCATGGCCAATCAAGCTATAGCGCAAGTTGGCAATTCTATTGGTGCTGCCGAGCTCAATAAACGTAACCGCAAATGGGCTTCACAAGAAGCTGAAAAAGCTTATTTGCGCCAAAAAGAATTGATGCAGATGCAACAAGAATATAATTCTCCGGCTAATATGCGCAAATTGTTAAAAGAAGGTGGTTATAATCCAAATTCTTTGCTTGATTCATCTGTTGGCTCTTCAATGAAGAGTGTTCCTAATACTTCTCCGCAAGCCCAAAACCCCTCTTCGCATTTTATTCCTTTGGATCCACATACTTTGGCTGAAACGCGTCTGTTGAACGCGCAGGCTGATAAAGTTCAATCCGAGACTCAAGGCACTGAATTGCAAAATTCTTATCAAGAGATGTTTAATTCTAACTATTTAACTTATGGTGAAATATTGATTAATGATGGTTTGTCAAATAGTCGTTCTCAGCGGTTATTAAACCAGGCTGATACCATGTTAAAAGGCAAAGAATTTAAGCTGTTACAGGATGAGTTAGAAAATACGCGACCAGCACAACGAGCTAATTTAATTGCTGATACCATGTTAAAATCAATTCAGTCTGACTTAGTACATATTCAATCATTAAAAACTGAGGATGAACGAAAAATTGCATGGCAAGATTTAGCTATTCGAACAAAAATTGCTGTTTCTACTATTTGTCTTAATTCTTCTCTTGGCAAACAAGCAGAAGCAAATGCTTACTATCAAGAGACTCTCGGTGATTCTTGGAACGGCGGTTTAACCGGTTCGGCCGGTGGCGTATTATATCGTGGAGCTCAAATTTCTAATAATGAAAATCGCTTGCAATATATACAAGATAAAAAGATATATGACAAAACCTTTGCATCTACATTAGGATTGATTATCAATCAACTTTCTGTAGCTACAGGTAAAAGTAGACATGAGATTGTTCGTTATGGCTTTGAAGCTGATGCGAGTTGGTTTGATAAGGCTTTTGGTAAGTGGTTATATAATGTTGAGCTAAATGCTGAAAATTTTGGTAAAATATTGGGTTCTGGTGGTGCTCCAGCATTATTTACTCCTGGACCTACAAAAGGTAAGAAATAATTATTATCTTTGTAAGTCTAAATTTTTTACTTATGTTAGCTTTGTTTAATTTAATTACTCTGTTACTACCCTTTTTCCTTTTTTGTGCTTTGATTGTAGCTATCATTCGCTACCTATGGAAAAAAGGTAATCATTAGCGCGAAGCTGCTATCAAAAAGAATGACGTATAATAACCGAAGGCTTATTAGAACTCATTCTCCTCTCTCTCTCAAAAGAAAGAGGGGTTAATTTAGGGGAGAAAATCATGTCTCCCCTTTATTTATTATATTTATTAA
>JAZSAZ010000009.1:0-34949 GCA_045602165.1 Paramuribaculum sp. | reverse complement strand
CAAGATGAACGACATCTCGTGGGCGTCAAGCACGAAACCATAATCAACTATTATGGCTGCGACAACGCATATAGATGTCAGTATCGAGACTATCCTTACAATATAGTCGGCTCTTGAAACAATAGGTTTAAGGTCAATCATAGACTCAGTTTTTATGAACGATTACCGTTTACTTCATCTGCTTCATCCATTTTTCACGCGCATACGCCTGCAAATCTACCACCATATCACTCTCATCGACAATCTCTCGTCCGATGATGGTTTCGATAATATCCTCCATCGTTACAACACCCAGAAAGCAGCCAAACTCATTCTGTACTTGGGCGATGTGTTCCTTTCGTTTGAGCATCTCTTCCCACGCGACACTTACCAAAGTATCCTCATTAAATGATAGTATAGGCCGCTTTATTTCTGCCAACGATTTATCAAAGTCGTCTTCGGCCATCTTCTCAAGAACAGTCTGCTTGAGAACAAAGCCTGTAATAAAATCGGGGTTGTCGCTATAAATGTAAATAATAACATGAAAGTATACCAAAAAATAATCTAAAAGTATACCATTTTTCTTCTATTTGCAAAGATATCAAAAGTTGGTTATACATTATATTTTCTTGGTTAATTTTTTCGTTTCTTTGATACGATAGGATGTTCCAGTCATATTGATTAGATATGATTTGTGACACAATCTATCCACAAGAGCCGCACACAGGACTTTATCCTTTAACACTTCTTCCCATCTGGTAAAAGTCGGGATGAATTTGGCGATAAATTTTATATGCCCAACATGAGAGTCGTCGGCTTGTCGGTAATCCCAATGCTTCTATAAACTTATCTTTCTTGCGTCTGAATCAAGAATGATGAAAACGCCATCGATTTTAAGGTCAAATCGTCCCTCCTTGTCCTCTTTGAGGGAGCAAGCCGCACTATTTTTCGCATCGAATCAGACAAATCAAGTGTAACCTCTTTCAGTTGATTGTGCTTGGCCTCGTCTATCATCATTAAGACGCTTATGACATCCTCCGATTTTTGCTATTGAGCCACAAATATTCTTGCGGGGTTAGAAGCTGACGGTGGTTTTTAGTTCATCTGGAATCTCGTTTACGTTGACGTAATCGGCGATGATTCTTATCGCGCCATCCAGGTTTGTTAGAATCACCACATATTCGTTGGCTGTTGTGGTAGCTTTGCTGTACTTGATAAACTGTTCAAATTCTTGTTCAGTTAACTTGTTATAATCCAGCATGGGGCCGTTCCATTCAGAAACTTCATCTCCGGCTACTTTCTTTCCGTAAAGTGCGCTTATGCTGCCGGACTCGTCTCGGTTGAATCGTATGCGAGCCACATTTTCGTCAAATGTACTATAGAGGTAGAAATGATGTGATAGCACCAAAAAGCCATCAACAATGTGTCCAATCATAAACCCATCGCTGTCAAAGCCATTTTGGTCAATGATGGCAAACCCGCGGTATTTGCCATGGTCAATGCCGGGATATTGCTCATTTTCGTAGCCATAGTAGCCTTTTTGTGTTAGGCTTTCAGGTGTTATCGGCTGTGTTTTAATCTCTTTAGTGAATTTCTTGGACAAATATGCCTTATAGCCGTTGGAGATAACGCCATACCATTCGGGTGTTTCTTCAACCACAAGGAATGTTTCGCCTCGACTTGCGCGTAGGGGTCTTGCTGATTGGCCGCGAGGAATGCGAATATTGCTCCAGCTTGCCCCGCAGTTGTCGGTTTCGTTGACACAAACAAAAACCATGGTTGGTGCTGTTGTGCTTGGTGTTTTGCGGAAATTTATCTCATTACCGGTGACTGTGATGACTTTAGAAATCTTTGGCATAGTTATTTTGTAGCCAATTTCTTGTGCAAAAACAGAAGCAGAAACACACACAAAAAGCATCACTAAAGAAAGACGCAAAATAGATTTAAATTTTTTCATAAGTGATTATTTTATGTTGTTTGTATATCTTACTACGAATGTGGATTATTCCTATGTTATATTGATTAGGTTTAGTGTTGTCTTCTATGTTCACAGCAAAATTAATTAATTTGTTTCAAATAAGGGGGAATTGCACTTATTTTTATCTTAATCAAAGAAGCAACCATCGGAATTTTGTCGGATTGTTATTTTTGATTAATTTTGGGTATGAACAAAACAAGATTAATTAAAGCAGAGCAAATGCCAGGAATAAATTCATTACTTTCCTTTTGGGTGTTGTAGTTGGGTTGGCATGTTCCTATTTAGTAAATAATTGGAATGCTGTCCTTATGGGTATTGGTTCAAATGCTGAGGTAGTAGAGCCCTCTGAGCAGGGAATTGTGGAGCCATCTATTGAGCAGCCGGATTCTATTGAGGATAATTTAGAATATATCCGACGAATGAAGGATAGGAAAATGGTCATTTTTGATGAGCCTAAGGAGATAAACACTACCAATGTTTTTGAGATTTTAGAGGTTTTAGGAAATAATAAAGCAATTGCGAATGATGTTATGCCGCTCGGGATGAATTTGGCGATAAATTTTATATGCCCAACATGAGAGTCGTTATAGTGGGTGGCAAGGATGAATATTTCTATGACAATCAGATTATAAAGTCTTCCGAAGGGGAATGTGTGCGGCAGATTGGGATTTACAAAACGAATTATGAAACTCTTCCCATGGTTATAATTATGAAAAAATAGATATAGCAACGAGGCGGCCAATTGAATAGCCGCCTCGTTAGCATTATGCGGTATGGTCAATGTTTAGTTGACCACAACTGTTTTGAAGTATTCGCTGAAAATCTCTTCAGCGCGTTTTAGTTGGTCGGGTGTGTTCTCTTTAACATCTTTGAGTTTGTAGTCCCATCCCATTGCTTCATATTTATGTACTCCCAAACGGTGATAGGGGAGGATTTCCACTCTTTCCACAGACTTATAGTGCCCCAAGGTTTTGCCTAATTTGAGCATATCCTCTTCAGCATCGCTGTAGCCAGGCACTAATACGTAGCGTAGCCAAAACGGGCGTTGATTCTCTTCGAGCCAAGATGCTGTTTTGAGGGTTTGCTCGTTGCTTCTTGCGGTTAGCAGTTTGTGGCGCTCAGGATTGATCTGTTTAATGTCGAGCAACACTAAGTCGGTTAGCGATAGCAATTCTTCAACATGTTTATTCCAGATGCTGCCGTTAGTATCTAAGCAGATGTGTATGCCATGCTGTTTCAATGATTTGAATAGCGGAATCAGGGCTTCGGCTTGGGCTGTTGGTTCGCCACCGGAAAATGTGATGCCGCCACGCTTGCCGAAAAAAGGCTTTTGGCTCACTGCCATATCCAAAATTTCATGGGGTTGTGTGGCTTTTCCCTCGGCAAAGTCTATCGTGTCAGGATTGGCACAGTAGAGGCATTTGAATGGGCATCCTTGGAGGAACACCACAAGGCGAAGTCCCGGGCCGTCAAATGTGCCCATTGATTCGTAGGAATGAACATTTATCATAGTGGGTGGAGGAAATGGATATAAAAAAAAGAGTGGAAAGCTTGAAACGATGGCGCTTCGAACTTTCCACTCTTAAAATGGGTTATTACATTCTTTCGTGGAAGCTGCGGCTGATTACTTCTAACTGATGTTCGCGGCTCAGTTTTACGAAGTTAACAGCATAACCCGACACACGAATTGTGAGCTGAGGATATTTCTCGGGATGCACCATTGCATCTTCAAGCATTTCGCGATTGAGCACATTCACGTTCAAGTGGTGGGCTCCCTTAGTGAAGTAGCCATCCATCATTGTAACGAGATTGTCAACACGTTCTTCAGGTGTCGGACCAAGTGATTTGGGCACGATTGAGAATGTGTTTGAAATGCCATCCTGAGAGTCGCGGTAACGGAGTTTTGCCACAGAAGAGAGTGAAGCAATAGCGCCGTTCTTGTCGCGTCCGTGCATTGGGTTGGCTCCGGGAGCGAAAGCCACACCGGCAGCGCGGCCGTCGGGGGTAGCACCGGTTTTCTTGCCATACATCACATTTGAAGTGATGGTGAGGAGTGATAATGTGGGGCGTGCATTTTTGTAAACGGGGAGTTTCTTCAATTCTTCGCTGAAGAAGTACACCAAGTCAACACCGAGTTGGTCAACACGGTCGTCATTGTTACCGAAGCAGGGGTATTCGCCTTCAATGTCGAAGCCTTCGGTCAAGCCGATGTCATTGCGCTTAGCTGTTACCTTGCCATAGCGAATTGCCGACAATGAGTCGAGAGCAATTGAAAGACCGGCAACACCATAAGCCAAATTGATGCGAGGATCAGTATCAACGAACGCCATTTGTGCTTTTTCGTAGTAATACTTATCGTGCATGTAGTGGATGATGTTCATTGCCTCATTGTAAACGCGGGCAATCTCTACGAGCACTTTCTTATAGTTGCTCATCACCTCTTCAAACTTCAATGTATCGCTTGTGAGGACGGGAATGCCTTTCACAACCACTGTGCCGGTGTTTTCGCAGCGGCCACCATTGATGGCAAGCAACAATGCTTTTGCCAAGTTTGTACGAGCGCCGAAGAACTGAATCTGCTTGCCGATTGCTTGGTAAGAAACGCAGCATGCAATACCGTAGTCGTCGCAGTTGCGAACCTCACGCATCAAATTGTCGTTTTCATATTGAACTGAGCTGGTGTCAACTGAAACTTTTGCGCAGAATTCTTTGAATCCTTCAGGAAGTTCGGGGCTCCAAAGCACAGTCATATTTGGTTCGGGCGACGGGCCGAGGTTGTAGAGAGTCTGCAAGAAGCGGAATGATGTCTTGGTAACTTTCACGCGTCCGTCATTGAAACGTCCACCGATAGCTTCGGTTACCCATGTGGGGTCGCCTGCAAAGATGTCATTGTAGGACGACATACGCAAGTGTCGAACCATACGCAATTTAATCACGAATTGGTCAATCAATTCCTGTGCAAATGTTTCGTCGATTTTGCCATGTGAAAGATCATATTCAATGAAGATGTCGAGGAATGATGACACGTTGCCGAGTGACATTGCTGCGCCATCTTGTTCTTTTACGGCTGCCAAATAAGCCATATAAACCCACTGAACTGCTTCTTGAGCAGATGTTGCAGGACGGCTCAAATCAAGACCATAGTATGAACCCATTACTTTGATTTCGTTCAAAGCTTTAATCTGTTCTGAAACCTCTTCGCGCAAGCGAATGCGTGCGTCAGTCATAGGACCGGTGAGGTTCTTGAGGTCGTTTTTCTTCGCTTCAATCAAGCGGTCAATGCCGTAAAGAGCCAAGCGACGATAATCACCAATGATACGGCCGCGAGCATAGTTGTCGGGCAAACCTGTGAGGAAGCCGAGTGAGCGGTACATACGAATCTCTTCGGTGTAGGCATCAAATACACCATCATTGTGTGTTTTGCGATAGTGGGTGAAGATGTCCTTTACTTTTTCATCAACTTCAACGCCATTCTCGCGGCAAGCTTTAGCCACTACATTGATGCCGCCAAAGGGTTTGATTGCACGCTTGAGGAGCTCATCAGTCTGAAGTCCTACGATGAGTTCGTTTTCCTGATCAATGTAGCCTGCTTTATGTGATGTGATTGTTGAAACAGTCTTGTTGTCAAGTGAGCGAACGCCATTGTTTGCGCGTTCCTCTTCAATGGCTTTCAAACATAGGTTCCAGATGTGAGTGGTGCGTTCTGTCGGACCTTTCAAGAAAGATGCATCTCCGGTGTAGGGTGCAATGTTTGTGCTAACAAAGTCGCTGACATTGATTTCCTTGCACCAAAGACCTTCGGTAAAAGTGTTCTTTAAATCCATGATTAATCGGAGTTTTTATAAGCAAAAGTTTTTATGTTTTATTTCCGGATGCAAAGTTAGCATGAATATCTGTAAAATTGGTGATTTTGGCGCTTTTTTTATGTTATAAAACATAAATAGGGCAATTTTATATGTTATGAATGGTAATCTAAGAAATCATAAAAAGTAAACTTGCTGTAGGTGATATGTTTCGCTGTGTTTATTTCATACAGGGGAAACCGCTCAGATTGGCAAGTCTTGTTAGAAATGACACAGCACTGTAAATTAGTATTTCATCAGCTTACATCTACATCCCGTATCATCATAATATCTCCACTAATTGGGAGATCTGAAGGTAATGTAATTCTCAAATAAATCACTAATTAAATATTTATAATTGTATGAGCAAAGTACATTTGCTCATAATGATGCTTTGTGCATCATTATGGGTTGAGGGTAGCTATGCCCAAGTATCGTATGAGCTGACATTAGAGCAGATGTTTGCTTTGGCCGATGAAAATAGCAAAACTTTGAAAGTGGAAGAGGCCGCAGTATTTGCAGCAAAGCAAGGGATTAAAGTGGCTAAAAAAGGTTATCTTCAGAATGTTGATGTTTCGCTTTCGGCAAGTTATCTCGGCAACGGGTGTTTGTTGAATAGAGACTTTTCTGATGGACAAAACATCAAAATGCCTCATTGGGTTAATGTTGCGTTATAGCGGTATCCGCCCAACTAAAGTGATAGAACCAACCTATAGAGCAATTCATAAGTTTATTCAACGAGATATCAAATTTCGATTGCGGCGACGAGTACTCTTTGCAAGATTTTCAAAGTCCACAACGTGAAGCCGTAACTCGCGAAAACAAAGAAGGCGACTAAATTTTTAGTCGCCTTCTTTGTTTTATCAAGGATGATGATTATTTTTTCTTGCGATTGCCATAACGGCTCATGAACTTGTCTACGCGACCAGCGGTGTCCACGAGTTTCTGTTTACCAGTGAAGAAGGGGTGAGAAGAGCTGGTAATTTCAAGTTTTACCAAAGGATATGTTACACCTTCCACTTCGATAGTTTCTTTAGTGGCGATTGTTGAACGAGTGATAAAGATTTCTTCGTTTGACATATCTTTGAAGACAACTTCGCGATAGTTAGAAGGATGGATATCTTTTTTCATTTTAGCTTTCTTTAATTTGTTGATAATCAGTGTTGTTAAAAATCCGCTGGTAAGGCGTACTTTCGTAATGGCATGCAAAGGTACTGATTATTATTGTAACTTACAAGCAATTAAATGATTTTTTTAGTCTTGGAACTCAATGAGCGGTGCATCGGTGCCCACCACTTCGTCAACTTTAACGAATACTCGTTTTACTACGGCTGCTTTGTCGGCAGTAACATCATTTTCCATCTTCATTGCTTCGTAAACAAGCATGATTTGACCGGGCTTAACTTCCTGACCAGGTTTAACCTTAACATCAATGATGCGGCCACCCATAGGAGCGCTGATTACTGGTCCGGTGATAGGTTCGTTGGCTGCTACTGTTTCTTCTTCCACGCCTTGAGCTGCTTTGGTTTCTGCCTGTTTTGCTTGGTATTCTTCTGTGCGACGACGGCGTAGGAATCCGTTGGCCACTGTGGGAAGAAGTTGTAACAATAGATATTCTTCATCATTTGTTGCGAGCTTCACACCGCCAAGGTCTTCCAATACTGGATTTTCAGGCTGTTTATATGAGTTGACATCATAGGGATGTTCCTGAGCATCGCCTGTAATCTGTTCGCGGAATGCGGGATCGATTGCTACAGGTGTTTTACCATATTCTCCTTTAATCAATGATATAAATTGATTTGACTTGTTAGCATAGTCGGGGCTACCTTTTTTGCGGTCTAATGCGAGGCTCACAGCTTGGCTACCTACAATTTGGCTTGTTGGTGTAACAAGAGGTACAAGACCTGCATCGCGGCGCACCTTAGGAATCAAGCGCATAGCTTCATCAAGCAATTCTGTTGCGTTGAGAGCTTTGAGCTGAGCAACCATGTTTGAATACATACCACCAGGTACTTCTGCGTTCTTAACAAGTTCATTTGGTTTTGGGAAGCCAAAGTATTCTTCAATAGCGTGGCAAGCGTTGAGAAGGCCTTCTTCGTCGTTAGCTTTTGCGCATTCAATTGCTTTGTCAAACAATGCAGAAATATTTGCAGGAAGCTGATCTTTGAGCGGATCAAAATTATTGGGCATTTTAGAAAGGTCAAATTCGGCAAGTTCTTTGCGTGCATTGAGAAGCTCTGCTCGGATTTTGCCCACTTCTTCCATGTTTACATCTACTTCGATGCCCATCTTGGTAGCGAATACATAAATCAATTCAATAGCCGGAGCAGCTGAGCCACCACCAAACCACCAAATGTTTGTGTCAAGAATGTCAACTCCATGGAGCATCGCCATCACTGATGATGCCAAACCATAGCCGGGTGTACAATGTGTGTGGAAGTCAACTTCAACCTTGATTTCTTGTTTCAAGCGAGATATGATTGATGCAGCGCGAAGAGGACTAACCAAACCGGCCATATCTTTTACGGTGATAATTTTTGCACCGAGAGATTCCATAATTTTAGCTTTTTCAACAAAATATTCATCGGTGAATATTTTCTTGGGAGCTGCCGGCTTAGAACCAAACAAAGCTTTTAATTTGCCTGCAAATCCTGTAGCTACCGGAGCTTCATCTTTGGGATCAACAGTGTAGCACACAGCACCATCGGCAACGCCACCAAGGTCATTAATCATCTTAATAGAATCCTTGATATTGTCAATGTCATTGAGTGCGTCGAAAATGCGCATCACGTTAAGACCATTTTTGATAGCTTCTTTGTAGAATCCTTCAAGAACAGTGTTGGGATAAGGAACATATCCAAAAAGATTGCGACCGCGTGACAACGCTGAAAGCATTGATTTGCCTTTCATGGCTTCGCTAGCTTTGCGTAGGCGATTCCATGGAGATTCATCAAGATAGCGCATCACAGAGTCGGGAATTGCACCGCCCCATACTTCCATTATATAAAAACCGGCATTCTCATAGTGGGGGAGTAGTCGGTCAATAGTAGCTTGTGTCATGCGGGTTGCAAACAATGATTGCTGTCCGTCACGCATTGTCAAGTCTCTAATTTTTAATTTACGAGTTTCCATATGGATATTTTTTTAAGTTAATTTTAATCTGTTGTTTGCAAATATAGACTATTGCATTCAAATGAGGAAATTTTTCCGTAATATTTTTATTGATATTAAAAAAACGTCATTTATTCTGATTCATCAATAACTAATTGCCCAGTATAAACACCTAATTGATCTATGAGGTTAATTGTTTCGTAAAAATTACAGAATTGATCATTTTCATCAAGTGATAAAATTATGTATTCTTCAAAATCGCCATAGGTCAGAATTATACATTGGCTTTCTTGATATTCTCCATTTGGCAACAAATATTGATACCTATGAGTAATAGCCCATCCTAAGATCTGAGACTCGTCGGATGTGAACACATGCTCTATGGAATTGCAAAATCCATCTAAGCATTCTGCCATTTTTGCTTCATCGTTTGAGTTTAGAGCTTCGTAATATCCCCATGTATTAATAATGACATTTTTGTCAGTATATACAGAATTGTATAGACTATCAACCATTGTTTCCAGTGAAGAATACTCGTCATAGCCATATTCGTCAACGAGTATGTTTTTTGCAAGTTCTTCTGCGTGGTCTATGTTGCTTTTTGAGAATTCAATACATGAGGAGACGATAGTGCTTAGTAATCCAAAAAGAAGTATCCATTTACATAAGGAGATATTGCCAGTTCGTAATAAGTATTCGCTACCCCAATTATTAAATTGAGCGGAAACTCGCGGGGCTAAACATAGCCACATAAGTAGACTAATTACAACCCCACCACCAAACCATAGAATATTGTCAGTGATTAAAAATGCATGGAGGCCTCCTCCCCATAATATTATGAAACTCGTATAAAAGATGGTTTGCCATACCTTTGGCCAATTATTAAAAAGTATATACCATATTGGCTGGAAAATGATAGATAGCCAATGAGCCCATATGGATGAAACTTTAACTTTTTGGAATGGAAGTTTTAGCGATTCTAAGATACCCGGTTTTTGTTTTATTTCGCTATGTGTCTTTAGAAAATTATCAATTAATTTTCGGATGGCAAAAATATTTTTTAAAACTACGGCATCCCATTTCTTTGACTTTTCGTTTATATAGATAGCGATACAGCTGTCGTTTTGTATAGAAACACTAGGTAGTTCAATATCTGTAGCATTTATGTATTCATTAAGTAGATCAAGATTCTTTTTTTCAGCGATTAAGAAAATGGTCTTGTTAAGATGTTGATTAATGCAGTGATTGAGTTCCCATTTGCATCCATCGGTTTCCATGACACGCAGTAAAATAACCTTGCTGTTTTTTGCCATGGTCTCAATAGCATTTTGCCATTCTGCATCGGAGGCATAAATGCCTGATGTGCTAAGTGTAGTTGGTATTGATGTGTTTGGATCGCCTATGCAATAAGTTTTGGATAATCGTTTGTTGAATTCATCACATAGTAATTTCTCTAATGGCTCAGGAATGATATTTGCTATGCCCTTAGCCCAATACCCTTTATTTTTGGAACTTAAGTCAAATGGCCTTAAATACAAACAAAAATCATCTAATTTATCTACAATCTCAGCTGTATGGTAGGGCTCAAAAAACAGTCTATTTCGACTCATGATAAATGAGGGTAAGATTACCCATAGAGTGAATTGGCTATCACCTATTAAATTCAATATTTCAATTAGAGTTAATAAACACACTGTAAACAAAATGAAGCCGAATGATGAATACAAACGATATTTCTTTCTTAATGGTAATAAATCACCACTAATGTATTTTTTCCCGTATCGATTACCCCAAATGATAGGCGGCAAAATTGCCAAGAGTAAACTAACTACCAATAATGTGATGATAATGACCATAAAATGTATTTGTTTGTTTTGTTATCAAACTTTCTTCCCCTTAAGATACACTTCGCGGATCAGTGGGGTGGAGTAAGCATAGGGGAAAAATGCTAATGATGACATTGGCTCGGTAATGAAAAAGTTAGCGGCTTTGCCGGGGGTGATAGTGCCGTGTGTTGCGGCGCAATCCATTGCTGCAGCGCCATTGATGGTTACTGCATTTAGTGACTCTTCGGGTGTCAGTTTGAGTTTAATGCAACCCATTGACATTATCATGCGCATATTTCCCGATGGTGATGAGCCGGGGTTGTAGTCAGAGGCGAGAGCTACCGCAGCACCGGCATCAATCAATTGACGAGCTTTGCCATACGGCATTCCGAGGAAAAATGATGCTCCGGGAAGCACTGTGGCTATGGTGTCGGATTGTGAAAGCAAGTTGATCTCTTCGGATTCTATTCGCTCAAGATGGTCAACAGAAACGGCATTATGTGCAACACCCACTTGAACACCTCCCGACACTGCCAATTCATTGGCATGTATCTTTGGACGAAGTCCATATTTGGTAGCTGCAGTCAGTATCTGATTGGTCTGTTCAGTGGTGAAGAATCCCGCATCGCAAAACACATCAACAAAATCCGAAAGCCCTTCTGCGGCAACGGCCGGGAGCATTTCGTGGCATAACATATCGACATAGTCTTGCTGGCGACCGGTATACTCGCGCCCTACGGCATGAGCTCCGAGGAATGTAGCGCGAACATGCATCGGTGTTGATTCGGCAATTCGTGCAATCACGCGCAGCATTTTAAGCTCGGTTTCGGTGGTTAACCCGTAGCCGCTCTTGATTTCAATGCAGCCGGTGCCCATTCTTTCAACTTCGCGCACTCGCATCATTGATTGTTGAAATAGGTCATCCTCTGAAGTGTTGAGTAGGCGGTCGGCCGAATTGAGAATGCCACCTCCGCGGCGTGCAATCTCTTCGTAGCTCAGACCATGAATTTTGTCTTCAAATTCCTGTTCACGTGAACCGGCATAAACAATGTGGGTGTGCGAGTCGCAAAACGACGGGAATACCCATCCCCCCTTGGCATCTACGATTTTCTCAAAATTATCAGCTTCGGCAAATGTGTCGGATGTTCCCCATTCGGAGATTTTAGATTCAGTGATGCGTAGCCATGCGTTTTCAATGAATCCTATTTCATTCATTTCTTTGCCCCTCAATGCAGTTGTTGAGTTTTTGGCAATGCCATATATCCTTCCGATGTTTGTTATAATCATGGATTTTCGCGTATAAAGTCAACAGAGCGTGCAATCAGTGGTGTCATCACAGTGTCATTGATAATGAATGGCACATATTGGCGATAGGCCGAGTGCCAAGCCTCCAACTCTGGTGATGTGTGATATGGACGGCGCAAATCCAATGCTTGCATGGCATTGAAAAGCTCAATGGCAAGCACTCGCTCGGTGTTGTCAACCACGCGACAAAGTTTTGTGGCTGAATTTGAACCCATTGACACATGATCTTCTTGTCCTTGTGAAGAAGGAATCGAATCACAACTTGCTGGCCAACACATCGTTTTTGAATGATTTACGATTGATGCAGCTGCATATTGAGGTATCATGAAGCCACTATTTAAACCTGGTTTTGCCACCAAGAAGTGGGGTAAGCCACGTGCGCCGGAGATAAGTCGATAAACACGGCGTTCTGAAATATTACCGAGCTCTGCCACTGCTATTGAAAGGTAATCCATAGGAATAGCAATCGGTTCGCCATGGAAATTACCGGCAGAAACTATAATGTCATCGTCGGGGAAAATTGTCGGATTGTCTGTTGGGCTGTTTATTTCAGTTTCAATAACTTGTCCCACATAAGCTAAAGCATCTTTAAAGGCGCCATGAACTTGTGGCATGCAACGGAAAGAGTATGGGTCTTGCACATGAACCTTATCACGAACTATCAACTCGCTATCTTGTAAATGAGCTCTGACGGCGCGAGCTGTTGCTAATTGTCCGGGATGAGGGCGTACGGCATTTACTTTGTAATTAAAAGGTTCGATGCGACCATCAAACACATCAAGTGACAACGCCCCAATTTTATCGGCAAGAAGGCTCAGTCGGCGAGCACGAAGAATTGCAGAAACGGCGTGAGCCGACATAAATTGAGTGCCGTTAAGTAGAGCCAAGCCCTCTTTTGCTGCAAATTTTATCGGTTCCCAACCAAGCTCTTTCATCACAGTGGCGGCCTCTACTTTTTTCCCTTTATAGTACACTTCTCCAAGGCCAAGTAGTGGTAAGCACATATTGGCTAGAGGTGCTAAGTCGCCCGATGCTCCGAGTGAACCCTGTGAATAGACTATTGGCAGAACATTATTGTTAAACATGTCAACAAGGCGCTGCACTGTGGCTAGCTGTACTCCGGAGTTGCCAAATGATAGGGACACTATTTTCAGCAATAGCATCAGACGCACAATTTGTGGATCAACTGGGTCGCCACATCCGCAGGCATGTGATTTGACAAGATTCTCTTGAAGAGTTGTCAAGTCATCGGCGTTAATTGAAATGTTGCAAAGCGAACCAAAACCGGTGGTGATGCCGTAAATAGGCTCAGAGCATGATGCTATTTTCTCATCAAGATATTGACGGCAGCGGTTAATTAAGTTTACTGACTCTTCGCTAAGAGCAAGTGTCATGTTTTCTTTGAGAATTTTCCCAACGCGCTCTATTGTTAAATGTGCCGGGCTGATATGATGAACCATAACTATGATTTTTTTATTTGTTTGATCTTAGAAATTAGAAAAGAGAGTCGATTAGATTGTCGTCGGCAATATTGGGCATGGTGACACATAGTCCCGGAGTGCGTTTCATTTCGCGGCGAATTGCCGACATTGCTCCCGGATTACGGGCCCAACTGCGACGTGCAATCCCATTGTTGACATCCCAAAGGAGCATCTCTTCAATGTTGCGTGCCGATGCCTCTGAACCGTCAATAACCATGCCGAAGCCGCCATTGATAACTTCTCCCCAGCCAACTCCACCTCCATTGTGGATTGACACCCAAGTGGCTCCGCGGAAGCTATCGCCAATCACATTGTGGACAGCCATATCGGCAGTGAACTGCGATCCGTCGTAAATATTTGATGTTTCACGATAGGGGGAGTCTGTGCCCGACACATCATGGTGATCACGGCCCAGAACTATCGGAGCTGAGATTTCGCCTTGTGCTATTGCCTGATTAAAGGCTTGTGCTATGCGTGTGCGCCCCTCACTGTCGGCATATAGAATGCGTGCTTGTGAGCCTACAACAAGATTATTTGCACCGGCCTCTTTTATCCAATGAATATTGTCCATGAGCTGCCCATGAATTTCTTCAGGGGCTTCGCTGAGTATCTCTTCAAGCACGCGTGTTGCAATTTCGTCGGAGCGTTTCAAATCAGCAGGATTGCCTGATGTACACACCCAGCGGAATGGTCCAAAACCATAGTCAAAAAATCCCGGTCCCATGATGTCTTGAACATATGAGGGGTAACGGAATTCGCCATTTGCAAGGGTGATGTCGGCTCCGGCTCGTGATGATTCAAGCAAGAAGGCATTGCCGTAGTCAAAGAAATACATTCCGGCATCGGCCAATTTATTAATTGCTGCAACTTGGCGTCGGAGTGATTCTTGAACGCATTTGCGGAATTCCTCCGGTGAGTCGGCCATCATTCGGTTTGCTTCTTCAAAACTTAATCCGGCGGGATAATAGCCACCGGCCCATGGATTGTGGAGTGATGTTTGGTCAGAACCGAGATCAACTTTTACATTGTCGGCTGCAAGGCGTTCCCAGAGATCAACTACGTTGCCTTGATATGCAAGTGACACTATCTCTTTTGCCGCGCGTGCTTCTTTGATGCGAATCATCAAGGCGTCAAGATCGGTAAATACCTCGTCAACCCATCCTTGCTCTTTGCGTTTGTTCACCGCTTGCGGATTGATTTCGGCTGTTACGCTAACCACTCCCGCAATGTTGCCGGCTTTGGGTTGTGCGCCCGACATGCCTCCAAGCCCGGCTGTCACGAATAGCATGCCCCCAAGTGATGTTTCCCCTTGGGGCAATCGTTTGCGGCCAGCATTTAACACTGTTATCGTTGTCCCGTGAACAATCCCTTGTGGACCTATGTACATATATGAGCCGGCTGTCATTTGACCATATTGTGACACACCCATTGCATTGAATCGTTCCCAATCGTCGGGCTTGGAATAGTTAGGAATTACCATGCCATTGGTTACAATTACGCGCGGTGCTCTCGGATGTGATGGGAATAGACCGAGTGGATGACCGGAATACATAACGAGAGTCTGCTCATCGGTCATCTCGGAAAGATATTTCATTGTGAGCAGATATTGAGCCCAGTTTTGAAACACTGCACCATTGCCGCCATAGGTGATTAATTCATGAGGATGTTGAGCCACTCGTGGATCAAGATTGTTTTGAATCATCATCATGATTGCTGCCGCTTGGCGTGATTTGGCAGGGTATTCATCAATTGATCGCGCAAACATTGGATATGTTGGGCGGTAGCGATACATGTAGATGCGTCCGTAGTCTTGTAGTTCCTTTGCAAACTCAGGGGCAAGTGCTTCGTGAAGGTTTGCAGGGAAATATCTCAACGCATTTTTTATGGCAAGTTTTTTCTGAACCGTAGTAAGTATATCTTTGCGGCGAGGAGCGTGATTAGCTGTGGTGTCATAACCGGGATGCTGCGGCAATTCGTTTGGAATACCGGCAGCTATAATTTTTGAAAATTCAGTATTGGTCATTGTGGCATTATCTTTGAATTAACAATTTCAAGCGTTTCCTTCTCAAGGTTGTCGGCCATTACTACTAATTGATTAGCTTCAGCTATAAGGCTAGTAGCTGTTTCTTTGTCGGCAAGTCCGATGGCGTTTATTTTCACATTAAGAGCAGCTCCGTGTACAGCAGCTCTTGCAGCTAGCGCTCCTACTCCGGCATCACTTACTGATGCGGGATTGCCAAGTGAGGACATCGCTTTTATCAATGGGAACACTTCGATTGCGGCTTTCATGGTTCGCAATGGCACTTCTGTGGCGTAGAGTGTGGCCGATTCCATTGCCTCTGCTCGGGCAGCGCGCTCTTCATCTGTTGATTTTGGCATCTGAATAGCAGCCATAACTCTATTGAATGCCGCTGTGTCTTCATCAACAAGGTCGAGCAATTGACGCATTAGAATTTGTCCGGAATCGGCATAGTTAGAAAACTCTTCCCATCGGTCATCCCAACCGGCTTTATGCGACGAGAGATTTGCTACCATGGTCCCAAGTGCAGCTGCAAGAGCTCCCATGTAGGCCGATATTGAGCCTCCACCCGGAGCCGGACTTTCTGATGATGTTTCTTCGGCAAAGCCAGTGCATGTCATGTCTGTCAACTTCTTTTCTGCGGAGTCAGCTATCATCATTTCGATTACTTTTTCTTCGGGCTTGAAGGGGTAGAGTTCGTCGAGACCCATTGATTTGATGGCTATGCGCAATATTTCATTCTCTGAAATTCCCGAAGAGCGTTGCTGTTTGTGAAGGAAGTATCGGCCGGCATCAATTAATGTGCGCTTAGGCACAAGGCCCACAATTTCAGTGCCGGTAACGCGAATGCCACGAGCGGCTGCTGCGCGAGTGACTTCGTCGAAAGCCACATGTAGTGGAGTAGTGGCAATGTCTGTGATATTCATCGATACCTGTGCAATACCATACTCATCGATAAACCATCCGATAGCCTTTGTGCCTTTCAATGTTCCTGGAAGCATAATAGTGTTTCCATTTTCATCTTTCATTGGTCGGCCATTTGGTTTGCCACCTTCACGCAATGGGCGACCTTTTTCGCGAACATCAAATGCTATGGCATTTGCGCGTCGGGTTGATGTTGTGTTTAGGTTGAAGTTCACTGCTATGAGAAAATCTCGTGCGCCAACCGCTGTTGCTCCGGTTCGAGCCACAGACTCATTAAACGGACATCGACCGAAATCGGGAGCTTCAGTATCGGAATTTACGCGCTCAGGGAGTGCTTCATATTCACCACGGCGACACACTGCCAGGTTTTTGCGCTCTGGTGTGAATGCCGATGCTTCATAGGCATAAACCGGGATTGACAGTTCATTGGCAATCCTTTTGCCGAGTGTGCGAGCTAGTTCGGCACACTCTTCAAGTGTTATGTCGCGAACCGGGATGAGTGGCAAAACATCTGTAGCGCCCATGCGTGGATGTGCTCCATGGTGTTTTGACATATCTATTAGCTCTCCGGCTCGTTTCACTCCTCGGAATGCGGCTTCAATTACATCTTCCGGAGTGCCAACAAATGTCACAACAGTACGGTTTGTTGCTTCTCCCGGGTCAACATCGAGAAGTTTAATCCCTTTCACCGACTCAATAGCATCGGTGATTGCTTTTATGACGTTTTTGTCGCGCCCTTCACTAAAATTGGGCACACATTCAATCAATGGTCTTTTCATGATATTTTGTATTGTTGAATCTTTATTTTTGCAATGATTTTATGATATGGATAACATTATCGGCTGTGGCTTCGGCAGGGGAGAGCATGATTGTGTCATTAAGTTTGTTGAGCCAGGTCAATTGTTTCTTGGCATAGACGCGAGTGTTTTTTTGGAGGCGTGCCACTGCAGTGGCAAAATCCATCTCGCCATCAAAGTAGGCAAACATCTCTTTGTAGCCTACCGTGTTGAGTGAATTAAGATGACGCAGGTGATACACTGAGCGTGCTTCCTCTTCCAGTCCGTCGGCAATCATCTGCTCTACACGTGTGTTAATACGATCAAATAATAGCTGGCGAGGATAGTCGATTGCGAATTTTGCTATTTTGAATGGACGTGGCTTCACCTCTCCGGTGCGGAGGGTCGAATAGGGGACTCCGGCTTGAAGGGATATTTCAATTGCGTGAACCAATCGTTTGTGATTGTTTAAATCCACCTGCTTATAATATGTCGGATCAAGCTTTTGAAGCTCTTCTCGAAGGCGGTCAATTCCGAAATCCCGATATAGGGCAGTGGCATATTCGCGAATCTCAGGAGAGATTGTTGGAAGTTCATCAATGCCGCGAGTCACAGCATCAACATACATCATGGAGCCACCACACATCACCGCATATTCATTCCGTTCCCATAGTTGCGGAAGTAGTGACATCACATCCTCCTCAAACTGTGCTGCACTATAGTATTGGTTCAAATCAAGTGTGGCCACAAAATGGTGTTTGATCGCCTGTAATTGCTGAGGAGTAGGGGCGGCTGTGCCAATCGGGATGCCACGATAGATCTGACGTGAGTCGGCAGATATGATGTCGCATCCCAATTGAGATGCAACATCAATGGCCAGAGAGGTCTTTCCCGAGCCTGTGGGGCCGGTTATGACAATGAGTGTAGGCATCAACGCTCAGCTACTATTCGCGCAATTTCAATGATAACGTTGGTGGCTTTTTCCATTGATTGCACAGGAACAAATTCATAGCGACCATGGAAATTAAGCCCGCCGGCAAAGATATTAGGGCAGGGGAGCCCTTTGAATGATAATTGTGCGCCATCTGTGCCACCGCGAATCGGAACTACCTTCGGAGTCACATCGGCATTCTTCATTGCTTGAATTGCAATGTCGATGATGTGTTGCACCGGCTCAATCTTTTCGCGCATATTGTAGTATTGGTCCTTGATTTCAAGCGATGCAACTCCCGGAAATTCATGGTTGATTTTACGAGTGAGGTGCTCAAATTCTTTCTTGCGGCGTTCGAATCTGTCGCGGTCGTGATCTCGTATGATATATGTCAACACAGTTTGCTCCACAGTGCCTTCAATTGAAATCAAGTGGTAGAACCCTTCATAACCTTCAGTGTGCTCAGGAGTTTCCCAGCGAGGGAGCATAATGGCAAATTGGTTGGCAATGCGAATTGAATTAATCATTTTGTGTTTTGCATAGCCAGGATGCACGTTTCGGCCTTTAAAAGTGATTTTGGCTACTGCTGCATTGAAGTTTTCATACTCCAATTCGCCAATTTCGCCACCATCCATTGTGTAGGCCCAATCGGCTCCGAAATGAGCCACATCAAATTTGTGTGCCCCTTGACCAATCTCTTCGTCGGGATTGAATGCAATACGAATTTTGCCATGCTTGATTTCGGGATGCTCTTTGAGATACACCATGGCTGTGATAATCTCTGCTATGCCGGCTTTGTCGTCGGCTCCAAGAAGTGTGGTCCCGTCGGTAACCACCAAGTCTTGCCCAATATAGTGATTCAACTCAGGGAATTCCGATGGCGAAAGCACAATGCCTCGTTCGGCATTGAGAGTGATGTCATCGCCGGAATAGTTCTCAACTATTCTTGGGTTAACGCGGTGGCCACTCATGTCTGGTGATGTGTCAAGATGGGCAATAAAGCCGATTGTGGGAACATCCTTGTCAATATTTGAAGGTAAGGTAGCCATCAAATAGCCGTTGTTATCAAGAGTGATTTCTTCAAAGCCAAGTTCTTTAAGCTCCTTTTCAAGAACTTGTGCAAATATCATTTGTCCCGGGGTTGATGGGGTCATATTGGTGAGTTCGTCACTTTGAGTGTCAAACTTTACATACTGGAGAAAACGATCAACTACATTCATTTTTCAAGTGGTATAAGAATTTGTTAATTATATATCGCAAAGATAGTAAAAAACTTCGGTTTTGTGTACCTTTGTGCTCATGATATTGGCTTTCGTTCTTTCTTCGGTTGAGATGTATGTTTTGCTGGCTTTGCTGGCAGCAGCTGTCCTTGCTCTTTGCATGAAGCCATCAAAAAGAGGTGAGGCTGTTACGCATATGTATGCCGGCACTCTCTGTTCGTTGGAGGAACTCCCAATAGATAAGCCCTATATTGATTTTGAATGTCTTGAATCGGGCAATGTGTTATTGACACGTCGAGGCTTGCAAAATCTGACCGATTCAGGGGCTGTCAGTTTAGTTGTCAAGGTGATTGGTTTTGATGTGACCATTGAGGAACGAGTAGTCTATGGACGTGGTGAGGGAGAGTCTGTTAACACCGCTTTGTTTACACTCGATTTTATGGCTGCCGAGCGTTATTTCATACGCTACATAAGTGAGCCAACATCAACAGCGGCATCGCTTACACTCAACAACCGGCCTGATATGCATATCTCCCGCCCCTTGCAGCTAAACTCTTAGCCATGTAAATAAGTTTTATTCATTTGCCCCCAAGTTAGACGATGCAAAGACTTTTAATACTTATGTTTTTTTGAAAATTGTGAGGTATGAAATATCGAGATATAAAGTTGCTTTTGGATGATAATAAGGCTGAAGATGCTATAGCAGCTCTAAATAAACTCATCGAAGTTGATCCCACTGATGCGGAGGCTTTTTTTCTGCGGGGTAAGGCTTATTGGCGTTTAGGAAATAGAGCCGGTGCTTTGACTGATTATGCCTCAGCATCAGCTTTAGATTCTGAGAGTCCTGCAGTGTTTGCGCTGGAGCAGGCTCGCGAAATTGAGGCATTTTTTAACCCCGATTTGCTGAATCCATAGTCTTTTAGTAGGCAAACATCACTGTGTGGTTGCGATGCCACCCTTGTGTGTAATTGCGCAGACTGATGGTTGCCAAGCCTCGGATTTTTCCGTTGAATGAGCTTATGATGTCCGACACTGAGGTTGCTCCGCTGATGTCGGAATTTGAGATCACATGTCCGCGTTGGGTGATTGTTGCGAATATTCTGTCGGTTGAGTGAATTGTTGCCATAACTTGTGCAGTATTGGTTTCTATACTGCAAAGTTATCAACAGCGTGGGCTTAGTTTTTGCTCATGTATGCTAATTAAGCTTAATTGTGGCTATGTGGTCTCTTTAAATCCGTATCCGAAGCCGGGGCGAGTCACAATATTGTTGCCATAAGGACCTATTTTTTTTCTAAGTCGGGCTATATTTGTGTCTATGGTGCGAGTGGTGATAATGGTGTTTTGTCCCCACACTTGTTGGATGATTTCTTCTCGTGAGAATATTCTGTTGCGGTTGGTGAGGAAGAAGAGAAGAATGTCAAACTCGGTTTTGGTAAGTTCTAAATCTGTGTCATTGAGATACCCGAGCTTTTGGTCATAGTCTATGTGGAGTGATTCAAAAGAGATATTGCTGTTCGTGGCCTCGGGATTAACTGTTGCAATATTTGACTGCTGTTGACTGCGGCGTAACACAGCGCGAACACGTGCTTTCACTTCGCTTAACACAAATGGTTTTGTGATGTAATCATCGCCTCCAATGTTAAGGCCTTCCACTGTGCTGTCTTCATCCACAAGTGCAGTGCAGAATATTATAGGTTTTGATTCGGTTGCTACATTGCTTCTCAGATGCTTGGCAAAGTCAAATCCGCTGAGCTCTGTCATCATAACATCGACAACGAAGAGCGAATAGACCGTAAGGTCCATCTCTAATGCCTCTTCTGCACTGTAGGCGCAGTTCACTTCATATCCCTCTTTTTCAAGGTTATATTTCAGAATCTCACACCAAGATTCTTCGTCATCAATTACCAATATTTTCAGCTTCATGTTGAGTCCCGGTTTTTAGCAATGGAGATAAAATCTTTGTCAACTAAATCATTTTGCGCTAAGTTACGAATTTTGATTTAAATGAACATAAGTTATTGGCTAAAAAGAAACGATAGCTTTAGGTTTCTTCTAAAACTATCGTTGTGTTTGTGTCTATAGCTATTGCTTAGCCTGCGATGATAGCTTCGCTGGGGCAAGATTCAGCACAAGTACCGCAATCAATGCAAGTTTCGGGATCGATGCTGTAGATATCACCTTCAGAGATAGCGTCTACGGGGCATACGGAAATACAAGTTCCGCAAGCAACACAGTTGTCAGTAATTACGTGAGCCATGATTTTTTGATTTAAATAAAATTACGAGTTAACAATTTTCATCTGCAAAAATAAGAGTTTTTTTACAAATGCAAACTTATTATGACCTCTTTTTTTAAAAAAAAGCGCTATTGTGCATTATTTGATGAGTTCCATGCCTCGCAAAATGGCTTCATGGTTGGCAGGAAGTAGGTGATGGTGGCGTTCGGGGAGAGTTTTCTTGAGACTTGCCATCACTGAATCGGTGCTTACAATTGGATTAACTTTAAGCAATGCTCCAAGAATAATCATATTGTAGCTTTTGGCGCTCTTGAGCTCTAATGCCGCATCCATGGCATTTACCGGATACACGTTGATATCGGTGCGTGTTGGGGGGCGATGAATGCCATAGGGGTCATAGATCAAAACTCCACCGGGTTTCACTTTTGACTCAAATTTGTCGAGACTCTGCTGATTGAGTATCACAGCGGTGTCGTAGCTGTCAAGAACCGGTGAGCTGATGGGACGGTCTGAAAGCACCACAGTTACATTGGCTGTGCCGCCTCGCTGTTCAGGCCCGTAGGAGGGCATCCATGTCACTTCTAGGTCATCAATTAGTCCGGCGTAAGCGAGAATCTTACCCATTGACAATACTCCTTGTCCGCCGAATCCGGCTGCAATTATTTCTTGTTTCATTTTTCTTCCAGGTTTTTAAGATCCCCAAGGGGATAGAACGGGAACATATTTTCAACCATCCATTCATTGGCCTTTGCAGGCGACATTTTCCAGCCACTATTGCATGTGCCAACAATTTCTACTACCGATGTGCCACGTCCGGCCATTGAACTTTCAAATGCTTTGCGGATGGCGGCTTTTGCTTTGCGCACTGCTGCAGGAGTGTGAACGGCTTGGCGTGTCACATAGCATGTGCCTTCAAGTTCGGCCAATAGATTGCTGATTTTTAGAGGGTAGCCATTGAGATCTATTCGGCGACCATAGGGAGTGGTAGCTGTTTTTTGACCTTCGAGTGTTGTGGGGGCCATCTGCCCGCCGGTCATACCGTAAATGGCATTGTTGATGAAGATGATAGTGATATTTTCACCACGATTAGCTGCATGTATGGTTTCCGCTGTACCTATTGCTGCTAAGTCACCATCACCTTGGTATGTGAATACTAGGACATCGGGATTAAGTCGTTTGGCTGCAGAGGCTACTGCAGGTGCACGACCATGGGCTGCCTGAATCCAGTCAATGTCAATATAGTTATAGGCAAATACAGCACATCCTACTGGTGCAACACCCATTGAGTCATTCTCACGACCCATCTCTTTGATTACTTCTGCCACGAGTTTATGCACAACACCATGTGAACATCCAGGGCAGTAGTGCATCGGGGTGTCATTGAGAAGTTCAGGCTTGCTGTAAACCTTGTTCTCGCTTCGTTTGATATCTTCGGGTTTCATCTGAATTCTTTTGGAAGGGTTAATCATTTCATGCCGGGGAAATGTGATAGCATTGCATCTAACACTTCTTGGGGATTAGGTATGCAACCGCCCATGCGTCCATAATGGTACACTGGTACGCGGCCTTCTACTACTCGCTGCACATCTTGAACCATCTGTCCTGCATTGAGTTCAACTACCATCATGCCTTTGACACGTTTTGAAATCTCTGAGATTACTTTTGACGGGAAGGGCCAAAGGGTAATAGGACGAATAAGACCTACCTTCATGCCAGCTTCGCGAGCATCTTCAATTGCTTTAAGGCAAATACGTGCAATAGACCCAAACGCTACGAATATTACATCTGCATCATCGGTGAAGTATTCTTGATAACGCACTTCGTTTTCTTCTATTTTGCGATATGTTTCTTGATAGCGATGATTATTGATTTCCATTTTTACACTATCAAGTTCAAGTGTAGTCAAAACATTGGGTTTACGTCCTTTCTTGTGACCTGTTACAGCCCAAGGACATTGTTCGGCAATCTGCTCTGCAGTGCGACGTGGGCGAGGTTCGGGAAGAACCACTTTTTCCATCATCTGGCCCACAATGCCATCGGCAAGGAGCATGGCCGGAGTGCGATATTTGAATGCCAAATCGAATCCGAGACACACAAAGTCGGCCATCTCTTGCACCGTTGATGGCGCAAGCACAATGTAGTGATAGTCGCCGTGGCCACCACCTTTTGTTGCCTGGAAATAGTCGCTTTGCGAGGGCTGAATTGTACCAAGACCTGGGCCACCACGCATCACATTGACAACTAATGCCGGCAATTCGCCTGCTGCTATGTAGCTCAATCCCTCTTGCATAAGGCTCATGCCAGGACTTGAAGAGGATGTCATAACTGCTTTGCCGGTTGATGCACCTCCATAAACCATATTAATTGAAGCAACTTCGCTTTCAGCTTGAAGTACGGTCATTCCAGTAGTTTCCCATGGCATGAGCGCCTCGAGAGTTTCGAGTACTTCGCTTTGAGGGGTGATGGGATAGCCAAAATAGCCGTCAACGCCATAGCGAATTGCGGCATGTGCTATTGCCTCATTCCCCTTCATCAATCTTACTTCTTCTTTCATGACTTGATGAATATCTTTTTAATCTATTTTTCAACTACTCGATACACTTCAATACATCCATCAGGGCAAACCATTGCACATGATGAACATCCAATGCATTTTTCGGGATACTGAGTGTAAGCGTAATGGTATCCGCGATTGTTCACTTCTTTGGGCTGAAGGCTCAGTACATCGGTCGGACACGCTACAACGCAGAGATTGCATCCTTTGCAGCGCTCTGCATTAATTTCTACGGCTCCTATGATTTTTGCCATAATTTTATGTTTGAGGATTAGTTTATAGGTTGTAACTTGATTGCAAATATAATGTTTTTTCGATAATTCGGACAAAATTAACACTGCATTAACCTATGGCACACTTGGTGTGGTTTTGTGCAATGTTCTGGTGAGTGTGTCTTACACTCTGACTATGCTCACTCTAACTTTCTTCCCTTTTAGCTTGATTGAATTTAGTGCTTTTGCGGTTTCGCTTGCTCTAATGGCCGGAATGGCCACTATGGCATAGTGGTCATGAACAGTTATCTTCCCGATCTCGGTTGATGAGGTTATGGCCGAGGCTGAAATAAAGCCGGCTACGTCGCCTTTCGAAATCTTTTCTTTTTTCCCAGCTGAGATATAAAGTGAAGCTATCTTTTTGCGGTTGATTGTGGTTGATTGCGCCGTTGGATTGGGTTGGAATTTGCGGTCGAAGGTGATATACTCGGCAATGGTGTCGGCTTCAGAGGTAATCACCCATACCATTCCGCTTGCATCCATTCGTGCAGTGCGCCCATTGCGGTGGGTCCATGCTTGATTGTCAACAGGCAAGTGATAGTGGATGATGTTATTCACATCGGTGATGTCAAGTCCTCGAGCAGCCAAGTCGGTGGCTACTAAAGTGTTGGCTGTGCCGTTTGAGAATAGGTCGATAGCCATGACGCGCTGTTGTTGGTCAAGCGCTCCATGATAGAGTGTAACCGGAATTTTATTGCGAGTTAAGTGCTGATAAACTCGCTCTGCGCTCTCGCGGTGATTAACAAAAACTATTGTGCGCTCATCGGGAGAAATAGACTGAAGAAGCGCAATCAGAGTGTCAAGTTTGTCGCGCGTGAAACTGTGGACCTCTATGATTTCAGTGCGTTGGCGTGGGGTTTCGTCCATGCTGAAATCCATGTGTGTGGCTTTTGATAGGGGCAAGTAGCCGGGAATCTCATCCAATTTTGTGGCGGAGGTGAGGATTGTGCCCCCGATAGTGCCGATTCTCCCCACTATGCGCTTCATTTCCTGTTCAAATCCAAGTTGTAGCGATTTGTCGTATTCATCAAGCACAAGCACTCGAAGATTTTCGGCCCGGAGCTGCTGGCGTTGCATGTGGTCAAGCAGGCGTCCCGGGGTTGCAATGACAATATCGGGTGTAGGTGTCAACGAGTTGCGCTCGTCGGCCATTGAGTGCCCTCCATAGAGTGCCACTGTTTTATACCCAATTGAAATGGGGCGAATCACTGATTCAATCTGCATAACCAGTTCACGAGATGGTGCTATGACTATGGCTTGAATTTCGCAGTTGGGAGTTCGCAATGCTTTAAGCATTCGGCATGCAAATGCTAATGTTTTGCCCGACCCGGTGGGGGATGTGAGTATAATATTTGGTGCATCGGAATTGAGGAGTGCCTGCTGCATTTCGTTGAGCTGCTCTATTCCAAGACGAGCCTTAATATTTTCCGTGATAATATTCTTTTTCATGGGATTTGTCATTTAGTCACAAAGATATGAAAAAATAAGAGGAGTTCATTGTAAAATTGCCTCTTTGTGGATTCTTGCTGTAGTTCCTGTTTTGTCATTTGGTGGTTTTTGTGGAGAGATTGTGAAAAATCACTACTTTTGTAATCATACTTATACCCCTTGAATTCATAGAGCTATGTGTGAAAATAATATGAATTACGATATAGAGCGGTTTGTTTCGGCTCAGAATGATGATTACGAAAATGCTCTTACCGAAGTTCGTGCCGGAAACAAGCGGTCACATTGGATTTGGTATATCTTTCCTCAATTGGAAGAGCTTGGTAGGAGTGTGACTGCAAAGTATTATGGCATTAGTGGGCATGAGGAGGCTGTTGCTTATCTTTTTCATCCAATTTTAAATGCAAGGTTGAGAGAAATTTCGCAAGCATTGCTTAATATTGAAAATAAAAGTGCAAAAGATGTTTTTGGTGGCCTTGATGCCAAAAAGGTGCGTTCGTCAATGACGCTGTTTGATGCAGTGTGTCCTAACGACATATTTGCTCAAGTGCTTGAAAAATACTACGATGGCAGTCGTTGCAAAATGACTCTAAACCTGTTGCGGTGTCCCGCTGGCATCAATGATGCTCTATCCTACATTGGCGTTGATGCTGTTGATTTCTCGTTATCCAATTCAATGTTTACAAGACCGGTTCACGAACCCATTCATGGCATAGGTCATATTTATCGTACCATGATGGGGTGTGCCTTTATTGGTGAATTGATTCGGAAACCGCGCGCAGGGTTGCTTGCTTTTTGTGGAGCATATATCCACGACCTTGCGCGAAAAACTGATGATGTAGAGCCTCAACATGGCTCTAACGCTGCATTAAATCACTTTGATAAGTTTAATCTCATCTGGGATAAATACCAATTAACCTCGAATGAACGAGAAGTGGTGAAGCAAGCCGTAGCCCAACATTCTGTACGTGAATGGATGACACCTAAAGATGAGGGCTATCATGTGATGGCAATATTGAAAGATGCCGACGCTTTGGATCGTTGCCGCATTGGAGATTTAGACCCCGAATGGCTAAGATATCAAGAGAGTCATCTGCTGATTGAAACGATTCAGCAAATTTATATAAAAACCTACTCTATAAATAACGACATGCCCTTTGCGGAGTTTATAAAATTGTAGCTGTAGTGTATTAATGTTAGCATATATATGTTTAAAGAAAAAGTAGTAGTTGTCACGGGTGGTGCCAATGGGATAGGGCGATGTATTGCCGATGAGTTTCGTTCTCGCGGAGCTGTGGTTTATGTGATTGACAAGCAATCCGGTGATCATTTCGTTGGTGACATTTCAAAGAAAGAAGTTCTCGATGCATTTGCTGCTGAAGTGCTGAGCAAATATAGCAAAGTTGATATTATCATTAACAATGCTTTGCCTCTGATGAAGGGGATTGATCAATGTTCCTACGAGGAGTTTCAATATGCCCTTAGTGTGGGAGTAACGGCTCCATTTTATCTGGTTAAGCTTTTTGTGCCTTATTTAGCTGATGGTGCATCAATCATAAATATCTCGTCATCGCGTGATCGAATGAGTCAGCCGCAGACTGAAAGCTACTCAGCGGCCAAAGGGGGCATTGCTGCTCTAACACATTCGTTGGCTGTCAGTTTGGCGGGAAGAGCGCGAGTGAATTCCATATCCCCCGGTTGGATTGACACGGCCTACACGGTTTACACCGGTCCCGACGCTGTTCAGCACTCTGCCGGCAGAGTAGGGAATCCTATGGATATTGCTAATATGGTGCTATTTCTATGTAGCGACAAGGCCGGCTTTATAACCGGCGAAAATATCTGCATTGATGGCGGAATGACCAAGCAGATGATTTACCATGGCGATAATGGCTGGATGTTGGATGGCGAAAAATAGGTGCAGTTAGCTACAAGTTGATTTTGGCTTAGCCGAATTTGCTGATTTTAAGTAGGGCGGCTTTATCCAAAACTTTGATTTGACGTCCGTCAACAACAATGATTTTTTCATTGACAAACGTTGTCAGAGTGCGGATTGCGTTTGATGTGGTCATGTTTGACAGGTTGGCAAGATCTTCGCGGGCCATATAGACGCGAAGTGTGATTCCATCCTCTTCATAGCCATATCGCTCTATTAAAAGCATCAGTGCTTCTGCCAATCTTCCACGAATGTGCTTTTGAGTCAAGTTTACGGTTCGAGTGTCGGCGCTGCCAAGATTCTTTGATAATTCGTGGATGAAGAACCACGCTATTTGTCGATTGCTGTCAATGAGTTGTCGGACTATATCAAGTGGAAGTGTCCCGATAACGGATGCTTCCATTGCTGATGCAGTGTGAACATAAGCCTCTCCGGCAAAGTAAGCGCGGTAGCCGAAGTATTGCACCGGACTGATTAAACGCTGTATCTGCTGACGGCCGGCAACCCCATCTTTATATAGCTTTGCTTTCCCTTTTAATAGGCACCAGAGATATTCCGGTTGCTCGCGTTCAGCATATATTATTTGGTTCTTCTTGAAATGGTGTAGTGTGAAGTTGTTGGTTATGAGTCTTTTCTCTTCTCCATTGAGAAGAGACCAAATCTCTGCAAGGTCTTCGTTTATCACCTTTTCCAAAGCGCGTTTAATCATTTTAACCCTATCTTTTGTAAAACAATGTTGTACAACATGTGCAAAGTTACAAATTAAAATGAAAACTGCAAACATCGGCTTTTTCTGCCGGTATTCTACTAGGCGAATTATCGGCCGGAGTTGTAGAATTGCAGAATGCGCATGCGGAGCAGTGCTTCATATTTAGCTTGAACAGCCTCGGCAGATGCCTTGATGTAGTTGGTCTTTGCTTGTTCAAACTCGGTGGCATTGGCCCTTCCAAAGTTGAATTTTTCTTGCATAGCTTTAAGCGCTTCATGGGCTGCATCGCGGGCTGCTATCCCGGCTTTTAGTTTTGCAGATGCCGCTTCAGCTTGGTAGTATGCCTGCTGAATAGCTTTGTGGAGCGTGGTTTTTGCGTTGTCGTATTGAAGCACGGCATTGAGTTTCTGTACTTGAGCTTTCCTGACAGAATTGCGAGTAGAGAATGCGTCGAATATCGGTATTGAAAGTGTGAAGCCTATCGATTTGTTGAAATTGTCGCGCATTTGGTCGCTGAAACTTGGATTCTCTGTGCCGGAAACATTATAGTAGGCACTGGAGAGACCGGCATTGAATGATAAGCGTGGGAGATAGCCGCTCTTTGCCAAGGATATTTGTTTTTCTGCCGATGTGATGCTTAGTGCCGAAGCTTTCAGAGAGTGGTTGATTTTGATTGCATTGGCATAGATGGTTGCAGCATCGGGTAATATGGTTTCAGTTTCCGATAGCGGGGCTATATCAAAATTGTCAATGTCGGTGAGTTGTAACAAGTGGGCCAAGTCAACGAGAGCTATTTTGCGGTCATTGGCTGTGGTGATGACGGTCAGTTTGTCTTGCGCTAATTGGGCGCGAGCTTGCACCAAGTCAAGCTCCGGAATTTTCCCGGCTTCAAGGAGAGACTCCTGGCGCTCAAGTTCGATTTGTGATATTTGTTCTTGCTCAATGGCCACATTGTGGAGCTCGCCGCAATAGAGCACTTGTAGGTATTGCGACATGACGCGGAGTGTCACATCATCTTTGACTGCTTCAATGTTTTCAAGCATCGTGGCAAGATTGGCTTGAGCCAAATCAAGCTGTCTTTTGGCTGATAGCCCTTGAAATAGGGGAAGTGAAAGACCAACATTCCAATCGAAATTAGATGTGTTCCGGTCGGCATAAATGTTTGATGCTGTCAAGCCGCGTCCAAAGTTGAACGATTGTGATGCTCCGGCGCTGACCTCAGGTAGAAATTTATCTTTGGCTTCGATTATATCAAGCTCGGCCGAGTGGCGGTCAAGGTTCCGGACCTTTACATCGATGTTATGATTGATTGCATAGTTGATGCAACTGTCGAGAGTCCATACTTCTGCTTGTGCCGCAGCTGTGGTTGATAGAAGAATGGTTGCTGCAATTAGGAGTTTGGTTTTGTTCATGATTACATGGCTTTGATTTCTGCTCCACGTAGGCGTGAGTCTTTATCGATTCCTGATTTCACTTCTATGTTGATTCCATTGCTTGTGCCGGTGGCAATCTGTGTGCGTTCAAATTTTTGGGTCGGCACAGTGTCGGTTAAGACATAGACAAATGTGGAGTCCCCGGAAAATTCAATAATGCTTTCGGGCACGCAAAGAACATTTCCGGTGCGGTTAAGTGCCACTGTTGCATTTGCGCTGTAGCCGGCTCTAAGGCTGGCGTCATTGCTACCGTTTACTGCGGCTCTTACCTCAAAGGTGTTTGCGCCGTTGCTCTCGGAGCCTTTGGGCGAAATATATTCGATTTCGGCTTCCGACTTGAAGTCGGGGAGTGCACCAACGGTTATTGTTACAGGCATTCCAACGGATAATGCACCAACTTCAGTTTCATCGGCTGTCCCTTTGAATATCAGTTTATTCATGTCGGCCACGGTGGCAATTGTGGTGCCATCGTTGAATGTGTTGGATTGAATCACTGATGAACCCACTTTGACCGGAACATCAAGAATTAGACCGGTGATGGTGGCTCTTACTTGTGTATTGGCCTCAGAAGCATTGTAGCGTGAAACTCCTTGCTTAACAATGTTGACAGCATCTTCGGCCGATGCCAATTCAGCTTTTGCCTTATTATAGGCTGCTTCTGTGTTCTCAAATTCTTCGCGTGAAATCACCTTGCGCTCGTAAAGCATGATGTTTCGATCGTGTTTTAGCTTTGCATCGTTAAGTGATATTTTTGCGATGCCGACTCTGCTTTCGGCATCGGATAGTTGGGATGCGTCGGGTATTACTTTAATCACGGCAATCACATCTCCCTCTTTGACCATATCGCCCGGCTCTACATTTATTTGGGAGATAATCCCGGAGATCTGTGGCTTAATCTGAATCTCATCGCGAGGTTCAATTGAGCCGGTTAGAACCGTTGTTTGCTCTATAACTCCGGTATCGGGAGTTACAATTTGGTAGATGGTTTGCTTTGGCTGGGAATTAAAAAATAGAAACAAGAATGTTCCGATGAATATCAAGCTGACAATGCTCCAAAGCAAGATGCGAAAGAATTTTTTCATATCGTTTTTTTTAGTCTGATTTATTTATCGTTTAGGGCCTCAATGGGCTTTATCTTCATTGCTTTTATGGCAGGGACAATTCCGGCTGCTGTGCCAAGGATTAAGAACACGGCCATGATGCCAACGGCTTTTGTGAATGAAAGTTGGAAGTGAGCTGAGCCGAGAATCGGGTCATGGGTGATTTTTTCGGCTATGGTCAAAACCATAACAGCAAAGCAGATCCCAGAAATCCCGGCAATGGCGGTCAGAACCATGCTCTCTGAAAGCACTTGAACTATGATGTCGCGTGGCTTTGCTCCAATGGCTCTTCGAATACCAATCTCTTGTGTGCGCTCTTTGACTATTATCCACATGATGTTCCCAATGCCGATTATCCCGGCCAAGAGTGTACCAATACCAACAAAAATAGCAAGAAGGCTGATGCCGGTAAATAGATTCTCTACCATGGCAAAGTTCTCGGAAATATCCATGAAAAACATGGCGTCTTTGTCGGTTGGGTCGATGGGGTGAAACGTCGATGCTGCTTTGCGAACTATAGGCTCAATCTCTTTTGGTGAGTGTCCTGGCTTTGCTGTGTAGATGAATCCGTCGATATCAATCCCTTTGTTATAAGCGCGTCGTAGGGTGGTAGAGGGGAGTATGACTGAATCATCAATCTTCCCTCCGATTGAAACTTCCGATGTTTGACTGATCACACCCACGGTCAGAAAGTAAACACCGTTGACGGATATATATTTGCCAATGGCATTCTCAGTGCCAAACAGCTCGGCTGCAACATTCTTCCCAATAACTGCCACCTTTTTTATTTGTGCTTCATCGCTGCTGTTAAGTACACGGCCGGCTTCAATTACAGGAAGTTGGATCTTGAAATAGTCGCTCTCAACACCCTGTACCTGGCGTGCAGTTGATTTGGTGCCATATTTCACGGATCCCATTTCAAAATTCAGTTTTGTTGAAAGGTCAAGTGCAGAACTTGTTCTACGAATAAATTCGATATCGCGGTCATCAAGTTTCCACGACATTCCTTTGTTGAATCCCTTGTAGGCTTTGGTGGTTCGGTTGGGGAAGCAGCACCCCATATTGGTTGCAAAGCCATCAAAGTTGCGCATTAACATCCCTCGCAATCCGGAAGCACCGCCTATTAGCATTGCAAGCATTGCTGTGCCCCAAAAAATGCCAAATGCGGTTAGAAAGGTGCGTGTCTTGTTTCGTGCAAGAGTAGCACCGATTTCGCGCCAATTTTCTATGTCAAATAAATTTGTCAGCATGAATGATCTGAGATGAAATTATTCGTCGCGCAAGGCTTCTACAGGTTTGACTTTGGTTGCTTTAATCGCTGGGAACAGTCCGGCGAGTGCACCCGCAAAAATTAGCACAATTGTTACATTAAATGCTGTGGAGAGGTCTACAGTGGGATTTTTTATGAAATCAACGTTGGCAAAAAGTTGGGAAAGAATAGCTGTGAGTCCAGTTCCGAAAACCACACCGATGTATCCGAATATGGTTGTAATGGCAACACTCTCTGCTACAATTTGCCCCAGAATACTTCTTGGTTTTGCCCCAATGGCGCGGCGAATACCAATCTCATGAGTGCGTTCACGCACAGACACAAACATGATGTTGCTGACTCCGACAATCCCTGAAAGTAAAGTCAACAAGCCAATAAGCCAGACGGCAATCGATAAAATGTTGGTAGCTGTAATTGCCGACAGGTAGTTTAGAAAGCGATTTGAAATATAAACACCGCCATTGTCATCGGGCGCAAAATTATGCGCCGTTGACATCGTCTCTCTAATGGTTGTTTCGGCATTCTTCCCGTCGGATTCGGTTGACACATCTTGCAGCATCACGGTTGATTGCGAAACTGTGCCGTCGTAACCGGTTATTGATATAGCTGTGGTAAATGGTATATAGGTGCCATTTTCCCAATCGTGGGTGTAGATGCCGATAACCTGCCATGAAAGCCCATAGGCAACCACAAGTTTATTCAGAGCTTCGCTTGCAGAGCCGAATAGAAGTGCTGCATTTTTCTCTTCAAGCACAATCACCTTTCTTCCCAAATCCATGTCTCGTTGGTTTATGAATCGACCATGGATTATGTTGAGCTTGGCGCGTTTGGCTTCCTGAGGGTAATGTCCATAAAGACTCCCCGAGATATAGTCGCGGCTTGTTGAAATATAGGCTGAGTCAACAGTTTTCACTTGCCATACATCAGCAATATGCTTTGGATCGCTCTCCATCAGAGCCGGTTTGTCGGTGGCTTTTAGACTGATTTTTCGCCCCTCTCTGTATCCCTTGTGTGGCTTTGATGTTATGCCACCCCAAATCGAAATTGTGTTTGAGCTTTCCGGCGAAGTTTTTTCGGTGAAACTATTGTACACCCCGCGGCTCATACCGAGCAAAACAATCAGCATAAATATCCCCCAAGCCACGGCAAGCCCGGTTAAGGCAGTGCGGAGTTTGTTGTGTTTAAGTGTTTGTCCTATTTCGCGTATTAGGTCAATCATTGTTTGCGTCAGGGATTATTAGGCCGTCGGAAATTCTTATGATTCTGTTTGTTTGAGCTCCAACTGTGGGATCGTGAGTAACCAAAACTATCGTCATGCCCTGTTCGTTTAGAGTCTTAAATACATTCATCACCTCTTTTGATGTTTGAGAGTCAAGAGCTCCTGTCGGTTCGTCGGCAAGAATTATTGACGGATTGGTAATTAATGCTCGAGCAATGGCCACTCGCTGTTTCTGTCCTCCCGACATCTCTGACGGCAGATGGTGTGCTCGGTCGGTAAGTCCCATCTTTTCCAGTTGTTCCATGGCCAAGATGTTGCGTTTTTTTCTTGACACTCCCTGGTAGTAGAGCGGTAGAGCCACATTCTCTAAGGCATTCTTATAGTTAATCAGATTGAATGATTGAAACACAAAACCAATCATACGGTTTCGCAATTCGGCTGCGCGGTTTTCGCTCAAATCTTTTATTAAGGTATTATCCAGAATATACTCTCCGGTGTCGTAGTTGTCGAGAATACCTATAATATTAAGCAATGTTGATTTTCCCGAGCCGGAGGCCCCCATAATCGACACAAATTCCCCTCGCTGAATTTCAAGGTTGATCCCTTTTAACACATGTAGCGGAACAGCTCCGGGATAGGTCTTATTTACATCGCTGAGTTTTATTATCATTATTTTGACAGTGTGTGTATGTTATATTTCTTAGACGCATCAAAGTTACTAAAAGTTGCATAGTAGAATTAAAAAATTTGATTTTTTTTGAATCTGGCTGTGAAAAATGTCAAAAATAGAGGACATGTACTTGCAAAATTGAACACTGTGGTGTATCTTTGCGTTACACAAATGAGATTTTTGACATACCACATCAAAGTTGATTGGGAAACTCATCAATTAAATATGAAATAACGAGACAAGCTTAGCCGGTTAATGGCGGGCCCCATTCTCATCGAGAAGGCTTTTTGCCCAGGCGGATTACAGAGGTCGGCGAGCACTCAAACCCTGTCTATCGGAGTTTCATCGCATCCTTTGGTGTGGACCTTATATTCCGGATATATGGTAAATTTGCCCTATGTCCGGATTTTTTTGTTCAATTATGATGTGAAATGGCTCTGATTTTTTAATGTCGCAAATGGTTGTTCTTTGAGAGCACTTTTTTGCGCATTTTTTTGAAGTGCTAAATGGCTGATGTTCATTGCTGGAGCGGTATTTGGGTGAAATTGGCGTGAAAAAAGTTTCGAAAATATTTGGTTGTTTCAGGATAAAGGTCTACCTTTGCACTCGCTTTTGAGAAATGACGTTCACAACAGCGGTTGTGAGGCGAAATGCGAAAAAAGTTGCGAAAAAGTTTGCGGGAATAAAAAAGTTGCCGTAACTTTGCAAAA
>JAZSAZ010000008.1:0-129816 GCA_045602165.1 Paramuribaculum sp. | reverse complement strand
GGTACCAAATTTTTATTTAACTAAAGACTAATTTTTTTGAAACATTTTTGAATTATTTCGTAGATATTTTTGCATTGTCAAATTTTAACTTACAAGAATGACAATGAAAACAAAATTAATTTTATTGAGTGTTTTAACTTGTGCAAGTATTAGTTCTAATGCGCAAGAATCTCCTAAAGAAGAACCAAGTGGTAAGGCTATTATTCAAGTGTTTGGGAATTTCCACACAGGTTTTGGTTCGGGAAATGACAACCGAGGCTTTGAGTTGGATCGTAGTTATTTTGGCTATGAGTACAATTTTGGAAAAGGCTTGGCTGTAAAAGCAGTAATGGATGTTGGTAAGTCGTCGAGTATTGATGATTATCATCGCATTGCTTATATAAAGAATGCGATGGTGTCATGGAAAAGAGGAAATATGACTCTAAGCGGGGGGCTTATATCTACTACTCAGTTCAATTTCCAAGAAAAATTTTGGGGCTACCGCTACATAATGAAATCATTTCAAGATGAATATAAGTTTGGAAGCAGTGCTGATTTGGGTGTATCTGTAGCTTATAGGCTTGCTGATTGGATTTCTGCTGATGCCATAATTGTTAATGGTGAAGGATATAAAAAAATACAGAAATTTGATGGGCTCAATTATGGTCTGGGCGTTACACTAACGCCAGTCAAAGGATTTCAAATCCGTCTATATGGAGGGTTGAATGAGAGTAGCGAAGTTGGTCGAAAGGATATTGTTAATCTGGCTACTTTTGCTGGATACAAACATGAAAAGTTCACAATTGGAGCGGAATATAATCAGATGTGGAATGCCTCGTATACTGGCGGTGCCGATCAAAGCGGTTATTCCATATTCGCTTCGGCAAAATTATCTAAGATTGCAGACCTCTATGCACGATTTGACGACTTGTATTCCAAGGATGATTGGAACATCTCCAAGGATGTGCGTACTGGAATACTCGGTGCCCAGTTCAAGCTTGGTAAGTATGTAAAGATAGCTCCTAACTTCAGATTGAGCATGCCAAAGGCTGATGGAGTGGATAATGGATATTCGGCATATATTAATTGTTATTTCGGTTTTTAATAGAATAATCATTTAAGACTTAGATGTTATGAAAAAGATTTTTTTGTCAATTATGACATTGGCTGTTGCCCTTGCTCTTATAGCTTGTGGCGGTAATTCAAACGATGGTGGCCGTAAGGCTCAGGAACTTTCGGGAGCAGGTGCAACATTCCCTCTTCCGTTTTACAATGTGGTGTTTGAGAACTTTGCTCAAGTAAATGGAGATGCCGTTGCGTATGGTGGTATCGGTTCAGGTGGCGGTGTGCGTAACTTGCGCGACAAAATTGTTGATTTTGCAGGTAGTGACGCTTTTCTGTCCGACAAGGAGATGGCTGAAATGAATCCTGTAATCCATGTTCCGACCTGTATGGGAGCTGTGGTTCTGGCATACAACCTTGACGGTATAAGCGAGCTTAAACTCTCAGGCGAGGTAATTGCAGACATTTTTGCCGGCAATATCAAGATGTGGAACGATGAGCGTCTGGCAGCACTTAACCCAGATTTGACTCTTCCGGCAGAAGCTATCATCCCGGTTTTCCGTTCAGACGGCTCGGGTACAACATTTGTATTCACTGACTATCTGACAAAAGTAAGCCCAATGTGGGCATCCAATTTCGGTGCCGGCAAGTCTGTCAATTTCCCTTCGGGTCAGGCGGCAAAGGGTAACCCTGGTGTGGCTGGTGTCATTAAGCAGACCAAGAACTCCATTGGTTATGTAGGTTCGGAATATGCCTTCGCGCAGAAGATTCCATACGCACGAGTACAGAATCAGCGAGGTGAATATGTATTGCCTTCATCTGCTACCATTTCGGCGGCTGCTTCGGGTGAGATTCCAGCCGATACACGTTGCTCGATTACCAATGCCGATGCAGCAGGTGCATATCCAATCTCAACATTTACTTGGATGATTATCTACAAGGAGCAGAACTACTCTGACCGTAATAAAGAACAGGCTGCAGCTACACTCGATCTCTTGAAATATATTCTTTCTGACGAGGCACAGAACATTACCTCTGAGGTACACTATGCTCCGCTTCCTGCCAAGGCTAAGGAACTCAGCTTAACAAATTTGAAGACCGTTACTTTTGACGGTGTGGCGATATTGCAATAACAGGAGTCTATGAACGACAAGATTTATAAAATCCTATTGTTCGTATCTGCTCTGATTATGCCGATAGTGTGCGGGGGTGTTGTTTACGCCCTCGTCACTGATGCCTATGATGCGTTTGAGCATTTCGGATTCTTAAATTTCCTTACCTCATCCGAGTGGAGCTATACTGAGGGTGCAGAAAAGTACGGAGCGTTGCCTTTTATTACGGGAACACTGATGACAACCTTACTGGCGTTAATCTTCTGTATCCCATTCTCACTGCCTGTGGCGCTATTTGTGGGTGAATATTTCAAGGGAACCCGAATGGCAGCAGTATTGAGCACCGTTACTGATTTGCTTGCTGGTATTCCATCAATCATATATGGTCTATGGGGATTCTACACATTGCGACCAATCATTATGGCCCTCAATATCTCGCCACAAGGTTCTGGCGTACTCACAGCCTCATTGGTGCTAGCGATTATGATTGTGCCATATGCGGCTTCCCTGAGTGCTGAGTTTATCAAGATGGTGCCGAACGATTTGAAGGAGGGGGCATATAGTCTTGGCGCAACCCGTGCCGAGGTGGTACGTAAGGTGGTTTTCCCCGTTGCGGGTTCGGGAATATTTTCATCCTATATCCTGGCTATCGGCCGCGCATTAGGTGAAACAATGACCGTAACGATGCTTATTGGAAATACCAACAACATTCCCGATACCATCACCTCTACTGGAAACTCAATGGCATCCATTATTGCCAACCAATTCGGTGAAGCGGATGATTTGAGACTCTCTTCTCTGATTGCGATAGGTCTTATCCTGTTCCTAATAACTGCCGTTATCAATATGGTAGGTAAGATTATGATTAAACGTGCAAGAATTGCTTAACTTATGACGAAACTGAAAATAAAAAACAGATTGGCACAAGATCGCCTGATGCTGTGGGGCGTATGTCTGTTCGCAGCGCTGACAGCAGTGCCGTTGCTTGCCATCTTGGGAGAAGTGTTTCTGCGCGGTTATGACCAACTCTCGTGGTCGTTCTTTACAGAGCCTACTCCAACGGCATATAAAGCGATGAAGGCCATAGAAGCAGGAGAACCCATACCAGGTGGTATAGCCAACGGTATCATCGGTACGATGATTATGCTTGGGATGGCCGTCGTTGTTGCAGTCCCTGCGGGTATCTTATGCGGTGCTTTCCTGGCAGAGAACACCAAGAACCGTTTTGCACAGGTTGTAAGTTACCTTACCGACTTGCTGCAAGGTACACCATCGGTCATTATTGGTATCATCACCTACATATGGGTGGTTGTGCCTATGAAAGGATACTCGGCAATAGCCGGCAGTGTGGCACTCTGTATCATGATGCTTCCGCTTATTATCCGTTCTACCGAGGAGACCCTGAAAATCCTTCCTGCATCACTCAAGGAGGCCGGGCTTGCTCTTGGTGGTAACAAGGCAAGAGTTATGATGAAGATTCAGTTTCCGGCTGCTTTCGGTGGTATCTTCACTGGTGTGTTGCTTGCCATATCACGAGTGATTGGCGAAACGGCTCCGTTGATGTTTACAGCCCTCGGATGTTCGCTCATTCGCCTCTCCATTGACAAACCTATTTCGGCAGTTCCATTGTTGATTTGGGAGTTCTTCAACGATCCCAACCTGCAGGAACTTATCTGGGGAGCATCACTCTTCCTGTTATTATTTGTTCTTACGTTAAATATTACAGCTAAATATCTTGCTAAAAAATGGAATCAGTAACACCTATTCTTGAGTTTAAGAAAACTTGTGTATCATATACAAAGCAGACGATGGCGGTAAAATATGTTTCGGCTGCCATTGAACGAAATACTATCACGGCTATCATGGGCCCTTCCGGGTGCGGAAAATCAACGCTCCTACGTGCGGTAAACCTAATGCACAATCTTTATCAAAACATCCGTGTTGACGGTGAGATCTTATTGAATGGTGAAAACATCCTATCGATGGAACCTATCGATGTCCGCCGCCGTGTGGGTATGGTATTCCAACGTCCTGCACCGTTTCCAACAATGAGTATCTATGACAATGTACTGTCCGGATTTGCATTGAATGGCATCAAACTTTCAAAGGCTGAGAAAGATGCTAGGGTAGAGCGTTGTCTGCGTAGTGTAGCCCTTTGGGACGAGGTAAAGGATGTGCTCAACAAGAAAGGCACGTTCCTCTCAGGCGGTCAACAGCAACGATTGTGCATCGCCCGTGCCTTGGCGATGAAACCCGATGTCCTTCTGATGGACGAGCCTACCTCAGCACTTGACCCGATTGCGACCAAACATATCGAAGAACTGCTCTTGGAGTTGCAGAAAGAGGTTACAATCCTTATCGTTACTCATAACATGGGACAGGCTAAGCGTATATCATCAAAGTCTATGTTTATGTACTTGGGTGAACTAGTTGAGTATGGTGATACCGCAAGTATGTTCTCTAACCCTGCTGATGAGCGAACCAAGGCATATTTAACTGGCAAAGTTGGCTAGTTTGGGATATAAATTGAATGGCTTTTTATTCTATAGTTTTTACATTTAGATAAACGAAGATAGCATTTATCTTGTAGGAAATCATTGTGCATCTGTGAAGAAGTACAATGATTTTTTTGTTTTAACTATAAATGTGTTTTATGGGCAAAAATACTGCTCACACTATGGTTAACTTTGTGGTGTAAAACAATATTAACCATTAAATAAGTTAAGTTATGTCTATTCTTCTTGCTGTTGGCTTCATTGGTTGGGTTATTGATTTGGTGAGAAATCCCTAAATGTTTGTTGCATAATAGTTTTTTTGTTGAAAAAAATCTGTAGCTATGGGTTTGTTTAATCGTTTCGTCAATTTCTGGGGTGGATATTTTGTGTTTAAATCCATTTTCAATTTGCTTTCTGAGAAGTCGTCGCCTAAAGAGGAGTCTTTGGAAGAACCATTGGGTAAACCGTGTTTTTTCAATGACTTAGATATGGAAAGATTGTCGCGATATGATGAACTGTCTGAGCAAATAGACGAGCTTGACGAGCAACTCGATCTTTGCGATGAAGATCCTGAGGAATACGATTGAGTGTTAACCCAAATCGATAAGCTCGAAAAGGAGAGAGAACGCTATGATGATTGGCATTTGCTATAATAATAAAGAGCAACCCAAAGGGTTGCTCTTTATTATTATGTGAAAACTTTGTTTAATCAGATACCGGCCGAATGCTTAATCCTTCGGTGCGCGAACTTGATGTTGTGAACGCGATGTTTGTAATTGACAATCTGAAGGTGTAGTGTGATGGATGTGCTTGTGACGGTGTTGAGGTCCAATACATAGCACTCTCATTGATGTCATCGGCGCGACCGTAGGTATATGTGTAATTATTGCAAATGCCGGCGGCTGGCAAGAAAATGTAGTTGCCATTGTGCTTGCTAGTGACTTTTACCCCTTTACGTCGTCCGATACTTGTCCACTCCCATGTGCAGTTTTCTATCAGTTCGTTAAATTCGGCCAGGGTTGGTATCCTCCAAGTCCCTCCCCATTCGGCGCGAGCAGCATCATATTGCGGATTGCCTGAAATTTCAGTAGTTACTTCTGTTCCGTACAATTCGTTTTTCTTTGAACCCTTGTCTTGGAATGTGGAAGTTTCACCCCATTTATAGTGATTGCCACTCTGGTCCACAACATCGGTCCCAACATTGCATGTGGCCCATTTAAGTCCTGATGGAAGTCCTAAATCCACCCATTTGTGGCCGTTGATTTCGCCATTTGATGGGATTTCTGTGTTAACATTGTAGTCTGTAACCGGGCGAACGGCCTGTCCATAATATCGTTCGGCAATCCCCATTTCTCCAAGTGCGCCACCAAAATGATAGTCGTGTGCGCCATTGTTGTAGGAGTCTTTGTGTGGCGTTGATGTCCAATACATTCCGCATCCACTTGCTTCAATCACTTTTGAGCCATCTTTTGCTCCGGTTGCGGGTAGGAAAATTGAATTTTTGGTTACAGGGCTTGTTATTTCAGCTCCCCAGCGACCACCTTTTTTCACATATTTCCAATGGCAATAATGTACCAACTCGCTAAATTCTTCTTGTGTGGGCATACGCCACCCTTTACCCCACTTAAGTGTGGCCACATCTTGAGTCTTGTTGCTTGAAAAATCAGCAACATCTTTACCATAGGTCTTAGTATTGGCTTGAGTGTAGGTTGCTTTTGTGGTTGTTTCACCCCATGAATAGTGTTTGCCGGGTTGTTCGGGAGCAGTGGCTCCAACATTGCATGTTGCCCATCGAGTTCCGGAGGGGAGGCCCATATCCACCCATTTGTGGCCATTCACTTGTCCCGAAAGCGGACCATATTCAATAATGGGGGCAATTTGGCCAATATCGACTCTTGCTGTTTTGGTTGATATTTTGCCTTTTGATTGCGAAGTGGCTTGCGAACTGTTGGATTGTGTGGCAGAGATATTGTTGCTTTTCTTGAACTGCTTTTTCGTTTTCTTTGACTGGTTTTCAACTTCGGTTTTCACCGCTTTCTTGATTTTTTTCAAGAAACTTTGAGCGTCGGCATCCATTGCGCCCACTGAAAGCATGGATGCCAATAGGATAAAAAGTATTCTTCTCATAATATTGATTTTTAGCAAATGTAAGAAAAAGAGTTTTTACTGCCAAATTATTTTCAAGCAAGTTTAAAACTCTAATTATTCAAATTTGTGCAAGCCTATAAAAATATTTGGGAGTGGCTGTTTTTTTGACAACCACTCCCAATCTAGAGATTTAAAGAATTTCTGCGAAAATTCGGCTAGCCTATTATTTCAATGTTTCCTGAACGAGGTCGTTGTGAACCATTTGTTCCTGGAATGTGTAGGCGCCTGTTTTGGGCGATTTCACCACTTTGATGACCTTGCTGTAGGTGCGGCCTTCGCCTTTTTGCAATGATGCAACGGTTTTCTTTGCCATATCGGGTGATTATTATTTAATTTCTTTGTGAACAGTTACTTTTTTGAGGATAGGGTTGTATTTCTTGAGCTCAAGACGCTCAGTGGTGTTTTTGCGGTTCTTTGTTGTAATATAACGAGAAGTGCCGGGCATACCACTTGCTTTATGCTCTGTGCATTCGAGAATCACCTGCACACGATTACCTTTAGCTTTCTTTGCCATCTTCTTAGAATTCTAAATATTTGATTTCAGTTAAATAACCCTTTTTAGCTGCTTCTTTGATGGCAGCATCGAGGCCGTTTTTGTTGATAATACGCAATCCATTAGCTGAAATGGTCAATGAGATCCACATCTGCTGTTCTACCCAGAAAAATTTCTTGGTGAAAAGGTTTACATTAAATTTGCGTTTTGTGCGACGTTTTGAGTGGCTAACGTTGTTGCCTACCATCGCTTTCTTGCCTGTAATTTGACAAATCTTTGACATGGCTGTTTGTTTACTTAGCTCTGTTAATGTTAATGTTTTGTTAACCTATTGCGTTTCATGGCCGCCATCTCAGTCTCATATCACTGCTAAGCGCATCATTTTTAACAGCTTTACAGGATGAGCCACGAAACAGAGTGCAAAGTAACAAATTTTTTGTGTAACAACCAAATATTATGACTCTTTTCTGTGGTTTTTTGTTGGTAAATGTATATTTTTGCGACGTTTTATGGTTTTAAGTATGAAGCGAATTCTATTTTGGGCAGTTATAGTGACTTTTTTTGTGGGCCTTACTGCATGCAACAAGGATGATGTGTTTACCGTGGGCGACAAGCCTATTATAACTTTTAGTCACGAAGATGGCATCTATGAGGTGAATCTTGGAGATGTGTTGACTCTTGCGCCTGAGGTGGAAAATGGAATCGGGGCTGAATATGTGTGGACTCTCGATGATGGAACTGTGGTGTGTAGGGGGCCGGTGTGGACTCATACTTGGAATCTTGCAGGGCAACACTATGTGTTGCTCACGGTGTCAAATCCGGCCGGAGTGGACCGTGAGGAGGTGCGAATTGATGTAACGGCCCCGATGCCTCCGGCAATCTCTTTAGCTTTACCGATTGACGGGCTAACAATATTGAAGAGTTCGAGTTACACTTTTAAGCCTCTTTTTGGTAATGTGACTGTGGGGGAGACCTTGACTGTTGATTGGCTTGTTGATGGCGAAAAAATGGCTGAAGGAGAATCATTTGAGTTTTGCCGCGATGTATGTGGCGAATATTCTATTGTGATTCGAGCAGCGAATAGTGCCGGTGTGGCAGAAAAGGAGTTTCGTGTAAAAGTTGTAGAGGAACTTCCTGTAAAATTGAATTTTATGCCATTGTCTGCGTTATATTCGGAAAATGTGCGAACCACTATTGTTGGCCGTCCGGTGGCTCTGTCTGTAGTAGGGGAGAATGTTAAGGCTGAAGAACTTAAATGGAGTGTTAATGGTGAGAGTGCAGACTGTAGAGGAGCATTGTTCGTTTTTTCAGCTGAAAAGGCGGGGCGATATACTATTTGTGTTGAAGCTCAAGGGGTAGTGGCATCTATGATTATAAATGTTGCGGAAAAAGCCACTATTAGTGATGGTGTTTCTTCTGTAGCTTCGATTATTGAATATTTGCCTGCGCCGGGGCAGTTTATCGGTGAAAATAGCAGTATTGGTGGGATGCCCACTGAGATTTCAACTCATGAGGCGGCTATAAATTGGGCCAATGATAGAATGGATTCCGGTAAGTTTGTTTCGCTTGGTGCATGGGGCGGTTATTTGATTGCAAAGTTCAATAACAGTGTTTCAAACAGTGGAGGAGATTATGACTTTGCTATAATGGGCAATGCCATCACCGGGTCGAGTGAGCCTGGGATTGTGTGGGTGATGCAAGATGTTAATGGCAATGGAGAGCCTGATGATGCGTGGTATGAACTTCGCGGAAGTGATTTCACCGACAATGGCTCTTCAAGTGTGTATTCTGTCACCTATTATAAGCCTGCCGGTGATGCGATGGCGGTGCAGTGGAGTGATATTTATGGAATGGTTGGAACAATAGATTATTTGGCGGGAGTGCATGATCAGCCATCTTATTATCCGGTGTGGGTTGAAGCGGAATCTTACACCCTTTTTGGCTCTCAACTTCCACCGCGAAATGAAAAACATCCGGTGACCGGTATGTGGTCAAACAATCCGTTTGATTGGGGCTATGCCGATAACTTGGGATCGGATTTGCTAGATGGCGACACTCATGGTGGCGCCGGTGTGTGGATTGGGTTCAAGATTTCTAATGCAGTGTTGCCAAACGGCTCAACAGTTAATCTTGAGTCTATTGATTTTGTGAAAATCCAAACCGGCATTATGACGAAATGTGATAATCTTGGAGAATTGTCAACTGAAGTGCTTGGCATAAAAAAATTATAAAGTAGTTGCGTAATTAAATTTGAATATATACCTTTGCAGTGCTTTGACAAGGGAATCCGGTTAGAATCCGGGACAGTACCCGCTGCTGTGTTTTCCCCCTGCATGAGATGTAGGATGATTCAGCAATGTAGAGCCATTGGATATCGCAATCTGAGAAGGCTGTTGAATCAGGAATAAGTCAGAAAACCTATCAAAGCAAAACCCAACGAAGGCGCCTGCGGGAAAATGGGCTATGGGGGCAAGAATAGGTTGTCTGAGGCGAAAATCTTTAAAATTGATTTCAGATAGCGAGATTGAATTTCTTGTTGCTTTTCTGCTGTTTCCCGCTAATATATAATTTATTAACTCATTAAAGGAGAAACAGATGAAAAATCTTAAAGTAATTTTTGCTCTTTGCTGTGCATCAATGATGTTTGGGGCTTGTTCCGATGACGAACCTAATGCTCCAGAAAGATGTGTGATTGATTTTGAGAACACCGGCATTTTGCTTGGAGGTCCGTCACCTTATGGTGAAAATTTGTATGCAAACTATGGTGGAGAGAAATTCACCAAAGGTGTTATTCCAATGTCGGAAATCGGTGATGTTTCATTTGAATTTGGAGTAAATCTTTCAGCTTGGACCGGAGTTTATGAGTTTTCAGGAGGCGGAATTGCCCTTTCGCAGTGGAATCATCGTTCAAATAGAGTTGGAGATACCGGCGATTGGTGGAAATCATATCTAAATCAACTTTCGGTTTATAACACCATCTCTTCCGATGGTGCAAATCAAGGTGCCGGAGCTCAAGGCTCTGATACATTCGCAATTGTTTATGGCGATGATGATAGTGCAGCATCTTTTAAATTTTCTGCAGGTGCTGAGTGTGTGATTGAAAATATGGAGATTTGCCCCACAGCCTATGTTTATGGTGTAATCACTGAGGGGAATCCTTTTGGTATCCATCCCGGACGCCATTTTAGAGATGTTAATGGTTGGTTTAAGGTTAGGGCCATAGGCTATGATGCATTGGGCAATGAAACTGCAACTGTTGAGAAATATCTTTGCGATTATCGTGTCGGTTCAAATGTAGTTGACATCGCTGCTGCTTGGCAGTCGTGGTCGCTCGTGGGATTAGGCCCTGTAAATAAGGTTGTTTTTGATTTTGATGGCTCTGATTTGGGCGATTATGGTCTTAACACACCATCGTATCTGGCAATAGATAATATCACAATCAGATTGAATTGAAACTTTTCTGTCAAATAAGCGCCCTGCTTCTATGTGTGCTAATGTCGTCGTGCATGGAGTGGGAATATGGCAGCCCCGAGGATTTTAAGGCCTCGGGGCATGGCCTTTTTATAGTTTGTGAGGGCAATTTTCAATATGGGAATGCCACTCTGAGCTATTATGACGTAGAGGCTGATACATGTACCAATGAGGTGTTTTATCGAGCAAATGGGATGCGTCTGGGTGATGTCGGTCAGTCAATGACCATGGCCGGCGGTTTGTGTTGGATAGTTGTTAACCATTCCCATGTGGTGTTTGCTATTGATCCGCTGACATTTCGCGAACAAGGGCGCATAACCGGCTTTACATCGCCGCGTTACATTCATTTCGTTTCTCCTGAAAAAGCCTATGTGACTCAGTTGTGGGATAATAGAATAGCCATTATCAATCCTAAGCGTTATGAAATCGCTGGTTATATCGATGTGCCGTCAATGAATTCGGCCACCGGGTCAACCGAGCAGATGGTTCAAGTGGGTAGATATGTCTATGTCAACTGTTGGAGTTATCAAAATCGCATTTTGAAAATCGACACCCACACAGATATGGTTGTTGATGAATTGACCGTAGGGCCGCAGCCAAATTCAATCGTGGCAGATAAATATAATAGATTGTGGACCATTTGTGATGGGGGCTTTAAGGGTTCGCCTATGGGGGCTGAAACTCCTGCTTTATATTGCATTAACCTTGCCACGTTTGAGGTTGATGCCAAATTTGATTTTTATCCGGACGACACTCCTTCTGAGCTTGCTATAAATAAAGATGCAGATGCTATATATTGGATAAACGATGATGTGTGGCGTATGGATGTTGGGGCAACGCGTTTGCCATTGCGCCCTTTGATTCGTTCGCGTCAAACCATCTATTATGGGCTCACTGTTGACCCTGTGACTAATGATGTTTATGTGGCTGATGCAATTGATTATCAGCAGCCGGGTATTATATATCACTACTCTGCTGAGGGTAAATTGTTGGGCGATTTCACTGTCGGGGTTACTCCCGGAGCTTTTTGTTGGAAGAACTAAGTGTAGAGATGAGATTAGGAACCATAATATTTATTGTTGCTGTGTCATCGCTTTTGGTGATGGCTCAGCGAACAATCTCACTGCCGGAGGTCACTGCCAATGCTGTGCGCCCCATGGCTGATATTGGCCGACAATTGACATTAATCGACTCGGTGGCCCTTAAAGAGAATGTGTCGCTGTCCATGGCCGATGTTTTGGCTTATAATTCATCTCTATTTGTGAAGAATTATGGGCGTGCCACTCTTTCCACAGTCTCTTTTCGCGGAACCTCTCCGGCCCACACCGCTGTGACATGGAATGGAATGAACATCAATGCACCTATGATGGGAATGACCGATTTCTCGCTGATCCCGGCTTATTTTATTGATGATGCATCGTTGTTACACGGAAGCTCTTCTGTGGCTGCAACCGGAGGTGGGCTCGGCGGAGCTGTGCAGCTTGCCACAAAGGGTGTTGAGTCTTTGGGATGGTCGGCGCAATATGTGCAAGGGGTTGGTTCGTTTTCAACATTCGATGAGTTTTTGCGGGTTAATTATGGTGGCAAGAAGTGGCGAACTTCAACGCGTGCCGTTCTGTCAACATCGGCCAATGACTATAAATACACCAACCGCGATAAAAAAGAAAATATCTATGATAGCAATCATAATATCATAGGCCAATATTATCCTGAAGAGCGGAATCGGAGTGGCGCATTTTGTGATTTCCATCTATTGCAAGAGGTGTATTATGATTCAGAGCAGGGCGACCATGCTGCGCTCAAACTCTGGTATGTCAATTCCAATAGGGAGTTGCCAATGTTGACCACAGACTATGGCGATGAAAGCGAATTTGAGAATCGTCAACGAGAACAAACATTTCGCGGCGTTGTTTCGTGGCATCGTCAGTTTGGACTTTGGAGAGTGCAAGGCGATGCCGGCTATGCCTACACTCGAATGGCTTATGACTATCAGCGCGACACCGGCAATGGCTCGTTAGCTGTGATGACTCGTTCGCGCTCGACGTCACACACTGCCTATGGTGCTGCTCTGGTTGATTTCTATCCGAATCAAAAGTGGGTGTTTACAGCTTCGGCAAAGGCCCATCAATATTTTGTGCGTAGCACAGATAACAACCCATTTGAAGTGTCGCCGAGAAATTATATCTTCGGATATGACAAAGGACGGTTTGAACTCACAGGGGCTTTGACTGCAAAATGGCGGCCAACGAATCTTTTAGGCCTTTCGGCGGTGTTGAGAGGCGATTTGATTGGCGATGAACTATCACAGCCTATACCGGCTCTTTTTGTCGATTTCACTCTTGTGCCCGAATGGAATCTTGTGGTAAAGGCATCGGCTTCGCGAAACTATCGCTATCCATCGCTCAACGACCTTTATTTTATCCCCGGAGGGAATCCGCATCTGCGTCCTGAAATGGGGTGGAGCTATGATGTGGGTGCACAATTTGCTATTGGTTCGTCACAGCGCTATGCATTGAAGGGGTCAATAACATGGTTTGATTCAAAGATTGAAGATTGGATTTTGTGGTTGCCAACAACTAAAGGGTTCTTTTCGCCGCGCAATATTAAGAGCGTTCATTCCTATGGGATTGAGGTTAAGGCCGATTTAGCCTTGTCGCTGGGCAGAGGGTGGCAAGCAGGGGTTGATGCCGGTTTTTCATGGACCCCATCCATAAATAATGGTGAGCAATATTCATCGGCCGATAATTCTGTTGGGAAGCAATTGCCCTATGTGCCGCAATATTCTGCCGGGGCCAATGCACGCTTGTCGTGGCGTGATTGGACTCTGCACTACAAATGGCTTCATTATAGCCGCCGATTCACAATGTCGGATAATTCCGAGTCGCTAACAGGCTCGCTCCCGGCTTATTATATGAATAATATAAGTGTCGAACGCATATTCCGTTGGAATGCGCTCGACCTATCGGCTAAAATTACCATTAATAATCTGTTTGATGAGGAGTATATCTCAGTGCTTTCTCACCCGATGCCGGGGATTAATTTCGAAGCTTTTATATCAATCACCCCTCATTGGTAGTGCCTATCGTCCGGAGCTTGCAATCATGTCCGAAATTGATCGGTTGAATTGAGTTTCCGAGCGAAGTTTCTCTAATGTCATGTGCATGCGATAGCGCCAATAGTGATGCGGGTTGGCTGGTACATTAATCTGCTCTTCGCGTGGATCCTGTCGGCGGAGTGTTCCGTCGGTCGCCAGCCAATCTTGTAGGGGCAAAATGCAAAGCATAGATGGCGATTCCAAGTGCATTTCCACAATCCTACGGCATATCCATGGCTCTGCAAAATAAGGTGCATCGCCTTTGTTGCCTATAACTTGATTGTAGAAATTCAATGTGGTCTTCGAGTCGGATTCCCACCATTGACGAATACCTGGCATATCGTGAGTAGAAGTTGTGCACACAGAGAGGTAGGGATACTTGTTGGTTTCCGCAAATATGGTGCTTGAGTCTTTTGGCATTCTCTGTATTTCAAGAGAAAGAATGCCAAGTTGGTTCATTACGTCGGGCACACATGCCGGAATCATTCCAAGGTCTTCAGCGCAGCATAGCATTTGGGTAGACTCAATGAGAGAGGGTAGCTTTGTCATCGCTTTTTCTTGCCAAAATTCATTGTGGCGATGATAGTAGAAGTGGTCATATAAGCGATTGAATGTCAGCTGCTCATAATCGTTGAGTGATTTATAAATATATGTTGTGTGGGCTGAGATTCGTGGATGATATTTGCCCTTTTGATATGGATCTTCAATAAAAAGAACATCATCAATGAGGCGCATTAAACCATTGTGTATTCGGCTGATTCTTTGGTCTTGCAAGTTGTTGGCAAAGCGATTATTCACTTGTCGCTGTGTAGAATACTCAATTCGGAGTTGATAGCGCTGGTTGTCTATTGGAATCAGGTAGTTTGCGCGAATTTCATCGGCTAAATCACCAAAAATTTCATTAATCTGCTTGTCAACAATGTAGGGCGACGTAAATTCTTCACGTCGGAAATAGAAATCAAAGCAGTGGCGCATCTCTTCGGGTGTCATTGGCAGGGCTGAATTGAACACTCCGAGAAGACCATGAATTGCATTGCGTGGGATTTGCCAAATGCGGAAGAAGCCAAGCACATGGTCAATGCGGTAGGCGTCAAAATATTCAGCCATTTTTTTGAATCGTGCTTTCCACCAAGAAAAACCGTCGCGCATCATCACATCCCAATTATATGTCGGGAAATCCCAATTCTGTCCCATGATAGAAAAGTCATCCGGGGGAGCACCGGCTGAGCTTTCAAGGTTGAACAGTTCGGGATTGGTCCAAGCGTCAACGCTGTTTCGTGAAATGCCGATTGGAATGTCGCCTTTTATGGCAATGCCGAGAGAATGAGCATACTGACACGCATCGCGCAATTGGCGGTCGAGGTGATATTGTATGTAGTAAACATAATTTATTTCTTGTTCGTGGCAAGAGATAAATCGTTCAATGTTTTCAGGATTATAAGTGGCATATTCCTCCCATGCGCTGGTGTCGGCAGTTTTGTGTAAATCGCGTAATGTGCAGAAAGCGGCATAAGGTTTCAGCCAAGAGATATTTGCATCAACGAATTTTTTAAACTCTGTAGATGTCATTTCTGCTTCGCCTTGCTGCTTGAAAAGCAAGCGGGTAAATTCGTTTTTAAAACGATTTACTCGTTCATAGTCCACGGAGGGCAATTCATTTAATTCGCGAGCCAAGGCATCATAGCGAGATTGCTGTTCAAAGTCGTTGAGATGTCCCATATCTTGCAAGCGTAGATACATTGGATGCAGCGCAAAGCATGAGTTGGCATTGTAGGGGTATGAGTCAGTCCATGAGTAACTCATGGTAGTATCATTGATTGGGAGTAGCTGGATGATTTGTTGGCCGGTTGATGCAGCCCAATCAGCCAATAGTTTGATGTCAGCAAATTCGCCAACCCCAAAGTCATCGTTGCTTCGGAGTGAAAACACAGGTATAGCAACACCGGCTCCGCGCCATTGGTGTGTGTCAGAGTCTTTGAAGTTATGCTCTGAGATAATAGTGGCGCCAAATGATTTTGATTTCAGCTGATGTAAGATTCTGTTCCCTCCATCTTCCCAGTTAATCAGGGATAGATCGGATTTTCTAAGTGTGAGAAATTTGTACTCGATGTGTTGACCATCGGTGATGTCAGAAGGTAGTTCAACGCTCCATAGCGGGAATTCGGCATCGCTCATCACCAATGCATTTTCAGGTTGCCAATTACCGAGGAACTCACATGAACCGCTTATTGCCAACACCTCTCCGGGGGCTATTTTAGGAGCATTAACACGAATGTTGGTGGTGTTTGGTTTTATTGTTGTCGGCGCTTCTTGGAATCGGCGCCCATAAATACATTCAGTGAATGCTTTTGTGTGGAATTGTTTGTCGATTGGTTGATCCTGCCAAATATCATATATAGTGGCTTCCGGAAGTCGTGAATCAAGACGAATGGTTCGGCTTGAACCCCATTCTTCTCGGCGGGTTCCATCTCTTCTCATGATGAGATAGCGATAGCTTATTGATGATGTGGCCGGGGAAATTATTAATTCGAGTGCATTTTTTCCGTTCCCCATAGGGCGTAGCATGACGGCTTTAGAACTATCGTTGCTGCCTAATTCGGGGATATTGCCGCTGATGCAGATGCATTCACCATCGTTGGTGTGGTAATCTATGTTGAATATCAGTCTCATACAAAAAAAAGTGTGAATCTGAGAGTTTTTCTATGGTTAGTAAGAGTTCAAATGTAGGTATAATTTGTTAAAACTGCAAGTCAAATTAAAAGGCGCAAGCATTATAGCGAGCGCCTTTTGGGTGATAATATGTTTTATATGGGGATTATCCGCAACGAGATGTGCCACAAGATGTGCAAATCAAGCAGCCTTCCTGGTACACGAGTGATTCGTTTCCGCAGTTTGGACACACTTGGCCATTGGCTTTGGTCCCATTGGGCAAGTATTTCTTGAGCGCACGTTCAACACCCATTTTCCATGTGTTGATGCTTTGTGAATCGAGTTCAAGGCTGCCAATTAGTTTAAGTACTTGATCGATGGGCATGCCATAGCGCAACACACCGGAAATGAGTTTTGCATAGTTCCAATATTCGGGATTGAATTTATCGGAAAGGCCTTCAATTGTGGTCTTATAGCCACGCTTGTTGATGAATTGGAAGTCGTAGCGTTTGTTGCCATTTTCATCAATAGCTTTGATGATTTTGCCTCGGGTTACTGATTTCGGGCAGAAGATGCCATCGTCGTCATCGGCCAAACCGGTGAAGATTTCATAGGGGCGGTTATTGAGCAAGCCAACGAATGCAATCCACTTTTCTTTGTTGTTTTGAAATCGAACCACATCTGCTTCAAGCTCAATGGGGCGTACATGAACCACCGGAGGTATTTCTACAGTAGGTTTTGTCTCTTTTTTCTTTTTATCAACAGAGATAAGCACACCTGAACGGCAACCATCGCGATACACTGTACAGCCTTTACATCCTGAGCGCCATGCTTCAACATATAGTTTGCCTACCAATTCCTCAGAAACATCTGCCGGCAAGTTGATTGTAACCGAAATTGAGTGGTCAACCCATTTTTGTACACTGCCTTGCATTCTCACTTTTTCCATCCAGTCAACATCGTTGGCTGTCGCTTTGTAGTAGGGTGATGCGGCAACTAATTTGTCAAGTTCTTCTTGTGAATAGTCTGATTTAACCTCAATGCCGTTAATCTTCATCCATGTGATGAATTTTGGATGATAAACCACATACTCTTCAAAGGCATCGCCTGATTCGTCAACGAAGTCCACACGTACATCTGTGTCATTGGGATTCACTTTGCGACGACGTTTGTAAACGGGCATAAACACCGGTTCAATGCCACTTGATGTTTGTGTCATAAGGCTCACAGTACCGGTGGGCGCAATTGTGAGACATGCAATGTTGCGACGGCCATGTTGCTTCATAAGCTCAAGCAATTCCGGATCGGCTTCGCCAAGGCGATTGAGATAAGAATTGTTCTTTTCGCGCTCAAAGTCAAACACTTCAAATGCACCACGTTCTTTTGCTAATTCAATGCTTGAACGATAGGCTGCAAGTGCAAGCTGTCGGTGTACATTTGTTGAAAAATCAGTGGCTTCGGTTGTGCCATAGCGCAAGCCGAGGGCTGCAAGCATGTCGCCTTCGCCGGTAGAGCCAACACCGGTGCGTCGGCCTTGAAGCGTTTTTGTGCGAATCTTGTTCCAAAGGTGGAGCTCGGTTTGTTTCACTTCATCACTTTCGGGGTCTGATTTGATCTTTTCAATAATCATGTCGATTTTTTCTCTTTCGAGATCAATGATGTCGTCCATGATACGCTGTGCTTTTGCCACATGAGTGCGGAAAAGGTCAAAATCAAATTCTGCTTCGGGTGTGAAGGGATTCTTTACGTAGGAATATAGATTGATGGCCAACAAACGGCAGCTATCGTAGGGGCATAGTGGAATTTCACCGCAAGGGTTGGTTGATATGGTTTGGAATCCGAGATCGGCGTAGCAGTCGGGGAGTGATTCGCGGGTGATGGTGTCCCAAAATAATACACCCGGTTCTGCCGATTTCCATGCATTGTGCACTATCTTTTTCCAAAGTCTTGTGGCATCAATTTCCTGAGTAATCCATGGATTGGGGTGGTTGGTGGGGAATTGCTGAGTGAAGGGCTTTTCGTCGATAGCCGCTTGCATAAACTCATCGGTGATTCTTACTGACACATTGGCGCCTGTAACTTTTCCTTCGGTCATCTTTGCATCAATGAATGCTTCAGAGTCGGGGTGCTGAATGCTGACTGAGAGCATCAATGCACCGCGGCGGCCATCCTGTGCAACCTCGCGTGTTGAGTTTGAATAGCGTTCCATGAACGGCACAAGGCCGGTTGATGTCAATGCCGAATTTTTTACCGGAGTGCCTTTGGGGCGAATGTGTGAAAGGTCATGGCCAACACCGCCACGGCGTTTCATGAGCTGCACCTGTTCTTCGTCAATACGAATCACACCGCCATAGGAGTCGGGCTTGCCATCAATGCCAATAACGAAGCAGTTGCTTAGAGAGGCCACTTGGTAGTTGTTGCCGATGCCTGTCATCGGGCTGCCTTGGGGCACAATGTAGCGGAAATGGTCAAGCAATGAGAATACTTCATCGTGGCTCATTCCATTGGGGTATGTGCCCTCAATGCGAGCAATTTCAGCGGCAATGCGGTGGTGCATGTCGGCTGGCGATTGCTCAAAAATGTTGCCGAAGGAGTCCTTCAAAGCATACTTGCTAACCCATACTCTAGCGGCTAGCTCATCGCCTTCAAAATAGGCTAATGAAGCGTTATAAGCTTCGTCATAAGTGTAAATTTTTCTTTCCACGGATTGATAGGTATGTTTGTTGTTTTTTTGAGATTGCAAATTTTGCGATTATTTTTCAAAAAACAAAATGATTAATGCAAATTGTTGAAAAGTTATCCAAAATAAAATGTTATGTAGTTGATATTTAATTGTTTGACTTTTTGAGATGGTGCTTAAAGTTTTCAATAATGTTTTTTTGTGATTGCTAAAGTGAAAAATGATTTGTAATTTTGGGGAAATAAAAAAATACTTGATTATGTTGGAAAAACAATATTTTCTCAATCGCTACACAGTGCGCAATTTCTCTGCCAAAGAAGTCTCATCGAAATTAATTGCTGAGATGCTTGATGCGGCATCGCATGCTCCCAACACCGGTAATATGCAATTATACTCGGCCGTCGTAACTCGGTCGGCAGAGGGTATAAAGGCTTTGGCTCCGGCCCATTTCAATCAGCCGGCTTCAACCGGATGTGCTGCTATGGTTACATTCTGTGTGGATTTTAATCGTTTTGAACACTGGTGTAGAATCAGCAATGCCACTCCGGGTTATAATAATTTCCAAGCCTTTGTGTGGGGTGTTATCGATGCCACAATATTTGCACAGCAATTTTGTACTATAGCTGAAATGAATTCGTTGGGCACATGCTATCTTGGCACCACTACCTACAATGCAGCTCAAATAGCCGCCGTTCTTGAATTGCCGTCGCGTGTTGTGCCGGTGGTTACTGTAGCTCTCGGTTATCCTAAAGACCAGAATGGGAAATTGACCGATAGATTGCCTATTGAATCTATTGTTCACTCGGAAAAATATTCTGATTACTCGGATGATGATATTCGCAAAGTATATTCCTACAAAGAATCGCTTCCTGAAAATAGCAAGTTTGTTGCTGAAAATGGGAAAGAAACTCTTGCTCAGGTTTTCACCGATATTCGCTATAAAGCTGCTGATAACGAATATTTCTCACGCTTATATAAAGAATTTATAGAGTCGGCAGGATTTTGATAAATTAGTGTGCATAAAATAAGCGAAGCTGTGCCCGAGAGAGGCACAGCTTCGCTTATTATTTGATTCACTTTAGATGCTGAAATAGCATGAGCGTGGTGAACTGATGTAGAGCCCGGCCACGGTTGAGGAGGGGGTGAGGGCCCCATTCTCTGTGGGAGTGATTCCAATTGCCTCAAAATCGATTAGTAGGTTGAGCGTGTGCATCAACATCTGGTCGGGTAAGGAGGGATAGCCAATAGCCGGACGTATGCCTTGATATTTCCCTTGACGGATTGCTGTGAAATCAAGTTCTTCTTCCGGTGAGTAGCCCCAAAGTTTGGTGCGAACATGATAGTGTAGCCATTCTGAAGTAGCTTCAGCCAGTCGGTCGCAAACGGATTGAATCAGCAGATGGCGATAGCTGTCGTTTTCAAAGTCACATTCTGCGAGCATTGTGCGTAGGGCCTCTCCGATTGTTATAGTGAAGCAACCAATGTGGTCATTCAGCCCTTTGGGAGCAATAAAATCGGCAAGTGCATGAAGCGCTTTTCGATTCTCTTTTGGCTCTTGGCGTGGTGTTGCTATTGTGATATCTCCATTGGGTGTTTTTACTATAATATTATCGGCTTTGGAGTGTGCTTCAAAAAATCCTATTCGACAACGCATTGTGGCTCCGAGTGCAATTATTTCGTTTAATAGAGACTCGGCATCACGGCGCAATTCTTCTGCTGCTGCACTATTAGGCACTGTTTTCCAACAGTGATAGAAGTAGGTCCAATTAATGAATGGCACAACATCTTTGACTTGAGGTTCTTCAAGTGTTTTTACCCCCAAGAATGATGGTGCAATGGCAACCTCTTCGGCTGTTGGCAATTTCGGACTGTAGTTGTTGGAGGCAATTGCCTTTGGTCGCGAATCGCTCTCTCTGAGCTTCTGTTGTCGAGCTTTTATTTGTTGGGATTCTTCGTCGTAGTCATTTAGTAGCCGAGTGGCTATAACGGGATTTTGTGAGGCATCGGCCACGCGAACCACAGTCCCCGAGCCATAGGCCGGTGCAATTTTGATTGCTGTGTGAATTTCCGATGTGGCTGCCCCGCCAACAAATAGCGGAGTGTCAATTCCGGCATTTCGCAAAGCGGTGGCCACATTAACCATTTCGCCAAGTGAGGGGGAGATTAACCCGCTAAGCCCTATAAATTGCGGCTTATGTTTTAAGGCTGCTTCCACAATGGTGTGGGCCTCAACTTGCACTCCAAGGTCTATAACATTGAAATTGTTGCAGCGCAACACTACGGATGCTATATTCTTCCCAATATCGTGAACATCGCCTTTTACTGTTGCAACAAGGAAGGTGCCTTTGTTGACTCCTGCGCGCTTACCTGCTTCAAGCTGAGGTCGGAGAATTTCAACGGCATGGTGCATTGTTCGTGCGCTTTTGACAACTTGTGGTAGGAACATTTTGCCACATTCAAAGAGTTGTCCCACTCGTTCCATTCCGGCCATCAAGGGCCCTTCAACCACAGCATTGGCCGATCCAAATTCCGCAACGGCTTCTGCAATGTCGGATTCAAGTGTCGTTTCATCCCCTCTAACAAGGGCATTCTCTAATCGCTTGTCAACTGAAAGTGTGCTTTGATCGGTGTTCTCTGTAGCCGATTCTGTTTTCTTTTCAGCAGCATAGCTTGATGCTTGTTCGATAAGTCGTTCGGCCGCGTCTGCTCTGCGACAAAGAATTGCATCTTCGAGCAGTGTGAGTAGGTCTCCAGGAATAGCATCATAGGTCACCTTGGTTGCAGGGTCCATGATTGCCATTGACATTCCGGCGCGAATTGCGTGATATAGGAACACTGCATGCATTGCTTGGCGCAAATAATTATTACCTCGGAATGCAAATGATAGATTGCTCAATCCGCCACTTGTTTTAGCTCCCGGAAGGTTGGTGTGTATCCATTCAATGGCTCTTATGAAGTCAAGCGCGTAGCGGTCATGCTCAGGCATGCCGGTGGCAATAGTGAGTACATTGGGGTCAAATATAATGTCGCGAGCATCAAAGCCGGCTTTTTCTGTCAATAGTTTATAGGCACGAGAACAGATGGCTATTTTTTGCTCATATGTTGTGGCCTGCCCATTTTCATCAAAGGCCATGACCACCACGGCTGCACCATGCTCCTTAATTGCTTTGGCTTGATGCAAAAATTCATTTTCGCCATGTTTCAATGAAATTGAGTTGACGATAGCTCTGCCGGGGGTGTTTTCTAATGCCGATAGAATAACATCAAAATCTGAAGAATCAATCATCCATGGCACTGATGCAACTCCCGGATCGGAGCTTAGCAAGCGGAGAAAATTAATCATCTCGGCTTTTGAATCAAGCAGTCCATCGTCAATGTTGATGTCAAGAATCATTGCTCCGTCGGCCACTTGTTTTCGTGCAATTGCAACAGCCTCATCATATGATTTCTCACTGATTAATCGTAGGAATTTGCGGCTACCGGCCACATTGCAGCGCTCGCCTATGTTTATGAATCCGCGATCGTCATAAAAAGCATCTAATCCGGCAAGCCAGGGTGTGGCTGTTGACGCGGCCTTGCGAGGCTCAGTTTCTTCGTCGATAACTTTACGCAGTGCAGCAATCTGCTCGGCAGAGGTGCCGCAGCAGCCACCAATGATATTCAGCACTCGGTCTTTAAGCAATGGCTTTATGGCTGCAATGAAAGTGTCGGTCGTTTCGGTGTATCGTCCCAGTGAATCGGGTAATCCCAAGTTGGGGTATAGGATTGTGGGGAATGGCGAAATTGCCGATAATTGCCGTGCAAATGGCGCTAAATTAGCCGGCCCTCCGGAACAGTTGAATCCCACAGCCAGGGGTGATGCATGGCTTATAATTGAAATGAATGCTTCGGGGGTGTGTCCGGATAGGATTCGGCCTGATTGATCAGATATGGTAATGGATAGTATTATCGGAATCTGCACATTTAGCTCAGACATAGCTTTTTGAGCTCCATCAATAGCGGCTTTGGCATTGAGAGAATCAAAGATCGTTTCTATCAATAGGATGTCAACGCCCCCTTCAATCAGAGCTTTTGCTTGTTGGCGGAAAGCATTGGACATCTCACCAAAAGAGATTGAGCGGGACGCCGGATTGTTAATATCGGCCGACATTGAAGCGGCAATCCCTGTTGGGCCCATTGCCCCGGCCACATAGCGTGGATGTTCTGATGTAGAATATTTCTCTGCCTCGGCTTTCGCTATTTTTGCTCCTGCAAGATTGATTTCCGCCACTAAGTGTTCAGTGCCGTATTCTTTCTGTGACAGAACAGTGGCATTGAATGTGTTGGTTTCGATAATGTCGGCTCCGGCCTCGAGGTAGCTGCGATGGATAGAGGCAATTACCTCAGGCGCTGTTAGGCAGAGAATGTCGTTGTTCCCTTTTAATGTTTGGGGGTGATTCTTTAGAATTGAACCTCTGAACTCTGATTCCTCAAGGTTCTTGGTTTGAATCATCACTCCCATTGAACCATCAAGAAGGAGAACATGCTTGCTCAGTCGGCCGGCTATATTTTCTTTGGGGGTATTCATTTTTTTTTAATCAATAGACGTTTCGAGCTATTTCTGCAACACTTTGAGCTGCATGCATAGCGTAGAAATGTATGCTTGGCACTCCGGCGTTTTTAAGTTCGCGGGCTTGTTTTGTTGCCCATTCAATACCGAGGGCTCTAACGTCATCATCGGTTTTGCATTTGATTAACAATTCTGACAATTCAGTTGGGAAGTCAATGTGGAATATTCTTGGCAGAAGTGACATTTGACGGAGGGATGTCAATGGTTTAATGCCCGGTACGATAGGCACTGTGATCCCATTTTCACGGCAGCGTTCTCTGAATTCAAAGAAGCGTGAGTTGTCAAAAAACATTTGGGTGACAATATATGAGGCTCCGCAGTCAATTTTTTCTTTTAGATGGGACAAATCTGTTTGCAGGTTCATTGCTTCCTCGTGTTTTTCAGGATAGCCTGCAACGCCAAATGAAAATTTGGTTGTGGGGGGAGTCATAGTGCTGCCATCGGCGAGTGTGCCATTATTGAAATCCACAATTTGACGGGCAAGGGATGATGCATGGGTGTGGCCATCTGGGCTGGTGGTGAATGTGGCTGCATTGCGTTCGCGGTCGCCACGAAGAGCCAACACATCTGTAATGCCAAGATATGAGAGGTCTATCAGTTGGTCCTCAATCTCCCGGCGGCTATAATCACCGCAGATGATATGTGGCACAGGGCGCACTCCGAATCGCTCACGAATCATCGCTGCAATTGCTACTGTGCCGGGGCGTTTTTGTGCAGTGCAAGCTCGGTAAGAGCCGCCTCCCACGTGGGTGTAGGTCACCTCGTTGCGATGTGTAGTGATATTTATATATGCCGGTGAAAATTCTATCAAAGGACGAATGCTTTCAATCGTTTTTTCAATATTTCCGCCGCGTACAGGTGGAAGTATCTCAAAAGATAGTGCTGTGGGGTGTTCGGATGCCAAGAATTCGGCTACACTATTATTGTTCATAGGGGTTAGCGTGATTAGAAGTTGAGAGCTTGTTTAAGGTCGGCAATAAGATCGTCAACATGTTCTGTGCCGATACTTAAACGTATTGTTGATGGTGAAATGTGGGCTGTTTTTAATTCATCCGGTGTCATTTGAGAATGAGTGGTTGATGCCGGATGTATTACAAGACTTTTTGAGTCGGCAACATTGGCCAGAAGTGAAAAAATCTTCAGCGCATCGGTAAAATGCCAAGCATCGTTTTGGTCCCCATTAATCTCAAATGTGAATATGCTCCCGGCTCCGTTGGGATACATTTTTTTGTAAAGTTCATGGTCGGGATGAGAGGGGAGTGATGGGTGGCTGACAGATTTCACCCGTGGATGTTTTGATAAGAACTCAACAATCTTTAGAGCATTTTCAACGTGGCGATCCACTCGCAGTGACAGTGTCTCAATCCCCTGAAGGAGCAAAAATGCATTGAATGGAGAGATGCAAGCTCCTTCATCGCGGAGCACCACTGAGCGAATGCGTGACACAAATGGAGCCTCCGGAGCGGCGTCTGCAAAAATTGCACCGTGATAGCTGGGGTCGGGTTGAGCTATTGTGGGGAATTTATCAGCGTTGGCCTTAAAATCAAAACTTCCCGCATCAATAATCAGTCCTCCAAGGCTTGTGCCGTGGCCTCCAATAAATTTTGTTGCCGAGTGAACCACAACGTCGGCGCCATGCTCTATTGGTCGCATTAGATAGGGGGTTGCAAATGTGTTGTCGATGATAAACAAGGCATTTGCTTGGTGGGCGATAGCTGCGATTGTGTCCAAGTCGGTCACATCACTGTTCGGATTGCCGAAAGTTTCGCCGTAAACCACTTTTGTGTTTGGTTTGATGGCTTGCTTGAGAGTTTCGCTATTATTTAGATTAACTATTGTGAACTCAATGCCGCGAGAGGCAAGAGTGTGAGTGATAAGATTAAAAGAACCACCATAGAGATTGTCTCCTGCTACAATGTGGTCGCCTGGCAGCAACACATTCTCAAGTGCGTAGGTCACTGCGGCGGCTCCTGATGCAACAGCCAATGCTCTGCGCCCGCCTTCAAGGCTGCAAATGCGCTGTTCGAGCACCTCTTGAGTGGGATTATTTAATCGAGTGTAGATGCAGCCGGGTTCTTTTAGTGAAAATCTATCGGCTGCGGCCGATGAACTATCAAAAAGATAAGCTGCTGTTTGGTATATTGGCACCGCACATGCTCCGCTTGGACTTGAATTAAATTCTTTTCCGGCATGAAGCTGAAGGGTTTCAAAGTGAAGTTTATTGTTGACCATTTTCTTATTATTTTATGGTGCAAAGTTACGCTTTACAAACGCGATTGCCTATTGTCTTTTAAATTTTAGTTTGTTTGTTCTTTTTATATAGGTTTTGCTGTGTGTTTTGTTCTTATTATTTGTATATTTGCAGTGTGAATAGAACAAATTATGAGCATGAAGGAATTAGATTCAACTGATATTGACATTTTGCGTGCGCTGCAAATTGATGGTCGCTTGTCGGTGCGCGAGCTTGCGGCAAAGGTGCATCGCTCAACTACCCCTGTGTTTGAACGACTTCGCCGATTAGAATCGGAGGGTGTGATTAAGTCCTATACGGCTGTGATTGACCAAAATAAAATAGGGCGAGGATTCACAGTGTTTTGTAATGTAAAGTTGCGCCATATCAACACTGAGATTCACACTGAATTTGCCGGAGAGGTGATGAAAATGAACGAGGTGTCGGAGTGTTACAATGTCTCGGGCGGATTTGACTATATATTAAAAGTTCAAGTCCCCGACATGAAGGCCTATCGACACTTTGTGACCGAACGCCTTGGACGTCTTTCAATGCTCGATTCTGTGCAAAGTGTTTTTGTGATGGAGGACATAAAGCAAACCCTAGTGATGATTTAGCTTTTTAGTGAGGCGAAACAGCCTAAAAGAAATAGGGCAGCGATTTGAATTTTCGCTGCCCTTATAGTGTCTATAGGTTTTTTAAAATTTGAATCCAATGCTGAGCACAACTTTGTTGTTGCTATCTTTAACTTCAGCTGTATAGGGGTTTTCGGTGTAGGGGGTGGCTCCGGTATAGGGAGAGAACACACTCTTTTGTGATTTGTGGACATAAGCTGCATCTACATAAACACTCTTGTAGCGATAACCAATTCCGCAGGTGATGTACTGCGAAGAATTGTCAAAGGTGTAAGAAGGTGTTAATCCGGGAACACCGGTATCGTAGGGCGATGTGTAGATTTCTGTTTGATTGTTGCTTACTTCCGTTTTTGTTGGGGTGGATTCATAGATATAACCGGCGCGGAGACTGAAATTAGGCGTTACTCTATATTCTGCACCAAGACGAAGAATATTAGCAGCATTGTAGTAACTCTTAATGTCTTCGTTAGTGTAGTCGCTGCTTTCGCCATCATTGTATTTTGCCGACATATCTTGATATGGGCGATATTCGTAGTCGGCGCTGATGATTGCTTTAGAACCAATCACACCGGCTGCACTGATAATCATTCTCCAAGGAGTTTTTAGCTTCCAATCATAGCCATCGGCAGGAACATAAGGTGAGTATGCATCAACGATGGTGGGTCCTTGATATTCTCCTAATTGGTTATCGTATTTATAGCCGTAGTATGAGCGCACAGATGCATCTTCGATTTGAGTGAGATTGTACCACGTGGGGGTGTGAACTGCAAAGCCAATGCGAAGTTCATTAATCGGTTTGACGATTAAACCAAACTTAACATTTACACCTGATCCGGTGATGCGTTTAAAGCTGTTCAAGTCAAATCCGGAATCCTCAACATTGCCATGTTGGTCCACAATTTGAGCCGGACCTCCCGATACAGGCTCTCCATTTTGAAGAACAGGGAGTCGCGCCCAATCTGTGTATTCGGCATAGTCTGTTGCGCGAGAATATAGAATGTCGGTTATGCCTACACCCAATCCCCAATAAACAATATTGTTAATGTTCCCACCAAGTGTGATTTCATATTCATCAACATAGCCTTTCTCTTCAACATTGAAGTCGGAAACACCATATGTGGCACCATCTTCCCATAAACCGCTATATTGATTAGTGCCTCCAATTGGATTGATAATGTAGGAGTTATATCCAATCATGCTCAATAGTGGAGCATTGCCCCATGCATAATTGTCGTCGGTTCCGGCAAGATCATCACCGGTGTATCCTTCGGCCGAGGTGTATCCGGCAATGAGATTGGAAAGTGAACCATTCATATCCAATGAGCCTTTATATCTGCGGTCAAATGAGGATACGCGACTATAGGAGAAGCCCCAGTTGAAAATTGGCATAATATCATTTTGTGTGAAATATGAGCCAACGTAGCCCACATTATTTATGCCAACCTTGGTCTGTGAGGTTTTCACTTTGTCGAGTGTGCTTGTGGTTGTGGCGTTCTGCATATCAAGGTCGAGAGTAAACCCGATTTCGCTTTTGCGATACACACCAATGCCGCCGGGATTATTGTTGAGTGTTGATAAGTCACCTCCGAGCGCACCAAATGCACCGCCCATTGACATGTAGCGAGCTGTGCCATGTAAGTCGCTACGCGATAACTGGTAAGCATCTATTGCTGTTTGTGCGACTGCAGGCATGGCAATAGCAGCAATGAGTGCAATGGATAATTGTTTTTTCATATATAATCAATATAGATAGGTGTTTTGTGTTTAGTTTGTTGCGAAGAGAGTGTCATAGTGACTATTATCGGCGACCTCTTCCGCCGCCACCACCGCCACGAGTGCTACCGCCACCGCCGCGATATCCGCCGCCACTGCTTCGTGAGGTGCTACCGCTACGATAGCTTGGGGTTTCGCTACGGCTTGAACTGTTTGTTGAGGGGCGGTAAGAATTGCCACTATTGTTGGAGTTGTTCCCCGGACGATATCCGCTGCTTGACTTGCTGCGATTTGTTCCTCTTCCGGAGCGATAGTCTGAACCGGAGGATTCATTGCGATAGTTGCTATTGGATGAACCGGGACGGTGCATGCTTGAGCCTCCTCCGGGGCGATAGCCATTACTACCGGGGCGATAATTGCCGGGTGCTCCTCCAGGATGTCCTCCGGGACGATAGTTGCCTCCGGGACGTGAAGGACCGGAAGGATGGTGTGCCATGCCGGGACGGTATGGGGGATGATATGGGGGATGATATGGGGGATAGTAACCTCCATAACTCCAGTACCATGAGGGTCCCCAATACCACGATGGTCCGAAATCCCAATACCAAGGATTGTAGGCCCATGAATTATAATACCACCATGAGCGAGGTGTTCCCCAATACCATGGTGAGCTATAATATGAGTATGGGAAGTAGCTATATCCCCAGTAGGGAGAGGGGGAGCCGACATAGATATCAATATCAGTAGCCGGGGTAGCATAATAGATTTGGGCTACTGTTTCGTCGGGCGATTCAATGATTACTTGTGGATTATAGAAACGTTCAATCTGCTGGGTGCATTCAAAATTGCTTTTAGCATTGGTGTTGGAAGTAGAATTAGTTGCTACACTGTCGTCGGCAAACACTCCGCGACGATTGTATGCGTCAACATCAATATTGACACCGGAACCGCTGACGATGTATGTGTCGGCCGATGGGTAGTCAACTACTACAACTTTTGAACCGGTTGTAGTTGCTGCTTTTTCTTTGGAGTTTGACTTCTTTGCGTTTGAAGGATTGTAGTAGATGTCATCGTCATAGTAATCCTGTGCGGTGACTACTCCCTGGAAGCCTCCAATCAGAAGTAAAGCTATAAGTGAGGTGAGTGCTTTTTTCATTGTCAATTTTTTTGTTGGTTTATGAGTCACTACAAAACATTGGCATTATGTTTCTTGTCTATTTGATTAGAAATCGTGCCATAGGTTTAATTGCATTGACTTCTAACCATGCAAAAATACTACTTTAATTCGAAATCATCTTTTTATTCACATGGTTTATCACATCTTTTATTACATCTTAACACCACAAGAGACCGATGTGCGAGGCATCAGTCTCTTATTTTGTTGAGTCTTATTTGTGGGAGGGTAATTATTTTTCAGGACGAAGGTCATTACTGAGAACCAAAATGCAGAATCCCCAATAAATAAATGCGATAGATGTCAGTGTGTCAACCATCTCAAGCTGAGAAAGCATATTTGATCCCATGAGTAGCCCTCCGATGATAACAAGAAGAATGCCATTAATCAAATAAAGCCACCAGCCTTTCCTATCGGTCATTGACAATGCACTGAAAATAGCGCCAATGCCCCAATACAGAAACATAATGGCAACAAAAATGGGGAATACGGTCATTGAAAGCAATAAATTGCCTACCAACATAAAGCCGATAAACATGTTGATTACACCTCCAACAAGCCACCAACCCCATCCGCGAGGGCGATTTCGCCCTGCAGACACGCAAAGTGAGATTACACCGGCAAGAACGCAGAGCCACCCAAATATTTGTGAGGCGACAATGGAGCCGACGATTGGCCAAAATAGAAAAGCAAATCCACTGAGCACAAGAAGGACACCGATAATGAGAACAGCCCACCAATAGCGTGTAGTTCCCCAAAAATTCAAATTCAATGTTTTCATAATAATATGGTTTTGTAGTGTGTTTTATCAACATAATAACACCGATGCTCTTAAATTTGTTGAAAGATTTGTAATTTTGTGTTCTCAAATCTCTGTTTTAGCCTATATAGCTATTTGGTGAAGAATGATTTATCCTGATAATTTTGAACAAAAGATAGGTTTTGATGCTGTTCGTGATGGTATTCGTGGCTATTGTGTTTCAGCTGCCGGTGGTCGACATTGTAGTGAAATGTCGTTCATGACTGACTTTAAGGTGGTGCAGACTGCATTGCAGCGGGTATTCGAAATGGTGGCAATTCTAAATAGTGGCGAGGATATTCCGCTGCATAATGTTAGGGATATTGACTCTCTATTGCACACTCTTGAAATCCCCGGAATGTTTCTGACTGCCGAGGAGTTATCCTCTTTACGAAAATGTCTCACTGCAATGGAGGAGGTGCGGTCATATTTTGCCGGTAAAACTGACGATGGAGTGTCGCGTTATCCCAACCTATCGGATGTGGTGTCGGAAATAGAGACATTCAGAGCGTGTCGTGATTCAATAGAGCGAATTATTGACCCTCTTGGTGAAGTCAGAGATTCGGCATCGGCTGAGTTGGCGCAAATCCGAAGCCAGCTTTCATCAATGTCGGGGACAATAAATTCGGTTATGCGGCGAGTGATGGCAAAGGCTGTGAAGGAGGGTGTTATCGATTTAGATACATCTCCGGCCATGCGCGATGGTCGATTGGTTCTGCCTGTGTTGCCTATGCATAAACGCAAAATAAGTGGTATTGTACATGATGAGTCATCATCGGGGAAAACCGTGTTCATTGAGCCGGCCGAGGTGGTTGAGGTTAACAACCGAGTCAGAGAATTGCAAATTGAAGAGAGAAGAGAAATCCGAAGAATTCTCTTAGAGCTTGCAACCGAGTTGCGTCCTTATGCTCCGTCGATGTCTCTCAGCTCTGAAGTGCTTGGGGTGGTTGATTTCATTCATGCAAAAGCGGTGTATGCTCGAAGTGTGGAAGCGGTGATGCCGCATCTTTACAAGGAGCCTCAGCTTGAAATGTATCATGCTCGTCATCCCGGTCTTCAGGAATCGCTAAACAAGAATGGCAAAGAGATAGTGCCACTGGATATTTTGCTGAATTCCGAACAGCGTTTGCTTGTGATTTCAGGCCCGAATGCCGGAGGAAAATCTGTGTGTTTGAAAACAGTGGGCATTATTCAGTATATGACACAGTGTGGAGTGCTGCCAACGGTTTATGAAAATTCCCACATCGGCTTGTTTGAAGAGATTTTCATTGACATAGGTGATGATCAGTCAATTGAAGATGACTTGAGTACATATAGCTCTCATTTGAAAAATATGACTCGAATTGTTCGTTCCGGACGCAAAACATCGCTGGTCTTGATTGATGAATTTGGTGGTGGCACAGAACCGCAAATCGGGGGAGCTATCGCTCAAGCTATTCTGAAGAAAATGAATAGCTTGAAGATGTGGGGTGTGGTGACCACACACTATCAGAATCTTAAGCTTTTCGCGGAAGATACTCCGGGGCTCGTTAATGGTTCAATGCTTTATGACCGTCAACGAATGACTCCTATGTTTCAGTTGGCAATAGGTCATCCCGGTAGTTCATTTGCTATTGAGATTGCGCGAAAAACCGGTTTGCCTGCTGAGATTATAGATGATGCGCGCGAGATAGTTGGCAGTGACTATGTCAACATGGACAAATATTTGCTTGATATTGCCCGCGATAGAAGATATTGGGAAAATAAACGATTGTCAATTCGTCAAAAAGAGAAAAAGGTTGAAGAAACATTAGAGCGATATAGCGCACAGGCAGAGGAACTTCGTTTGCGCCGAAATGAGATAATTTCCGATGCTAAGGCTCAGGCTAAAACAATTTTAGATAGTTCAAATGCAGCTATTGAACGTACCATCCTTGAAATTCGTCGTGCTCAAGCTGATAAAGAGGCCACTCTCGAAGCTCGAAAGCAGATGAAAGAGGAGAAGGGACGTTTGATGAGTGACTCTGCAAAGGAACACAAATTACTCAAGAGAGTTCCGAAAACTCGCAAAAATAAAGCAAATGAGAAGGCTGTAACCGAGCCATTGGCTAAACGGTCGATTTTGGTTGATGATATAGTGAAACTTGATGGCGAAGGATTGCCCGGAAAGGTTGTTGATGTCAAAGGGAAGCAAGCAACTGTCATATTCGGTCAATTGAAAACCACTGTGAAATTGGACCGGTTGCGCCACACTGATGCTAAGATCAGCAGTGGGGCAAATCGAAGCACTGCTGTAATCAGCGAGTCAACATCGTCAAGCAGCCGTGCTCGTCAACTTGAATTCAGCCGTCAATTAGATGTTAGAGGAATGAGGGTTGATGAGGCAGTACAGGCTGTTACCTACTATATTGATGATGCGTTGCAATTTAATGCCGACACAGTGAGAATCCTTCATGGCACAGGCACAGGCGCGTTGCGTCAAGTTATTCGTCAATATCTGGATTCGGTTTCCGGAGTGCGTTCATTCCATGATGAACATGTACAGTTCGGAGGCGCCGGAATAACGGTTGTTGAATTGGATTAGCCTAATATAAGATGCTAAGAGCTATCTTATATGTAGCAAAGGATAATAGCCAGGCAATAAGGGTGTTGTAAATCACAGAGAATGCTCCATAGCGCCAACTGCCGGTCTCTTTAATGACGGCAACAACAGTAGCCACGCATGGGCAATAAAGTAGGGTAAACACCATGAATGCCAGAGCTGAGGCGGCATTAAAATCGGGTTGGTGTGTTGACGGATTTGGTGCAGTGAGTCGTTTTGATAAGTCGGCATCACTAATTTCTGCTTCGTTGCTATATAAAACACCCAATGTTGAGACCACAATCTCTTTGGCGGGCACTCCGGCCAATGCGGCAACCGATGCTCTCCAATGAAATCCTATGGGTTCCATTACCGGGCTGATAGCTTTACCCATAGCTTCAAGATAGGAGTCAGTTTGAACCGGCGCATTCTGGTCGTGACTGCTCAAGGGGAAGTAGTTTAGAGCCCACACAACAATGCTCGCTACTAATATTATACCCCCCATTTTTCTGAGGTACTGCTCACCCTTACCCCACATGTGACGAAGCGATGACTTGAGTGTTGGAATTCTGTAGGGGGGAAGCTCCATTACAAATGGTGTTTCGTCGGCTTTAAAATAGAATTTGCGAAGCAACATTGCAGTGAACATTGCCACTATAATCCCTAATAAATAGAGTCCCATAAATGCTAATGCTGCGTGGGCTTTGAAGAATGTGCCAACGAGTAACACATAAATAGGCACTCTCGCCGAGCATGACATGAAGGGATTTATCAAAATGGTGATTATGCGGCTGCTTCGGCTTTCAATGCTTCGGCTTGACATTATTGCCGGCACATTGCACCCAAAGCCCATAACTAATGGGATGAATGATTTGCCATGTAGCCCTATTCGATGCATCAGTTTATCCATGATGAAAGCCGCTCGTGCCATGTAGCCCGAATCTTCCATCCATGAGATGCAGAAATATAGGATTAAAATGTTGGGTAGGAATACAATAACACCACCAACACCGCCTATTATCCCATCGATTATCATATCTTTCAATGCTCCATCAGGCATGATGTTTTGCAGAGTGTTGCTAATCCAGCTTACACCATTTTCAATCCACTCCATAGGGTATGAGCCGAGTTCAAATGTGGCCCAAAACACGCCAAACATTATCAAGAAAAATAGCGGGAATCCTAGGTGTTTGTTGGTAACTATGGAGTCAATCAGCTTTGTATTTGCTGTGATGTCGCTATTGCCTTTTGTGCGCGTTTCCGCGAGAGCACCGGCAATAAAGCCATATTTTTCGCCGGCAATTGCTGATGTGATATCCTCATTTCGGATATTCTCAATCTGCTTAACTTCATGGTCGCGCTCGTTGAGAACTGTTAGATATTCCGGAAGTGATGAAATTGACTTCTCTACTTCTTTATCGCTTTCGAGGAGCTTAATGGCGAGATAGCGTGGAGAAAAACGCTTGTCAATATTGTCAATTGCTTTAAGCCGGTTTTTGATCACATTGACACTTTGCTCTATATCTTGTCCAAGGTTGACATGCACGTGTCGAACCGCGGAGTGGTTGTCTTCAAACACATCAATGACTGCTTGCCACAATTCATGAGTGCCAAATCCTGTGCGTGACACCGTGGGGACAATAGGCACACCAATCATTTCGCCGAGTAGCTTGGTGTCAAGTTTGTCGCCAGAACGCTCAAGTTCGTCAAACATATTTAGCGCAATGACCATCTTTCGGTCCATATCAATTAACTCTGTGGTCAAATAAAGATTGCGCTCAAGATTTGATGCAACAACAACATTGACAATCACATCGGGAGTCTCATTCTTTAAATAGCGACGCACATAAAGTTCTTCAGGTGAATAGCAATTGAGAGAGTATGTGCCGGGGAGATCAACTATGTTGAACCGGTAACCATTGTATTCAAAAGAGCCTTGCTTGGCATCAACGGTGACACCGCTGTAATTGCCAACATGTTCATGGGCGCCGGATGCATTGTTGAAAAGTGTTGTTTTGCCACAATTTGGATTGCCAATCAATGCAATATTGATTGTGTTATGCTGAGCCGAAAGCGATTCTGCTATCGGGGTGTCATTTTCTATTGTGCTATTAGAATTGGCAATTTGATTGATTGATTCACATGCTCGGATAGAATCCGACGTGGTAACCTCAATTAATTCAGCTTCGCTTCGGCGCAGAGAAACTTCGTAGCCCAAAATGCGATATTTGATAGGATCGCGAAGAGGGGCATGTAACAAAACATCAATCTCTTGCCCTCTCACAAATCCCATCTCCATCAAACGTTTACGAAAAGCCCCATGGCCAACAATTTTGACCACTTTTGCCTTCTGTCCAGTTGTGAGTTGACTAAGTCGCATTCGAGTAGGATTTATTTATTTGCAAAGTTGAGAAATTTGATTCACACTACCAAATAAAACAGCCAATTATTTAGACCTATTTTAAATAACGACTTATTGAAATCTCTATAAATAGCATTAAGGGCCGCGCACACAGCGCGGCCCTTGATATGAAGGAGATTTGTTTTATCTTCTATTTCAGTTGTTTTGCAATTTCAGTAATTCTGTCTCCAATGCCAATAGTGTAGCCCTGTGAAACGAAGATTACTCTATTGAATGTGTCGGCAATGATGAAGATTGGAGCATCGTTGCCGCTGACTCCCGGAATTGCTTTAAGTTTATTGAGAATAGAGCCGTCAACATCTGTCCCTGTAATTATGGTTGAGGGCATTTGTGGCATTATTGAAGAGTCGTAGCGTGCGGCTCGTTCTTCATCCTCAAATAGCAAGACAATTGGACGTCCCCAAGCTTCCAGTGCGGTGGTTTCGGCTGCAATGTCGCGCAGGGTGTGGTTTGAAGGCTCGTGGTTCGGGCGGATCATTCCAAGGACATAATACCCGCGTCCGGTAGCTGAAAGAAGAGATTTTGCAGCTGATTCACCAATAGGTTTGAAAAGGCTTTCCGAATCAAAATTACCAATTACTTGAATGCCGCTTGTGTTCTTGCGGATTGCAAGGGTATCAGTTTGTGAGGCAGAGTTGATATTGATGATGTTGATGCGTGACAGAACGGTTCCGTCGGCCAATCGCTGACCGGTTGTTATCATATATTGGCCGTAATCAAGCATTTCACCCTTTTCAAAGCTTTCGCTTAATGGAATAAAATCAGGATAGTTGAGGAGTTGTGGCTCACCATTGACAATTTTTGAAATGGTGAAGTTGCTGTAATATTTCGGGTTTTCAACTGCATTATCTTTTGCCGGATTGAGAACGAGAGCCCCTTGCTGAGTTGAATTGTTAGTTGACACCTTTGTAAAGGTGGCATCGTGCCATGTCTGGTTCTCGTCGGCCCATTGTGTTTTCATTGTTACCGGGTCAATGCGAGCGGGAATGTTCATGGCTCGTGCTGCGGCAACAAAGAAAATATCGCGTGAAAGAGTTGATGTTTTTCTGGATTCCCACACAGCGCGAGGACTCATAGAGGCCTGTGCTGGATACCAATCAAGTGATGAATCAATGTTTTTTGCAACCCATTCCACCCATTTTTGTGGATTCTTCTTGTATGTGTTCATCTGTTTTTTAGAGATGACACTATTGAAAAATTGGCGGTAGGGGGTTAACTCTTCGGCAGCAATGCGGGGCGACATCACATATTGTGCAAAGAACACACCCTCACCTTCGGCTTTTAATTGGTCGCAGAGAACCTCTAATGGAATGTCGGTTAGGTCTTTGTCGCTGATTGCGCCCAAGAGTAGCATTGCTTTTGCTCTGTCTTTGGGTGCTGTGTTTTTGAGGAATGTAGAAATAGTGGCGTGATTGCCACGAGATTTCTTGATGAACTCCCAAAGCTTTTCGGCATCGACATTTAGCGTTGCTGCTAATTCAGATACTGCGTTTTGCGAGGGGAATGTTGCTGTGTAGGCATTGCGAATAGAGTCTTCGTAGGCTTTGCGGCGGTCATTTTCTGCGCGCATGGCCGGGTCAACTGCAACAGAAGCATCGCGTTGAATTGGGGGCACTATGTCGAAGTCCATTTGGCAAGTGGTCTTGTCATTGAAATTGAGTGTCACATCAATTTTACGGTCTTTTCCAATTGACGCTTTTGCAATCCCAAATGAAGAGCCATCGGGAGCTGTTGCCCATACTATTAAATCACCAAGCCCAGCCACAATTGAGACATTGCCGTTACTATCGGACTGTTTTGTCGCAATGGGATAGAATTCGGCGTAGTTATAAACTCTAAATGTGACAGTTGCTCCCTGAACGGGCGAGTTGTCTTGATTTAAAATAGTGACGACAAGAGTGTCAACCGGGGCATAGTTTGAGGTGACATTGATGTCGGTGTTGCCATTCATTCGATTAAGGACTTCTTCCGGACCGTCATAGTGGCTGCCCGGTACGCGTGCGTGCATCAACATTCCGCGAGCAGCAGGGTCGTTAAACCAACCAAGATTAAGCACCGGTTCCGGTTCGCAAGCTCCTAAGAATACCCAACGACCGTCACACCAAGCTTCTACCCATGCATGGTTGTCATCGGTGTGTGCCCAGCGTGGAGTGTAAACCTGGCGAGCCGGAATGCCCATTGCTCTCAGAGCTGCTACTCCAAATGTTGATTCTTCGCCACATCGACCAATGGCTGAACTTGTAGTCTGCAAAGGGGAGTGTGTGCGGCTATCGGAGGGTTGATATGTGGCTTTTTCGTGACACCAATGGTTTATCTCCAAAATAGCATCGGTCATTGACATGTTTTTAATGCGATCGCGCAATTCGGCATAGAAAACCGGACGATGTGCATCAATGGCTTCATTGTTAACTCGAAGTGGGAGAACAAAATGAATCCATTCACGTTCAGGGATGGTCTTGCCCCAAGGCATTTCCTCTCTGGCTTGCAATGCCGGACGAATTGCATTTTCAAGATAGAATTCTTTGCTTCGGTCTATCTTGTCGGCATAATTCATTATTTTATAAAGCTCAGTTAGATACTTTTGCTCATCATTAACCTGTTTGTCTGCGGGTGTTGTTGCATGAAGATGTATCCCCGATGTCAACACTAAAATAGACATGAGCGTGATTTTAAGCATTTGTGTCATATTCGTGGATTATTTTAGATAAGTTATTGACAATCTCTTTTGAGGTTATAGTTCTGGAGTAGTCATCAGCAGTGCCCATTTTTGCATTCATGTTTCGAAATGACATGGAACTTTCAATGCGCGTTTTTGCCGACGCATGAATCTCTACAACACCGCTTTTGTGAATGATTTCTGCAACATTCATAGGTGTTACACCGCAGCCGGCCATGATTTTAATGCGATTATCGGCAATTATGCGTAGCCGGCTGATAAACGCTGCTCCGTTGAGGGCTGTTGCCGCTAATCCGGATGTTAACAAGCGGTTAGCGCCGAGGCTGATTATTGTTTCAAGTGAACTATCCGGGTCGGAACATATATCAAAGGCTCTGTGATATGTGGTTTCAAGTCCAAGGCTTTGGGCTTTGCTTATCAAAGAGGCACTTATCTCAGTGTCAATTAATCCATCCGGTCTTAATGCGCCGATAACCACGCCATTGGCTCCTAATGAGGCGGCGATGTCAATATCGGCAAGCATGATTTCGGTTTCTGTTTTTGTGTACACAAAGTCACCTCCGCGAGGACGGATTAAAACGTTAACCGGAATTTTTCGCTTGGTTGCTTCCGAAATCATTCCGGCAGAGGGGGTCACTCCACCTTCCGATAGGGCAGAGCATAGCTCTATGCGGTCAGCGCCACCGGCAATGGCTGCATCAACACTTTCAATGTCGGAACAACAGATTTCAAGTAGTCGTTGCATACAGTGGGGATTATTTCTTTAATGTTAGCTCAATGACTCTAGTGGGTGCAATGACGGGGATGGTGGAGATGTCAATTGTGGCGTTGCCGTCAGCACTCTTTTTAGCTTTTAATTCATTGCGCGACACAAATTCAGCGGTTGATTTGATGCGTTTGTGGCTGATTGGAATTGTGATTTCTGTGGCTGTTGAATCTAAAACGTGAATATAGAGTTTGTCACCCTTGCTTGTTGCAACACCCCATGCTTGTTCCGGGAACTCAGCCTTATCTGTGCCTTTGATTGTTCTGCCATAAATTTTTAGCCATTCGCCAATTTCTTTGAGGCGTTTGATGGCTTCTTGCGGAATTTCACCATTGGGTTGCGGTCCCACATTTAAAAGTAGATTCGCTCCTTTGCCGGCAGTGCGCACCAATGTGCGAATCAAATCTTCGGTGGGGAGATATTCAAGGTCTTCTACGTTATATCCCCATGAGCGATTCATTGTGAGGCATGTTTCCAATGGAAGTTGAGATATGTCTTGACCGGAGAGCCCGGCTGTGTTTTCGCCCGGAAGGTCGCGTTCAAAAATTTGGATGTCTTCGCCTGCAAAGGGTGTTTGATGGTGGTTATTGCCAATCAAGCAACTTGGTTGAAGATTGTGTATTAGAGCATACTGTTCAGGCAATTCCCAGTTAAAGGGGATTGAATCTTGGTCGTGGTCCCACCAACCGTCAAACCAAATGGCTCCGATTTTGCCATATTCGGTGAGCAATTCAGTTAATTGTGCGTTCATAAACTTATAATAACTCTTCCAGTCGCTCTTGTTTATGTCGCATCCGGTGTTGAGGCCGGTGCGTCCGCGAGGATAGTCTTGACGAGTCCAGTCAATATGTGAGTAATATAAGTGAAGTTTCATGTCTTGTTTTTGACATTCATCAACAATTTCACGAAGCACATCGCGCTTGAAGGGTGTTGCGTCAACAATGTTATAGTCAGATTGTTTGGTGTGCCACATTGAGAATCCGTCATGATGGCGTGATGTGAAGCAAATATATTCGGCTCCGGCATCTTTAAATGTTTTCACCCATTCAGCAGCATTGAAATTTGCCGGATAGAATGCTGAGGCAGCTTTGGCATACTCTTGAGCACTGACATTTCTATTCAGATACCATTCATTTTGTCCAAACATGCTATAAATGCCCCAGTGAATAAAGATTCCAAGGCCGCTTTCACGAAATTCTTTTCGTGCAGATAGATTCTCGTCAGTTGGCTGGTAAGGGGTGCCGGCTTTTGCTGAAAATATCAGAGATGTTAGTGCTATTAGGCAAATGCTTAATCGTTTCATGGCGAAAATTAAATTAAAACTCCACATAGCAATTAAGATATATTGGATTACTATGTGGAGCGATAAGGTTTATACGATTGATATATTCTAACTAGAACGGAATGTCTTCATCCGGTGATGAACTAAACTGCGAAGCTAATGGGTCAACTACAGGAGGCACCGGAGCCGTGTTTTCATTAGCTTGTGCTCCGTCTTTATCCACTTTCCATCCGCTGATGCTGGTAAACCAACGGCCATTATATTCGCGGCTATTGATGTCAAAACTTAGGGTGATTACTTCGCCTACATTTAAGGGATATTGGTCAGCACGGTCTCCAAAAAGGTCAAAATGAACTTTTTTGGGATATGTTTCCATGGTTTCGAGCACGTATTCGCGTTTTTTCCAATTGTTACCGCTCTTAGAAACTCCTGACTGTTCGGGGAGAGCTGCAATGATTTTTCCTTTAATTTCCATTTGGTTGCTTTATATGATTTTCTATTATTCCACAAATATAGGTACAGAATGTTAGATGTCCAAATCTTTCAAACTTCATTTTTCAACAAAGATTGAATTTTGGCTATCGAGTTGTGATTCCTCGAGGCTGCCTTTTGGAAAAAGATAACCGCCACCCGAATCCGGGCGGCGGTTACATTATTTATTAGTTGGTTAATTCTTAGCCTTTGATTGCAGCAACTCCTGGGAGAACTTTACCTTCGATAGCTTCGAGGAGAGCACCACCACCTGTTGATACATAAGAAACCTGATCGGCCAAACCGAACTTGTTAACACAAGCAACAGAGTCACCACCACCTACGAGTGAGAATGCACCGTTTTTGGTTGCTTCAACGATTGCATCAGCAATTGCGCGTGAACCTGCAGTGAAGTTGTCAAATTCGAATACACCGGCAGGACCATTCCAGAGGATAGTTTTTGCAGGAAGGATAGCTTCAGCAAACAATTCACGGGTTTTGGGACCAGCATCCATACCTTCCAATTCAGCGGGGATGTCCATGACGTTGCAGATCTGAGTGTTTGCGTCGTTAGAGAATTTGTCACCTGCTACACAGTCAACACCGAGAACGAGCTTAACACCTTTTTCTTCTGCTTTTTTCATGATGTCGAGAGCAACATCAAGTTTGTCCAACTCGCAGAGTGAAAGACCAACATTGCCACCCATAGCTTTTGCAAATGTATAGGTCATACCACCGCAGAGAATCAAATTGTCAACCTTATCCATGAGGTTTTCAATGATGCCGATTTTGGTAGACACTTTTGAACCACCCATGATAGCAGTGAAGGGACGTTTGATGTCGCTGAGGATGTTGTCAACAGCTTTAACTTCTTTTTCCATGAGGTAGCCAAGCATTTTGGCATCTTTGTCAAAGTAGTCAGCGATAACAGCAGTAGAAGCGTGTTTGCGGTGAGCTGTGCCGAAAGCATCATTTACATAAACATCAGCATAGCTTGCGAGAGTTTTTGCAAATTCTTTCTGACGCTCTTTCATTTCTTTCTTAGCAGCATCATAATTGGGGTCTTCTTTGTCGATGCCTACAGGCTTGCCCTCTTCTTCGGGATAGAAGCGAAGGTTTTCGAGCAAAAGAACTTCGCCGGGCTGCAAAGCAGCTGCAGCTTCAGCAGCATCAGCGCAGTCGGGAGCAAATTTAACTTCAGCACCAAGTGCTTTAGCTACTGCTTCTTGAATCTGTGCAAGAGAAAATTTGGGGTTAACTTTACCTTTGGGTTTACCCATGTGGCTCATAACAATGAGGCTGCCGCCATCATTGAGGATTTTTTTGAGAGTAGGGAGGGCGCCACGGATACGGGTGTCGTCAGTGATGTTACCATTTTCATCTAAAGGCACATTGAAGTCAACGCGCACAATTGCTTTTTTGCCAGCAAAGTTGAATTCGTCAATAGTCATGATTATTGTTTTTAGTGTTGTGTTATTAGTTACTTTGATGCAAATGTAATGATTTTTCTAAATAAATTAAAGAAATAATTCCGTAAAATGGAGCATGGATTTGCAACAATGGTGTTTTATTGCAAAAAGCTCTGTTTTATGCAATTATTTATTGTTTAGAATTTGTGACATTTGGTCGCGAAGTTTTCGTGCTTCTTCTCCTGCAACTTCCGCAAAATCAGTGCCGGATGATGCGTAGATGATGCCTCGTGAAGAGTTAACGAGCAGACCACACTCATCGGGTATCATGCCATAGCGACACACTTCTTCGAGGCTGCCACCTTGTGCCCCAACTCCGGGTACTAACAAGAATGATTTTGGCGCAACTCGGCGAATGTCCTCAAACATGCGTCCTTGTGTGGCACCAACCACATACATCATTTCATTTTCGTTGGCCCATTGTTGTGATTTTGCAATTACTGATTCAAAAAGGGGAGTGCCTTCGCCATTTTGAATTAATTGAAAATCTTGAGAGCCTTTATTAGATGTCAATGCCAAAAGAATCACCCATTTATCTTTGTAGCCGAGGAATGGTGTGACGCTATCCTCTCCCATATATGGGGCTACTGTGATTGCATCAACATCAAGATGCTCAAAGAAACTGCGCGCATATAGCTTAGAGGTGTTACCAATGTCACCGCGTTTTGCATCGGCAATGATAAATTGGTCGGGGTAGTTTTCTTTTATGTATCGGATGGTGCGTTCAAGAGCATCCCAGCCTTGCGAACCGAAGCTCTCATAGAATGCCATGTTCGGTTTGTAGGCCACGCAATAGGGGGCTGTGGCATCAATAATGGCTTTGTTGAACGCGAAAATAGAGTCGGGCTCGTTTGCGATATGTGCAGGTATTTTCTGAGGGTCTGTGTCAAGACCTACACAGAGGAATGAGCCTTTTCTTTTGATGTTTTCAATGAGTTCGGATCTGTTCATAGCTGCTATGTTATTTATAGTTCGGATGCTTTAAGTTTTTCAGCGTTTTCGGCAATAATCAGTTTGTCAATGCAGTCCTGTATGTCGCCGTCTACGAATGCTTGCAGATTGTAGATTGTGTAGCCGATTCTGTGGTCGGTTATTCGGCCTTGTGGATAGTTATATGTGCGGATTTTTGCTGAGCGGTCACCGGTAGAAACCATTGTTTTGCGTCGTGATGCTATGTCGTCAATGTATTTTTGGTACTCTTTGTCGTAGATGAATGTGCGCAAGCGGCTCAGAGCTCGTTCTTTATTTTTTGGCTGGTCGCGAGTTTCGGTACATTCAATTAATATCTCTTCGGTTTCGCCGGTGTTGGGGTTGCGCCACATGTAGCGCAAGCGCACACCTGATTCTACTTTGTTCACATTCTGACCTCCGGCGCCTCCGCTTCGGAATGTGTCCCATTTGATTTCGCCTTCATTGATTTCAACATCAAAGGCTTCGGCTTCGGGTAACACGGCTACTGTGGCTGCTGAGGTGTGTACGCGCCCTTGTGTCTCGGTTGCGGGCACGCGTTGCACTCGGTGAACACCGCTTTCATATTTTAAAGTGCCATATACGCTGTCACCGCTAACGGCCATCACTATTTCCTTATAGCCTCCAGCAGTTCCTTCGTTGGCCGATGTTATTGCAACGCTCCAACCTTTGGATTCGCAATATTTCATGTACATTTTTGCCAAGTCACCGGCAAAGATGGCTGCTTCATCGCCGCCGGTGCCACCTCTGATTTCCAAGATAGCATTTTTCCCATCTTCGGGGTCGGCAGGAATTAGCTGGAGTTTAATTTCCTCTTCCAAAGCAGGAATAGCTTCGGAGGCAGAGTCAAGCTCTTCGCGAGCCATTGCACGGAGTTCGTCGTCACTTTCTGTTTCTAAGAGTTCGCGTGCCCCTTCAATATCTGCAAGTGCTTGGCGATAGCGTTTAGTCAGGGTTAGAAGTTTTTCTAAGTCCTTATATTCTTTGGTTAAGCGAACATAGCGCTTCATATCGGCAATAACTGCCGGGTCGGTGATAAGTGTTGATATCTCTTCAAATCGGGCGTCTATGCCTTCAAGTCGTTGTAGTAGGGATGTTTCAGCCATAAAATCGCTTGCAGTGTTATTTATACTGCGAAGTTAGTTAAAAACCTGGTGAAATGCAATATTGGTTGATGCAGATTTAGTAATTATTTGCCGCCGCTCACAACATAATTTTTTACATGACGGAACAAATCAGTTGCAAACACAAATTCATTCAATGCTTCATTGTCGGAATGATATATTTGCTCTTTGTCGCCAACCCATGCTCGGTGACCTTTATTGAGGAAGATGATGTTTTCCCCGATGCCGAGCACTGAGTTCATGTCGTGGGTGTTGATAATCGTAGTGATGCCATACTCGTGAGTGATGTCGCTAAGCAATTCATCAATTAGGATTGATGTTTTCGGGTCGAGCCCTGAGTTTGGTTCATCGCAAAATAGGTATCGCGGATTGAGAGCAATGGCTCGAGCAATGGCCACTCGCTTTTGCATACCACCGGATATTTCGGAGGGAAACTTATTATCGGCTCCTTTTAGGTTTACGCGCTCAATGCAGAAATGGGCTCGTTCGAGCATCTCTTCATGGCTCATGTCGGAAAACATGACCAATGGAAACATCACATTGCCGAGCACTGTTTCGGAGTCAAATAGCGCAGAGCCTTGAAATAGCATTCCAATCTCTTGACGCAATTTTTTTATCTGTGAAGAATCGAGTTTTAGGAGGTCGCGACCATCATACAAAATTTCTCCCTCATCGGGACGAACCAATCCCACAATTGATTTCATCAAAACTGTTTTCCCAGAACCGCTTTGCCCTATAATCAAGTTGGTTTTGCCGGTTTCAAATGTGGCATCAACGTTATGTAGAATCGTTTTTCCGTCAAACGCTTTTACTATGTTTTTTACTTCGATCATTGCAGCATGAGTTTGGTTAGGATAACATCGAGCAAAAGAATCAGAATGCTGCTTGTAACCACAGCGTTTGTACTGGCTTTACCCACTTCCAATGCTCCACCTTTAACGTAGTAGCCGAAGAATGAAGAAACACTAGCAATGATAAATGCAAAGAAAAGACATTTAATAAAGCCATACCACACATACCACTCCACAAACATGGCTTGAATGCCGTAGACATATTTCGACACCGAGATTATGCCGGTAACAGCGGCCACAATGTAGCCTCCAAGGAGTGATGTTGCAATACAGAATGCTACAAGGACCGGCATGAAAAGCACGAATCCGATAACCTTGGGCAATACAAGATAGCTTGCGGAGTTAACACCCATAATGTCAAGGGCATCAATCTGCTCGGTTATTCTCATGGTGCCAATTTCAGAAGCAATATTCGAGCCTACTTTCCCGGCAAGGATTAGGCACAAAATTGAGTTGGAGAACTCTAATAATACGATGTCACGAGTTGCAAGGCCAACTGAATAGGCCGGTAGTAGGGGGGATGATGTGTTGATTTCCATCTGAATTGTACATACGGCTCCGATAAATAGGGAGATTATGATAACAAGAGGAATTGAATCAACACCGAGTTTGCTAATTTCAAATATTGTGCGGTTGCGCATCACTTTGAAGTGTGGTGCACGCGTGAATACGCGCGTCATGAATAGCGCATATTTACCAACATTAGATATTGATTTTGTTAAAAGCATTTTTTCTTGATTTTCTCTGCAAAAATAGTGAATTTATTGCCAAATGTCAGCTAAATGAGCAGAAAGTTTCTCGAGGTGGCTATTTGTTGCTCAAAAAAAGGACTATTCGGACAATTTTTTCTGAACATTACCTTTCTCGCCTATGTTTTTGAATTACAGATTTAAAAAGATTTGTTTATGAAACGATTTATCATTGGTTTTGCCTTTGCTATTGCTGCTGTGCTATTTCCATCAGAGCCGGAGGCATGTTCGCGTGTGGTCTATCAAGGTGTTGGTAATCTTAGAATCGTTGGCCGGTCACTTGACTGGAAGTCGCCGATTCCGACAAATTTGTATGTCTATCCTCGAGGAATGTACAAAAGGGGTAATGTTCAGCCCGGCTCGATTGAATGGAAGTCCAAGTATGGAGCAGTATATGCTGTGGGCTATGATGGCGGAGTCACCGAGGGGATGAATGAAAAAGGATTGGTTGTTAATGGATTGTTCTGTAAAGGAACTGTTTACGTTAATAGTCAGACTTTCGATAGACCATCAATGTCGCTATCCATGTTTGTCGCGTGGATGTTGGATCTGAATGCTACTACGCCTGAACTTGTGAAAAAATTGCGAGAACAAGATTTTACTATTTCCGGCGCTACATTTGACGGTGGAACAGTCTCGGCATTGCACTGGGGAATTACGGATGCTGCCGGGCGCACTGCTGTTCTTGAGTTTAATCAGGGGCAAGTGATGGTGTATGAGGGTGAAAATATGCCTGTCTTAACTAATGACCCTGCTTATCCTCAGATGAGTGCCATCAATGAATATTGGAAAAAGATAGGGGGTGAAAATATGCTTCCGGGAACGGTTAAAAGCGCCGATAGATTTGTGCGTGCTGATTTTTTTGCCCACCATGTTGCTCCAACCGCTGATGCCGACACTGCAATGGCTATTTGCAGAAGCATATTGATGAATGTTTCAGTGCCATATCACTACACTGTTGATTCTGAACCAAATGTTTCTTCAACTCAATGGCGCTCATTAGCTAACACTCGTGACCTTCGCTACTATTTTGATGTGGTTACAAATCCGGGTGTTTATTTTATTGATTTGAAAAAGTGTGATTTGAGAGAGGGAGCACCGGTGTTAAAACTTGTCACATCCGCTACGGCTAATATAGTTGGAGATATTACTGCTAAATTGGTTAAAACTTCACCTTTTAAGCCTATGTATTAGTCTAAATTCGTATCTTTGTGGTCGAATTTAGTTATGAAGATTTCGATACGCATAGTTAGAACTTTATTTGTGATTTTATCGGCATTGGTTTCAGGTGTGTCATATGGGCTGCCTGTGATTGGTGTCGATTCTTTGCGTAGTGATGTTGAACTAAACAATATTCCTCGCTATGAAGTGGCAATTGCCGATTCAGCCGCAATTGCCGATTCAATAGCGTTTGCCAATAAGCCTTGGTATAAGCAGCTTTTTGCAAATGGATTTCGGATTCATGATCCGCGAATTAATTATCCAGCATTTCCGCGGTTTGTCCTAAAGATTTATGATTGGGGCGACCAAACATTCAATAGCTACGACGAAGAGTATGTGGTTGGTACAGGGAAAAATTGGAAGCTGACTCTGAATAGCTATAATTGGATGGAGTCCTACATGTTGTCGTTTCATTCCGATCGCTTTAAAAATCGTTTAGGGATTATTTCGGATATTTATAGCGACCTAGGGTTGAACCTTTCGTTTATGGCTGTGAGTATTGGTTACACGGCAAAGGTCAATAATTGGTTTGGCGATGATTCAAATCGAACAAACCTTAATTTTAACTTCACTTGTTCGCGCTTTTCGGCCAATATCAGTGCATTGTCCACATCGGGCGGAGCTCGAATAACGCATTTTGGAGATTATGATGTTGATGGATTTAACTACAAATTTGATAATATTGAGCATAAAGCGCTGTCGGGTGAATTATATTATTTTCTCAATTATAAAAAATACTCCCAAGCTGCGGCCTATTGTTATTCAAAATACCAACTGAAATCAGCAGGTTCTGCCATATTCGGTTTTGCTTTTAATAATCAGCGGGTGAATCTTGATTTCTCCGATTTACCAAAAGATATGGTGGAATATTTGCCGGAATTAAAACCAAGTTATCGATTTAGATTTGCCGATTATTCGGTCATAGCCGGGTATGGACACAACTGGGCATTATCACCACGCCGGTGGCTGGCGAATCTAACCCTGTTGCCATCAGTGGGTTATCGACATTCCTATTCCGAGTCCTCCGAGGGACGCAAAGATATGCTGGCGGTGAATCTTAGAATGAAATTTTCGTTTGTTTATAATCACAAAGCGCTCTTTGCATCGTTGAACGGGCGTTTCGACGGCGATTTGTTTTTCAACAGTAAATACACATTCTTTAACTCAACCGAATCGGTATCGTTGATTGTCGGATGTCGATTTTAAGCGGGGTATAGCACTATTTGTATAAGTGGAACATTCGCTCCATTAATTGCCATTTTTCATTTGACTTTGCACCGGCTTCGGCTTGCTGGAACATAGCCATATAGTCTTCCCATTCAGCTTGTCGGGGTAGTGTGGCAAGTTTAGCCATGGCTTCATCCCAATTGAAGTCTTCCGGGGTTTCTACAATCATGAATAGGCGGGTGCCCAGAATGTATATTTCCATTTCAAGAATGCCCACCTGACGGATTCCGTCTAAGATTTCGGGCCAAGCATTCCCCTTAGCATGTCGCCGGCGATATTCAGCGATAAGTTCAGGATTGTTGCGTAAATCAAGAGTTTGGCAATAGCGTTTAATCGGGCCATTGTATTCTTTATCGGTTATTACATAGCCATTTGCGGGATTTTCATTCATAGGATATAAAGTTGAAATTGTGGGTATGTTGCAAATGTAGTGAATTGTTTGCAAAATACACTCAAAAATGCTAATTTTGCACTCAATTTAGTGTATACAAGCTAATTCAAATTAAAATCATGAATATAACAGCAAACAACAATGACGCTGTCAGCATGCGTTTGGCAGTGAATGTAGAAGAAAATGACTACAAAGCAAAAGTGAACGAAGAGCTCAAACGCATCGGTCGCACACATCAAATCCCCGGTTTCCGTAAAGGACATATCAGCATTGCTGATCTTCAGCGTCGCTTTGGTCGTCAGGTGACTAGCGATGTAATCAACCAAGTGGTGTTTGATGCAGTTTTGAAATATATCGAAGATAATAAACTCAATGTGCTCGGTGCTCCGCTTCCTGTTGAAGTTAAAGAGCTTGATTTGAAGAACAACAAAGAGTTCACATTTGAATATGATCTTGCTATCGCTCCTGAACTTGATGTAACTGTTGACAACTCAGTTGAGATTCCCTACTATGAAATTGAAGTTTCTGATAGCATGATTGATGAACAGGATCAGGCATTCCGCAAACGCTTTGGTGCTCAGGTTTCAGGCGAAGAGTTTGAAGCCGATGCTTTGGTTAAGGGTTCAATCGTAGAACTCAACGAAGATGGTTCTGTGAAAGAAGGTGAAGAAGCAATCAAAGTTGAAGGCGGCATTGTTGCTCCTATGTACTTTGTTGGCAAAAAAGAAGCCGAAAAATTCAATGGAGCCAAAGTTGGTGATAAAGTTGTGTTCAATCCAAGCAAAGCTGCCGGTGGCAATACAACTGAACTCTCCTCAATGCTCAATATTGATAAAGAGCTTGCTGCTACAGTGCAGGGTGATTTTGAATTTACTATTTCAGAAATCATTGTTGTTCGTCCCGCTGAACTCGGCGAAGAATTCTATGCTAATGTGTTCGGCAAAGACAAGGTGAACGATGAAACTGAATATCGCAATGCAATCAAAGAACTCATTGCAAAAGAATTGTCAGGAAATTCTCAGATGATTTTCCGTTTCGCAGCTCGCAAATATTTCATGGAAAAATATGGCAACATGCAGTTGCCCGATGAATTGTTGAAACGTTGGTTGGTTTCTCGCAATGAAGACCTCACTGCAGAAAATATCGACGAGCGCTATGGCAATATCTCTACAGACCTTAAGTGGCAGTTGGTTAAAGAGCAAGTGGCTAAGAAACTTGAAATCAAGATTGAAGAAGCTGACATCTTGAACTTTGCTAAAGGTCTTGCTGCAAATCAATTTGCTCAGTATGGCATGCACAATGTTGATGAAGAGACAATTGAACGTTATGCTAAGAGCATTATGGAAGATAAGAACTATCGCAGCAATCTCATTGAGCAAGTTGGCGATGTTAAACTCTTCGATGGTTTGGCCGCTGCAATTTCATTGAAGAAAGAATCTGTGTCACTTGATCAGTTCAAAGAAATCGCTTCAAAACTCTAATAGATTTTTATAAATAAGAGCAGAAGGCGCTATGTTTAGGCATGGCGCCTTTTTTGTGCTTAACAATAACTGTCTGTTAGGAACAAAAAATGCTGCTCCGGTGTGGAACAGCATTTTCTATTTAGGTTAGTGTTTGGATTAAGCTTTGTAGGCATCAAGTTGCGACGGAGTGAAATTAGCAATGAAATCGGCATGCTTATTAACTTCAGCTTGTGCTAATTTATTGTAAACTTCAGCTGATTTGGTGAATGACTCGTTGCGGTTAGCATCAAGAATGAGAAGATAGCCCATGATGATGTTGCCGGCCATTTCCACCATGCGGCGAGCCATGAAATCAGTGTAAGTAGAGTCTTTAACTTCCAACACGGTTGAAACTGCAGATTCGTAGCGAGCAGTAAGGCCAATCAAAACATCGCGCAACGGACGGAGAGATTCTTTAATCTCCATAGCTTCATAGTTGCGAATCATATTGAGATATGTGCCGGTGGTGACATGGCGAATTGCAGCCACAACTTGCAGCTGAGTAGTACCTTCATAGATAGAAGTGATGCGAGCATCGCGGTACACACGTTCACAAGCATAATCTTTCATGAAGCCTGAACCACCGTGAACCTGGATGCAGTCATAAGCATTTTGGTTACAGTATTCACTTCCAAGACCTTTTGCAAGGGGAGTGCAGGCGTCGGCCAATTTGGTGTACTCCTTCATCTCTTTACGTTCTTCCGGAGTCAAATTGCGTTCTTTGGCAATATCTTCGTAGATTTTGTAAACGTCAACAAAGCGAGATGTTTCATAGAGCAATGAGCGGCTGGCATCAAGTTTAGCTTTCATCACAGCGAGCATTTCATAAACTGCCGGGAATTCAATGATTGCTTTGCCGAATTGCTTACGTTCTTTTGCATAGTCAAGAGCTTCGCGATAAGCACGTTCGCTAACACCAACACTCTGTGCGGCAATACCGAGACGGGCACCGTTCATAAGAGCCATCACATATTTGATGAGACCTAAGCGACGTGAGCCACAAAGTTCTGCTTTAGCATTTTTATAGGTGAGTTCGCAAGTGGGCGATCCTTTGATACCCATTTTGTTTTCGATACGGCGAACATTTACACCACCGTCACGCTTGTCGTAGATGAACATTGACAAGCCGCGACCATCTTTAGTGCCATCTTCTGAACGGGCAAGTACCAAGTGAATATCGCTATCGCCATTGGTGATAAAGCGTTTCACACCATTCAATAGCCAAGTGCCATCAGGCTGTTCAGTAGCTTTGAGCATAACGCTCTGAAGGTCAGAACCGGCATCGGGTTCTGTGAGGTCCATTGACATAGTTTCGCCCTGACAAACGCGAGGAATGAAACGCTGTTTTTGGTCTTCACTGGCAAATTCATAGATTGTTTCAGCACAGTCTTGAAGTCCCCAAAGGTTTTCAAAACCGGTGTCAGCACGGCTAACCATATCAGCTGCCATCATATAAGGAACGATGGGGAAGTTGAGGCCGCCCAAACGGCGAGGCATTGACATGCCCATAAGGCCGGCTTTGCGACAAAGTTCAAGGTTCTCTTTAGTGCCGTCGGCGTAGATTACGCGATTGTTTTCGACTCTTGGTCCCTGATGGTCAACACTTTCTGCGTTTTCCGCAATCTTACCACCGCAGATGTCGCCAACAATTTCAAGAACCTTATCGTAGGAGTCCATGGCATCCTCAAAGTTAAGAGGAGCATAGTCAAACTTATCGGCATCGGCAAAGTTGCGTTCTTTTAGTTCAACGATTTTTTGCATCAAGGGGTGAGTCAAGTGATGCTTCAAATCGGGATTGTCATTATAAAAATTAGCCATGGCTGTATTTACTTGGAGTTCTTTTTATAGTATTTAATAAGTTTAGGAATCACATCTTCAGCGTTGCCGTTGATCACGAAGTCGGCAATTGTGTTAATCGGAGCTTCTGGATCGTTATTGATAGATATGATAATAGAGCTTTCTTGCATACCTGCAATGTGCTGAATCTGACCTGAGATACCGCATGCAATGTAGAGCTTGGGGCGCACGGTAACACCTGTCTGTCCAATTTGGCGTTCATGTTCGCAGAATCCGGCATCAACAGCAGCGCGAGAAGCTCCAACTTCACCGCCAAGGGTTTCGGCAAGTTTGTAAAGAAGATCAAAGTTTTCCTTAGACCCCATGCCATAACCACCGGCAACGATGATTGATGAATTCTTGATGTTAACTTTGGATTTTTCAATGTGGCGTTCCAAGATTTCTACCACAAAATCTTCGTCGCTAACATATTTGCTGGCATCAAGATTGATGACTTCGCCTTTGTAGTTTTCATCAAATACCTCTTTTTTCATTACACCTTCACGCACTGTTGCCATCTGTGGGCGGCAGTCGGGGTTGATAATTGTAGCAACGATGTTGCCACCGAATGCAGGACGGATTTGATATAGAAGATTTTCGTATTCTTTGCCTGTCTTTGGATCTTTGTGTGGACCAATTTCTAGTGAAGTACAATCAGCAGTCAACCCGCTATGGAGGCATGATGAAACGCGAGGACCTAAGTCACGTCCGATACAAGTAGCACCCATCAAACATACTTGAGGTTTGATTTCGCGGAAGAGATTGATCAATACGGCTGAGTGTGGATTAGAAGTGTAGGGGTAGAGACGTTTGTCGGCTACTTTATAAACAACGTCGGTTCCAAATGGGAACAACTGAGATTCAATGCCGTCAAGATTGTCGCCAATCACCACGGCTTCCAGTTTAACGCCGAGCTTTGAAGCAAGTTCGCGCCCTTTGGTTAGCAGTTCAAGGCTGACATCAGCAATTTTGCCATCCTCAAACTCGCAATATACTATTAAGTTATTCTGGTCTGTCATAATTTCTTATAATGAGTGGAGATTGATGTTTTGTTAACCGATAGTGTGGTTGGCAATGAGTTCTTTGATGAGTTCTTCAATCTGCTCATCGTTGTTGTCAATGCTACGTGATTCTTTAGCTGTAAACACAACATTTTCAATGGCTTTCACTTTTGTGGGTGAGCCAACCAAACCAATTTGTTCGGGATCAGCTTCAACATAAGCTGCGCTCCATTCAGCAATATTCAAGTAGGGGCGCTTCTCAATGAGAGCTTGCATCTCTTCTGAGAGATTTGCTTTTTCCGATGTAGATGCTGCATATTTGAATTTCTGCAAGCGCATAGCGTTGCGAGGACGACATTCAGCAGCTGAGCCATTAACAGTCACCACGCAAGGAAGGGGAGCTTTAACGGTTTCAATGCCATTTTCAAGACGGCGCTTAACAGTTACGAATCCCTCTTTCAAATCAATAATCTCTTCTGCATATGTAACTTGGGGGATGCCAAGTTTTTCTGCAATCTGAGGACCAACTTGGGCAGTGTCACCATCAATAGCCTGACGTCCACCAAGGATAATATCGTAGTTGCCAATCTTTTTAACAGCTTGTGCAAGAGAATAAGATGTTGCTAATGTGTCGGCTCCACCGAGGGTGCGGTCTGTAAGCACAATGCCACCATCAGCTCCGCGGAACATAGCTTCACGGATAACTTCGGCAGCTCTGGGGAGGCCCATGGTGAGGATAGTTACTGTAGATCCGGGATTTGCATCTTTAAGGCAAAGAGCCTGCTCGAGTGCATTAAGGTCCTCGGGGTTAAAGATGGCCGGGAGGGCTGCACGGTTAATTGTGCCGTCCTCTTTCATTGCATCTTTGCCCACATTGCGAGTGTCGGGCACTTGCTTAGCGAGCACAATGATGTTTAGACTCATACTTTTATAGGTTTTAATTATTAATCAATTATTATTGTTAATTCAATCATGCAAATATACTAAAAACATTTAAAGTCAATGTTTCATATAAGTTAAATTGCGTTATCCGGGCTTGTTTTGAAGTAGCTTGTGCCGTCAAAACAGTGGGTACACACTTTGCATTTTGGCAGGCCGATGGCAGCAATAATGTTTTCAAGCGAGCTGAATTTTAGCGATGTTAATCCAAGTCGCTTACGAATTTCTTCCACCATGCGATTGTATTCCGGAGAATTAGTTGTGGCATATGCTTTTAGATTAGCATTGTGGTCACCTTCCAAATCTTTAATCACACGGCGTGTAATCAAGTCAAGTTCACTTTTAGAGGAAGTGAAATTAAGATACTCGCATGGGTAAATCAGAGGAGGGCAGCTGATGCGCATGTGCACAGCCTCTATTCCTGCATCAAAAAACTCTTTTACATTGTCGCGAAGTTGAGTGCCACGCACTATTGAATCATCACAGAAAATTACTTTGCGATTGCGTAGGAAGGCTTTGTTGGGAATTAGTTTCATCTTTGCAACGAGCTCGCGACGTTCCTGAGTGGTTGGTGTGAAACTTCGCGGCCATGTAGGAGTGTATTTTACAATGCCTCTAAGGTATGGTACACCTTTGCCTTGTGAATAACCGAGGGCCATTCCGATTCCGGAATCCGGTATAGCACTAACAAAATCGGCCTCATCGGAGTCTTCTTTTCCCATTTCTCGGCCAAGGACATAGCGCATGCGGTCAACATTCCGACCTTCGTATTGACACACAGGATATCCGTAATAAACCCAAAGGAAAGAACATACTTGCATGTTTTCTTCCGGAGCACGAAGTTGGCGCATGCCATCGGCTGTGATTTCAACAATCTCACCAGGGCCTACATTGTAATAATCTTCGAATCCGAGATTAGCAAATGCACACGATTCGGATGCGGCTGCAAATGCATCCTCTTTTTTGCCGATAATAATTGGTGTTCGGCCCAAGAAATCGCGTGCAGCAATTATGCGGTCTTCTACGAGAATGAGCATTGAGCATGAGCCTTTTATGCTGCGATACACATTTTCAATGCCACTAACAATATCTTTGCCTTCACTGATAAGTGCGGCAATCATTTCTGTGGGGTTGATAATGTCGTAGCTGTGTTCGCAAAAATGATGCCCTTTGTCAAGCATCTCTTTTTCGAGCTCGGATATGTTATTAATGCGTGCGACCGTCACAATCGCAAATTTGCCAAGGTGGCAATTGACAATAATGGGCTGAGCATCAGTGTCGGAGATTACGCCAATGCCGCTGTTGCCGGAAAAGTCTTTGAGGTCGTCTTCAAATTTTGTGCGAAAGTAGGAGTTTTCAATGTTGTGGATTGAACGTGTGAATATGCCATTGTCCACAGTTGCCATGCCGGCACGTTTAGTGCCCATATGGCTATTATAGTCTACTCCGTAGAATAACTGGTCAACGCATCGTGATTTAGCTGTTAAGCCGAAAAAACCTCCCATAGTGGTCTTTAAATGTTATTTTGCTTTTGTTTAAAAAAATATTGGCGGAAGAGATTTGTGTAGGTGTGTTATCCGTACGTGCGAGTCTCTTCCGCCATAAATTGCGATATTATTTTTTTGAAATATTTTCTTCTATCCACTTGCGAGCATTGACAAATCCATCAATCCATGGAGTTATGTCATCACGTCTTCGTGAACGTGGGTAGTGAGCACACTGCCAGGGGAATATAGAGCGTTCCAAGTGGGGCATCATTGCGAGGTGGCGACCATCGGCCGAGCAGATACCGGCAACAGCACCGCGAGAACCATTGGGGTTGCCCGGGTATGATGCATAATTGTAGCGAAGAGCAACATTATAGTCGGTCATTGCCATTGGCAAATTGAACTTACCTTCGCCATGAGCCACCCAAATGCCGAGTTTCAATCCTGCCATTGGAGCAAACATCACTGAATTATTTTCAGGAATTGTCACGCCAACGAACTGAGATTCAAATTTGTGGCTGATGTTATGTTCCATGGTGGCTTTGCGTGGGTGTTCTGGATTGATGAGGTTTAGCTCAATCATGAGCTGACATCCGTTGCAGACACCGAGTGAGAGTGTGTCTTTGCGAGCATAGAAGCGTTCAAGTGCTTGACGAGCATTTTCGTTATAGCGGAAACCGCCGGCCCACCCTTTTGCTGAACCTAATACGTCGGAGTTAGAGAAACCACCGCAGAACACAATCATGTTAACATCGTCAAGTGTCTCACGTCCGCTCATCAAGTCGGTCATGTGTACGTCCTTAACGTCGAAACCGGCCAAATATAGAGAGTAGGCCATTTCGCGGTCGCCGTTTACGCCTTTTTCGCGAATAATAGCAGCGCGAATACCAGATTTTTCGTGGCGGCCTCCATTAAGATTGCGAGCTGCAAGAGAGCCATCAAAAGCAGAGGGTATGCGGAAACGCAAAGGTTGTTTCTTGTAGTTTTCAAAGCGCATTGTTGCACACTTTTCACCGCTCTGAATGGTGTCGAGCAAGAATGATGGAGCAAACCACACATCGCGCATGAAGTCAATACCAACCATGCGGTCAGTGTCTTGATGTTCAATCATGATGGCGCGTTCGCTATCGGGAGTACCGATCATTCTGAATTTCACACCGGCTTCTGATAGTAGTTTTTCTGTGGATTCGCATTTGCCTTCGGCAACTTGAATAACCATAGCGGGATTTTCTGCGAAGAGAATCTTCATCAAATCGGTTTCACCGTCATTGACAAATGTTTCTGTGTTCAAGCGGATGCCGCCAGATGTGTTGGCAAATACCATTTCGAGCAATGTGGTAATCAAACCACCGGCTGAAATATCGTGGCCGGCCATGATTGAACCACGCTTAACCAAGCGTTGAACAGCATTGAATGTGGCAACAAACTTAGCCGGATCTTTCACGGTGGGAGCTTCAGAACCGATGCAACCAAAGGTCTGAGCAAAAGCAGAGCCACCAAGGCGAAGAGCATCACCGGAGAAGTCAATATAGTACAAACGTGATTTACCGGGTTGCAACACAGGAGTCAATGTGCGGCGAACATCAGTAACTTCACCTGCCGCAGAGATGATTACAGTGCCGGGCGAATAAACTTTGTCATTGCCATATTTCTGTGTCATTGACAATGAGTCCTTGCCGGTTGGTATGTTGATGCCAAGGGCGCAAGCAAAATTGCTACAAGCTTCAACTGCACGATAAAGCGCTGCATCTTCTCCCGGATTTTTACAGGGCCACATCCAATTGGCACTGAGAGAAAGGCCTTTGATGTCATTTTTGATAGGGGCACCTACGATGTTAGTGAGTGCTTCTGCAATTGCAAGTACAGATCCCTTTGCTGAGTCAATGAGGGCAACCTGGGGAGCATGACCAATTGAAGTGGCAATGCCTTTTTTGCCACGGTAGTCAAGAGCAACAACACCGCAGTCGCTCAAAGGTAATTGGATTTCACCCTGGCATTGCTGACGAGCGATTTTGCCGGTTACCGAGCGGTCAACTTTGTTTGTGAGCCAGTCTTTACAGCCAACAGCCTCAAGCGACAATACATTGCGCAAGTAGGTTTCAAGATTGTTTTCGTTGTATTCCGGATCCTTATAGGTTCTTGTAACGGTTTCGTCGGTCATTACAGTTTTTGGTGAGTTGCCAAACATATCCGACATGCCGAGGTCGATGGGTTTAACTCCATCTTTTTGTGCGAATACAAAGCGGTCGTCGCCTGTGGTTTCGCCTACTACATACATTGGAGCGCGTTCGCGGAGGGCAATGCGTTCAACGTATTCAATATCTTTCTTGTTAAGAACCATGCCCATGCGTTCCTGGCTTTCATTGCCCACAATTTCTTTGGCTGAAAGTGTGGCATCGCCAATAGGAAGCTTGTCGAGCTCAATTAGGCCGCCGGTCTCTTCAACGAGTTCAGAGAGGGCATTGAGGTGACCGCCAGCGCCGTGGTCGTGGATTGATACGATGGGGTTGTTGTCGCTTTCAGCCAATGCACGAATCACGTTAGAAACGCGTTTTTGCATTTCGGGGTTAGCACGCTGTACAGCATTTAATTCAATTGCATTGTCATATTGACCTGTTGCTACTGATGACACAGCGCCACCTCCCATGCCGATGCGATAGTTGTCGCCACCCATAACCACAACTTTTTCACCGGGAACGGGTTTGCCCTTGATTGCATCTTTTTTAGCGGCGAAACCAACACCGCCGGCAAGCATGATAACCTTGTCGTAGGCATACATCATGCCATTTTCGTCATGTTCAAAAGTCAGAACAGAACCGCAGATGAGTGGTTGTCCGAATTTATTGCCAAAGTCAGAAGCACCATTAGAAGCCTTGATGAGGATGTCACATGGTGTTTGATATAGCCAAACGCGCGGATTGAACATCATTTCCCAAGTGTGTTCTGATGACATGCGGGGATATGAGGTCATGTAGACCGCTGTGCCGGCAATGGGGAGTGATGCTTTACCTCCACCAAGACGGTCGCGGATTTCACCGCCGGTGCCTGTTGCTGCGCCATTGAAGGGCTCAACTGTGGTGGGGAAATTGTGGGTTTCAGCCTTGAGAGATATAACGGTGTCAATCTCTTTGACATTGAACATGTCGGGCTTATCGGGGTTCTCAGGATAGAATTGCTCTACACGCGGGCCTTTGATGAATGCCACATTGTCTTTGTAGGCCGAAACCAATGCATTCGGATTTTCCTGAGATGTTTTTTTGATGAGTTTGAATAGCGACATCGGTTTTTCTTCACCGTCGATTATGAATGTGCCGTTGAAGATTTTGTGACGACAGTGTTCAGAGTTAACTTGTGAGAAGCCAAACACTTCGCTATCGGTCAATGGACGACCAAGTTTCTGCGAAAGATCGCGCAAGTATTGTTCTTCTTCCGGGCTGAGGGCAAGGCCTTCAAGCTTATTATATTCTGAAATGTCATTGATATATACGATTGGTTCCGGAGTGCGTGAAGTGGTGAATACTTTGCTGTTGAGGCCATCGTAAAGGCGTTGAAGCATTTTGTCGAATTGGGGCTCTGCATCACGAGTGAGCTCAAATTCTTCAATGCGAGTGATGCATTCGAGACCCATGTTTTGGGTGATTTCTACGGCATTTGTGCTCCAAGGAGTAATCATTTCTTTACGCGGTCCGATGAAGCGACCTTTTACTGATGTTGAAACAAGGGGAGTCGCACCGCCAAAGAGCCATGAGAGCTTCTCTTTTTCCTCTTCAGAAAATTTGTGAGTAGTCTCTACAGCAATTACTTTAGCAGCACCTTTCTTAAAGAATACGACCATAAGATATGGGGGATTGAGGTGATTTAGATATTTTTATATCGCAAATTTACAATTTTTTTATCGGATGCACAAAGATTATGAATGGTTTATTCTATTGGTTCTGCAATCCGATTGATGTCAATATCGCGATTTATTGCATTTAAAGGGATTATCAGGGTGTAGTCTTTATCATGAAATCTTATGACTAGGTTTTTCCCTGATATTTTTCGTGATTTTATATTCTTCCATTGCCAATGCCGAGGAGATAGTGGTGTGTTTTCATCATTGGCACTTTCAAATGTCTCTATGATTTCTTTTTCAAGATTGATAATTACGTGTTTGGTGGTCAGCGCATATTGAGCTTCGCGAGTTAAAAGCTTTGAAAAGTAGATGTGGCTGACAATCATTGGGATTAAAAGAAACAATATGATAAGAGTCACTAAAACAAATCTAATGTCGACCAATAGGCTGATGATTAGCGTGATTAGTAGGGTTGAAGAACTAATCAGCATGAGCTTTGGAAGTATTGCCCCGGCCGCTATTTTGAAATAAACGGTCGGGGACAATTTAAAAGTATCTGTGATAATCGGCTTAGTCATTCAATTTGTGAATCACAAGGCCTGAGCGTAGCTTAGGCTCAAACCATGTAGTTTTCGGGGGCATAATATTGCCGGTGTCGGCAATATCCATGAGCTGTTTCATCGAAACCGGATAGAGGGCTAATGCCATTGCCATTTCTCCGCTATCAACGCGGCGCTTCAGTTCTTTAAGACCTCTAATGCCACCAACAAAGTCTATGCGCTTATCGGAGCGAAGGTCAGTGATTCCGAGTATATCGCGAAGGATTAAATCGCTGGAGATGGTAACGTCAAGAACACCAATCGGATCGGCATCATTGTAGCGTCCGTCACGGGCTGTGAGTGAATACCATTCTCCATAGAGATAGAGTGAGAAATTATGGAGTTCTGACGGACGATATGGCTCGGCCGAGCCTTTCGCTTCAACGATGAAATCTTTTTCAATTGCTGTTAGGAATTCTTCCGGTGTCAATCCGTTTAGATCGCGCACCACGCGGTTGTAGTCAATGATTTTTAAGTGAGAAGCGGGGAATGCAACAGCAAGGAAATAGTTGTACTCTTCATTGCCGGTGTGGTTAGGATTGGCTTTTGCTTTTTCATTACCCACAAGTGCAGCAGCAGCTGTGCGATGATGCCCATCAGCAATGTACAAGTAGGGTATTTTTGCAAATTCCTCGGTTATTTGAGCAATTAAATTTTCATCGTTAATGACCCAAAAATGATGGCCAAAGCCGTCGGGAGCAATGAAGTCGTATTCCGGTTCGCCGGCAGTTACATCTTTGATGATGTTTTCAAGGCATTCGTTGTCGGGGAATGCAAAAAACACAGGCTCAATATTCGCATTATTGATGCGAACGTGTTTCATGCGGTCCTCTTCTTTGTCGCGACGAGTCAGCTCATGTTTTTTTATGCGCTGTTCCATGTAGTCATCCACATTGGCAGCAATTACGATGCCATATTGAGTGCGACCATCCATTGTTTGAGCATAAATGTAGTAATGCTCTTTCTCATCTTGCACAAGCCATCCATTTGCTTGAAAAGCGTTGAAGTTTTCTACGGCCTTGTCGTAAACGCAAGGGTCGTGTTCGTCAACCGTCGGCTCAAAGTCGATTTCCGGTTTAATGATGTGATAAAGCGATTTGGCATTGCCTTCTGCTTCACGGCGTGCTTCATCAGAGTTTAAAACATCATAGGGGCGTGATGCCACATCTGTGACTAATTCACGAGGGGGGCGAATTCCTTTGAACGGTTTTATTTTAGCCATGGTATTAAATTTAGGTGTTTAATGGATTGTTCGGTTTATCGAAGGATGGTTTGTTCGCGGTCTGGGCCGATTGAAACTATAGTAATCGGTGTTTCCAATTCTTTTTCAAGGAATTTGATGTAGTCGGCAAATTGCTGTGGGAATTCCGATTCAGATTTCATGGCGGTCATGTCGGTTTGCCATCCGGGTAGTTCTTCGAATATTGGTTCGATTGAGCCATCTTCAATTGAGTAGGGGAAGTCACGAGTGATTTCACCATTGATTTTATAGGCTGTGCAAGCTTTAATTGTGGGGAATGTGTCGAGAACATCGCTCTTCATCATGATTAACTGAGTAACGCCATTAATCATAATTGCGTAGCGCAATGCCACAAGGTCAATCCAACCGCAACGGCGTTCACGTCCGGTCACTGCACCATATTCATGGCCGATATCGCGAATTTTTTTGCCGGTTTCGTCGAATAATTCAGTGGGGAACGGGCCGCTACCAACACGAGTACAATAAGCTTTGAAAATACCAAAAACTTCGCCGATTTTGTTGGGTGCTACACCAAGGCCGGTGCAAGCTCCGGCGGCAATAGTGTTTGAAGATGTAACGAAGGGATATGAACCAAAGTCAACATCAAGCAAAGTGCCCTGAGCCCCTTCGCAAAGGACTGATTTGCCATCTTTTAAACAGTTGTTGATATAGTGTTCGCTGTCAATGATGTCAAATGTTTTGAGATATTCGATAGCATTGAGCCAGCGGGGTTCGAGTTCGGAGAGGTCGGTTTTTTCACCCATAGACTGAAGCATTGCAATGTGGCGATTGCGAGCTGCTTCATATTTGGTGTTGAAATTGTGGATTGCATCACCTAAGCGCAATCCGTTTCGTGAAATTTTATCAGTGTATGTAGGACCAATACCTTTGCCTGTTGTGCCTATTTTGGCGCCACCTTTAGCTCGTTCGTAAGCAGCATCAAGCAAGCGGTGTGTGGGCATGATAAGATGCACTTTTTTTGATATTTTGAGCACCTTGCGGATGTCGTGGCCTGAGCGTTCAAGGGCTTCGGCTTCTTCTTGAAAAAGAACGGGATCAAGAACCACACCATTGCCAATTATGTTAGTTTGGCCATGCTGGAAAATTCCTGATGGAATAGAGCGCAGTACATATTTTTCGCCATTAAATTCCAAAGTGTGTCCGGCATTTGGGCCACCCTGAAAGCGTGCAACCACATCGTAGCGAGGAGTCAACACATCAACAACTTTTCCTTTACCTTCATCGCCCCATTGGAGGCCGAGTAATACGTCTATTTTCATTTTCGTGTGTGGTATAGAGTGTTTTACTTAATTTTTTGCAATTTTGATTTTCGATTTGTTTTGCGCACGCATGTTGCACAAAGTCCATAAACATTCAAATCGATATATTTGGGTTGGAATTTTCCAAATCGACGAGTGTTTAGCAGGTAATCTATTTCGGAATCTTTTATTTCTTTGACTTTGCCGCAATGAGAGCACACAAGGTGATAGTGTTTAGTCAGTCCGACAATTTTTTCATATTGAGGAGATTGAGATTCAAATGTGTGGCGACGAACAAGCCCGGCTTTAATCAAAAGCTCAATAGTGTTGTAAACAGTGGCTCGGCTTACGTGATATCCGTTTTCGTCAAGTTGCTGGTGTAGGACATCAATAGAGAAGTGGCTCGACATATCAAATACTTTCTCCAGAATTGCAAAGCGCTCGGGAGTGCGACGCAATTTGTGTTGCGTCAAGTAATCGTTAAATGAGGCTATTGCCGCGATTTTTGTCTTTTCTTCGCTCATGATTTCACAAAGATACGAATATTAACCGAATGAGAGCAAGAATAGGGGGTGATTTATTTAATCTTCTACTTGAAATCCTGCTTCTCGAAGACCGTCCTTAACTTGTTTGATATGTTCGTGATTGCGAGTTTCCATGTCAATATGGAGTTTGCAACCATTGATTTCAGTGTTTGATGAATTGCGTTTATGCTCTACAGAGAGAATGTTTGCACCAAGGTCGCCAATCACGCTACACACTTTTGAGAGTTGTCCCGGTTTATCGGAAAGAATGATGGTGACAGTGCAGTCGCGACCATTTTTCACAAGACCACGTGTGATGACGCGGTTTAGTGATGTTACATCGATGTTGCCACCTGAAACAATGCACACTACTTTTTTCCCTTTAACGGGAACTTTATTGTACATAGCGGCAGCGACAGATACAGCTCCTGCACCTTCGGCAACGAGTTTCTGCTGCTCGATAAGGGTGAGGATGGCGGATGCAACCTCGTCATCGCTAACTGTTACTATTTCATCAACATATTTTTGACACATTTCAAAAGTGTTGATTCCCGGCTCTTTTACGGCAATGCCGTCGGCAATGGTGCTTACAGAATCAAGGCGGACACGGCTGTTTTTCTGTAATGATTCAACCATGGATGGTGCACCTTCAGTTTGCACACCGTACACTTTTACTTGTGGCTTTAATGTCTTAATGGCAAAAGCTACACCGGAAATCAAACCTCCGCCTCCAACCGGAACAATCACAGCTTCCACATCGGGCATTTCTTCAATGATTTCCAACCCGATTGTCCCTTGTCCGGCAATAACAAGTGGGTCATCGAATGGGTGTACAAGTGTGTAGCCATGTTCTTCTTGCAATTGGATGGCTTTGCGATAGGCATCGTCATAAACTCCCGGCACAAGGCAAACTTCGGCTCCGAGAGCTTTTGTGGCCTCTACTTTTGAAATAGGAGCTCCGGCAGGCAGACAGATAATGGATTTTATGCCATTTTGAGTTGCTCCGAGGGCAACTCCTTGAGCATGATTCCCTGCAGAGCATGCAATTACTCCACGTGCTTTTTCTTCAGCGCTTAACTGGGAGATTTTATAGTAGGCTCCGCGAAGCTTGAATGAACCTGTGAGCTGCAAATTCTCAGGCTTGAGATAGATTTTTGCTTCGGGGTTAACTTTAGTAACACCAACAAGTTTTGGATGTCGAGCAACATTCTGAAGCACTTCAGCGGCTCGATAGACTTCTGCTATGTTTAGTTCTGCCATGGAGTTTAGTTTTTCTAATTGCAAAGGTAATCAAATTCTCAAGAAAAAAACTTTAAAACAGCAATTGTTGTTAAATTTTTGTAATGCGGTTTATCACGTCGGCGGTGTAGAGCATTGGGTCGGGTGCAGATATTATTGCTTCCGACATGGCGATGCCATTAAATCCTGATGAAAGAATTTGGTCAATGTCATTAACCGTGATTTTTCCACCGGCAACAATCGGCATCTCCATTTCAGAGTTCCTCACTTGTGCTAAAATATTGGCTGGATCATTGTTAAAATTGACACTTGCATAATCAATATCCTTTGTTTTATATTTGAGGATTTCGTCGGCATTATCGGCAGAAAAACCGATTACGGCGTGGGCACCAAGGATTTCGCGGGCTTGCAGCGGGTCCATATCGCCTTTGTTGAGATGAACGCCGGAAACCTTTAAATCGGCAACAATATCAACTCGGCTTTCAATAATCAGAAAAGCTTCAGTCTCTTTGCACATTGGGATTATTTCAAGCGCAGTTTCACGAACTAATTCATCTGGAGCATCGGGCATGCGCAGTTGTATCCATCGACATCCGCCTTCGAGCGCCATTTGCACCTCTTCGGCAATAGAGTATTTATCTGATTCTTGGGCAATGAATTGTAGCATAGTGTGTTATGTGGTTAAGGTTAGAGATTGAATTTGTAGTGTCTTTGGAATTTCATGTGGCGAGGTCCGAATAGATGATTGACAGGGCCATGTCCGTTACCACAAGATACTTTTGCTCCGGTGCGTAGGGCTCGAGTGACAAATAGCTTGCCACGCATACACGCGTCGGTAATGTCGAATCCAAGCGCGAGGTAGGATGCAATAGCTGCCGATAGGGTGCATCCGGTGCCATGAGAGTTTTGAGTGTTAACGGCGTCGGCAGTCAGAGTGATGAGGTCAGTTTCGCCGTCGAGATACAAATAGTCAATTTTCATGTCGGTGCGATTGGAATCGCCACCCTTGAGCAAAATATTTCGGCACCCCATTTCGCGCAATTTCAACGCCTGTTCCATCGGCTCATTTGTGCCGGTGAGTTCAAAGGCTTCGCTTTTATTGGGTGTGATGAGTGTAGCCAATGGAAATATTTGCTTGACCATAGATTCAATGGCATCGCGCTCAATAAGCAAAGAGCCGGAAGTTGAAACCATTACCGGATCAACAACGAGGTTTTTTATGTTATTTCGCTGAATTGCAGCTGCTGTGGCTTCAATGTTTGCTTTGTCAAAAAGCATTCCGGTTTTTGCCGCCAGAGGGGGGATATCGGAGCAAGCCATGTCAATCTGGTCGACCAAAATTTGAGGGTTGATTCCTTGGATTGAGCGCACACCGGTGGTGTTTTGTGCTGTGATGGCAGTTATAGCGCTCATCGCATAGCACCCAATTGCTGAAATAGTTTTTATGTCGGCTTGTATGCCTGCTCCGCCTGAAGAATCAGAGCCTGCAATTGTCAATATTGGTACGTATTGTTTCATTTTTTTGGATGTGGGATTTGGTTTCCGAATTAATATTAAATGAAGATAAATTTTGCGGCAAAAAGGGCTGCAAGTATAATCATGGGCCAGGTTATATTATACTCTTTGCGATCAAAAAGGTTTAATACAACATAGGTTATGAATCCAAGGAGAATGCCGTCGGAAATGCTATAGCTTAGAGGCATCATGATTATGGTTACGAAAGCCGGTATTGATTCAGAATAATTGTCGAGCGGAATTTGTTTAATTGGGGAAATCATAAACAATCCGACAATGAAAAGTATCGGGGCAGTTGCTGCTGCCGGAATTGCAAGAAATATAGGGGAGAAGAATAGAGCGATTATGAAGCAGATAGCAACAGTAAATGCTGTTAATCCGGTTCGTCCACCTTGAGATATGCCGGTAGCACTTTCAATGTAGGTGGTGGTGGTGTTTGTTCCAAAGCAAGCGCCGCAGATTGTGGCAATAGCATCGGCCATGAATGCTTTATTTAGCCCGGGGATAGTGCCGTCGGGACGCACCATTCCGGCTTTTGTTGAGACTCCGATAATAGTGCCTATTGTGTCAAACATGTCAATGAATAGGAATGTTGCAACAACAATAAGCATATCAGCACTCAACACATGATTCCACTCAAATTTGAAAGCAATTGATTCGATTGATGGGGGTGCGCTGACAAAGCCATCGAAGTGAGTAATTCCCATGGGAATGCCTATGATGGTGGTTAGCAAAATGCCTAAAAGCATTCCTCCGCGAATATCTTTAATCACCAGGAATGCTGTGATAATCATTCCGATGATACTGAGCAGCCCTGCGCCGTGAGTTATATCGCCTAAAGCAACAGATGTTGTGTCGTTACTTACAATGACACCTCCGTTTTTAAGGCCGATAAAAGCAATGTATAGTCCTATGCCCACACCGATAGCATGTTTTAATGATGCGGGAATTGCGGTAACTATTAGGCTTCTAATGTTAGTGATAGTAAATAAAACGAATAAAATGCCTTCAAGAAAGATGGCAGTTAATGCAAATTGCCATGAATAGCCCATTTGAATGCAGACTGTGTACACAAAGAATGCATTTAATCCCATGCCAGGAGCGAGAGCAAATGGTTTTTGGGCATATATTGCCATTACCAGAGTGCCAATAATTGCCGCGAGTGCCGTTGCTGTGAACACTGCGGGGATGTCCATGCCTTGATAGGCAATGGCCGAGAATATAGCGGGATTTACGGCAAGGATATAGGCCATTGTTAAGAAGGTGGTCAGGCCTGCAATCAGCTCTGTGCGAGCAGAATGGATTTTAGAGTCAAATCCTAAAAACTTAAAAAAATTATTCTTTGTTGGGTTGTTCATTATTGCGTTTTGGATTCTTTTTATGTCTTGGTTTTCGTGGTCGCTTAGTGCTTGGCGCGGATTCTGAACCGGTAGCTTCTTTGTCGCGTTGCTGATTTTGCTTTGACGATTTGCGATAGTGCCTATGGCCGCTGCTACGTTTCTTGTTATTCGCCGGAATGCTTGTTGATCCTTCCGATTCCTTGTAGCCCTCAATGACAATGCGTTCAATTTGATTTCCCAAGAATCGTTCAATGCTGTTCCAGCGTCGGCGATCAAGGTCGCTTACCAAAGTGAGAGCCTCTCCATCGGCGTCAGCTCTTGCAGTTCGTCCAATTCGGTGCACATAGTCTTCGGCATCGTGAGGCACATCATAGTTAATGACCATTGTGATATCATCAATGTCAATTCCTCGAGCCACAATATCTGTAGCAACAAGAATGTCGCAGTGCCCGAATTTAAATTTGTGCATTACTTCATCGCGTTTTGCTTGGTCGAGGTCGGAGTGCATTTCTTCAATGTTGAGCCCTGAGCGGCGCAGTTCTCGCGCTAAATTCTTGACTTTTAGCTTAGAAGATGCAAAAACGATGACGCGTTTAGCATGAGCTTCAGCAAACAGTTTTTTTAGGATTTCAGTTTTCTGAGGTTCGTAACACATTGCCACTCGTTGGTGTATTTTATCGGCCGGGCGCGATACTGCAATTTTTATCTCGGCAGGATTTCGAAGAATAGATTTGGCTAATTGCTGTATCTTAGGGGGCATTGTGGCAGAAAACATCAGAGTCTGTCGCTCTTTTGGCAGGTGCTTGACTATTTGCATAATGTCGTCGTAGAATCCCATGTCGAGCATTCGGTCTGCTTCGTCAAGGATGAAAAAGCTAACACGCGAGAGGTCAATCTTGCCCATTTGTAGGTGGGCTAACAAACGCCCCGGTGTAGCAATTACAACATCGGCACCTAATAGGAGGCTTTTTTGTTGTTGAGCAAAAGTTGCGCCATCGGTGCCGCCATAAATGGCGAGAGAGCTGATATTCAAGAAGTACCCGAATCCCTCAAGCTGACGGTCAATCTGCATGGCAAGTTCTCGAGTAGGAGCCATAACAATGCAGTTGACAGTATCTTCGGGGAATTCGCCATCAGCGAGTCGATTAAGTACCGGAAGCAGGTAGGCCGCAGTTTTGCCGGTGCCGGTTTGGGCCACAGCAATCAAATCGCGTCCTTCAAGTGTTATTGGAATAGATTGCTCTTGAATCGGGGTGCAATCGCAAAATTGCATTGCATCGAGAGCGTCAAGAACATCGTAGTTTAAATCAAATTCGTCAAACCTCATCAGTCGGATATGAGAGTGTAAAAAAAATAATGTCTGTTTACAAAAGCACAAAATTACACAAAATATCGCGGATTTTATGTAAATTTGCGAGTAAGTTTTAATGTAAAAAAAGTAGTACTTATGTCAACAATAACAAAGCAAGCAGCTTTAGAGTATCATAATGAGGGGAAGCCCGGAAAGATTGAAATAGTTCCAACAAAACCATATGCAACACAACATGATTTAGCGTTAGCGTATTCACCCGGTGTGGCATATCCGTGTAAAGAGATAGAATCAAATCCGCAAGATGCTTATAAATACACCAACAAGGGAAATCTTGTTGCCGTTATTTCAAATGGCACGGCTGTGTTAGGTCTTGGAAATATAGGACCTGAAGCCGGGAAGCCGGTAATGGAGGGTAAAGCGTTGCTGTTTAAGATATTTGCCGGTATTGATTGTTTTGATGTTGAGGTTGCCGAGAATGATCCCGACAAGTTTATTGAGATTGTAAAAGCAATATCACCCACATTTGGTGGGATTAACTTAGAGGATATCAAGGCACCCGAATGTTTTGAAATAGAACGCAGGCTGAAAGAGGAGTGTAATATTCCTGTGATGCATGATGACCAGCATGGTACGGCTATAATATCAGCAGCCGGATTGCTAAATGCATTGGAACTTCAAGGGAAGAAAATAGAGGATGTTCGCTTGGTGGTTAATGGCGCCGGAGCGGCAGCTGTTTCGTGCACACGTTTGTATGTTGCATTAGGAGTTAAGAAGGAAAACATCGTGATGTGTGACAGTAAAGGAGTGCTTAATGTAAATCGAAAAAATTTAAGTGCAGAGAAGCAAGAATTTGTTACTGAACGCCCGATAGAAACACTTGCTGAAGCGATGGTTGGCGCGGATGTTTTCCTTGGACTATCAGTTAAGGATGTGGTTACACCGGAGATGCTTAAATCTATGGCTCCTAATCCGATAGTGTTTGCGCTTGCTAATCCAGATCCGGAGATTGCATATGATTTGGCTTTGGAGTCGCGTCCGGATATTATTTTTGCAACCGGTCGAAGCGACTACCCCAATCAGATAAACAATGTGTTAGGATTCCCTTATATTTTCCGCGGAGCGCTTGATTGCGGAGCAACCGTGATTAATGAAACGATGAAATTGTCGGCGGTTAGAGCTATTGCTGAATTGGCGAAACAGCCAGTTCCTACAGTAGTGAATGCTGCTTATGATATGAACGACCTTGAATTTGGTCCTCAATATATTCTTCCCAAGCCGCTTGACCCCCGATTGTTAACTATAGTGGCTCCGGCAGTTGCTCGTGGTGCAATGGAGAGTGGAGTTGCACTCCGTCCAATTCAAGATTGGGATAAGTATGATGAAAAACTTCGCACGTTGATGGGGTATGACAATAAGCTTATACGCCAAATTTATGAGTTGGCAAAATCCGATCTCAAGCGAGTGGTGTTTGGTGAGGCCAACACTGATAATATGCTTAAGGCTGCTGTTACAGCTCGAAAAGAGGGCCTGTTAATTCCGATTTTGCTTGGTAACGAAGAGATGATAGCAAAACGAGCAAGTCGGTTAGGCCTTGATATTGACGGAATAGAGATTGTTAATTTGCGTCATGATCGTGAAGCTGAACGCCGTCAGCGTTATGCTGAATATTTATATGCACAGCGCCAGCGAGATGGTGTGAGCTATCATGAAGCATTGGAAAAAATGTTTGATCGAAATTATTTCGGCATGATGATGGTTCAGCAGGGAGATGCCGATGTGTTCCTTGGCGGCACTTATTCGGCAGCACATTCTGTTGGTGAAATAGCGAAAGAGGTTGTGGGAATACGCCCGACATATAATCATTTTGCTTCATTGCACATTATTGACACCAAGCGAGGAACATTCTTCCTTGCTGATACTCAGGTGAATAAAAGGGTTGATGCTGAGGCGTTGTTTGATATTGCTCGTCTTACTCGAAATTCTGTGGAATACTTTGCGCATAAGCCTGTCATGGCAATGCTTTCATATAGCAATTTTGGTTCATGCAACGAAACAGAATGTCGCAATCCGCGTATAGTAGCAGAAAGAATGCAAGAGCTGTATCCCGACTTGCTCATAGATGGTGAAATGTCAATCAATTTTGCCATGAATCGTGAACTTCGTGATAAAACATTCCCCTTCAATAAATTGAAAGGAGAGGATGTCAATACATTTGTGTTCCCCAACCTCAGTTCAGCCGGCACGGCCTATCGTGTTATGCTTGAAATGGGTGTTGGTGAGGCAATTGGCCCGATTCAAATGGGTCTTAATAAGCCGATTCACTATATTAGCTGCAATTCATCGGTGAGAAGCATATTGATGCTTGCTGCCGTAGCAGCTTTGGATGCTCAAGTTTTGGGTAATTTCGGTGGTGCAGTAGATAAATAACAATAAGTTTAAATAGTTGAGAATCAGATATGAATAAGTGGTTGCTATCGGTTGCTCTTATGCTTGCAACTATTTTAGGTGTGCAAGCTAAAACTCCGAAATATGTGTTCTATTTTATCGGAGATGGAATGGGAGTGGGTGCCGTGTCATTAACTCATAGTTATGGGCGCATGGTGTTAAATAATGATACGCTATTGACAATGATGAAATTCCCTGTGACATCATTATCGTTTACTCATTCAGCATCATCGCCGGTTACGGATTCAGCGGCGGGCGGAACGGCTTTGGCCACCGGTCATAAGACCAAGAATGGCATGGTTGGGATGACGGCCGACACAGTTTCGGTGACATCAATAGCAACACTGTTTCAATCTAAGGGGTACGGCATTGGTTTGATAACAACAGTGTCGCCCGATGATGCCACTCCGGCCTCATTTTATGCGCATCAGCCGTATCGTGGCATGTACTATGAAGTGGGATGTGATTTGGCAAATTCCGGATTTGAGTTTGTGGCCGGAGCCGGTTTGCGAGGCTTGAAAAACTCCAATGGCAATTCAACTGATTTGTTAGAAGTTTTGAAACAGAACAAAGTGGCTGTGGTTCATGGACTTGAGGCCTTTAATCGAGTTAAATCAGAAAAGGTGTTGCTATTAGGCGAGAATCCCGTTAATGCAAATGAAATGGGCTATGTCATAGACTCGATAAGCGGTCAGATGTCACTTAAAGATATGACACAAGCCGGGATTAAGCATCTGAAGAAATACTCTCCCGATAAATTTTTTATGATGGTTGAGGGTGGTAGCATTGACCATGCCGGGCATGCTAATGATGCAGCTACATTAGTAATGGAGACAATAGGTTTTGATGAAGCACTGAAACTTGCCTATGATTTTTATCTTGCACATCCGGAGGAAACGCTGATTGTGGTAACCGCCGATCATGAAACCGGTGGCTTGAGCCTTGCTAATAGGTTGTTGCATTATAATATAGAACCTAAATATCTTCAATATCCTAAAATGTCGAAAGAGGCATTTTCTGATTTATGCAAATCGATGATGCACTCTCGCCGTGTTTACACATGGGAAGATATGAAGGGAATATTGACAGAGCGCATGGGATTATACACAAATATTCCTGTCACTGAGATCGAAGATGCAAAATTGCAAAAAATGTTTCAAGAAATGCTTGAAAACAGAGCTGCGGCCGATGAGCAATCTCTGTATAGCAGTTTTAATGTATTTTCGGTAGAATTGTTTAAATATATCAGCGATGTTTGTGGAATAGGTTGGTCAACAGGAGATCATTCCGGAGCACCGGTGCCAGTGTTTGCAATAGGATGCGGAGCGGAAAAATTCTCTGCTATTCAGGATAACACCGATATTCCGAAAAAAATAATGTCACTTGTAATTGGCAAAGAATGAAGCTAATAGGGATATTATCGGATACTCACTCATGCTGGGATGATCGCTATGCGAAGCACTTTTCGGACTGCGATGAAATATGGCATGCAGGAGACATTGGAGATATCTCTGTGCTAGAGCGATTGAAGAGTGTTTGCTCTACGGTAAGAGCCGTATCTGGAAATATTGATAGTGGAGAAGTTCGTCGCAGTTGCCGTGAAGTAGAAGTTTTTGAAGTAGAGGGGGTTAAGGTCTGGATGACACACATTGGAGGCTATCCCGGAAAATATTCTCCCGGAGTCAAAAAACTTTTGCGAGAGAGAGGAGTCCAGTTAATGATTAGTGGCCATTCCCACATATTAAAAGTGATGCCTGATGAAGAATTGGGACTATTGCATGTAAATCCCGGAGCAGCCGGGTTTCATGGTTGGCAAAAGGTGAGGACACTTGTGAAGCTATCATTATCTGAAGGAAGAATAGTGGGATTAGATGTTATAGAATTAGGGAAAAAGATACTGAAATGAAGAAGATATTATTGATTATGTGTGTTGTTGCGATTGCAGTGACTGCATGTAAAACTACAGAAGAAAACTATCGTGCAGCTTATGAATTGGCTAAAGATAAACGAACAGAAACAGGCGATTCTTTGATAACCACTCAGCTGCGTTCGAGTGTAATGCCCAAACCAATGATTTTTGGCTTAGATACGCTGCCGGTGCGAACAATATATGTGAGCACCTATAATGATAGCGAAGGGAAAGTGTCCAAAGGGACGCTACAAAAATATTTAATTGTAGTTGGTCAATTTAAGCAAATATTCAATGCCGGATCAATGGCAAAGCGCTTGGCCGACAATGGTTATGATGGCGCTTTTGTGGTGTATGATCGTCAAAAGGAGTATTTTGTTGTGGCCGGAGGTGTTGACAATCCATCAGCAGCATCGGATTTGATACACCGAATTGAGGGTGACAAAGCAGTTGTTGTGCGGTCACCCTATCCTTATGTTTTGCGTCCGGCTCAATTAGCCCGCTGATTTGTAGAACTTAAATATGTAGCAAGGGCTTCGGCGCATCGTTCACCATCGATAGCTGCTGAAGCAATGCCACCGGCATATCCTGCGCCTTCCCCACAAGGAAATAGTCCCATGATGTTTTGGGAGGTTAAAGTTTCGGAGTCGCGGGGAATCCTAACCGGAGCCGATGTGCGGGTTTCGTCGCCGATAAGAGTGGCATCATCGGATAAGAACCCTTTTTGTTTTCGATCAAATTCTTCGAATCCTTTCTGCAGGCGATAAGCAATTGATTTTGGAAGAAGCTTGTCGATGCGGGCCGAATGAATCCCTGGTGCATAAGAGGTGCCGGGGAGAGTTTTGCTTAGACGAGAGTTGACAAAGTCGGTCATTCGCTGCGCAGGTGCGTTTTGGCTGCAACCAGATTCCTCAAAAAATCTTTTTTCAATCGATTGCTGGAAATGCATCATTCTCAGTGGATTATCCCCGGCAACATCCTCGGGTAGCACTTCAACAACCATGCCTGAATTTGCCCATCGAGAGCCGCGAGAAGATGAGGACATACCATTAACAACCATTTCTCCCGGAGCACTTGCCGCCGGAATGATTACACCACCCGGACACATGCAGAAAGAGTAAACAGCTCTATCGTCAACTCGAGTCAACATAGAATATTCAGCCGGGGGAAGATATTTTCCTCGGCCATTTCGGGAGTGATATTGCAAGCAGTCAATCAAATGCTGAGGATGCTCAAGGCGAACTCCTACGGCAATACCTTTTGGCTGAAGTTCAACTCCGCTTTCGAGGAGCATAGAATAGACATCGCGTGCAGAGTGTCCGGTGGCAAGGATAACAGGGCCTAAGAAGTTTTTGCCATCGGCCGTAGTCACACCGACAGCTGCATTTTTGTTTATGATAATTTTTGTGACGCGATTCTGAAACAGAACCGTCCCTCCACAATTTTCAATTGTTTTTCTCATGGCCTTGATTACGACAGGAAGTCTATCAGTGCCAATGTGGGGGTGTGCATCAATGAGAATGGATTCTTGTGCGCCATGTTGATGAAAGACTTTAAGAATTTTATCAACCGGACCGCGCTTTTTGCTGCGAGTGTAGAGTTTTCCATCAGAAAAAGCTCCTGCGCCACCTTCGCCAAAACAATAGTTTGAATCAGGATTGACAATCCCTTCTCGAGCAATTTTTGCCATGTCGATTCGTCGAGCGTCCACATCCTTTCCGCGTTCAAGAACTATAGGGCGAATGTTTAACTCAATTAGTCGCAGCGCAGCAAATAGTCCTGCCGGACCGGATCCAACAACTATGGCTTGGGGCGAATTGATATTTAATGGTTTGTATTCAATCGGAGTAAACAATGGATGTTCTGGAGCCGGTTCGTCAATATAAACCTTAACAGAGATGTTTACCATCACATTTCGTTGACGAGCATCAATAGATCGACGCGTTACGATAACATCTTTAATTCGATTGGCGTCTATACCTAAGCGAGTGCTGACAGTGGCCTTAAGTCTAAGGTCATTGTAGGCAATGGCCGGTTCAAGTCGTAGTTGTAGTTCTGAAATCATTGTTGTCGATTTAGGTTTAAATGGCAGTTTTGGCGTCGATTTGTGATAATTAAAGTAGCAATGCCAAAAAGGAATGCAATAAAATCAGATGCCGCAATGCTAATCCACACACCGTTAATTCCAAAATGTAGAGGCAGGATTATCAGGAATGGGATTAAAAACAGCAGTTGGCGAGTTAGTGATAGAAATATTGAAATCTTTGGGCGGCCAACACTTTGAAAATAATTTTGAATCACGATTTGACATCCAACCAAGGGATACACGCAGAAGAATATGCGAGCACCATCATTTGTGAGGTTGATTAATTGTTGGTCAACTGTGAACATTTGGCTTATTGCTTGAGGGAAGAACACCATTAATGCCCATCCGATAAATGTTATTCCGACGCCAATCCAAATGCCAATGTTTAGAGTTCGCTGAACTCGTTGCCATTCTCCGGCACCATGATTAAAGCCGAGAATCGGTTGCATGCCCTGAGTGACACCGAAAACAATCATCACGAAAAACATTGTTGTTCGGTTAAGAATGCCATAGGCGCCCACGGCAAGGTTTCCGTTTGAACCGCCATAGTCGAGAAGAGCTTTATTAATGAATATTACAACAATGCAAGCGCATACATTCATTAAGAATGGCGATAGTCCAATAGAATAGATTTTGCGAATGATGGTTGTGTTGAACCAATTGTTATGTCGTTGTAAACGGACAAAAGATGTTTCCGATATGAAATGTTTCAATACCCACGCGCCTCCGATGGCTTGCCCAATAATGGTGGCGATGGCAGCCCCACGAATTCCCCATTCAAATAGAAATATAAAAATCGGAGCAAGGATTAGATTGACGATTACCGATAGCAATGCCGATACCATTGCTTTGCGGGGATAACCGGTGGCACGCATGAGGTTGTTTAGTCCGATGAAAATATAAGATATTGGTGTGCCATAAAGAATAACGCGCATAAACTCTCTTGCATAGGGGAGAGTTTCATTTGTTGCTCCGAAGAAAATTAGAATTTCATCAAGAAATATCAGGGTTATGCCACCGAACAGAATAGAGTGGATAATGCACAAAGTCAGAACATTGTTAATAACATCTGTTGCGCGAGTAATATTTTTTTGTCCGAGGAATATTGATGATATAGTGGCGCCACCAACGGCAATAAGGGTGCAAAACGCTATTACCAGATTCATCAATGGGAATGTGATAGCCAGACCGGAAATCGCCATCACACCAACGCCTCGCCCGATGAATATGCTGTCAATGATATTATAGAGCGATGTGGCCACACTGGCAATAATTGCCGGCACGGAATATTGAATCAGCAACTTAGAAATAGGGCTGCTGCCAAGTCCCATCGGAGATGTTTTTTGTTGAGCTGCGGATGACATCTGAAATGCTTTATTCTACAAAGGTAGTATGAATAAATGAAACATTAGCGACAAACATCAATTTTTCTGAAATGATAATTTTAGAAAAATTTCAAGCGAATGATGTTGCCTTTTTTTGTAGAACAAGTTTCAGATATTATATGTCAAATTTTTATAGTTGACTTTTCGGAGAGGTAAGAGCCGATGAATTTTATCCGCGAGAGACTGATGAACATGGGACAAAAGACTCAAAGCTATTGTCGCTATAATAGACAATGATGTTCACCACTTTTCTTGATTGGTTTTCGTGAAAGTTTATGGTTGCGCACTGATCTTTTAGAGATTCGTTCTCTTGGGGGAATTCTGAAGTCTCGAGATTGATATTTATTGAGTTTTGTGCGTTTTTGTCGTCGAAAGTGCCTGTTTGTTGTGCTACAGAATTTTCTGCAGAATTTTCAGGGAGCTTTTCATTAAAGTTTATGTTTGGTGTAACATATTCGTTTACAAAGTTTTCCTCGGTTGAGTAATCAAAAATACCCCCTGGTTTAGGCTCTGAGATTTCAATATTTTTTGTGAGTAGCATCTCTCCTTCGCCAAACATCAGCCAAAGCACGGATAGCTCTGGATAAGATTCATGAATTTTACCGATAAGCTCATCGCTGACTTTTTTATTGCGCCCATTTAGTAATTGAGATAGGGTAGGGCGTGGAATAGTGCAAATGTCGGCGAATTGAGTTACCGGGATGTTGAGGTAATTGATGAATGTTTTTAGGCGAGAAACGATGTCCATTTTGTAAATTCACAATTTGTTAATATGTTTGCAAATGTAATGATTAAAAATCAAATATGCAAATTTGCAAGTGTAAAGCATTTCATTTACATGTCGCGATGTAATAGAGTAGGTGTATTCAGATGTAAATAGGTGTGTGGTATGTAGGGTGAAAATGAGTTGGAGTTATGCTTTAATATATTTGTTTAAATATTTGGTTTTCGGGGTGTTACTTTGGTTTATTATGTGCTATCGGATGAGTTGTTGGCTTTGATGGTGATAATTGTGGGTATAGCTGAAGTTTTGCTGCGATTAATCTATGTATTTGGCTGGGTTTTAATTAGTTGGTGTGTATGTGAAGATATGTTTAGGTGGAATATTTGCAACTGTAACCACTGTTAGCGAAGGTGTGTTTGTGGTTGCAATTGCACGCGATGGCTGTAAATTGGTGGTGTTGTAGCTGTAAATTTTTGGAAGTGTGCATTTGTGAACTGCGTTGAATTGTAATCTAAAGTGTGTGGCGTAAATGTAAATGCAAATATTTATTCATGTGGTTTTGAAATGTAAATTGTTGTTTTTTTATTTGATGAGAAATTTGTTATTTCTTCCAGGAATTGTAAAAATTCCGGGGGAAAATAGAAAGTAGTGTTTATTATAGTTTATGGGCAAGAATCTTGCTCAGCTTGGAGTTAATTTTGTGGTATAAAACTTATCAGAATTGAGAAATAATCAAAATAAGAGAATATTAACCCATAAAACCTTATGGTCATGAATCAGACACCCGTAATCATCTCCCCCCACGTTATAAACACTGTAAAGGCCTTATCAGAGGTTGATCGTAAGGCTGTGGCAGAAGCTTTAGTAAATGAATTTGTGTTAGGAACGGATCCGGAAGAGGGTTTATCGCCTTATCAAGCAATGCTGTACGTTTTGATAAGTCACTATGTGAAGAGAGACTCCATTAGAGGGGCTGATAGAGTCAAAGATGTGGTATAAGGAGTGTTTTTTAAGACTTGGTCTCTAATTCTTCAAGTTCCAAAGAGGCCAATTCCCATTGGCTCATGGCGTTTTCAAGCTGTTTTTGCATCTTTGCATGTTCATTGAAAGAGTCGGGAGAGAACTCTCCGGATGCGATTTTAGCCTCCAATTCAGCGATGTTAGACTCAATGCTGGCAATTAGTGCTTCAGTATCAGCAACAGCCTTGCGAGCACGTTTAATAAGCTTTTCGCGTTCTTTTTGCTCGGCATAGCTAAGTTTTGACTGAGGTATAGCTGCGGATGGAGTGTTGTTTGTTTTTACGTTATTAGGGTCGCTGTTTGAAATAGTTTTAGTTTCTTTTGTGGGAGATTTGCTCAATTCAAGCTCTGTGAGTGTGGATAATTTTTTCTTTTCAAGGAAATCGTATATTCCACCGAGACATTCCTTTACCTTCCCTCCTCCAAATTCATAGACCTTTTCAACAAGGCCATCGAGGAATTCTCTATCGTGAGAAACCACGATAACCGTACCATTAAAGTCTTTGATGGCTTGTTTTAGAATGTCCTTTGTTTTCATGTCGAGGTGGTTTGTGGGCTCATCAAGAATGAGCAGATTCACCGGTTCAAGCAGCAGTCGAATCATTGCAAGGCGTGTTTTCTCGCCACCCGAGAGCACTTTTACTCTTTTATCCGATGCCTCACCTCCAAACATGAATGCGCCGAGGATGTCGCGTATTTTAGTGCGAATATCTCCCACAGCCACATGGTCAATAGTGTCGAATACGCTTATTTCGCCATCCAAGAGTTGTGCTTGATTTTGTGCGAAGTAGCCAATCTTAACATTGTGGCCTATTTTGAGGTTCCCCGAGAAGGGGATTTCATTCATGATGCATTTTACTAAAGTGGACTTTCCTTCACCATTTTTGCCCACGAATGCTACTTTTTCTCCGCGTTTTATGGTGAATGTTGCATTGTCAAATACTTGGTGCTGGCCATAGCTTTTGCCTACGTTTTCGGCAATTATCGGGTAGTCGCCGGAGCGGGGGGCCGGTGGGAAGCGAAGATTTAGGCATGCATTGTCAACCTCATCAATCTCTATTCGCTCAATTTTAGCCAATTGTTTGATGCGGCTTTGTACTTGAACGCTTTTTGTGGCTTTATAGCGGAAGCGTTCAATGAACTCCTCAGTGTCTTGAATCTGTTTTTGCTGGTTCTGGTAGGCTCTTGTTTGCTGTTCGATGCGTTCTCGACGCAATTCCACAAATTTTGAGTAGTTGACAGAGTAGTCGTAGATTTTACCCAAAGAGATTTCTATTGTTCGGGAGGTGACATTGTCGATAAAAGCCCGGTCGTGGCTCACCAAAACCACTGCGTTGGCTTTTTGAATCAGGAATTGTTCAAGCCATTGAATTGATTCAATATCAAGGTGGTTAGTAGGCTCGTCAAGAAGCAGCACATCGGGACGCTGCAGAAGAATTTTTGCGAGCTCAATGCGCATGCGCCAACCGCCGCTAAATTCGGCAGTGGGTCGATTGAAATCGGCTCTTGTGAATCCGAGGCCAATGAGTGTTTTCTCCATTTCAGCGCGCGAATTGTCACTTTCGGCGATTGTGAGTAGCTCCGACAAGGAGGTCATTTGCTCAATAAGTTCATTATAGTCAGAGCTTTCATAGTCGGAGCGATTCTGCAACTCATCAGTGATGCGGTTGAGGCGAGCGCGCATCTCGTCAATATGAGAGAATATTTTTGCAACCTCCTCAATGACAGTTAGTTCGTCGCAGATTTCCATTTGCTGTGGCAGGTAGCCGATTGTAATGTCTTGTTGTATTGACACGCTGCCCGATGTGGGCTTTTGGAGCCCTGCAATAATCTTCAACATTGTTGACTTACCGGCGCCATTTTTGCCAACAAGGGCAATCTTATCCTTGCGGTTAATGACGTAAGTTATATTGTCAAACAATGCTTTTGCGCTAAATTCAACGCTAAGATTATTTATGGAAACCATGACTCAAGTGTGATTCAAATTAGACTGCAAAGGTACACAAAAGCCATGAAATTTGCCACAATTTTAACCGGCCCATGGAATTTGTGGGAGTTTGATGTTGATATGCGTTAAAAAATGGTTACAAATCAGCTACAATTTGGTGACAAAATTGTTGATTCAATATTAAAGAGTTAAATTGCACTACTTTTAATCTATATTAGTTGTGTAAATTCATGAGTACTGATAAAAGGTCAGCAATGTACAAGCTTAACTTTGGGCGAGTATTGATTATTGATGCAGATTCAATGGCCGGAGAGTTGTTGCAATTGCGTTTGGAAACTGATGGATTTAAAAGTGATATTGTGACAGATGGGAATGAGGCACTTGGCAGAGATTTGTCGAAATATGATGTGATTATTGTAGATGTTATGGAGAGTGAGTTTAATGGATTGATGGTTACTCGCGCAATTAAGCAGAATCCTGAGTCATTTCATGTTCCGGTCATAATTTGTACGGCAAAGAAAACCGAAGAAGATGTGTTGGATGGATTTGATGCCGGGGCTGATGATTTTATAGCTAAACCATTTTCTACGCGCGAGTTGGTGGCAAGAATGAGGGCTGTTATTCGCCGTTGTGTTCGCACATATGGGTCTCGCAAGGTTCATGAAATTATTCGATTCAGAGATTTGATACTTGATGTGGACACAGCAACCATCGTTATCGATGACAGTGCAATTTCATTGACAAACACCGAATATATATTACTCAGACTTTTGATGCGCAATCGCAATAGCTTCTTTGAGCCTTATGAGATTCGGCGCGAGGCATGGGGTGGCGATCAGAGTGTTTCTGACAGAGCGATAGCTACAACTTTCTCTCGATTGCGAAGTAAACTTGGAGATGTGTATGGTCGACATATTGTGTGTCGTCATGGCATAGGCTACGGGTTTGTAGAATAGGGGGCAATTGTTTATGTGATATTATTATGCTACTTTTGCGGGGCATTTTCAATTGCACGACATATGTTATCGATACTTAATAAAAATAATAAGTCCATATATATCGCGATAGTAGCTGTTATGGCAATATTGCTATTAATGGATTATTTCCCATGGGCGCGAGTGGTTACCTCTGTTTTAACGCCATCTGTTGCATTGTTAGTAGGGCTTATGTATGCCATGGTTTGTGGTTCGGCATATCCCGCTTTAAATAAAACGGCATCCAAAAAGTTATTGCAGTATTCCGTTGTGGGGCTTGGCTTTGGGATGAATTTGCATGCATCATTGGCCTCTGGGAAAGAGGGGATGCTTTTTACGGTGGTGTCGGTTGTGTGTACAATGATAGTGGGGATGTGGATTGGTTGTCGATTGCTCAAAGTTGATAAGCGAACATCTTATCTCATTAGCTCAGGAACGGCTATATGCGGCGGAAGTGCTATTGCAGCTGTTGGTCCGGTGGTTAAGGCCAATGAGGGTGAGATGTCAGTAGCATTGGCCACAATCTTTATATTAAATGCTATAGCTCTATTTGTGTTTCCGGTGCTGGGCCGCTGGATTGGTCTTGATCAGCAGCAATTTGGTGAGTGGGTTGCCATAGCGATTCATGACACGAGTTCAGTTGTCGGAGCCGGTGCTGCATATGGTCAAGAAGCTCTTGAAGTGGCAACGACAATAAAATTAACCAGGGCTTTGTGGATAATGCCATTGGCCATAGTGACTTCAATGTTGTTTAATAGCAATAGGCACAAAATTTCAATTCCGTGGTTTATATTGTGGTTTGTTGTAGCTATTTTGATAAACACGTATTTACTAAATAGTGTGCCGGAAATAGGGCAATTAATTTCAGGGATTGCACGAAAGATGTTGATTTTAACCATGTTCTTTATAGGGGCTTCATTGTCGAAGAGTGCTATAAGGGCGGTAGGAGTTAAGCCATTGCTTCAGGGCGTATTGCTCTGGATTATTATCAGCATCGGTTCTTTGGCCTACATAATGTGGGCTTAAAGTCTGGTCAAATGGGGGGGGGGGATTTAATAACTATTTATTAGGTGATTGCGGTCATTTTCAAAATAATGTGTAAATTTGCACAAATTATTCATATTCATTAAAGAAGGCAGTTAAATGAAGGTAATGAAATTTGGGGGCACTTCAGTGGGAAGCGCTCTTCGGATTAAGAATGTTGCTCGATTGATAACATCGCGCGGTCGTAATATTGTGGTACTTAGCGCTATGTCAGGGACAACCAATTCTTTGGTAGAGATTTCTGATTATTTATATAAGAAGAATCCGGCAGGTGCCAATGAGGTGATTAATGCACTTCAGAATAAATATAACCAAACAATTGAAGAACTTTATGCGACTGAAGGGTACCGAAAACTTGCAATGGATATGGTTAATGCCCATTGGGATTTTCTTCGAAGCATGAACAAGTCCGTATTTACTGTTTTTGATGAAAAAGAGGTATTGGCTCAGGGAGAGTTGCTCTCAACCGGACTCATGGAGCTTTATCTAAAAGAGTCGGGTGTTAATGTGAAAATGCTTTCAGCGCTCGATTTTATGCGCACGGACAAAGATGGTGAACCCGATGCTGAGTATCTCAAACGAAATATTTTGCCATTAATCGATGAGGCTAAAGATGCCGATTTATTTTTGACACAAGGGTTTATCTGCCGAAATGCTTATGGCGATGTTGATAATCTTCAGCGCGGAGGTAGTGACTACTCTGCATCATTGATTGGAGCCGCTATTAATGCAAAAGAGATAGAAATTTGGACCGATATTGACGGAATGCACAATAATGATCCGCGATATGTGGAGGGAACAACTCCTGTTAGTGAATTGCATTTTGAGGAGGCTGCTGAGCTAGCCTATTTCGGTGCAAAAATTCTTCATCCCACATGTGTGTTGCCGGCAAAATTGAAAAATATTCCGGTCAGACTGCTTAATACAATGTCGCCGGATGCTCCCGGAACAGTGATATATAATGCGAAGCCCACAAGAACCATAAAAGCGGTCGCTGCAAAAGATAATATCACAGCAATTAAAATCAAAAGCGGACGAATGTTGCTTGCTTATGGTTTTTTGCGAAAAGTGTTTGAAATCTTTGAAACACACAAAACACCGATTGATATGGTTGTTACATCGGAAGTGGGTGTTTCGGTAACAATTGACAATGAACGTAGATTGGACTTGATTGTCAATGATTTAAAGCAATATGGCACAGTAACTATTGACCATGATATGGTGATTATATGCGTGGTTGGCGATCTTGAATGGCAGAATAATGGCTTTGAGGCCGATGTTGTTAATGCCCTAAAAGATATACCGGTCAGAATGATTTCCTATGGTGGTAGCAACTATAATATCTCATTGCTTGTGCGCAAAGAGGATAAAATTAAAGCGTTGAATCTCCTGAGCAAAGGGATTTTTAATAAGTAAAAGCCACTTTGTTATGCAGTTCCCGGTTGATAGATTCAAAAATATCCCAACACCATTCTACTACTATGACTTATCATTGTTGCATGAAACATTGCGACGTGTTGTTCAGTGTTCAGACTTCCCTGGTTTTAACGTGCACTATGCTGTTAAGGCAAATGATAATCCGGAGATATTGAAGTTGATAAAGAGCTATGGTCTGGGTGTGGATACAGTCAGTGGTGGCGAGATAGAGAGGGCTGTTGATTGTGGATTTAATCCTTCGGAAATATTTTATGCCGGAGTTGGGAAAACTGATTCGGAGATAATAAATGCATTGAAATTAGGGATTGGTTGCTTTAATGTGGAGTCAGTTGAGGAGCTTGAGATTATCTCTTCATTGGCTGAAGGCTTGAATGTGATTGCGCCTGTTGCATTGCGTGTGAATCCACAAATTGATGCACACACACATCATTATATCACAACCGGATTGGCTGAAAATAAGTTTGGCTTAGATCTGTCGGTGATTATAGATGTTGCGCGTAAGTGTGTGGCCGATTCGCATATTAGTTTCCGGGGATTACATTTTCATATAGGTTCGCAGATAACAATCACAGAGCCGTATCATAAACTGTGTGAGCGGATTAATGATTTGCAAAATCTTTTTGAAGCGGAAGGAATCGAATTACCAACGATTAATGTCGGGGGGGGATTAGGAGTTGATTATGATAATCCTGATCTTAACCCAATACCGGATTTCGAGGCTTATTTTAAAACATTTCATGAAAATCTTGAGCTACGACAAGGACAAGAACTTCATTTTGAACTTGGTCGCTCAATAGTGGGGCAGTGTGGATCTTTGATTACTAGGGTTTTGTATGTAAAGCATGGCATAAGTCGACGGTTTGTGATAGTAGATGGCGGTATGACCGACCTATTGAGACCGGCATTGTATCAGGCTCATCATAAGATCGAAAACATCTCTTCTGTGGCTACTGAAACAGAAGTGTATGACGTGGTTGGTCCAATATGTGAATCCTCCGACAAATTTGGCGCAGACGAAAGGCTGCCGATAACTAATCGTGGCGATTTAATCGCACTGAGATCGGCAGGTGCCTACGGCGAAACCATGTCAAGTACATATAATCGCCGTAGCCTTCCTAAGTCGGTTTTTAGTCTATAAATCTTCGAGAGATATTGCCATAAGCATCAATGCGGCGGTCACGAAGGAATGGCCACCAGCGGCGTACCCATTCTGAGCGCTGCATGTCAATGTCAATTACAGCAGAGCATTCTTCTGAATCGGGTGCGGTGAATAACAATTCTCCTTGTGGGCCGGCAACAAAGCTTGTCCCCCAGAACTGAATGCCATTAGTATTTTCCGATGGGTCCGGTTCAAGGCCAACGCGATTCACAGTTATCACCGGCAAGCCGTTTGCAACAGCATGGCCACGCTGAACCGTTACCCATGCATCTCTTTGACGAGTTTTCTCTTCAATAGAATCGGTTGACTCCCACCCGATAGCTGTGGGGTAAACTAAAATTTCAGCGCCCCTCAAAGCCATTAATCGTGCAGCTTCCGGATACCATTGGTCCCAGCATATCAGCACTCCGATTTTGCCAACGGATGTTTGAATCGGTTCGAATCCTAAATCGCCCGGGGTAAAGTAGAATTTTTCATAATAGGCCGGATCATCCGGGATGTGCATTTTACGGTAGATGCCGGCAATTGAACCGTCACGTTCAAAAACAACAGCTGTGTTGTGGTATAGGCCCGGAGCTCTGCGCTCAAACAGAGATGTGACTATGACTACATTCAGTTCTTTAGCTATTGCAGCATAAAAATCTGTTGTGTCGGAGGGTATCTGAACTGCTAAGTCGCAATTGTCAGTTAGCTCTGTTTGGCAGAAATAGAGTGAGTCATGTAGCTCTTGATTCACAATTAAGTCAACATTGCCATCTTTTGCTATATTGCGCATTTCATCGGCAAGTCGTTGGCGATTGTTGTTAACGTCAGCAGTTTTGCTTTGCTGTATAATGCCTACTTTTATTGTCTTTCTCATAAACTAATGGTCTGTTTGGGAATTTGCATTGTTGCACAGTGTAGTGAACCATGCTGTTTTATAAGGGCTTGGCAGTCAACGGTAATTACCGGGCGTTCAAATGCTACAGTCAAAATCTGTTGTGCTAATTCATCTTTGCGAGGTTGGCCATAGGTTGGCATAAACACAGCCTTTGATGTTGCCAGGAAATTGGCATACGTTGCTGGCAAGCGCTCTCCATCTTCATCGAAAATAGGGTCGGGGAATGGTAGTTCGATTAAATTAAATGGCAGTCCATCAGAGCGACGAGCATTCATGAGATCCTCTTTCATCAATGAAAACTCATTGAAATGTTCATCATCAGGCTCGTTGCATCCCACATAAACGATTGTGTTATTTGGAGCGAAGCGAGCCAAAGTGTCGATATGGCTATCAGTGTCATCCCCGGCAAGATAACCATGGTTTACCCAAACTATAGCGTCGGCGCCAAAGGATTGTTTTAGGTGGTTTTCAATATCTTCTTTTGATAGGGTGGCATTCCTATTAGGTGATAGTTGGCATAGAGATGTTGTCATCAAAGTGCCGTTGCCGTCGCTCTCAATGCCGCCACCTTCAAATACGAAATCGCGGCAATTGATTAAGGGCGCTTTTAGAAGCTGTAATTCATACAACTTTGAATTTACAAGATTGTCTTTGTTTGCTGCAAATTTCATTCCCCAACCATTAAAGCAAAAGTCAAGTAGTTGAAATTTATCACAATTCTCAATGCATAAGGGCCCATAATCGCGGGTCCATGTGTCATTTGTCGGAATGTCGATAAGTGTGATATTCTTTAATTCTTCTTTGTTGAAATGTTGTGGAATATTTGCGGTGTTTGGTGCAACAATTATCACAGGGTGAAACTGTGTAATGGCTTTAACCAAGTTTGTATAGCAAAGGTTGACGTCGTCAATCATGTAACACCAATCAGTGTCTTCATGAGGCCATGCTAAAAGCACAGCACAATCATGCTCCCATTCGGCCGGAAAGCGGAGCGATTTGCAGTTATTCATTGTCGTAATCGTTCAATGTGTTCCAAACATCATTTTGAGTTTCCATGTATTCCTCGCAAAAGTCGAGGAAGCCATCTTTTTCCGAACTCCCAACATCATCGCACCATTGGCGATATAATGCTCGCAAGTCGGCATCTTCGTGAATGCGTTTTTTGAATTCAGAATCAGCGATATCAACACTTCCGTATTGGCGTATGATATCATTGAAAATCATTGTAATATCTTCCATGTAGTAGATGGTGCTACGATGTTATGCAAATAGTCAAATCGTGATAAATATTCTTTCTTTCAAATATATTACAATAATGACGGAATTGCAAATAATTTAAGAAACTTTTTCCAGTAGATGTGTGTTTTCAAGATATATTTAAATTTTAAAATTCAGTGATATGAAAAAAATGCTTATTTTATCTACGTTGCTGTTGGGAGTTCTTTATGGATGTAGCCCTTATTCATTAATTAATAGCGAGGTCTATAATAATGCGAATCTCTCGTTGTTTAACACATTTCGGATTATTACCCCCGATGATGGTAAGCTGCCTCCGGGGATGCAAATGGTGACCTACTATAATATTGCGGCAGCCATCCGTGAACAGATGGTGGAGCGAGGGTTTACCGAGGATGTAAATTCACCGTTGCTAATCAACATTGGCTACACAATTAATAAGGAGATTCAAACCGAGCCCATGATGCCAAACTATTACCCCTATTTTGGTCCTCATCCCTATCCTCCCTATTCGCCATTCTTTATGTATCCAAGGCAGTATTATTGGCCTGAATATCAAAATGCACAAGTTATTACGGATATTTATAGAGAAGGAGTGCTAACGATGGATTTTATAGATATTAAGAACAAGGTGCCTATATATTCGGCTTCAGTGGCCACCATTCTCGACGGAGATTCCTATGGTAATATTAGAAACTTAAAGGGAATATCAGAAGCTGTGAGTACTTTGTTTTCGAAATTTCCGGTTGCGGTTTTGCCACAGTATGCATCAAAATAAAAATGCAATGTTATGCGTTAATATTGCATGAGAATTATTAGACTGTTGATTATCATAGTTGCGCTATTGCCGGTGTTTTCGGCAGTGGCGCAACAGTGGCATATTGATGTGCTTGGTGAGGATTTCAAGGTGCGCTATTTTAATCATCCATCAAAACAGGGAGAAACAATCCGCAGCTCTTTGGTGTCACTCATGAATTCAAAAAAGCACGGTGTTGCAATATTGTATGTGCATGGCTTTAACGACTATTTTTTTCAGAAGGAGGTGGCCTATGCCTTTCGAGATAGGGGATATGCATTCTATGCTGTTGATTTAAGACGCTATGGGCGGTCGCTGAATCCGGGGCAAAAAGTGTGTCAAGTTCGTGATTTCAAGGAGTATATCGCGGATATTGATTCTGCAGTTCATGTAATTAAGAGTTACGGACACGATAAGATTGTTTTGATGGGCCATTCCAATGGAGGGCTGATTTCGTCTTTCTATCTGATGAATTGTCCATCGGCTCCTATTGATGCATTGATATTGAATAGTCCATTTTTGGATTGGAATCTTGGAGGATTGGAGCATTTTGTTGATTTAGTGAGTTGGATAGGTGGAGTATTCCCAAATATTACAATTAGTTCCGGTTCCGGCACAGCCTATGGGGAGAGTATTCATAGCGATTTTCATGGAGAATGGAGTTTTAACACAGACTGGAAGTCTATTCAGCCGATTAAGGTTGATTTAGGGTGGGTGAGGGCTGTAAACTCAGCTCAACATTATCTGAGAAAACATAAATATTCCATATCAATTCCAATTCTATTGATGTACTCGTCAAAGACTGTCAATGCGGTAGATTGGTCTCCCGAGGTAAATAGAGCGGATGCTGTGCTTGATGTTTTAGATATTCGCAAGTATGGCCTACAGCTTGGTTATGATGTTTCGACGCGAGAGGTTGAAAGCGGAGTGCATGATTTGTTTTTGTCGTCACCGGATGTGCGAGCCCGATTGTATGAAAGTGTCTTCAATTGGCTTTCTTGGAAGATATAAAAAACATCTTTAAATTGAACATTTGGATAAATGGTGGTGTTATATGGTTATAGATATAAACCTAAAATAATCATATATGTACACTCAGCCTGATTTACCTTATGCCAATGATGCCCTTGAACCGGTAATCTCTCGCCGAACAGTTGAATACCATTATGGGAAGCATGAAAAAACCTATATCGAGAATCTGAATGCCTTGATTAAAGGTTCTGAATTGGAGGATATGGAGTTGGAAGATTTAATCACCTCTTCAAATGGTGCATTGTTTAATAATGCTTCGCAAGCATTTAATCACATATTTTTCTTTTTCACCTTCTCACCCACAGCCCCGGCAGAGCCAAGTGGAGAATTGCGCCGTGCAATAGATTCGCAATTTGGTTCGTTTGAGGATTTTAAGAAGATGTTTGTGGAAGCGGGAGTGAAAATATTTGGTAGTGGATGGGTTTGGTTGGCTTGTGATGAAGTGGGTAAATTGCTGATACTTCAAAAAGAAAATGCCGGGAATCCACTAACTGATGGATTAATTCCATTGCTAGCATTTGATGTGTGGGAGCATGCTTATTACCTCGATTATCAAAACAAGAGGGCCGATGCACTGAATGCGCTATGGTCGATTGTTGACTGGGATGTTGTCAGTAGTAGGTATGAACTGGATTAGAAGTGTCAATTAGCCATAATCGAATTATATACGTATCTGTGAACAACTATTGTGATGAAAATGAATGGGCGATACTTGTGAAAGCACCGCCCATTTCTCTGTGTTTAGTAGGATTCCGAATTAAGCTTTTTTGTCAAGTTCTGAAAGCGCAAAACAGTAGGCACCAATAGAAATAGCCTTGCTCGCTCCAAGTTTAGAGATGGCTACACCTGTTGATTTCATGGGATCGTAAATGACTGTGCGATCTGTGCCATAGACCTTTAGTTCACGAGCTTCGCCACGAGCAAATTGCTTGAATTCTTCTTCATCGTCGAGATAGAAAGCTTTTGCCGGCATGCGGGGAATCACTTCTCCTTTGAGTGATTTGAGTTCTCCTTTGAGTTGTCGCATAAGAGCGGGCATGAAATATTTTTTTGCACCGGCCACACCGCCACCGATAACCACTAAAGAGTCAGTCAAGGTTACTGCAGTGGCAATTGCATCACCTGCTACTTCGCCAAATTCTTCAAAAGCAGCAATTGCAGCATCTTTGTTGCCGGGGATTTTTCCTTCGGCGATGTCACAGATGTCTTTGGGTTCGAATGTGTGGTTCAAATCGCCTGATTTTTCTGCATAAACGCGCTTAATAGCACGGATTGCAACACCTTCTTCTACAAACACTTCGGGGTTGTTTTTATGGCGCAAGCAGAATGTTTCAGCGCATGAGTTGTTGCCGCGATTGAGTTGATTGTCAATCACCATTCCCATACCGAAGCCGGTGCCGAAAGTGTAGCCTAAAATGTTTTTATACACTTTTGTGCTTCCAAGTTCAGCAAGGCGAGAGTTTATTTCCGGTAGCATGCCACCCAAAGCTTCGCCGTAGGCGAAAAGATCACCATCATTGTTTATGTAAACGGGAATGCCGAATTTTTCTTCAAGGAATGGACCGAGAGCAACACCATCGCGGAATGAGGGGAAGTTGGGGAGGTATCCACCAATAATTCCATTTGGATAATCGGCCGGGCCGGGGAATGCAAAACTGATAGCAACCGGTTTTGTCTCAAGTTTGGCAATGATTTGTTCAAATCCGCTTACCATTGTTGCAAGGCATTCATCAAGATTAGCTGCTCTTGAAGGCATTGTGATTGGGTCAACAATAAATTCGTTGGCTTGCATTGCGCCGAAAACAAAGTTTGTGCCTCCGGCATCAAGTGTTATAACAATACGATTGTCTGATTTGTACATTTCAAATTAGATTTAAGTTGATTTATATTAGATGCAAATGTAGGTATATTGGCATAATTAGCCAAATTGTAGATGATATTAATTAAGATTTTACTCTTTCAGGGTTATTGGCAATGAATTCTTTCCATGAAGATGGGCCTTTTGCTATTTGTGGACGTTGCGACTCGTAGTAGTGGCAAAGGGCGGCTGCAAGTGCGTCTGTGGCATCAAGGTGAGGGGGCATGTTTTCACGTGGTATCTCCAGGATGCGACGAAGCATTTCCTGCACTTGCTCTTTTGACGCTCCGCCATTTCCGGTAATGGCCATTTTGATTTTTCGGGGTTCATATTCGGTGATTGGCACTTCGCGCGCCAAAGCTGCAGCCATTGCTACTCCTTGTGCACGCCCGAGCTTGAGCATTGATTGAACATTTTTGCCAAAAAAAGGTGCTTCAATGGCCATTTCATCGGGAAGATACTGTTCGACTAAACCGAGGACTCGAGTGTAGATCTTATGTAATCTTATGTAGTGACTCTCAAATTTATCCAGTTGAATAATGCCCATAGCAATCATTTTAGGCTTGCGTTGATGTATACCTAAAATCCCATACCCCATGACATTAGTGCCGGGGTCAATGCCTATGATTATCCGATCGAATTCTTTGAGTTGTGTCATTGATGTAGAATATCCATGAATGTGGCAAAATACAGGATGTTTTCCCCGTGTTTTGTTTGAAGTGCATTCAGCTTATTGATTCCGGTTGTTGCAATCCAAATTTCGATATGAGCTGTTGACGGAGCTTTGAATTGCAGCGCATAGCTATTGGTGTTGTCTTCTTGGGGGTCTGAAAGAATTTTTGTCAGCAATGGATCCGAGAAATATTCGCATTTTGATATTTCCGGAATAAAGTCGGTAGTGATCCAATTTTGAAAATCGGAGTCGGCACACTGTGCAACAACGAATGTGGTATTAAATAAAATCACTGCTAGCTATAGTTAAATTGTGAGATATAAACAATTGTTACTTCTGTTTACGCTTGCTTGAAATGTATCGAGGAATGAAACTCAGGTGGTTAACGATGGTGCGACACAGGCCATAGTATTTATGCATTATATGGAACCGTTCTATCAGAGAGGCCCTATGGTTGGCAGTAGTCACCCCTTCGTTTAGATAGTCAATTAAAATCTCAGGAATCAGAATGTTTGCTTCTGATTTCTGAAGGCAGCGTATGCACCAATCATAATCGGCCGAGAAGCGATATTTTAAATCATATTCAGGGGAGATTAGTGAGGATGCAATAAACGCTTGATGGCACACAAGCATTCCATTTGAAAAGCTTTTAGCTGTGAGTTTTTCGGGGGCAGTCAGGTGTCGGTCGGCAATTCGATTGCGATTGCTATCCACAAGTTGAGTTTGTCCATAAACAATCCCCGGGTATTTATTGTCAATAATTGTATTGGCTATCGTTTCTAAAGTTTTTTGACTGTGAAAAGAGTCTCCGGCATTTAGAAAAATCAGATATTTGCCGTTGGCCATGCGAATCCCTTTGTTCATGGCATCGTAAATCCCTTTGTCGCGTTCAGAAAGAATTTTTGTCTTTTCTGATGCCATGGATCGGGCTATTTGTAATGTGGAATCTTTGGATTCACCGTCAATAATGAGGTGTTCATAGTCAGTCCATGATTGTTCATTGACGCTTTTTATAGTGGAGGGGAGTGTGCCCTCAGCGTTATATGTTACGGTTATGATTGATATGAGAGGCTTCGGTGAATTCATATGGTTAGAATCAAATCTTGTGTTAATTGCTGAAACAAAAATACTAAATATCCGTGAAACCTACAATTTGGATAAAAAAAGAGAGCGAATCAATTGATTCGCTCTTGCTTGGTAGCGGGGGCAGGACTCGAACCTACGACCTTTGGGTTATGAGCCCAACGAGCTACCACTGCTCCACCCCGCATTATGATTTCGAGTGCAAAGTTAGCTATAATAGTTGAATCTGCAAATTTTGCGCTTTGAACATTGTGTTAAAAAGAGTTAATGAGTGGGCTGTTGTTTTAGCTCTGGGTTAGTAATCGGTTGATGTTTAATTGTTTGCCAATATGGAAAAACATAGTGATAGTTTTTTACTGGTTGATATGGTGTAGTTTTTCTTGTATAAAATGCTTTAGTCAAGGCAATTTTGTAATCAACAACTATTTCCTACGCCAAACCAAATAACTTATTCGCGGTTTAATGTTTTTCTTGAATCTGATATCGTTCCTTTCTATGCCAAATTCGTGCTTATTCCCATTCTCATCAATAGCCCATCCGTATCCGGAGGAACCAACAAGATAAATTGCTTGATCAACTCCGAGGTCAACTAATGCTTGTGCAAAATCGTGGAAAGATTCTTTTGTGCCGGATTCGACCATGAAGATTTCACCATATCGTTCGCAGATTGCCCTGCGGATTGATTTGCCTTTGGGCTTATTTTCAATTAATTTGCCATTGCTCACCAATGGATATTGTCGGAAGAAATATCCTTCATGTTCAGTCGCTTCCTCAAATAGAGGCGTGGATTGAGCTACTCCAATGGTGATCTTGCCATTAATAGCCGCGCAAAAACCACTTTTTGATTTTCCTCGTGTGATTGGTTCTCCTTTCAAAACAAATGCTCCAACAATATCTCCGTTATCGGATCTGATATCAGCAGCTTGCGCAGTGAAAATAACGCTTGAGTCTTTTTTGTCAACCGTTCCAATCTGCAGTGAAAATTCGGCATTGTGAGGGATAAATAGCTTTAGTGGGATGTCGTTAATCAGTGTGTCGCGGATTTCGGTAAATCCCGGTTCTATGGAGTCAATCTCAGTGCTTATTGATGCAGGTTGGACAGATTGATTTGCAGTGTCAGCAGCCGCAATCTCCGGATTGATTTCCGGTTCAAATAGAGCGGGTTCAGGGTCAATAATTTCCTGTTTTGTTTCGTCGGTGTGGGTGTCCCAAAGCAAAAAAACTATGCCCAAAACCGCGATACCTGTTAATATGTAAAAGATGGGCTGTTTGTACCAACGAGGACGTGGTTTTATCCAATCTCTGCCAATAATGCGAATTTGATCATCGCTAATATCATCCATGTTTTTGAATCTTTTCATAATCACATTCCTTCCTTTTCAATAAGCTCCTTTACCTTTTTCAATGCTTCTTTCGACGCTGTTATTGAATGACTAAAAGTTGCAGCATCGGAGAGTGTCAATTTTTGTTTTGACGGATTGATGTAGTAAATGTAAGAGCGATTAACGATTAGTGATTTTCCTAAACGAAAGAAGATATTGCTATCCCGACTGAGTTGGGTGTCCAATAATCGTTCGATATGTCCTAGCTGAAGGGCTAATGTGCGCATTTCGCCATCTGTTTGCACAATGGTTGAATAATTGCCGTCGGATGCTATATAAATAATCCTATCCGGAGCAATACGCACCAAATCAGTGGAGGTTGAGATTATTAGATGTTTCTTCATTCGAATATGTTTATCGGCAACGAAGGTAGTTATACACTTTTTTTTAGCCAAAACATTCAGGCTAAAATGTATGAAATGGGACCCTGATTGTATGAACTTGCGTGAGTCCCCTCAAAAATGAAAATAGAATGCTAAAATTCGCTTGTAAAATGGAACTTTATTTTGGGGAAATCGGCTTGCGCCATTTGGAGCACATAGTTGGAGTCGGCTAAGAACACATCGCGCCCTTCGCGGTCTGTGGCCATAAACTGATGTTTGCGGCGTTTAAATGCCTCAAGAGCCTCATTGTCGTTGCTTTCAATCCAGCATGCTTTGTAAAGAGAAATTGGTTCCCAGCGGCATTGAGCACCATATTCGTGAAGCAATCTATACTGAATTACTTCAAACTGCAGTTGCCCTACTGTGCCAATGATTTTTCGGCCGTTAAATTGATTTGTAAATAACTGAGCCACACCTTCATCCATGAGTTGCTGCACACCTTTGTCGAGCTGCTTGGCTTTCATGGGATCGGAATTTTCAATGTATTTAAACATTTCAGGCGAGAAGCTGGGGAGCCCTTTGTAGTGAAGGGTTTCTCCGGCGGTCAATGTGTCGCCAATTTTAAAGTTGCCGGTGTCGGGGATGCCGATAATATCTCCGGGGTATGCTTCGTCAACGATGTCTTTTTTCTGAGCCATGAATGCGGTTGGAGCTGCAAACTTAAGCACTTTTCCGAGACGCATGTGTTTGTAGGGCGCATTTCTCTCAAATTTTCCGGAGCATACTTTGACAAATGCAATACATGAGCGATGGTTCGGATCCATGTTGGCGTGGATTTTAAAAATAAATCCGGAGAAATTATCTTCAGATGGTTCAACTCTACGCTCTTCAGCTTCAATGGCGCGTGGAGAGGGTGCAATTTTAACAAAGCAATCGAGCAACTCTTTAACGCCGAATGTATTTAATGCCGACCCGAAGAACACCGGGGCCAATTTCCCGCTAAGATATTCATTAACGTCAAAATCGGGATAAACACCTTCAATCAGTTCGAGGTCTTCGCGAAGTTTTGATGCATCACCATCGCCAATATTTTCATCGATAGCGGAGTCATTGATGTCAGTAATCTCAATGCGCTCTGTGACTTTCTGTTTATTAGGAGTGAATAAATCAAGCGAGCTTTCGTAGATATTATAAACGCCTTTGAATTTCGCACCGATATTGATGGGCCAAGATAGCGGTCGCACAGAAATTTTCAATTCGGATTCGAGTTCGTCCATTATTTCAAATGGATCGCGCCCTTCGCGGTCAAGTTTATTGACGAATATAATCACAGGAGTGTTGCGCATTCGGCACACCTCCATTAGTTTCCTGGTTTGTTGCTCCACACCTTTAGCAACGTCCACCACGATAATAACGCTATCAACGGCTGTCAATGTGCGGTAGGTGTCTTCGGCGAAATCTTGGTGACCGGGGGTGTCAAGAATGTTGATTTTGTAATCGCCATAGTTGAAGCCCATAACAGATGTGGCAACGGATATACCTCTTTGCTTTTCAATCTCCATCCAGTCGCTGGTTGCAGTTTTCTTAATTTTGTTAGATTTAACAGCACCTGCAATGTGGATAGCACCACCGAAAAGGAGGAGCTTTTCAGTTAAGGTTGTCTTGCCTGCGTCGGGGTGAGAGATGATAGCAAAAGTTCTGCGGCGTGAGATTTCGTCGGTTATTTGTGACATATATTGATGTGGTGGTTATTCTAAATCGGTAAGGTTAAATTAAGCTTGACTTTTTAAGCGTTCTATGCATTTGGCGAGACTGTCTTCCCAATAAGGTATTTTCATCCCAAATGTGCGTTTGATTGTTGATTTGTCAAGCACGCTGTAGTGGGGGCGTGCAGCCGGAGTGGGGTAGTCCTCAGTTGTAACCGGAATAATATTGCAATTTGTGATTCCGGCAATTCTATGAATGGCTTTTGCAAAGTCAAACCAAGATGCAACTCCCTCATTTGAAAAATGAAATATTCCCGAAGTCCATTGGCTGGATTTTACGATTGTGTAAATTGCGGATGCTAAGTCGGTTGCTGACGTTGGAGAACCTATCTGGTCAAAAACAACTCTAAGTTTGGGTCTTTCGCAGCCCAATTTCATCATGGTTTTCACGAAATTGTGGCCATGGGGAGAGTATAGCCATGCAGTGCGAACAATAACGGCGTCGGGACAAAATGAGAGCAAAATCATTTCGCCTTTACGCTTTGTTGTGCCGTAGGTCGAAGTGGGATTGGTCTTGTCGGCCTCAGTGTAGGGGCGATGAGCCTTCCCGTCAAACACATAATCCGTTGACACATGAATCACTTTAACACCATGTTTTGATGCGGCCTTTGCAATGTTCTGCACTGCATCAACATTAATGCGATAGCACATTGTTTGGTCGGATTCGGCCTTGTCAACAGCAGTGTATGCTGCACAATTGATTACATGAGTCAGTTCATTCTGTTCAAAAAAATCGTCAACCGACTTTGTGTCTGTGATGTCAAGAGTGTCGACATCTGTGTATATGGTTTGCCCTGGGCATTCTTTTTCAAGAATCTCGTGTAGCTCCTTGCCTAATTGTCCATTGGCTCCGGTTACTAATATTTTCATTTGTCTGTCCTTGTTAATAAATTTTTTTGCAAAATTAGTCATAAAAAATCATAGAAAAATGTTTTATCCCATGATTTTTTTGATATTTAGTGTTTATGTAGTTGCATAATAGTTAGTTAATGCTGTTGGGGTAATAAAAATTGTTATATTGATAAAAATGTCGTATCTTTGCACAAGTTTTTTGAAAAGCAACTATTTATGAGTAAAATACAAGCCGACCTCGACTTATTGATTGAAACCTCATGGGAAGTATGCAATAAGGTAGGTGGCATTTACACCGTTTTGTCAACAAAGGCAAAAAATCTACACAACATATATAAAGATAAGGTGGTTTTTATTGGCCCTGATGTGTGGTCTGAAGAAAATCCGTCACCCTATTTTGTGGAATCTCCTTCTGTTTTGAAGGCTTGGAAAGAGTCGGTTCAATTGCCCCAAGGTGTTTCGGTTAGAACCGGCCGTTGGGATATCCCCGGAAAACCAATCGCTGTGCTTGTGAAATTTGATGGCATGTATGCTGTAAAAGATGAGTTTTATGGCAACATGTGGAATTTATTTGGCGTGGATTCAATTCATGCTTATGGCGATTACGATGAAGCGTGTGCGTTCTCACATGCCGCTGGCCTGGTAATTGAAAGCCTCTGCAAATATCGCAAGTGTGAAAATGGTAAAAAAGTAATAGCCCATTTTGATGAATGGACCACTGGAATGGGACTCCTTTATGTGAAGTGGAAACTACCCTATGTGGCTACAATGTTTACCACTCATGCAACATCTATTGGTCGCAGCATTTGTGGTAATGGCAAGCAGCTTTATGACTATCTTAAAGGTTACAATGGCGATCAAATGGCAGCAGAACTCAATATGCAGTCAAAACATTCGCTTGAGAAAGCTGCTGCAATGCAGTCGGATTGCTTTACAACTGTTAGTGATATTACTGCAATTGAATGTGAGCAACTATTAGAGCGTAAGCCCGATGTGGTTACCCCTAATGGTTTCGAACCAACATTTGTTCCTGCAAAATCAAAATTTAATAATTGCCGCAAAGAAGCTCGTAAGAGCTTGTTGGCGGTGGCATCGGCTTTAACCGGAAATAAGTATGATGATAACACATTCATTGTGACTACATCAGGTCGCTGCGAATATCGTAATAAGGGAATTGACTTGTTTCTTGATTCAATGAATGTGCTTAAAGGCATGAATCCCTCTCGACGAGTACTTGCTTTTGTGATGGTTCCTGCCTGGAGCGGTGATGCTCGTGCGGATTTATTGCAATCATTGGCTTCATCTGATGCATTACGCTTGGAGAATCCGGTGATTACACACCATTTGCACAATCCCGAGTCAGATCCTATTATCAACAGAATTAACTCTATCGGATTCTCTAATACCGAGGATTCAATTGTTGATGTGATATATGTTCCCTGTTATCTTAACGGAACAGATGGGGTGTTCAACAAGGCATACTATGATTTGCTAATTGGTATGGATGCAACAGTGTTCCCATCATATTACGAACCGTGGGGCTACACTCCGCTAGAAAGTGTGGCTTTCGGTGTTCCCACATTGACAACAACACTCTCTGGTTTCGGTCAGTGGATTGTGAATGATTTTGCAAATAGCGATATCAAAAATATCGGAGTGTCGGTGGCAAACAGAACCGATGGTAACTATTATGAAGTAGTTGATAATGTAGCAAACACCATCTATCAACTTTGCTGTAGCAGTGACGAAGAACTTAAAGAAATTTCAAAGAACGCTATCGAAACAGCGTCAAAAGCCAATTGGAGTTGCTTTATTGATTACTACATGAAATCATTTGAAATTGCATTCAGCAATAACGAAGCAAGAAAATAAATCAATAATATAGAAAACTAACTAACAAATTTAATATGAAAATTAAAGTAAGTGACGCGAATGCGCCCATTTTGCGTGATGTTACTATCACAGCAGAGTTGCCCCTCCGTCTGAAACCCCTTGACGAGATTGCACACAATCTTTGGTGGGTTTGGAATAGCGAGGCAAAAACATTGTTCAAAGATATTGATCGCGAACTTTGGCGTTCAACAGGCGAAAACCCTGTGATGATGCTTCAGCGTATCGGTTCTGACCGTTTGACTGAAATCATGAACGACGAGTCTATGATGGCTCGCGTTGATGCAGTTTATGCTTCATTTAAAGAGTATATGAGAAAGCCGATGCGTAAAGATATTCCTTCTGTGTCGTACTTCTCAATGGAATATGGTCTTTGCAACTGTCTAAAGATTTATTCAGGTGGTCTTGGTGTACTCGCCGGTGACTATATCAAGGAAGCTTCTGACAGCTGTGTAGATATGACTGCAGTCGGTTTCTTGTATCGCTATGGATACTTCACTCAGGCTTTGTCTGTTGATGGCCAGCAGGTTGCTAACTATGAGCCTCAGAACTTCAACCAGCTCCCTATTGAGCAGGTATTGGATGAAAATGGTGATCCCATGATTCTTGAAGTTCCTTACCCCGGTCGTGTGATTTATTCTCATATCTGGCGTGTAAATGTTGGTCGTATGAAGCTTTATTTGCTTGATACAGACTTCGATATGAATAGCGAATTTGACCGGCCTATTACTCACAAGCTATATGGTGGTGACTGGGAAAACCGTCTTAAACAGGAATATTTGCTCGGTATCGGTGGTGTTTTGATGCTTAAGAAACTTGGTGTTAACTCTACTCTCTACCACTGTAATGAAGGTCATGCTGCATTGCTTAACCTCCAGCGCCTTGTTGATTATGTTCAGGAAAAGGGTCTTGATTTCAACCAAGCTCTTGAATTGGTTCGTGCTTCTTCACTCTACACTGTTCACACTCCTGTTCCTGCAGGTCACGACTACTTTGACGAAGATCTCTTCGGAAAATATATGTATGAGTATCCCGGCAAGCTCGGTATCTCTTGGCAGGATCTCGTGAATATGGGCCGCGAAAATCCCGATACTAACGAACGCTTCTCAATGAGTGTATTCGCATTGAATACTTGCCAAGAAGCTAACGGCGTTAGCTGGCTCCATGGCGAAGTTTCCAAGAAAATGTTTGCCGGTATTTGGAAAGGCTATTCTTGGGAAGAAAGCCACGTAGGCTATGTAACTAATGGTGTTCACATGCCCACATGGGCTGCTTCTGAATGGAAAGCATTCTATAAGGAAAAACTTGGCGCTGAAATGTTTGACAATCAGAGCGATCCTAAATATTGGGATAAAATCTTCAGCGTAAACGATGAAGAAATCTGGAATATGCGTATTCAGATGAAAAACAAATTCATCAACTTTGTTAAGCGTGAATTTAAAGCTAAATGGCTTGCAAATCAGGGTGATCCCTCAGCAGTAATGAATGTCCTTGAAAAGATTAATCCTAATGCATTGATTATTGGTTTTGCTCGTCGTTTTGCTACTTACAAACGTGCTCACTTATTGTTCACTGACCTTGACCGTTTGGCTAAGATTGTTAACAACGAAAAGTATCCCGTACAGTTCATTTTCTCTGGTAAGGCACACCCCGCTGATGGCGCAGGTCAGGGCTTGATTAAGCGCATCATGGAAATTTCTCGTATGCCCCAGTTCCTTGGCAAGATTATTTTCTTGGAAGATTACAACATGATTGTTGCTAAACGTCTTGTAACTGGTGTTGATATCTGGTTGAATACTCCTACTCGTCCATTGGAAGCTTCTGGTACATCTGGTGAAAAGGCTGAAATGAACGGTGTATTGAACTTCTCAGTTCTTGATGGATGGTGGTATGAAGGTTACCGTTTCAATGAAAAAGGTGGTTGGGCTTTGACCGACAAGCGCACATACACAGATCAGGCTATGCAGGATAAGCTTGATGCTGCAACTATCTACTCAATGCTTGAAAACGAAATCATCCCACTTTACTTTGCTCAGAACTCATTAGGATATTCACCCAACTGGATTCAGTATATCAAGAACTCAATCGGTCATATCGCTCCTAACTTCACCATGAAGCGTATGATTGACGATTATATCACTCGTTTCTATGCTCCTGAAGCTGCTCGTTACAGCGCATTGGCTGAAAATGATTATGCTCTTGCCAAAGAATTGGTTGACTGGAAGACTAAATTTGTTGAAGCATGGAATGGTATCAATGTCCTTGACTTTAATGTAAATAATCCGGCAGCAGCAACAACTGGAAATGTATTCACAGTAGATGCTAAGATTGATACAAATGGTCTTGGTAAAGATTTAGGTCTTGAGCTAGTAGTATTCAAGAATGAAGATGGTGTTGAGTCTTTTGTTGAATCTCAGGCATTCGAAGTAGTTTCTGAAGAAAATGGTGTTTTGAATTATCATTTGACAAAAACTATTGAAGATGCAGGTGTGTACCGCTATGGTTATCGTCTCTATCCTGTTAATTCAAAACTTCCTCATCGCCAAGACTTCGCTTATGTTCGCTGGATTTAATTAAATCAAAGCAACCAAGCATAATTTAATTGGAGCAACGTTTTAAAGCGTTGCTCTTTTTTTTGAATATATTATCGAGAATGGTTAAATTTGTGCAAATGTAATAAACCTCGTTATGAAACAAATCAGAGACTTCCGTATTGTGGAGAATCGCAGATTGCATAGTTTATACACTTTGCTGCGTTTAACTCCGGCCGATGGCTTAGAGCTACCGATGATAAAGCCTGGACAGTTTGTTCAGGTGGCAATAGATGATAGCAAAACCACATTTTTGCGCCGCCCGATTTCAATTAATCTTGTTGACCGTGAGGCAAACGAACTATGGCTATTGGTTAGAAATGCTGGCGATGGAACAGCCAAGTTGATGGAAAAGGCTGCCAATGATGTGCTAAATCTTATTTTGCCACTGGGAAATGGCTTCTCAGTGCCGGAAAATAAGGATGCTAAGATTCTTTTGATTGGCGGCGGTGTTGGCGTGGCTCCGCTATTGGAATATGGTAGACATCTTAAAGCAAATGGCTATGAACCAATTTTTTTGCTTGGCGCAAGATCACAAAATGATTTGCTTGAATTAGAATTGTTCTCTAAAGTTGGACGCGTTTGTCTTTCAACTGACGATGGCTCAATAGGAGAGCCGGGGGTAGTTACCCAGAACACAATTCTTGATAGCAAATGGGATTTTATCTATTGCTGCGGTCCGGCTCCAATGATGAAAGCCGTGGCTGCTAAGGCAAAGGAAATTGGCGCTGATTGCGAAGTGTCACTTGAAAATATGATGGCTTGCGGTGTTGGAGCTTGTTTGTGCTGTGTTGAACGCACAGTTAAGGGTAATGTATGTGTGTGCACTGAAGGGCCGGTGTTTAATATAAATGAATTGACATGGTAAATCTTAATGTAAAAATAGGGACTCTTGAGTTAAAGAATCCCGTTATGACAGCATCGGGAACATTTGGATATGGTGAGGAATTTTCCGACTTTATTGATTTGAACCGTCTTGGTGGATACATAGTTAAGGGCACAACACTAGAGCCTCGTCAAGGCAATGATTATCCTCGAATGGTGGAAACTCCATCCGGGATGTTGAATGCCGTAGGGCTGCAAAATAAGGGGGTTGAATACTTCATCTCTGAGATTTACCCGCGTATCAAAGCCTATGACTCGGAAATGCTTGTCAATGTTTCCGGTGCTAAAATTGAGGATTATGTCGGAGTGTGTACTCGCTTGCAAGAATCTACCGATATCCGAGGGATTGAGGTGAATATCTCATGCCCAAATGTGAAGCAAGGAGGCATGGCTTTCGGTACAACATGTGAAGGGGCGGCGGCTGTAACCCGTGCAGTGCGAAAAGCATTTGATGGCACTGTTATTATAAAGCTGTCACCGAATGTTACCGATATAGCAGAAATAGCAAAGGCTGTTGAAGCAGAAGGTGCTGATGCGGTGTCACTTATTAACACCATGATGGGGATGTCGATAGATGTGGAGCGAATACGACCTCACTTATCAACTATCACCGGAGGCCTTTCCGGTCCGGCAGTTCGTCCGGTTGCAGTCAGAATGGTGTGGCAAGTGGCAAAGGCGGTTAATATCCCGGTGGTTGGATTAGGAGGCATCATGAATGGACGCGATGCAATGGAGTTTATTCTAGCTGGAGCAACTGCAATTGAAGTAGGAACAGCCAACTTTATCGATCCGGCTGTAACGGTGAAGATTGTTGACTATATTGAAGACTTCTGTATTCGCCACGGAGTTAGCGATATTAATGAACTTGTGGGTGCCATCAATAGATAACGATACTCTAAAGATAGAAAAAAACAGTGGACAGCATCAATTGGGGTGCTGTCCACATTGTTTTTATTTTAGGTTTGCGCGTACGCGAGTTAAGAATTGTTGGATACCTTCAGTGTCGCGTTGGCTCACAATCTCTTGAAGTTTTGCCAACTCCTCTCTGATGAGTTCCAATTGGTGGGGGGTGTTAGGATTGAAAAGGATTTCGGCTAAGAGATAATCGTCTTCGCTCATTAGTCCACGTGCAATTGTCATGTGGCGTTTAAATGTGGTTCCCGGAGCATCTTGATGTTTCATAACCGAAGCAAACACCAGTGTTGATGCAAAGGGGATAGATAGCGAATAGGCTATTGTTTGGTCATGCTCATCAAAGGAGTATTCTACAATATTCAGCCCAAGGCGCTGATATAAATCACGGAAGAATATTTTCCCAAGATAATCCCCTTCGCTGATGATGATTGCGTTCTCAGAAGCAAGATTCGATAGTGAGGCAAAGGTGGGTCCAAACATGGGGTGAGTTGATGCAAACGGATGTTCGCAAGTAGCATAGAACTCCGGAAGCCCGGTCTTTACCGAAGCAATATCAGTGAGTATGCAATTCTTTGGCAGATAGGGGAGCGCAGAGCGAAAAGCATTCAGGGTGTGCTTAACGGTGGCCGCATTTATGACAATGTCGGGTGCAAATTCAGCCACAGATTCAAGATTGTTGAATCGCTGGACCCCGAATGTGAATCTCAGTTTTGATTCATCGGGATCGTAAACTGCAGTTTCATGGTCGGCTGAAAGCAGGTCGCAAAAAAATGTACCCATTTTCCCTGCTCCGAGGACTAAAATCTTCATAATGGCTTATTTTGGCTATTAATGACTTCAATTTGTTGACGCACTGATTCATCGTGGATTGCAAGTAGCACAGTCTTTATGAAATCAGGACTCATGCCCATCTCCTCTCCGGTCTTCACTCGTGAACGAATGATGTCATTGTAGCGTCCGGCTTGAACAACTGGCATACGATGTTCTTTCTTATAGCGACCAATCTCGCGTGAAATGCCCATGCGTTTAGATAGGATTTCAAGTAACTCATTGTCAATGCGGTCAATCTGTTGGCGCAAAAGGGTGAGATTTTCGGTTGTTTGTTTAATGTCGCGAGTGACGAGTGTGTTTAGAATCAGGTTGAGAATTTCGGGAGTAACTTGTTGCGCAGAGTCGCTCCATGCGCAGTCGGGATCGCAGTGACTTTCAATAATCAATCCATTGAAGCCCATGTCAAACGCTTGCTGTGAAAGTGGGGCAATTAGTTCGCGTTTGCCACCAATGTGTGATGGGTCGCAGATAATCGGTAGGTTGGGATATCTTAAACGTAATTCAACCGGGATGTGCCACTGAGGTACATTGCGATAAATGTGTTTGCCATAAGTGGAGAATCCGCGATGAATTGCACCGAGGCGTTTTACACCAGAATTGTAGATGCGTTGTAGTGCACCTACCCACAATTCTAAGTCGGGGTTTACGGGGTTTTTAACCAAAACGGTCAAAGATTCAGCTTTGCCCGATTGAGCAATAGTGTCGGCAATCTCCTGCATGGCAAATGGATTGGCCGATGTGCGCGCACCGATCCAAATGATATCCACTCCTGCTGCAATGGCTTCTTCTGTGTGGCTTTTATTGGCAACCTCGGTTGAGATTAGCATGCCAAGTTTTTCTTTAACCTCTTGAAGCCATGCAAGCCCCTCAGAGCCAACACCTTCAAAGCCTCCGGGCTTGGTGCGTGGTTTCCAGATTCCGGCGCGGAATATTTTAATGCCATTTGTAGATAATGCTTGCGCTGTCTCAAAAACTTGGTCGCGCGTTTCGGCGCTACAAGGTCCGGCAATAATCAGTGGCTTTTGTGGGTCTATATCAGAGAATGTTATTGGTTGAATATTTTCCATTGTTGTCAGTTTTTGTTGTTATAGTCAATAATTCTATTTAGAGCGCGTGTGAGATTTTCTTCAGTAGCGCAAAGTGAAATTCTGATGTAGCGGTTGCCATTTGAGCCAAAAATGAAGCCCGGAGTGAGGAACACATTTGCTTCATAGAGCAATCTGTCGGCGAGAGCCTCGCTTGATTCTTCACTATCGGGGATGCGGCCCCATAAGAAAAGACCACGCTGTTTGGAATCAAAGGAACATCCTAAGGCCAACATTATTTTTTCGGCAATTTTGCGTCGTGACGCGTAAACGCTGTTAAGTTCGCTATACCATGATTGCGGTGCATTGAGGGCATGAACTGCGGCCAACATCATGGGGCGAAATTGCCCTGAATCAATGTTGGATTTCACTTTCACAAACCAATTTGTGAAAGTGGCATTTGACGCTAACATAGCCATTCGCCATCCGGCCATATTGTGACTTTTGCTGAGAGAATTAAGCTCAATGCATATATCTTTAGCCCCCTCAACAGATAGAATGCTTAGAGGCTTCTCGTTAAGGATGAATGAATAGGGATTGTCATTTACAATAACAATGCTGTGTCGACGTCCAAAATCCACAATCTTTTCAAATAACTGTTCATTGGCAGGGGTGCCTGTGGGCATGTGTGGATAGTTAACCCACATCATTTTTATCCTTTCTAACGGAAGCTTTTCCAATGCTTCAAAATCGGGAACCCATCCATTTTCCTCTGTGAGGTCATAATTGAATATCTCAGCCTCGGCTAAACGACTGGCAGATGTGTATGTGGGGTATCCGGGATTGGGAATCAATACTCCATCGCCCGGATTTAAGAACGTCAGAGATAGCTGAAGGATTGCTTCTTTTGAGCCGATAAGAGGTTGAATCTCGCAGTTGGGGTCGAGAGTGACGCCGTAGTGACATGCATACCAATCAGCGTAGGCTTTGCGAAGCTGAGGCAGACCAATGGTCAACTGGTAGCTATGAGCATTTGGGCGACGAGCTTCTTCGCATAATGTTTCAATAACTTCCTGCGCCGGGGCTCTGTCGGGCCCACCAATACCAAGCGAAATTATGTCGGCGCCTTCTGCATTTAGGCGTGCAACCTCGCGAAGGCGTTTTGAAAAATAGTATTCGCGTATTTGTTCCACGCGATTAGCCGGACGTATATTCATTGTGTTATACTTCATTAGTGCATTCAATGTATTCACCAAACGTTTTAAAGTCGGTTAAAAGCGGTCGAACCGCGTCGATTGCTTTTTGATATCGAGCAATGCTATCGAAGGTTAAATCAATATAAAATCTATATTCCCATTCTCTTCCTATAATAGGCATTGATTGTATTTTAGTCAGGTTTATGTCATAGAAAGATAGAATGGTCAGAATTTTTGATAGCGCTCCTTGAGTGTGGGGGAGAGTAAACACTATGGAGGCTTTGTTGGGTTCGCAATTGTTGGGGAGTAAATCCTGAGCTGACATTGAATCTGCCAGAATCAAAAAACGAGTAAAGTTGCGCTTGTTTGTTTCGATGTTATCTGCTAAGATGTTCAACCCATATAATTGAGCGGCATAGGCACCACACACGGCCGCGCGTCCTTTGATTTGGCCTTCGGAAATCATTTTTGCCGAGCCGGCAGTGTCAAATGCTTCGGCCACTTTCATGTGGGGATAGCGATGAAGGAATTGTTCACATTGTCTCAATGCCATAGGATGTGAGTTTACCTCAGTAATATCCATAATCTTCTGTCCTGGAAGAGCTGCAAGCACGTGAGAAATGCGCATTTTGTGCTCACCAACAATTCTTAAAGAGCTTTTACGTAGCAATTCATGATTTTGCAGTAGAGCGCCTGCTATGGTGTTTTCAATAGCCATTATCCCAAGAAGGTCTGTGTCTGAGTCAAGGCATTGAAACATGTCGCTAAAAGTGTCGCATGGGATGGTTTCGATTTCATCATCCGGATTATTAGCAGCAAAATAACTTCTTGCTGCGGCATCATGGTAGCATCCGGCTACTCCCTGTATGGTAATTTGTCGTTTCATATCTATCTAAATAAAATCCCGGGCTTTTTAGTCCGGGATTTTGAGCTATCATTGTTCTGAAAAAATCAATTTATTTAGATGCACAAAAGCCCGGTTTTATTTCCAAAAAAATAAAATCCAAAAAACTGATATGCGTTAAATCGTGTCATCATGCCACAAATATAGATATTTTAATTGCAATTGTCAAGCAAAAAGTGAAATTATTTTTCAGTTAGAGTCTTTATTGCCTCATCTACATATAGAAGTGTTTGTTCGCCAGTGGCCATGTTTTTAAGCATTAGCTTCCCTTCCGACAATTCATTCTCACCAACTATTGCAACAAATGGAATTGATAGAGCGTCGGCTCTTGACATTTGTTTTTTCATCTTGGCGGCGTCGGGATAGATTTCAGCACTAATGCCGGCTTGTCGAAGCTGCTTTATCATCTTCATCGCTGCAGCTGATTCTGCCGCGCCAAAGTTGGTGAACATAACTTTGGTGCCGATAGTGGCATCTTTGGGGTATAGGTCTAATGTGTTTAAAACATCGTATATGCGGTCAGCACCAAAGGAGATGCCAACACCTGACAAGCCGGGCATGCCAAATACTCCGGTTAAATTATCATATCTGCCACCGCCTGTTATAGAGCCAATTTCTACATCGCGTGCTTTAACCTCAATGATGGTGCCGGTGTAGTAGTTCAATCCACGAGCCAATGACACGTCAAGCTCCAATTCGGCCTCCAATCCAAGGACTTCTGTGCCGGTGATAACTTCACGCAATTCTTCAACTCCTTTAAGCCCGGTTTCGCTTGACGCAAGCGCTTCGGCAAGTTTGTCGAGGCGTTGAACTGTTGAGCCTTGCATGGTGATAATAGGCTGTAGGATGGCAATAGAATCAGCCGGAATGCCACGTTCAATAAGTTCGGCATTCACTGCGTCAATCCCTATTTTTTCTATTTTATCAATAGCAACAGTGATGTCAATAATCTTCTCCGGAGCACCGATTAATTCGGCAATTCCGGCAAGAATCTTACGATTGTTTAGCTTGATTGTTATGCGAATACCCAATCGAGAAAACACATCATCAATCATTTGTAGTAACTCAATCTCGTTGATTAACGAATCTGAGCCCACAACATCGGCATCACACTGATAAAACTCACGATAACGACCTTTTTGGGGGCGGTCGGCGCGCCACACAGGTTGAATCTGGAAGCGCTTGAACGGCATTTGGAGTTCATTGCGATGTTGTACAACAAATCGGGCAAATGGAACGGTCAAATCATAGCGGAGTCCTTTTTCAGAGATTTTGGAGGTCAGTTTTATGTAGTTATCCTCTTTGCCGAGCTGTTCGGCATCAACACCTCTAAGGTAGTCGCCTGAGTTTAGAATTTTAAAGAGAAGTTTGTCACCTTCTTCACCATACTTGCCCATCAATGTTGATAAATTTTCCATTGCGGGAGTTTCAATAGGGGCAAATCCATAGAGGCGAAACACTGATCTAATTGTGTCAAATATGTAATTGCGACGGGCCATTTCAACAGGCCCGAAATCGCGTGTACCCTTTGGTATTGATGGTTTTTGTGCCATTATAATTAAAATATCTTGATTAAATTTGAGTTTTGATGGTTGCAAATTTAGCAAAAACCTGTGTATATTATGTTATTGGTGGATTTAGAATATCATTTTTTCAAGAGCATATACCAATACACCACATGCATAGCCAATGAATGTGATTAAGCTAAAATTGCGGAGATACCATCCAAAACTGATTTTTTCTAAACCCATTGCAACAACACCTGCAGCGGAGCCAATAATCAAGATGCTTCCACCAACGCCTGCACAGTAAGAAAGGAGTTCCCAGAATGTGCCGTCAACAACGAAGTTGGCTGCATAACCTGTAGCTGCCGGGTCGGCAATAGGATACATGCCCATAGCGGCTGCCACTAAAGGTACGTTGTCAACAATTGCTGATAGTATACCTAGGATTGAATTGATGATATACACATCGTGAATGTTCTGGTCAAGCATGGTGGCTAATTCTCGTAAAATACCAGTAGATTGCAGTACTGCTACTGCCATCAAAATGCCTAAGAAGAATAGAATTGATGGCATATCAATTCTAGAGATAACTTTGGGTATCTTAAAATTGCAAGAATTCTTGCGAGATTTGTTGTTGTAGAATATTTCAGTGTAAACCCACAGAATGCCCAGAACAAGTAACATTCCAATAAATGGAGGGAGATGAGTGAGAGATTTAAATATTGGAACAAAAATTAGTCCACCAACACCTAGGAAGAAAATGGCATTTCTATTGCCTGTGGATACCACATTATTGCACTTCTGTTCTATGTTTTTGGATTGTTGCAATTTGCCTTTCAATCTACGAGCAACTAATGCAACGGGAATAATCATCGAAACAAGACTTGGTAGTAGGATGTATTTAACCAATGATATAACAGTAACATTTCCTTTTACCCAAAGCATAATTGTCGTAATATCACCAATTGGAGACCATGCACCGCCACTATTCGCTGCTAAAACAATTGTTGCTGCATACATCCAGCGTTCTTTTTTGTCAGCAATAAGCTTGCGAAGAAGCATTATCATTACTATGGTGGTGGTTAGATTATCCAAAACTGCCGACATAAAGAATGTTGTGAAGCTGATAATCCAAAGTAATTTAACTTTTTTGCGTGTAGTAATTCGGTCAGTTATGATACGGAATCCACCATGAACATCAAGTAGCTCGACAATTGTCATTGCTCCAATTAGAAAAAGTAATGTTTGACAAATCTCACCAAGATGTTCCACTATGTCAACATTTAGAATGTATTGAAGCGCTTGCTGGTGGAGGGGAAGGTTTGGGTTTTCATGTGCAAAACTCGCAAATTTTTCACCAGCGCCTATTGGTACAAGTGTATCTGCTCCCAAGGTGTAAATTACCCACATTGCCATGCCTAGCAATAACGCTGTAGCTGTTTTGTCAATTTTTAAAGGGTGTTCTAGTGCTATGGTCAAGTAGCCTATTACAAAAACAACGATTAGAAATGTTAACATTTGTATAAAAAGGATTGTTTAATGAGTATGGTATCTTATTTTAAGAGTGCAAAGTTAGTTATAATTTAACATTTGAGTGCTATAAAATTCTATTTTTAGGAAATTTTATCAACTATATCAGGTTGAATTATTTGTTTAATGCCTAAATTATCATCCCCGATGTTTAATACAGAGTAGATTATATGCAAATAAGTATACTTTTGCATGAATATACAAAAAAAATTTACTACCTTTGCGCTTAATTTATTGTGAATAATTATAAACTATTGTATTTTTGTTAATGAACGCAAACAAGATTGTGGTGGATTTCGCCAGAAAAGAGCATGCAGAGTATGCCCCCCGCATCTGTGATTTGATTTATGAATCCGCTTTGCAGAGAGGAACCGGAATTGCGCGCAGAACTAACGAATATATCGCCCAAAAGATTGAAGGTGGAAAAGCCGTAGTGGCGTTTGATGGAGAACGTCTTGTGGGGTTTAGCTATATTGAATGTTGGGGCCATGGTGATTATGTGGCAACATCGGGTTTGATTGTTGACCCGGAATATCGTCATTTAGGACTTGCAGCGCGTATTAAGCAGAAAACATTCGAGTTGGCAAGAATGCGATTCCCTTATGCTAAGATTTTTAGTATCACCACATCGCTGCCGGTGATGAAGTTGAATTCCAGAATGGGTTATAAACCGGTGACATTTTCGGAATTGACCGATGATGAGGAGTTCTGGCAGGGGTGTCAAGGTTGTTGCAATTTTGATATTTTGCAGAGAAATAATCGTCGAATGTGTCTTTGTACGGCAATGTTGTTTGACCCCAATCAGCCGGCCGACAACACTGCGGCAACACCTTATATTATGGCAATCGGGAATGTATTGAAAAAAATCTTTAGAATCAAACATTAATACGTATATCATCATATGGAACAGAATAAGAAAAAAGTGGTGTTGGCCTTCAGTGGTGGTCTTGACACTTCATTTTGTGTAAAATATCTATCAGAAGACCTCGGTTATGAGGTGCACACAGCAATTGCAAATACCGGAGGTTTCTCCGATGCAGAACTCGTTGAGATTGATCGTCGTGCAATGTTGTTAGGAGCTCAATCACATGCCACTCTTGATGTAACAAAAGAGTATTATGAAAAAAGTATCCGTTACATGATTGCCGGAAATATTCTCCGAAATGGCACATATCCTATCAGTGTTTCATCGGAGCGTATTTTTCAAGCAATCGCAATTATTGAATATGCAAAGAAAATTGGTGCTGATGCTGTGGCTCATGGTTCCACCGGTGCCGGTAATGACCAGGTGAGATTCGACTTGACATTCCAAATCCTTGCTCCAGAAATCGAAATTATCACTCCGACTCGCGACATGGTTTTGACTCGCGAATATGAAATCAATTACCTTAAAGAGCATGGTTATGAGGCTGATTTTGTTAAGATGGAATATTCTATTAACAAAGGTCTTTGGGGAACCAGCATTGGCGGTAAGGAAACATTGAAATCTGAAAAAACACTTCCCGAAGAAGCATATCCTAGCCAAGTGACAGCAGAGGGCCCCGAGACATTGAAAATCACATTCAATAAGGGTGAAGTTACGGCTGTGAATGGTGAAGCTATTGAAGATCCTATAGAAGCTATTCGTCGCATTGAGGCAATAGGTTCACGCTATGGTATCGGTCGTGATATGCACATCGGCGACACTATAATCGGAATTAAAGGTCGTGTGGGATTTGAAGCTGCAGCTCCAATCTTGATTATCAATGCACACAAGATGCTCGAAAAGCACACATTGACCAAGTGGCAGCAATATTGGAAAGACCAAATCGGCACATGGTATGGAATGTTCCTCCACGAAGCTCAGTATCTTGATCCAGTGATGCGGGATATGGAAGCATTCTTGGAATCAACACAACAACATGTTTGTGGCACTGTTAAAATCACATTGACCCCTCAAAACTATAAACTCGTTGGTGTTGAATCGGATTATGATTTGATGAAAACCGATTTTGGTGAATATGGTGAAGTAAATAAAGCTTGGAGTGCCGATGATGTTAAAGGTTTCACTACCATCTTGGCAAATCCGATGAAAATATACTACAACGTTACTGCAAGAGCTGAAAAGAAATGATAAGAGTTGGAATTATTGGCGGAGCCGGATACACAGCTGGAGAGTTAATCAGACTGTTGATTAATCACCCGGAAGTGGAAATTGTGTTTGTACACTCAGAGAGCAATGCCGGAAATCCGTTGACACATGTGCATGGAGGTTTAATCGGAGAAACAGATATGACCTTCTCTGCCGAAGCTCCACTCGAAGCGGTAGATTGCCTTTTCCTCTGTTCGGGCCATGGTGCGAGCAGTAAGTTCTGGCAGACATATGAGCGCCCCGAAGGGTTGAAAGTTGTTGATTTGGCACAAGATTTCCGTGATGAGTCGGAAGGTTATGTGTATGGTTTGCCCGAAATGAACCGTGAGCGCATCAAGTCAACATCCCTTCTCGCCAATCCCGGATGCTTTGCCACGGCTATTCAATTGGCTTTATTGCCATTAGCTGCTAAGGGATTGTTACGCAACTCTGTGCATGTAACCGGCATTACTGGTTCTACCGGAGCCGGTGTGAAGCCCACAGCTTATACTCATTTTAGCTGGCGCGACAATAATATGTCGGTTTACAAAGCTTTTGACCATCAACATTTGATTGAAATCCGCAGATCGCTCGGATTACTTCAGCCCGGATTTGATGCTGAGATAGATTTCATTCCTATGCGTGGCGATTTCCCCCGAGGAATTTTGGTGACAGCTTATACTCGTTGCCCACTTGAAATAGAGGAAGCAATGAAGCTATATACTGATTATTACGCTGATGCTGCGTTCACTTTTGTTTCCGGTAAATCGGTTGATTTGAAGCAAGTTGTGAACACAAATAAGTGTGTGGTCTCTCTTGAAAAGCATGGCGATAAACTGCTGATTATTAGTGCAATTGACAATTTGCTTAAAGGGGCATCTGGACAGGCAGTGCAAAATATGAATCTAATGTTTGGTCTTGATGAAAAGACCGGCCTAAAGCTTAAACCATCAGCATTTTGATTATGAATCTTTTTGATGTCTATTCTTTATACGATATAGAACCGGTTAGTGGGCAGGGGAGTTATGTCTTCACTGCCGATGGTTCACGTTATCTTGATTTCTATGGCGGTCACGCCGTGATTTCCATTGGGCATGCTCATCCTCAGTATGTGAAAGCGGTGTCGGACCAAGTGGCGAAATTAGGTTTCTATTCAAACTCTGTACAAAACTCATTGCAGGAGAAATTAGCTGCGAAATTAGGCCGACTTAGCGGGTATGATGATTATGATTTGTTTTTGTGCAATAGCGGTGCAGAGGCAAATGAAAATGCGGTTAAATTAGCCTCGTTCCACACCGGATGCTCTTGTGTTTTGGCGTTTAATTCGGCATTTCATGGTCGCACATCGGGTGCGGTTGCGCTAACCGACAATCCAAATATTGTGGCCCCCTTTAACCAAACACCCAATGTGGTGTTTTCACCGCTTAATGATTTGGCTGCGGCTGAATCGCTATTGCGAGAAGGAGATTTTGCAGCAGTAATTGTAGAAGGAATCCAAGGAGTAGCCGGAATCAGAATTCCTGATGTTGAGTTTATGCAAGGTTTGCGAAAGGTGACTCAAGAATTGGGTGTAGTGTTGATTCTCGATGAGATTCAATCAGGCTATGGCCGAACCGGTAAATTCTTTGCTCATCAGCATTATGATATACGACCGGATATTATCACAAGCGCAAAAGGCATTGCAAATGGTTTCCCAATGGGCGCTGTGCTTATTGGCCCGCAATTTCAAGCTCGCAAAGGAATGTTGGGAACAACATTCGGTGGTAATCACTTAGCTTGTGCAGCTGCAATAGCTGTTCTTGATGTGATTGAAGAGGAGTCTCTTATCGAAAATGCAGCCAATGTGGGTAAATATTTGCTTGAAAATCTCAAAACAATTCCTCAACTTGCCGATGTGCGCGGGTGCGGGTTGATGATTGGGTTTGATGTTAATGGTTCTGCATCGGAATTCCGCAGGAAACTCCTATTTGAAAAGAATATATTTACCGGTGGTGCCGGAGCACACACCGTAAGATTGCTACCTGCGCTTGGTGCCACTATTGAGCAAGCAGATGTAGTTATAAATGCATTGAAAGAAATCTTATGAAAAAGTTCACAACCGTCCACGATATAGGCTCTTGGCGCGATGCCGTTAAGGAAGCGTTAGAGGTAAAAGCCGACAGATTTGCATGGCAACATCTCGGTCGAAACAAGACGTTGCTGATGATATTTTTCAATTCGTCATTGCGAACTCGTTTGAGCACCCAAAAAGCAGCGATGAATCTTGGCATGAATGTGATGGTGCTTGATGTCAATCAAGGCGCATGGAAGCTTGAAACAGAGCGTGGCGTGATTATGGATGGCGATAAAGCCGAGCATTTATTGGAGGCAATTCCTGTTATGGGGTGTTATTGTGATGTGATAGGCGTTCGTGCATTTGCCGGATTGACAGATAGAGATGCTGATTATCAAGAACGAGTGATTGAACAATTTATACGGTATTCCGGTCGTCCGGTCTTCAGTATGGAGGCTGCTACTCGTCATCCCCTTCAAAGTTTTGCCGACCTCATCACAATTGAGGAGTATAAGCGAACAGAGCGTCCTAAGGTGGTTTTGACATGGGCCCCTCATCCTAAGTCTTTGCCACAGGCCGTGGCCAATTCATTTTGTGAATGGATGAATGTGACCGATTATGATTTTGTGGTTACGCATCCGGAGGGCTATGAGCTTGCACCGGAGTTCTTGGGTAATGCTCGTGTTGAATATGATCAGCGAAAAGCTCTTGAAGGAGCTGATTTTGTGTATGCTAAGAACTGGTCGGCCTATACGGGCGATAATTATGGCAAAGTTTTGTCAATGGATCGTGATTGGACTGTAGATGCTGAAAAAATGGCATTAACCAATAATGCGTTCTTTATGCACTGTCTGCCTGTTCGGCGAGGTCTGATTGTAACTGATGATGTCATTGAATCTCCGCAAAGCATTGTCATACCGGAGGCCGCTAATCGTGAAATCTCGGCAGAAGTAGTTATTAAGCGTTTACTTGAATCTTTATAATAGCTATTATGCGCAATTTAAGCAGAGTAAAAGTAGTGAAAATAGGCGGGAACGTAATTGACAATCCCGAAGCTCTTGAAGATTTCATTGATAAATTCAGCCGACTATCCGGCCCGAAGATTCTTGTGCATGGTGGCGGAAAAGAAGCAACCAGAATGGCCAAAGGTCTGGGATTGCAAACAACCATGATTGATGGCCGAAGAGTCACTGATGCCGCAATGCTTGATATATGCACAATGGTTTATGCCGGGTTGATTAACAAGCGCATAGTGTCGGCAATGCAAGCAAAGGGAATTGATGCAATTGGCTTTTCCGGTGCTGATGGTGATATGATTAGAGCTACTCGACGTTCTGCGGCTCCGGTTGATTATGGTTTTGTCGGTGACATCAGTCCTCTTGATGTTAAAGATTCACTGCTGAGAAATTTGCTCATGTCGGGGCTCACACCGGTTGTTTGTGCAATAATGCATGATGGTAATGGTCAGCTCCTTAATTGCAATGCCGATAGTGTTGCTTCGGCTGTAGCGATTGGAATTTCTCGTCAAGCAAAAACCGATTTAATTTTTTGTTTTGAAAAACCTGGTGTTTTGAGTGATGTTGATGATGAAAATTCACTAGTCAGAGTAATCGATACTGATATTTTTGAATCAATGAAAGCTTCAGGAAGCATCAATAGCGGCATGTTGCCCAAGATTGATAATGCAATGCATGCGCTGCAGTTAGGTGTATCTGAAGTATATATTAAAAGTGCAGCAAATTTGCTTGATGCATTAGGAACACTTGTGGTATTATGACACACTTATTCGAGCCGGTAGCCCTTCTTTCCAAAATTATAGCTATACCCTCTGTTTCGCGACAAGAGGGTGCTGTTGCTGATTTGGTGGAGCAGGAGATGATTCGGTTCGGTTTGAATTGTCATCGTTGTGGAAATAATGTTTGGGCTGTTCATCCGGATTATAATCCTTTACGTCCCACATTGTTACTGAACTCTCATCTGGACACTGTTCGCCCGGCTGCATCATGGACTCGTGACCCATATTATCCGGAGATAATTGATGGTAAACTTTACGGATTAGGGTCAAATGATGCCGGAGCATCTGCAGTGTGTTTGCTTGGAGCATTTATTGATCTTTGCGAGAAGTCTTATCCGCTGAATGTGATTCTGGCTTTGACTGCCGAAGAGGAAGTTATGGGTGAGGGGGGGATGCGCCTTTTTTTGACCCATTTGAAAGAGGCGGGATATCAGGTTGATATGGCCATTGTTGGCGAGCCTACCGGAATGCAACCTGCTATTGCAGAGCGAGGTCTGTTGGTGCTTGACTGTGTTAGTCATGGAGTTAGCGGACATGCAGCCCGAAACGAGGGGGTGAATGCTTTGTATAAGGCGATTAATGACATAGAAGTGCTTAGAAGTCTTAAATTCGAACGAGAAAGTCAAATTCTTGGTCCTATTAAGATTTCTGTTACAATGATAGAGGCAGGCACTCAACATAATGTTGTGCCAGATATTTGTAGGTGGGTGGCTGATGTGCGCACTACAGATGCTTACAATAATGAGGAGACCGCTCAATTGATAAAGAATGCAATAGCTTCGGATGTAACACCTCGTTCCACAAGAATCTGGGCTTCGGTAATCAATGAAGCCCATCCAATGGTGATTGCGGCAAAAGAGATGGGTGGCGTGACATATGTGTCTCCAACAACATCCGACATGGCTTTAATGCACAACATCGAGTCACTAAAAATGGGTCCGGGACAATCATCGAGAAGTCACACAGCCGATGAATTTGTCTTAGTCTCTGAAATTCAAGCCGGCATCAAAGGTTATATTCAATTTTTTAAGAATCTTGCTAAACAATATAAGTCATGAAGTTATGGAGTAAGGGGTTTGAGCCCGATAAAATGATTGAGGAATTTACAGTGGGTCAAGATAGAGAATTGGATCTTCAGCTTGCTCGTTATGATGTTGAAGGTTCGAAGGCTCATATTAAAATGCTTGAAAGCATTGGATTATTGACCGCCGATGAACTCCAGATTCTGACGGCTGCGTTAAATGATATTGCCGCAATGATTGAGCGCGGCGAATTTGTGATTGAGCCGGGTATTGAGGACGTTCATTCGCAAGTTGAATACCTGCTGACTAAGCAGCTTGGTGATGTTGGCAAGAAAATACATTCAGGTCGTTCACGCAATGACCAGGTTCTGGTTGATTTAAAACTCTTTACTCGCAAGCGACTTCGCGATATTGCAGAGAGTGTGATGGCTCTGTTTAGTAAGTTTCAGCAACTTAGCGAACAGCACAAAGATGTGCTTATGCCCGGTTACACGCACCTTCAAGTTGCTATGCCGTCGTCATTTGGCCTCTGGTTTGGTGCCTATGCTGAAACATTGATTGATGATATGCGCATGATTGTAGCAGCATATGATACAGCAAATCAAAATCCGTTAGGCTCAGCAGCCGGCTATGGCTCATCGTTCCCTCTTGATAGGGTGATGACTACTGAATTGCTTGATTTTGCGGATTTGCATTATAATGTTGTTGCTGCTCAAATGAGCCGCGGAAAAACAGAACGTGCAACTGCAATGGCTATATCTTCGGTGGCTTATACTCTTGGTCGTTTTGCAATGGATGTGTGCATGTTTATGTGTCAGAACTTCGGGTTTATATCATTCCCTGATGAATTTACAACGGGTTCGAGCATTATGCCTCACAAGAAAAATCCCGATGTGTTTGAAATCATGCGTGGAAAATGTAATAGATTGCAAGCGCTCCCCAATGAAATTGCATTGTTGACTTCAAATCTTCCATTGGGTTATAATCGTGACCTTCAGTTGATGAAGGACGTGCTGTTCCCGGCGTTCACGGAGTTGATTGAGTGTTTGGAAATGTGCGTTATGATGCTTGGGCATATAATAGTAAAAGATGGAATCGTAGATGATTCTCGATATGATTATATGTTCACCGTTGAGGATGTCAATCGCTTAGCTCTACAAGGGATGCCTTTCCGCGATGCTTATAAAACAGTGGGGTTGCAAGTGCAGAGCGGAGAATACAAACCCACACGCGGTGTTAATCACACACATGTGGGCAGTATCGGAAATCTCGCAACTGAAGCTATTCGTGAAAAGATGCAGCGAGTAGTATCTGAAATTTTAAACTAATTTAGCGGCTACTCATTAATGAATGAGTACATCATTTGAATTTCTTCCGGCCATATTTCTATGTTGGGTGTCTCGAGAATCAATGGAATAGAATCCATGTGGGGGTCATTCATTAGCATTTGAAAAAGGCCGGAGCCTATCATCCCTTTGCCTAATGATTCGTGTCGGTCAACTTTTGAACCCACACCCTTTTTGGTGTCATTGATGTGCATTGCGCTGAAGTATTTCCAGCCAATGATTTCTTCAAATTGACGCCATGTTTCGGCGTAACCCTCAGGAGTGGTTAGGTCGTATCCGGCAGCAGTGGCGTGGCAAGTGTCTATGCACACCCCAACACGCTCTTTGTCCTCAACGCCGTCAATAATGCGGCGTATTTGCTCAAATGTAAAACCAAGATTTGAGCCCTGTCCGGCAGTGTTTTCAATTACGGCCTTTACTCCTGATGTGACATCTAAGGTTAAGTTAATAGACTCAGCAATGCGGTCAAGGCAGTCCTCAATAGAAATTTTGTTCAAATGGCTGCCGGGATGAAAATTCAGCATAGTTAGACCTAATTGTTCACATCGGCGCATTTCATCAAGAAATGATAAGCGTGATTTTCCAAGACTATCGGCATCCGGAGAGCCAAGATTGATTAAATAGCTATCGTGGGGGAGAATTAAATCGGGGGTGTATCCGTATTTAGCGCAGTTTTCCTTGAAAGCATTAGCCTCCTTTTCCGTTATTGCCGCAGATTGCCAGCGCGAGGGGTTGCGAGTGAATAGTGCAAATGATTTTGCGCCGATTTCGTGAGCATTTATTGGGGCTTTGCTAACACCCCCTGATGCAGATACATGTGCTCCTACATATTTCATGTCATTTAATTTTTAGTGAAAACATATTTATTACACAAATCTACTATAATTTCTCTGCATATTGGATTCTTTTTGGGTGTTTTTTAGCGCTTTTGTGGGATTTTTTTGCTGATTTGTTAAAAAAAAGAGGTGATAAATTGCGTATTTCACAATTGTTTGTTAAATTTGACGTGAAATGTTAACGCCGATATTCTTTGCGCTATTTATGATAAAGAAACAAAATATTGGGTAAATTGTTAATATTTTGATGTTTATCTTTAAACTGAGTTTTCATTTTATAAGAAATCAACACAATGAAAAAGCATACAATCTGGCTACTTGCAATCATAATGGGCATCACCTTTTCCGGTCTCCTTTATATGCAGCTACTGTATATGAAGAATGTGGTTACTCTTCGTGATGAGTATTTCTCACAGGGGGTAAAGCGTAGCTTGTATGAGGTTTCGCGAATGCTTGAAAAGTCAGAAACTCGAAAGTTTTTGATGAATGATGTGTTTCAAGCAACGGATGCCGATATTGACTATGATGTATCTATCGGGGCAATATCAGCAGTCGGGTCTCGGCAGTTTTCGTTGCCCGTTGTTGACACAATTGTTTCTCCGGATAATGTTGTGACTATGGGATTGCAATCGCAGGTGTCGCTGAGAGATAGAATACGTTCGCAGTATGTCTACCAAAGAGCATTGCTTGATGAAGTTATTATTAAAATTATCAGCCAGTCGGGCAACCTGCCAATTGCTGAGCGAGCAGATTCAGCAATAGTTTCCGATGCGCTCAAAATGCAATTGGCGTCCAATGGGATAACTCTTCCCTTTGAATTTGCTATTGTCAATCGTATGGGCGGGGTGGTGTATCAAACATCGGGCTATGATTCCAGCGAGTCAAACTCTAAGAATACATTTGCACAATCGCTGTTCCCGAATGATAGTCACGTTCACCCTAATTATATAAAGGTTTATTTCCCGGATAAGCGAGATTATATTTTCCATTCTATTAAATTTCTCGTGCCATCATTCTTCTTGACAATAATCTTCTTGTTGCTTTCAATCTACACTATTATTGTGGCTTTTAGGCAAAAGAAGCTGACAGAAATGAAGAATGATTTCATAAATAATATGACACATGAGTTTAAAACTCCTATATCGAGTATCTCGCTTGCTGCTCAGATGCTTAACGACAACTCAGTGAGGAAGTCGCCAACTATGCTTGAGCATATTTCAACGGTGATAAATGATGAAACCAAGCGTTTGAGATTCCAAGTGGAGAAGGTGTTGCAGATGTCAATGTTTGATCGTCAGCAAGTAACTCTTAGGCTCAAAGAGATTGATGCCAATGTGTCAATAGCAGCGATTGTCAATACATTTAAGTTGAAAGTTGAGCGTTATGGTGGTGCAATCGAAACAAATCTCAATGCAGAAGATGCTATAGTGGCAGTTGACGAAATGCACTTTACCAACGTAATATTCAATTTGCTTGACAACGCTGTTAAATATAGAGATGAAGAGCGCCCGCTAAATCTGACATTGACCACAACGGATTTGCCTGGTAATAAATTGCAAATAACAGTGGCCGACAATGGTATAGGTATTCGCAAGGATGATTTAAAACGAGTGTTTGATCGCTTTTTCCGAGTTTCAACAGGGAATCGTCACGATGTGAAAGGATTTGGTTTGGGGCTTGCCTACGTTAAGAAAATGATTAGTGAATTCCACGGCGATATTTACGCTGAAAGTGAAATAGATAAAGGAACAAAATTTATAATAATATTACCACTAACTAAACTTTAAAAATTATGGAAGACCGTTTGCGTATTTTATTATGTGAAGATGATGAGAACCTCGGCATGTTGCTTCGTGAATATCTGCAAGCAAAGGGCTATAACGCCGATCTTTTTGCCGACGGCGAAAGTGGCTATAAGGCCTTTTTGAAAGGCAAATATGATTTGTGTGTATTCGATGTCATGATGCCTAAGAAAGATGGCTTTGCACTTGCTCAGGAAATCAGAACAGTTAACTCTGAAGTGCCTATTATCTTTTTGACAGCAAAATCGCTTAAAGAAGATATCCTTGAAGGATTTAAAATCGGTGCTGACGATTATATCACCAAGCCCTTCTCAATGGAGGAACTTGTGTTTCGTATTGAAGCAATCCTTCGTCGAGTTAAAGGTAAAAAGGGTAAAGAAGTTACAATGTATCGTATAGGGAAGTTCACCTTTGACACTCAGAAGCAAGTGTTGATGATTGGTGATAAGGTGACAAAATTGACAACCAAGGAATCTGAATTGCTCAGCTTGCTTTGTGCTCATGTCAATGAGATTTTGGAACGTAACTATGCTTTGAAGACAATCTGGATTGATGACAATTATTTCAATGCCAGAAGTATGGATGTTTACATCACAAAACTTCGCAAGCATTTGCGTGAAGACTCATCAATCGAAATCATCAACATCCACGGCAAAGGCTACAAGCTCATCGCTCCTGAGTCTGATGCCACGGCATGATTTTGGAACTAATTTAATGGGGTTATGCTTCGCGTAACCCCCACTTTTTTGTGCTTTTTCTTCAATTTTAGGGGGGGGGTATTCACACTTATTAACATTTGGTGGCGGAGTAATTCTAAAAAAATGTTATATATTTGTAGTACGGAGGTTTTGTGTACATACGTAATGTGTAACGAATAAACTTATTATTTTGCGAGCAAATGCATTTTTGCAGGGCAATGATAGTAAATAAATTTAAGAAGTCGTTCTCCAAACTTTGGACTGGCTCTTATGTAACTTCTTGTGTATCAATGACATGTGTGCACTTGAGGGACTCAAAGATGTGTCGCGGTAACAAATTTTGGGTTTATTGATTTGCTTTTTTTATGAATGATGCTGTGGGTGAGATGCTTATTGATGATGGACAGGCTTGGTTTGCGTTGCGCAATCTAAGGCCGGTTCATGCAAAGGTGTCGGCCTATGATGAGTTAAAAAAGTTTAATGTGAGGTGTTACACTCCGGTTGGTTATAGATTGGTTGTTGTTGGCGGTAAATCTGTGTGTCAGGAGATGCCATTGATTCCGGATTTGCTTTTTGCAAAGTCAACAAGAAAACAATTAGATGAAATAATTGAAAAAATACCGAAACTCCAGTATCGGTATAAAATCGGGGCCCGTCGCACTCCGATTACTGTGCGGTCGATTGATATGGAGCGATTTATAAGTGCAGTTGAGGCTGCTGACACCCCTCGTTTTTATGCTCCCGATGAAGTGACCCCCGCAATGCGAAGACGTAAAATCCGTATAATTGGCGGTAGGCTGGATGGATGTGTCGGTACTTTGATTACAACTCGAGGCTCAAAAGCAAAAAGGTTGTTGATTGAGTTGCCCAATCTGCTTGCGGCGTCGGTAGAGGTTGAGGCTGATTATATTCAACTTGTTGATTAACCTTAGAGAGTGTGTGGCTTTGATTTATAGTTGAAAATAATGATTAAGAAATAATATTCACATTGGTTGAATCTTTGTGACACCATAATGCTAATTAGAAAATAATATTAGAATGGACCATATTTTTGTGTTGTGTGGATGGCTATTGGCGATGGTTCTCGGAATATGGATTATTCCTCGAATCCTGTTTATATCCCATAAGAAACATCTCTATGACATCCCGAATGAGCGAAAGATGCACTCTGTGCCGATTCCTCGACTCGGTGGATTGTCATTTTTCCCGGTTATACTAATCGTGGTGTGTTTCGTTTTGGGCATGCGTTATTACACCGGCTATCCGATTGAAAATTTAGATCCCACAGATTTGATGTGTGAATTATTGTTCTTTATTGTCGGTTGCATGATGCTGTATCTCTTCGGGGCTGCCGATGATTTGGTAGGGGTGGGCTATCGCCACAAATTTTTAGCGCAACTTGTGGCTGCGTCTTTGCTTGTTATAGGTGGAGAGTGGCTTGATTCTTTAGGTGGATTATTTGGCATTTATGCGTTGCCGATTTATGTTGGTGTGCCGATTACTCTGTTTGTGGTTGTATTTGTCACTAATGCAATTAATTTGCTTGATGGTATTGACGGGCTGGCATCAGGACTATGTTGCATAGCGCTGGTTATTTTGGGTATATTGTGTGCCGTTCAAGATGAGTATGTTTTTGCCTTAATAGCAATGACAACATTCGGCGTGGTTATCCCATTTTGGGTTTATAATGTGTTTGGCAATGCCTCAAGAGGGCAAAAGCTCTTTATGGGTGATACCGGAAGCTTGATCTTGGGCTACATTATAAGCCTTTTGGTTATTCATATCAGCGACTCCAAGCCACAAAGCGAGTCAATTGCTGAAAACACCTATCTGCTATTGTCATTTTCAACGCTTATTGTGCCATTGTTTGATGTTGTAAGAGTCGTTCTGCATCGATTGCGAGAACGCAAAAATCCGTTCTTGCCCGATAAGAATCATTTCCACCATAAATTGCTTCGCACGGGAATGCGTATTCGAATGGTGATGATAACAATTATCTTTATCGCTGTGGCATTTATTTTGTTGAATTTATGTATGATACAGTATGTGAATATCACATTGGTTCTATTGAGCGATGTGGTGATTTGGATTCTGATGCAGCTGGGGATTAATAAAGCGATTCAACGGAAAAAGAATTGCGCGCAATAAATTGCGCGTTTTTGCGTTCTGTTAAAATAAAGTAGATACGAAACATGAATAAAAATAATTTATTTGTCCTATTCCTCTTGCTTGGAGTAGCATTTTTGAGTTCTTGCAACTCGTCAAAAGATGTGGTTTATTTTCAAGATTTAACTCCCGGGGAGAGTGAATTTAAATTGCCTGCCGTGCAGGCTATTTCTGTTCAACCGGGGGATAAGATTTCAATCATAGTTAATAGCCGTGACCCCCAACTGACAGATATGTTCAATCTGCCCTACACAACTCGTCAGATTGGGATGAAACAGCAAACAACTTCGCCTCAAGGCCTATCGAGCTATACTGTGAATTCCAACGGCGAAATTGATTTCCCGGTGTTAGGCAGCATTTCGGTGGCCGGTAAAAGTCGCGAAGAAATAGCGACCTACATCAAAGAGCGCATTCAGCAAGAGAATTTGATTAAAGACCCCGTAGTGTCGGTTGAATTTGTCAACCTGAGTGTTTCGGTGATGGGCGAGGTGGCAAAACCCGGCCGCTTTGCAATTGACCGTGATAAGCTGACAGTGCTTGATGCATTGAGCATGGCCGGCGATTTAACCATATATGGGAAACGCAATAAAGTGTTGGTTCTTCGTGAGGTAGATGGTGTTCAGCATGTTTACAGCATTGATCTCACATCGGGAGAGCAAGTTTACACATCTCCGGCCTATTATTTGCAGCAAAATGATGTTGTTTATGTAGAGCCCAACGAAATGAAAGCTCGTCAGTCAACAGTTAATGGCAACAATGTGCGTTCAACCTCATTTTGGATTTCATTGGCGTCATTGCTCACAACCATCAGCGTTCTTATTTTTAAGTAATAAACCGAAGTTTGATTCTTGCTTGAAATAAGCAAAAAAAACGATATAAAGCGCATGACATCTACTCAACCAAAACAGAAACAAGCCGACAACCTGATTAGTTTTAAAGACCTAATGCTTCTATGTTCTCGCAGATGGTATTGGTTTGTCATTTCATTGTTTCTAACCATTAGTTTGGCTATATTCTATTTGCTTACAACGCCGCCCACTTACACTCGCAGTGCAGCCATCTTGGTTCAAGACGAAAACAGCTCAATGAACAATGCCGCCGGTGTGTTTGGCGATGTAGATATCTTCCGCACCAGCACCAATATCAACAATGAAATGCAGGCAATTCAGTCGCCGGCAGTGATGTTGAAGGTTGTGGAGCAATTGAATCTCAATGTGAACTATCTGGCCGATGGCAAATTCTATGACAATGTGTTGTATGGCAAAACATTGCCCTACGAAGTGGAATTCATAGGGTTGGCTAAAAACGAATCGGCCACATTTACTTTGTCAACAGCCAATGGGAAGTTGCATCTTTCAGAGTTTACCAAGCGCGGCGTAGAACTTGATGGCGAAGTTGAGGCGGTGGCTTCATTCACCGACACCATATCAACTCCTGTTGGCAAGATGCTTATAAAGCCAACCGGTAACGCAATTAGCGATGATATCAACACGATTTATGTGTCGGTTGTCAGCCCTCAATCCGCAGCCCGAGCCTATTCGTCGAGATTGATAGTAGAGGTGGGTGAGGACTCAACCGTAATCACTATTTCAATAAGCGATCAAAACATTCAGCGCGCCGAGGATATTCTCAATGCTGTGATTTCTGTCTATAATCAAAACTGGATGGAAGACAAAAATCAAATTGCAATCAGCACATCGCTGTTTATAAATGAACGTTTAGCTCTGATTGAGCAAGAACTTGGCAATGTGGATGAAAATATTGCCTCCTACAAGAGTCAGCAGCAATTGCCCGATGTGCAGGCTGCAGCCGGCATTTATATGTCGCAGAGCACTCAAATCGGAGAGCAATTGGCCGATCTAAATACTCAGCTTTCAATAGCACGCTATATCCGCAACAGCTTGAACAATCCTTCAGCCAAAAATCAGTTGCTTCCTGCCAACTCCGGACTGGATAATCGTGGCATTGAAAACCAAATTCAGGAATACAATACCATGTTGCTTCGCCGCAACAATTTGGTGGCGAGCAGTAGTGAAACAAACCCCTTGGTCGTTGACCTTGATTTGTCGTTGGGCAATATGCGTTCGGCAATCAATGCGTCGGTTGACAATCAAATCAAAGTGCTCAACACTCAGCTTCAATCCTTGCAGCAGCGAGCTGTGCAAACATCAGCACTCATCTCGGCTAATCCTACACAAGGGAAGGCTCTTCTCTCTGACGAGCGCAAGCAAAAGGTGATGGAAACCCAATATCTGTTCCTATTGCAGAAGCGCGAAGAGAATGAACTTTCACGTGCATTTACCGCTTATAACACCCGAGTAATCATGCCCCCGACAGGAAGCATGGCTCCGACAGCTCCCATTCACAACAATGTGCTTTTGGTGGCCGTTGCGCTCGGCTTGTTTATTCCGATAGTGATTATCTTCATCCGCGAGAATTCAAACACCAAAGTGCGCGGACGCCGCGACTTGGAAGGTCTCTCAATTCCGTTTGTGGGCGAAATTCCGTTGTCGGGCATAGTGTTGAAAAACGGTGTTCAAACAAAGGGCTCTCGCAGAAAAGGTGCATATAGGAAAAAAATCCACACTCCGCAGTCCATTGTTATCCATCAAGGGAAGCGCAACATTATCAATGAAGCATTCCGTGTGTTGCGCACAAATTTGGAATTTATTTTGGACGCCGATGTTGATAAGGCCCGCGCAAGCGTGTCGGCAGTGACATCGTTCAATCCCAATAGCGGCAAATCATTCATCACAGTTAACACAGCTGCCGCATTCTCGGTGAAAGGGAAGAAAGTGTTGGTGATTGACAGCGACTTGCGCTATGCATCAGTGTCGTCCTATGTTAATTCTCCGCGAAAAGGCTTGAGCGATTATCTGCGCAATAAGGAAAACAATATCAAAGACTTGATTGTGGAGATGGAAAACTATCCCGGCTTGTATATCTTGCCGGTGGGGACCATTCCTCCCAACCCCACAGAGCTGTTGGCTGCGCCTCGAATGGAGGTGGTGATAGAGCAATTGCGCAATGATTATGACTACATTTTCATTGACTGTCCGCCGGTTGATATTGTTGCCGACACTCACATTGTTGAAAAGCATGTGGATCGCACCATCTTCATTATTCGTGCCGGCTTGTTGGAACGCGAAATGCTCCGCAAACTCCAGTCATATTACGAAGAAAACTATCTCAAGAATATGATGCTTGTGCTTAACGGCACAGAAGAAACCGGCGGAAGCTACAGCTATTGCTATAGCTATGGTGGCAAGAGCTACTATCACACCAATGATTAACCCTCCGAGCATCATTGCTGAAATTAAATCATATGTGGTTTTTTAGAAAAAAGACCTTGGAAGAGCGCCGATTCTTCCAAGGCTTTGTTGATTGGCACAGTCATCTGCTTCCCGGCGTTGACGATGGGATTCAGAGCCTCGACGAGACCTTGCAGATACTCGCCGAATATGAGCGCATAGGCATCAGCGAGGTGTGGCTGACGCCCCACATCATGGAGGATATCCCCAACACCACCTCCGAGCTTCGCGCTCGCTTTGCCGAGCTTCAAGAGACCTATAAGGGGAGTGTGGTTCTGCACCTTGCGGCAGAAAATATGATTGATGCCCTTTTTGAAGAGCGCTTGCGGGCCGACGACCTTTTGCCCCTTGGCCCCGAGGGGAGGCATCTATTGGTGGAGACCTCCTATTTCAATCCCCCCATGGGATTTCGTGATATTCTCCGCGAAATCCAGTCATGTGGCTATCACCCCGTGTTGGCCCATCCCGAGCGCTATATCTATATAACAATGGAAGAGCTGCAAGAGTTGAAAGAGATGGGTGTTTATTTCCAACTCAATCAGTTCTCATTGCTTGGCATGTATGGCCGAGAAGCACAAAAGCGCGCCAAAGCGCTCAGCAAAATGGGTATGTATGACTACGCCGGCACCGATCTACACCGCCTTAAAACCTTGACTAGCGCATTGAAAAAGTCGTTATAAATTGCTATGTGACACATAAGCACAAGTAATATTTAATCATTATCACTTAATTTTATTTCGGTTTGGCAAAACAGAGAGATTTATCGTTTGATATTGTAAAAGCCATTTGTATCATATTGATGGTAATGGGACATAGCGGATGTCCGAAGGAGCTATTTCAATTCGTGTATATGTTTCATATGCCATGTTTTTTCTTTGTGAGTGGATGGTGGTTAAGTGACAGATATATAACTAATCTTAAAACTGGATTGGTGTATAAGGCTAAAGGCGCCTATAAACCATTTGTCAAGTATTCGTTAATATTCTTGATGCTCCATAATGTTTTTGCATGGATGCATTTTTATTCTGACACTTATTCGTTGCAGGATATAGCAGTAAAAGTTGTCAGGATATTTACGATGACAGGTAGTGAGCAGTTGCTTGGCGGTTTTTGGTTCTTAATATCACTCTTTTGGGCTTCAATATTCACTATATTACTATTGGCAACGAGTAGACGCAACTCTGCGTTAACAAAATTTAGCAAATGGGGGGGGTATTTTTACTTTTATTATTAGCAATAATAGAAAATTATTTGCCTGTAAATATACCTTCTCAATTTAGCGAACGAACAGTCTTAGCTGCAGCATTTTATATGACAGGCTATTTGGTACATAAAGAAGGATTTGATTTTTCAAAGCTTCGGTACAAGACTTTGATCGGACTTGCATTCTTGTCGATACCGGCAATTGCATCCTTTTTTATAGCTATGAGTATGTCGACAGTAACGGGATGGACTATAATTCTTTACTATGTAATATCCATGATAGGCACCTTTGGTGTAGTTTTGTTGTCAAATGTTCTGTCAACAACGCCTATAGCAAGTTTTCTGACATATATCGGCAGTAAAACCCTTTATATTCTCACATTTCATTTTCTCACATTTAAGTTTGTCAGCTTTATCTATATTATAAGCAATGGACAGCCATTGTCGCGATTGAGTGAATTTCCGATATTGGAGAACAGCCCGTCATATCTATGGCTTGTGTATGTGATTGTTGGTGTGGCAGTGCCGATATTGTTCTGGGAGGTGAATGATAAAATCACAGCAGCTGTAACTAAACTTTGGAATAATAGAAGATTTTTGCTCTCAAATTCAAAAGCATGACTAATCCGAATTATCCTTTTATTGATAATTAATGGGACTGAAGAAAACAATTGTATAATAGTTTTCTGATCACCTCATTGTATATCTTCCAATTTATCACCCGATTATTAGTGATTATACCGAAAGCATGCAGCTATTAAGTAAATTTAAATCCATATTTCAAAGTGATTCCACAAAGGCAAAAGCTATAAGGAATGTCTTTTGGGCTGTTATTGGTAAAGTTGTTACTCTGCTCAGTACTTTGTTTGTCGGTATCTTGGTTGCACGTTATTTAGGCCCGGAACAATATGGCCTAATGAATTATGTAATAAGTGTTGTAACGTTGTTTAGCGTTTTTTCAACATTTGGTACCACGGAAATAATTATCAGGGATTTATCTAAAAAAGAAATTCCTACAGAAACTATTTTAGGAACAGCATTTATTTTAAGAATAATACTTGCGATTGTCACCTATGTCATAATAACTATTTATGTTATTCTATCCGATGTGGCAATTGCAACTATAGCGATGATATTGATTTATTCAACATCAATGTTCTTTAGCTGCTTTGACGTTATTCGTCATTATTTTACATCGATAATACGAAATGAATATGTAGTTAAGTCAGAAATATTTCGTACGCTTTTAGGTGCTGTTATAAAGATAGTATTGCTTGTAATCAAAGCCCCTCTTTGGGCTTTTATCGTTGCATTAACGGTCGATTTTATGCTATTAGCAGTTGCCTATATTGGTGCATATCGAAAACAGGTGGGCAAAATCTCGGATTGGAAATTTGATAAGTCGTTTGCTTACAATTTGATTTCTACATCAGTGCCATTAGTAATATCAAGTGCAGCTGTTGTAGTATATCAAAGGATTGATCAAGTTATGATTGGAAATATGCTCGATAATGAGCAGCTTGGATATTTCTCGTCAGCAGGTAGTTTTCTCGGTGTTATTATCTTTATTCCAGCTATAATGATTCAGACTTTGGCTCCGATACTAGTGAGATATAAAAAAGAAAGTGAGGTTTTATATAAAACTCAAGCACAGAAAATGATGAATGTCACTATTTGGTTAACAATATTCGTGAGTTGTGTAATGTCAGCGCTTTCCTATGTTGTTATTAGATATACATATGGTATTGAATATATAGAGGCTGTTCCGGCAATGCAGATACTATCATTTAAGGCTGTCGGAGTAGCGTTAATAACCTTAGGCGGACAATTGATTATTATAGAAAATATTCATCAATTAGCATTTCTGAGAAATATTATGTCGTGTGTAGTGTGTGTGGCTGTCAACTATCTGTTTATTCCTCAATGGGGAATTGTAGGATCTGCATGGGCTACTATAATAACCGTAATGTTTACTGGAGGAATTGCTAATATATTCATTCCCAGATATCGACATATATTTAAAATGCAAATAAAGTCATT
>JAZSAZ010000007.1:0-124706 GCA_045602165.1 Paramuribaculum sp. | reverse complement strand
GACTTGCATGTGTTAAGCCTGTCGCTAGCGTTCATCCTGAGCCAGGATCAAACTCTTCGTTGTTGTTTATTTTGTTCTTTTCTTTTCAATTAAAAAATCGAACAAAACTTAATTATTTGTTTTGTTCTGTCAGAACCGAATCAGACGCAAACGAATGTAATCTTTGGCTCGGAACGACTTGACTTATATAAGTTTCAAGAAATTGACTTAGGTCACGATAGCTTTTTGCTATCAAAATTAATGACTCTTGTACTACTTCTTTGTCTATTGCAAATATTTCAATGTCCTCTGTAACTCTCGCCGTTTTTGTTGGCGGAAAGTTTTGCAAAGTTACGGCAACTTTTTTATTCCCGCAAACTTTTTCGCAACTTTTTTCGCATTTCGCCTCACAACCGCTGTTGTGAACGTCATTTCTCAAAAGCGAGTGCAAAGGTAGACCTTTATTCCGAAACAACCAAATATTTTCGAAACTTTTTTTTACGCCAATTTCTCCCAAATAACACTCCAGCAATGAACATCAGCCATTTAGCACTATCAGCGCCGACGCTATTTTTTCTTTAAGAATTCTTGAATCTGTGGCAATAGTTCCAAACAAGCCTCGCGCCCCATGTCATAGACTCGCTGCATTTTTTTCCTATCGGAGTCGATTCTGCCCACAGGCAGCGCCTCTTTGGGGCAAATCACAAAGGCTTTTCCGGCCTCAACTTCCGAATCCACATAGCGCAATTGCTCATTATACATGTGATGACGACGCGCCATGGCCTCAACAATCTTGGGATAGCGGCGCAAAAACAATCGGAACGGCCACATCACTGCCGGCTTTTTGAAAAAATCACGGGGCTGGGTGAGAATCACCACATTTTTCTCATATCCTATTTCTTTGAAATGTTTCAGCGGGATTGAATCGGAGATTCCGCCATCGAGCATCAAATGGCCTTCATCAACTTTCACCGGACGCGAAACAATGGGCATAGAGGCCGATGCTCGGAGCCATTCGAGCGAATTGTAGTCAACCCGATCAAATTTATAATATATAGGAGTACCGGTGTGGACATCGGTTGTCACTATATGAAATTCCGTGGGATCGGACTCGAAGCGCTCCACATCAAAAACATCGAGTTTCATGGGCAATTCATGATAGGCAAATTCGGCGCCCACCAAATTGCCGGTGCGCAGCAGAGTGCGCCACCCCATATATCTTGTATCTTTACAGAAGCGCATATTGTAGCGCAACACTCGCCCGGGTTGGTGCGATTTATAGTTACACCCGAAGCAAGCGCCGGCCGACACTCCAACAATGCCGTCATAGGCTATGCCGGCTTCCATCATCACATCAATAACGCCGGCTGTGAACAGCCCGCGCATTCCGCCTCCTTCAAGCACAAGACCGGTTGCCACTGATGCTATATTTAAAGATTTTTTCGATAGGCACGACGGCGACGATGCAAGCGGTGATTGAAATAGTTCCACTGCTGACGCACACTTTCGTTGCCTTCAAGTTCAATGTTGCTTTCTGCCTCTTTGAAGCCTTGCTTATTGAATATAGGAATTAAGTCGGCAAACACGAGGGCATTCACCCCACGGCTCAAATATTCTTTCTTAACAGCGATCAATAGAAGATCGACCACATCATTGCGGCCATAGATACCATTGAGCAAATGATACCACCCGAAGGGGAACATCGAGCCACCTGAACGGCGAAGGGCTTTCGACATTGAGGGCATTGAAAGGCCGAGAGCCACAAGTTTATCCTCTGCATCAACAATCACACTCAAGCAATCTAAGCGCACAATATCGAGATACTTGTCGATATAATAGTCAATCTGGCGCTGATTGAGCGGCGAGTAGCCATAGAGCTCATCATAGGCCTCATTAATCAAGTCAAACAAGGCCTGGCCATATTGTTCTTTGATTTTGCGACGCGAGGTGAATTTAACTGAACGAAGACCATATTTCTTTGCAACAATGTCGGCAATGCGTTGAAATTTCTCGGGAACTTCAGTCGGAACTTCTATGCGATATTCCACCCAATCAACATCTTTCACATAGCCTATGCGCTCTATCTGCCTGGGATAATAATCATAGTTATATATTGTGGCCATGGTTCCCATCTCATTGAATCCTTCTATGAGCATCCCTTCATGGTCCATGTCGGTAAATCCCATCGGGCCCACAATTTCATTCATCCCCTGCTGACGAGCCCACTCTTCGGCCGCGCCGAAAAGAGCGTCAACCACCTCTGAGTCGTCAACAAAATCTACAAATCCGAAGCGAGCTTCTTTTTTATCGCTGCGTTCGTTGACCAAATCATTTATGATTGCCACAATACGGCCTACAGGGCGATTATCGCGCCATGCCATGAATGCTTGCGCACGGCAATAATCGAATGCCGGATTTTTGTCGGGCATCAATGTTTCCACATCATCGGAGATCATTGGCGGCACAAAACATGAATTTCCCTTATAAAGGTCGATTCCAAACTTAACGAATGTTTTCAGATTTGACTTGGTGGGCTTAATAGCCTCGATTATTATTGACATACCTTTATCGCATTATAATTTAATACCCGGGGCCCATGCCGAAGTGAACCACAGCAGAAGGGCTATTGCCACAAGCAGGAAGATTATTGTGTAGATATAGAATTTATTGTCGGAGCGATGAGCAAGAGCCATGCGCAATTGATGCACACTGCTGTAACGCTGACGAGGGTCTTCGGCAGTGCATTTTTCGGCAATTTTGCGCAGATGGCTCGGTGCATCTTCTACATTGTCGAGCACTTCTTTCAGCACTTTGCCGAATGAATATATATCCTCTGTGGCCTCGGCCGGAGTCAGGTGTTCGCTCTGATCAAAGCCCACATCGATAAGCTTCAAGTTGCCTATATTCTCTGTGAAGATGATTGTTTCGGGACGGATGGGGAAGTGCACAAGGTGATTTTCCTGAATATAGTCAATTGCGTCCACAAGCTGAGTGCACACTCGGTTGAGATGCTGCGAAGTCACCTTTCCCTGGTCGAGCAATTTTCTGAGCGAATCGCCATACACATCATCAGTGATAATGCAGCGCCCCAATGTGGGCACATTCTCAAAGTCATTGATCATCACAATGTTTGAGTGGGCAAGATTGTATCGAACATCAAATTCCTTTTCAATCATGGCCTGAAAGCGGGGATCATCCTTATAGGCCGCTTTGAGGGTTTTTAGCATCACCCACTTGCCATGCTTCTTAGCAGTGTAAACATCATAGAATTTCTCATCCCATTCGGGAAGCAATTCTATCTCGGTCCATTTGGTTTCTTGTTCGCTCATGGCATTGAAAGATCATAAAACATAAGTTCAGCTCCTGTTTCAATATCGATGAGCTTCATCGTTGAATGGTAAAGCTTCACGATATACACCCACACTTCGTTACTATAGCGAGGATAGACATATAGATACTCTGCACCTCCGGATCCATACCTCAGCTCCCACTCTATCGGAATTGTAGTCCAATCAAGATAGGGATAGGGATTGAAGTCATAGTAGCCATAGAAGCCGGTGCCGTCGGAGAGGAATGTAAATTCCACCAAATCCTCATCGGCCACAGGGATTCCATCCACCTGGCCCAGAGTCCAGCGTCCTTGAATAGGGCAATATTCATAACTTCCATCGCCACACGATGTCAACCCCGCCAACGCCATAAGGCTCAAGCAGAGGAGTAATAATCTATTTTTTATTGTCTTCATATACTTAAACCAAATATTTTAAACCCTTGGAATCGCCAAAATGCAATACACCAAGTTAATATCTTGCAAAGGTAAGAATTAATTTATTAAAATGATTATTTCAATGCGATTTAGTGCTACATCGGTACTTTTTTCTGTATCTTTGCCACACAAAACAGAGCAATCAAGATGAATCTAACCAAGATTATACGACCATATTTTCTTAAGCGAGTGAGCCAATTTTCGCAGGCTTCAACATGCGTAGAGGCCACTCAGCGCCGCGTGCTGCAACAGCTCATAGCCTCTGCCCGAAACACTCTCTGGGGACAAACACACAGCTATGACTCCATAAATTCCTACGAAACATTCATCCGGAATGTAGCCGTAACCCCCTACGAGGAGATTCGCCCATTGGTGATGCGCATGATAGCCGGCGAACGCGACATCCTTTGGCCGGGACGCACACTCCGATTTGCTCAATCATCGGGCACATCAGACGGTAAAAGCAAGTATATTCCTATCACTGCCGACTCTCTGAAACTCAACCACTATCGTGGCGGAGCCGATGTGGTGTGCCACTATCTCAACCTTTATCCCGACAGCCGAATGTTTGGAGGCAAGAATTTCATTCTCGGCGGCAGTTTTGCCAACGAGCTCAATCTCCCTGCAGGCTCGCGTGTCAAGGTGGGTGACCTCTCAGCCAACCTAATTGAAGCCATCAACCCGATAGCAAACTTGGCTCGAATCCCAAGCAAGCGCATTGCCCTCATGGCCAACTGGCATGAGAAGTTGCCCGCGCTTGTTGAATCTGCTCTACACGCCGATGTGCGCTCCATTTCGGGAGTTCCGTCATGGTTTCTGACCGTGCTCACCCAAACTCTTGAGGCTGCCGGCGCCACTGAAATCCATCAAGTGTGGCCCAATCTGGAAGTTTTCTTCCATGGCGGCATATCCTTTGTCCCCTACCGCGAACAATACAATCGCATCATCGACCCCGCACGTATGCGCTACCTTGAGACATACAATGCCTCCGAGGGATTCTTCGCCGTGCAGGACACCCGCGAATCAAGCGCCATGGCACTAATCATAGACGCCGGTGTGTTCTACGAGTTCATACCTCTCGATGACCCCACCGCCGCTCCCCTGCCCGCGTGGGAAGTGGAACAAGGCAAAATCTATGCTCTGCTCATCACCTCGTGCAATGGTCTTTGGCGATATCCTATCGGCGACACAGTAAAAATTGAATCAACTTCGCCATTGAGAATCACCATCGCCGGCCGCACCAAGCACTACATCAACGCATTTGGCGAGGAAGTAATGGTCCACAACACCGATGCGGCACTGGCAAAAGCCTGCACTGCCCACTCATGCCATGTGGCCAACTATACCGTGGCACCCGTTTATACTGCCGAAGGTCAGCGTGGACATCACCAGTGGCTCATAGAATTCTCTCAGCAGCCGGCCGACATTAACACTTTTGCCCAAACGCTCGACCGCATGTTGACCGAGGAAAACAGCGATTACCAAGCCAAGCGCTCCGGCGACATATTCCTGGCGCAACTCACCATCACCGAAGCCACACCCGGCCTTTTTGACCGATGGCTCGAATCGACCGGCAAGCTCGGCGGACAACGCAAAGTGCCCCGCCTGAGCAACGATCGCCGCATCATAGAAGCGATGCTCCGATTCAACGACGCTCCACAACAGTAACTATACAAAATAAGGCTCACCGTCAGTGAGCCTTATTTCATATTCTGTATTACTTTTTCTTGCGTCTGCTACGGAAATAATCAATCAGATTCACCACAATGATAAACGTGGTTACATGAATCATGCCATCAATCAGTCCACCAAAACTGGGCAGAATGAGATAACACCCTCCGGCTATTGCAACATAGAGCGCCACGATAATCAGCAAACGCTTCCAGCTGAAATTTTTCCAAGTCATATCAAGCAGTCCCATTGCTATCACTATTTTTTGCTGTCACGCTTACAGAAATAGTAATACACGCCCGACATAATAGCCCAGAATATCACAAATTCCACGGCATACACATACCATTGGTGTAGCGAATCCATCAAGAAATTATCGCCAACAACTTGCAACAGAGTGAAAACCACCCCTGCAATCAGTGCTCTAACAACACTTTTTTCCCACATAATCAAAACCTATTTTTGTTTCGTTCCAAAGTTACAAAAAATCCACAATTTACCCCCCCCCTCAAATTTTAACTATTTTTAAATTTGCCGTGCAAAATACCCGCTCCACTCGCAGCTATTTTTGCCTTTTGAATATTTTTAGTATCGAGCTAATTGAGGAGTAAAATAAAAAAAGCCCCCGATAAGGACGAGGGCAACCTAATGTTTTCACAACGGAATAATCCTTATTGTGATTTGCTTCATTTTAGTTCTGCAAACATAAACAAAAAAAATTGCAACCACAACAAAAAAATAATATTTTTGTAAAAAACACAATAGAATCTACAATCATGAAAAAATTTTAGGTCTGGATTTAGGCACAAATAGTATAGGATGGGCAGTCGTTAGCTCTGATGAAAATAACCAACTAAAACAGATTGACGCGGATGGCGCAAGAATTATACCTATGGACGCATCAACCCTTGGCGATTTCGACAAGGGCAATTCGATTTCCCAAACTGCAGAACGCACAAGGTTAAGAGGGGTGCGACGACTCGTTGAAAGGAATCTATTACGAAGAGAACGCTTACATAGGGCTCTGACATGCCTCGGCTTCTTACCTCCACACTATTTAAAGGCGCTGGATAGATATGGCAAAATAATCAATGGAGAAGAGCCTAAATTGGCATGGGCTAAAAACACTTCAGGCAAATATGAATTCTTATTTACCGAATCCTTCAATGAAATGTTGGCAGAATTTCACACGGAAAATCCCGAATTGAAGGACAAAAAAATCCCGTATGATTGGACTATATACTATCTTCGCAAAAAGGCTCTGACAAAACAGATTTCAAAAGAAGAATTATCCTGGATTTTATTGAACTTCAATCAAAAACGCGGATACTATCAACTCAGAGGAGAAGAGACCGAAAAAGAAAAAGGTAAGAAAGTAGAATATCACGCACTAAAAGTCGTTGCCGTAGAAGATAGTGGAGATAAAAAGGGCAAAGACACTTGGTACAATGTCCATTTAGAAAATGGGTGGATTTATCGTAGATCTAGCAAAGAGCCGTTGGATTGGATTGGCAAAACAAAGGAATTTATTGTAACAACTGACATAAATGAAGATGGCTCACCAAAGAAAGACAAGTTTGGCGAAGTCAAACGATCATTTCGGGCACCAAGCGAAGATGATTGGACTTTGATAAAAGAAAAAACTCAGTTAGATATTGAAATCTCAAAGAAAACTGTTGGTGAATACATTTATACTGCAATACTTAAGAATCCACACATAAAAATTAAAGGTAATTTAATCCGCACTATTGAAAGAAGATTCTATAAAGAAGAACTTATTCAAATTATAAACAAGCAAACAGAATTTCACGCTGAACTACGTGATAACCAACTATATGAATCATGCATTGAAGCCCTATATCCAAACAATGATGCATACCGAAATAGTATCTCCAACAGGAACTTTACATACCTATTTATAGAAGACATATTGTTCTACCAGCGCCCGTTAAAGAGTAAAAAGTCACTCATTGCTAATTGCCCTTACGAGGATTTCGAAGTTGAAGACAGAAAAACTGGTGAAAAAAAACGATATGGGTTGAAATGCATTGCGAAATCCCATCCACTATATCAAGAATTCCGCCTTTGGCAATTCATTCAAAACCTACGCATATACAAAACTGATTCCGGAAAAGAGATAGATGTCACAACAGAATTTTTAAAATCTGAAGATGACTATGTTGATTTATTTGACTGGCTCAACAGCAAAAAGGAGATTAACCAAAAAGCATTCCTAAAAAACCCAGAATTTAAATTAAAGAAAGATATTGATAAATATCGCTGGAATTATGTAGAAGACAAATCTTATCCATGCAATGACACTCGTGCAAAAATCCTGCAATGCATATCGAAGGCAAACATAAAAGCTGAAACTCTAACATCGGAAATACTTGAAGAATTATGGCTTATATTATATTCAATCAGCAACCAAGATGAATTAACAAAAGCTTTGACCAAATTCGCCACCAAAAAGAACTTAACAGAATCATTTGTTGATGCTTTTCAGAAATTCCCACCTTTTGAAAAAGAATATGGGGCATATTCTGCAAAAGCCATCAAAAAACTTTTGCCCCTGATGCGAATGGGCAAATATTGGAATGCCGAAAATATAGATCCCAAAACATCTAATAGAATTGAAAAAATCCTATCAGGAGAATATGATGAAAATATTAAGGAGCGAGTACGTGAAAAAACCGTGATTTTTGAAGATAAAACTTCATTTAAGGGGCTTCCTCTTTGGTTAGCTTGCTACATTGTATATAATCGACACTCTGAAGCAAAGGATATTACAAAATGGAATTGCCCCGAAGATATTGATATCTTTTTAGGCAAGTTCAAACAGCATTCTTTGAGAAATCCAATTGTAGAACAGGTAATTACTGAAACCCTCCGCACTGTTCGTGACATTTGGGCAAAACACAGCAAAATTGATGAAATTCATATTGAGCTCGGTCGCGAAATGAAAAATCCCGCCGACAAACGAAGACAAATTTCAAAACAAATTTCCGACAATGAAAATGCAAATCTTCGCATAAAAGCATTATTGATGGAGTTTACAGATTCTACATTTGGTATTGAAAATGTTCGACCCAACTCACCAAGCCAACAAGAGGCATTGCGAATTTATGAAGATGGTGTATTGAATAGTGTTGAAAATATTCCTGATGAAATAGAAGATATTCTAAAGAAATTCAAAGAAAAAGAATCTACAAAGCGCCCTTCAAAAAGCGAGGTATTGCGTTACAAACTTTGGTTGGAGCAAAAATATCGCTCTCCCTACACAGGAGAAGCTATTCCGTTAGCGAAACTATTTACATCTGCCTACGAAATTGAGCACATTATTCCACAATCGCGTTATTTTGACGACTCCTTTTCAAATAAGGTAATATGCGAATCCGAAGTAAACAAGAAAAAGGACCGTCGTTTAGCACTTGAATTCATCAAAGACCATGCCGGTGAAATAATTGAATTATCTTTTGGCAAAAAGGTTCGTATTTTCACTGAAGAGGAATACAAACAATTTGTTAAAGAGCATTATGGCCGCAACAAAACAAAGTTGCGAAAACTAATGATGGAAGATATTCCTGACGAGTTTATTGCTCGACAACTTAATGATAGTCGATATATCAGCAAGGTTGTTAAAGGTCTTTTGTCAAATATAGTCAGAACTGATGGCGAAGAGGAAGCAATATCCAAAAATGTAATAGTATGTACTGGAGGAATAACCGATCGACTCAAAAAAGATTGGGGTATAAACGACGTATGGAATAAGATTATTTTACCACGCTTTGAAAGATTAAATGAAATAACAGGTACTACACATTTTACAGCCACAACTGAGAATGGGCACAAGATACCTTCAATGCCATTAGCATTGCAAAAAGGGTTTAATAAAAAGCGCATTGACCACCGCCATCATGCTATGGACGCTATTATCATTGCATGTGCCAACAGAAATATTGTGAATTACTTAAACAATGAATCCGCAAGTAGCAAATCTCGAACAACTCGACATGACTTGCAGTCTTTGTTATGCGACAAAGTAAAAACTGATAACAATGGTAATTATAAGTGGCTGATAAGAAAACCTTGGGAAACATTCACTCAAGACGTTCACCAAGCATTAAACAACACAATAGTTAGTTTTAAACAAAATTTGCGAGTTATAAATAAGGCTACTAATATTTACACTCGCTACAAAAACGGAGAAAAGAGAACCATTGCTCAAAAAGGCACCAATTGGGCCATTCGCAAACCAATGCACAAAGATACAGTGTATGGAGAAATCAACATACGCAAAATAAAATCCGTTTCGCTCAATGAAGCAATAGAGAACCCTTCTCGAATTGTCGAAAAAGAATTTAAAACGAAATTATTGTCGTTATTAAAACAGGGTTATAATGCTAAAAACATTAAGAAATACTTTGATGACAACTCTGATGTGTGGCAGGACATTAACCTATCAAAGATTAAAGTGTATTATTTCACAAAAGAAACGAACGATAGATTTTTCGCAACAAGAAAACTATTAGACACCACGTTTACGAAAGAAAAAATAGAATCAAGCGTAGCCGATACTGCTATTCAAAAGATACTGCTACGCCATTTAGAAATTAAAGACAATAATCCAGAATCAGCATTCGCTCCCGACGGAATTGACGAAATGAACCGAAACATAATTTCGCTAAATGGTGGAAAATTTCATCAACCAATATTGAAAGTGCGCGTTTACGAAAAAGCGGATAAGTTTGCGGTTGGTCAATGTGGGAATAAATCTTCTAAGTTTGTTGAAGCGGCAAAGGGAACCAATCTATATTTTGCTATTTACGAAAATGAAAAATTAAATAACGAAACCGGTGAAACATTCAAAAAGAGAAGCTATGCCACAATTCCGCTAAACATAGTCATTAATAGATTAAAGCAGGGACTATCACCAGCACCAACCGATGAAAATGGCAACGAACCCATCTTTGTTCTGTCTCCTAATGATTTAGTATATATACCGGATGATAATATCCATATAGTAAATAATTTATTTAAAGTTGTTAGTTTTACAGGGAACAGACTATATTGCATCCCATATTCTTTAGCAAACACAATTGTTGACAAAGTAGAATATTCACAATTAAATAAAATCGAATTAACAGACAATAAAATTTCAATCAAAGAAGTCTGCATTCCAGTTAAAGTTGACCGATTAGGCAATATTACTAAAATCGGAGTCTAATCTTAATTTTACATCAAATAATAATTGGCAATGATAAAGAAGACGCTTTATTTTGGGAATCCCTCCTATCTATCGCTTAGAGATAGGCAAATGGTTATTCGTCTCCTCGGTGCTATTGATGACCACAAGAAAGAGACTGAAATAACCAAGCCAATAGAGGATATAGGTGTGGTGGTGATTGATAATCGTCAAATCACCATTACTTCCGGCTTGATTGATGCGCTACTTGAAAATAACTGCGCTCTCATCACTTGTGATTGCCGGAGCATGCCAGTAGGATTGATGCTACCACTATATGGCAATACCACCCAAAATGAGCGATTTCGAAATCAACTGGAAGCTTCACGTCCATTGATGAAGCAGCTGTGGCAACAAACTGTAAGGACTAAAATACTGAATCAATCTAAGGTGTTAAAGCGATGTACAAACCAAGAAATTGGATGCATGGAGGCTTGGGCGGCAGATGTAAAGAGTGGCGATTCGGAAAATATGGAAGCCCGCGCGGCAGCATACTATTGGAAAAACCTTTTCCCAATTGATGGCTTCACTCGAGGCCGTGATGGAGAGCCACCAAACAATCTATTGAACTATGGCTATGCAATACTTCGAGCAGTTGTAGCTCGAGCATTGGTAGCAAGCGGATTGTTACCGACTCTTGGGATTCATCATCATAATCGATATAACGCCTATTGCCTTGCAGATGATATAATGGAGCCCTATCGTCCTTATGTGGATGAGCTGGTTTACGAAATAGTGACAAGTGGCAATGACTATTGGTGTTTGACAAAAGAGTTGAAAGCAAAATTGCTTACAATCCCTATGCTCGATGTAATGATAGGCGGCAGGCGAAGCCCGCTAATGATTGCTGCAGGGCAAACCACTGCATCGCTCTACAAATGCTTTAGTGGAGAGTTGAGAAAAATATCATATCCGGAAATATGATGGATAGACTAAGTGAATATCGAGTCATGTGGCTACTTGTCTTGTTTGATCTACCCACCGAGACTAAGAGAGACCGCAAAGCGTCGGCCGACTTTAGAAAAAAGCTGATTCGTGATGGATTCACAATGTTTCAGTTTTCTATATATGTGCGCCACTGCGCAAGCCGCGAAAATGCCGAAGTTCACAAAAAGCGCGTTCGCCAATTTATACCAATGCATGGCAAAGTGGGCATAATGTGTATTACCGACAAGCAATTTGGTGATATCGAACTTTATTACGGAAAGAAGCCCGTAGAACCTAATGCCCCTGGTCAACAGTTAGAGCTGTTTTGAAAATTCCCCTTTTGATTAGAATAACAAATCCCGCCTGAGTGCGGGATTTATTGTTAGGAAACGTGCAGATTTTTTAATTCCTAAAATAAGCTGTATGCAATTGAAAATCATTAAGATATATACATCCTGATGTTTCCTATATTGCAAATATACTAAATTGAAAGCAAATCACAACGGTCTTCATCGCATCCACTCAGTGTTGCCGGATGTTTCCTATATTGCAAATATACTAAATTGAAAGCAAATCACAACCAAGCGTAATCGTAAGTGGGCTTCACAAGAGATGTTTCCTATATTGCAAATATACTAAATTGAAAGCAAATCACAACGGCAAGTGTATGTGGATCCAAAGGAATAAGGATGTTTCCTATATTGCAAATATACTAAATTGAAAGCAAATCACAACAGTTAGTTGTGCAACCACTCCCGCCTATCAGATGTTTCCTATATTGCAAATATACTAAATTGAAAGCAAATCACAACGATAGCTTTGATAAATTTAATTACACTTTTGATGTTTCCTATATTGCAAATATACTAAATTGAAAGCAAATCACAACAACGGCAACAAGCTGGACATTTACCACAAGGATGTTTCCTATATTGCAAATATACTAAATTGAAAGCAAATCACAACCTAATTCAATGTATGATATGCATAAGGGTGATGTTTCCTATATTGCAAATATACTAAATTGAAAGCAAATCACAACAGATGATGGAGTTGTAATTGGTGTTCATTAGATGTTTCCTATATTGCAAATATACTAAATTGAAAGCAAATCACAACCAGCCTTTGCTTGCATATGAACGTAACCTTGATGTTTCCTATATTGCAAATATACTAAATTGAAAGCAAATCACAACCTTCCGATGTTGATTATTCGTTCGATTACTGATGTTTCCTATATTGCAAATATACTAAATTGAAAGCAAATCACAACCTATTGAAAGTCTGTCCAAGTCTCCAATTGATGTTTCCTATATTGCAAATATACTAAATTGAAAGCAAATCACAACACAGCGACGTACGACGTTAAGCGGTGAGGGATGTTTCCTATATTGCAAATATACTAAATTGAAAGCAAATCACAACGGCTGGTTCCACTCAGTTGACTGAGGCTGAGATGTTTCCTATATTGCAAATATACTAAATTGAAAGCAAATCACAACATTTTGACTATCAATGACGATAGCGAAATAGATGTTTCCTATATTGCAAATATACTAAATTGAAAGCAAATCACAACCTTTCTCAGCTCACCCTCATACACAGCATCGATGTTTCCTATATTGCAAATATACTAAATTGAAAGCAAATCACAACCTCATCTTGGATCGCACCTACTCAATCGCGATGTTTCCTATATTGCAAATATACTAAATTGAAAGCAAATCACAACCACATTTCGTTAATAATTGTAATCTCGTGCGATGTTTCCTATATTGCAAATATACTAAATTGAAAGCAAATCACAACGTCGGTTGTGGGTAAGTATGTGCAACAGCGGATGTTTCCTATATTGCAAATATACTAAATTGAAAGCAAATCACAACAGTTTGCAGCCACTCCCGCCTATTAACAAAGATGTTTCCTATATTGCAAATATACTAAATTGAAAGCAAATCACAACTTATGGTGGGCAACCTCATTGCCAAAAATGATATTTCCTATATTGCAAAGATACTAAAATGAAAGCAATTCACAACGCTTTTTCAGCATTATATTTCATGCTACGACTGAGTGCGGAAATACACTTTTTCCAACGAATAATTTGATATGACGACACTTTTTCCAACGAAACAGCAACCGTTTGGCGGTTTCAACTACGGTTTAAAATCTTGATTGGAAGGGCGGCGAGAGAAAATAAGTGCGCGCTGTGGGCTATTGGTAATCGGTGAGTTTTAGGCGATATTTGCGGCCACCAAGGTTGGTATAATAGAGTGACTGGAGCGATTTTGTGGCGCTCTGTTCTTTCGGCAATGCGACTGGAGATGATAAATCGACGGGGGTGGTCCTGATGGGTCGGCGCTCCCATGTGGCGGGATCGATTTCAAAATCCACTGAGCCCTTCAGCGTCTCTGCTTGAAATCCCAATCGCGCATACACATCCCCTTCCGACCATTCCAAATCGGCATAACTCATCACATCATCGGGCTTAACATCAGCCATAAATGCTTTTAATAGCTTGCCCATACCCCCGCTTAGCCTCATTTGGGGCAACGATGCGTAGCGCACCCATTCATACGATAGTATCTCCCTATCACCTTTGACCCATCGACGAGCTTTTGAGAATGTGGCCACAGCTATCAGTTGGCCCACATTGTCGCTTCGATCTGCTTGTTGCATCTGCTGAGCTATATGTCCGGTGTGGCGCTTAAGAAACAATCCATAGCAATATTTACTCAAAGCATAGCCATAGGAATGATTATCGGCCAAAAACTGCTGTGCCTCCTCTTTGGTGATTCTTCGCACCTCGCAGTTTCGAGCATAAGCCGGTGAAAACACTCCCATGTGGGAGAGCAGTCGAGCTTGCATCATGGTGCGCTGCCTAAGCCAGCGGTCTTGGGGTATTATTATCGGATATCCATATTGGTGGCTAATCTGCGTCACAGCCTCTTGCAGCATGCGGCTTTGAGCTCGTGCTTGATCCAAATTCTGAGCCGATATTTCTACCGGCACCACTATTCGAGAGCTCTCTCCAGAATTAATCATGGCGCACACCACTTCAAGGCCACAACACTCCTGAACGGAACACACAATTCCATTCTCCTCAAGAAACTCCACTATGCTGTCAATGAGCCGTTGCATCTAAGGGGCAAAGTTACAAATAAGCGAGCGAAATCTAAAAAATCCGGGCGGACAGAAATGAGAAAGCAGAATGGCAATGGATGTTTTTGGGAGGATGGCAGGAAAAATCGGACAAATTTTAAATAGCTTATAAACTTTTTTGTAACTTTGCAGTTTGAAACTCAAAGAATTGATTCATGGATTTATTTGACAAAATCAGCAATGATATAAAAGCCGCTATGCTGGCTAAGGACAAGGTGCGCTTGGAGACTCTCCGTGGCATCAAGAAGGAATTTATCGAAGCTAAGACTGCCAAGGGTTCTGACGGGACTCTCTCTGATGAGCAAGCTACTAAGATTTTGGCCAAAATGGCTAAACAGCGTCGCGAAACTGCAGCTATCTACACTGAAAAAAATCGCCCGGAATTGGCTGAAGCCGAGCTCGCAGAAGCTGCCGTGATTGAAGAATATCTCCCCAAACAGCTCTCAGAGGAGGAACTCACTGCCGAATTGAAAAAAATCATAGAGCAGGTGGGCGCCACTTCACAAAAGGAGATGGGCAAGGTGATGGGAGTGGCTTCAAAGGCTCTCGCCGGAAAGGCCGACGGCAAAGCTATCTCTGCCAAGGTGCGCGAACTTCTTCAGTAATATCAATTTAAAATAACAACTCCGGCTTTCTCACAAAAGCTTTCAAAAATAAAACAAAACCGACATAGATTATGCTTACCATACAGCAAATCAAAGAAAATCCCGAATACATTGTAAAGCGTCTTGCTGTCAAGGGCTTCGACGCTCAGCAACCTATTGCTACAGTCCTCGAACTCGACGACAACCGCCGCAAACTTCAGCTTACTAATGACAACGCAGCTGCTGAACTCAAACAATATGCCGCTAAAATCGGCCAACTCATGAAGCAGGGCCAAAAAGAGGAGGCTGAACAGGCTAAGGCTAAGGTGGCTGAAATCAAAGAATCACAGAAAGATGTTGCCGAACAGCTTGCTCAGGCAGAAGGCGAAATCCGCAACATCCTTTTGACTATCCCCAACATCCCCTGCGAAATGGTGCCCGAAGGTCGCACTGCTGAGGACAATGTGGTAGAAAAATCGGGCGGCGAGATGCCCAACCTTGGCGAAGATGCGCTCCCCCACTGGGATTTGGCTAAGAAATACGACCTTATCAACTTTGACCTCGGTGTGAAAATCACCGGTGCAGGTTTCCCCGTATATGTGGGCAAGGGTGCTCGCTTGCAGCGTGCCCTCATCCAGTTCTTCCTCGACGAAGCCAATGAGGCCGGTTACTTGGAAATCCAGCCCCCTTATGTGGTGAACGAAGCTTCGGGCTACGGCACAGGCCAATTGCCCGACAAAGAAGGTCAGATGTACTTTGTGGGTGAAGACAATCTCTACCTCATCCCCACTGCCGAAGTGCCTGTGACCAACATCTACCGCGATGTAATTCTCGCCGACAACGAACTCCCCAAGAAAAACTGTGCTTACTCGGCATGTTTCCGTCGTGAAGCAGGTAGCTACGGCAAAGATGTTCGTGGCTTGAACCGCTTGCACCAGTTTGACAAAGTGGAAATCGTGCGCATTGAAAAGCCCGAAAACTCTTACGCAGCCCTCGAAGAGATGAAAGACCACGTTCAAGGCTTGCTCGACAAGCTCGGATTGCCTTGGCATATCCTTCGCCTCTGCGGTGGCGATATGAGTTTCACTTCGGCTATCACATTTGACTTTGAAGTATATTCTGCTGCTCAGCAGCGTTGGCTCGAAGTATCATCTGTTTCCAACTTTGAAACATATCAGGCCAACCGCTTGAAATGCCGCTATCGTGCTGCCGACAAGAAGACCCAGCTCTGCCACACACTCAATGGCTCTGCTTTGGCTCTGCCCCGCATCATGGCTGCATTGCTCGAAAACAACCAGACCCCCGAAGGCATCAAAGTACCCGAATGCCTCCACAAATACACCGGTTTCACTATCATTGATTAATTTCCTTTTACATTGGAAAAGAAAACCATATTTGACCTCGGGCGCGATACTTTGGAAGAGTATCGCGCTCGTCCTAAATTACCGCTGACAGTGGTGCTTGACAATGTGCGCTCGCTCAATAATATCGGAGCAATATTCCGTACATCCGATGCATTCTTAGTGAATCGCATCATGCTTTGCGGCATCACAGCCACACCTCCATCGCCTGAAATCCACAAAACGGCTCTCGGCGCCGAGGATTCGGTGAAATGGGAATATTTCCCATCAACACTTGAAGCCATCGAGAAGCTTCACCGCGAAGGCTACACAGTGTGTGCCTTGGAACAGGTGAAAGAGAGTGTGTCGCTCGAAAAGTTCACCCCGGATGCAGCCGGCAGCTATGCCATTATAGCCGGCCACGAGGTGCAAGGCGTTGCCCCGGAGGTGGTTGACGCAGCCGATGTGTGCCTGGAGATTCCGCAGTTTGGCACCAAACATTCGCTCAATGTCAGTGTGTCGACCGGCATTGCCATTTGGCATTTCTTCACAGCTATGCACAAACAGCAATCCTAAACTATAGCATTCGTCAAAGAATCTTCAATCTTATAGGGCAGCGTCGAAAATCGATTTTGCCTTTTTTCTGTCGTGATGCAACTGGGCTGTGAGCTCATCAATCGATGCAAACCGACGCTCATCGCGCAGGCGCTCAATGAAATCGAGAGTCAAGGCCGAGCCATAGAGATTGCCTGCAAAATCGAGCAGATGGGCCTCGATTGTGGTGCAGCCCGACTCATCAACCGTGGGGCGCACTCCGATATTGACCATGGCACGATGTCGGCTTCCGTCGGAGCATTGAGCCATGCAGGCATACACTCCCGGCATAGGCACCAGCTGACGCTGTTCCACCGGCACCACATTGGCCGTGGGGAAGCCGATTTTTCGGCCAAGCTGCTTCCCGGTGGTCACATTTCCCACTATTCGGTAGGGACGATTTAAGCATCGTGCAGCCGCAGCCACATCGCCGCGCTTTAAAGCCTTGCGCACTATAGTAGAGCTATAGCGAGTGGCCTCATCGGCCATTTCTGCACTCTGAAACACCCTTATCCCGACACTCTTCGCTTCCAGTTCAAACTCTTCGAAACTTCGCAATCCGTCGGACCCAAACCTATGATTAAAGCCCAGCAGCAACGCCTCAACGCCCCAATCTCTGCGCAGCATAGCCATAAACTCCGCCGCTTTAAGCCCCTTCAGCTGCTCATTAAATTCGAGCACTGCAAGATGGGGCACTATCTGCCGAAGCATAGCGAATCTCTCATCGCAACTCATCAGCAGCTGCGGAGCTCGCTCCGGCGCAACAACCTGGAGCGGATGACGGTCAAATGTAACCACCAACGGCTCCAAGCCCTCGGCAGCACACCGAGCCTTCAAATCGGCCAAGACCGACAAGTGTCCTCGATGAACACCGTCAAAAGTGCCGATTGTTGCCATTCGCCCTCCGCTGCAAAGCATTATTCAGAGATATAATTTTTGAACAATTCCATGAACTCATAACCCGGCTCCACAAGCAGAGTCTGGAATCCCAAGCGAGCTGCAGCATCGAGATTTGACTGCGAATCGTCGAAAAAGAGAGTCTCCTCGGGGTTAATGCCAAATTGATCAATCACCCATTGAAACACCTTTAAATCGGGCTTCATGGCTCCAATCTCATAGCTGCGGGCAATACCGTCGAAATAGTAATTCACATCCTTACCGAGCTGACGGAAATTCTTGCCGATTTCATCGTTCCACATGATTGGATTAGTGTTGCTGAGCATATACATTTTATACTCACAGTGCAGTTCCTCAAGCTCCTCAAGTCGGCGAGGCGGAATTCCAATCAAGAATTTCTGGAATGCGCAGTCAATCTCCTCGTCGCTTACGTTTCGGCCAATGATTTGGCGAATCTCATCATGAAATTGAGCCGGAGTCAAAGAGCCATTTTCAATACCGGCAAACACGCCGGCCTGACAATACTCTCCGAGTAGAGAATTGGCATTAGTCATTCCGAGCTTTTCAAAAGCTTCCACACAATTGATTCGGCGCAAATCCATAATCACACCGCCAAGATCAAAAAGCAAGTTCTTTATCATCGCGTTATTTACTGATTTTCACGCAAATTTAATCTTTTTCCGCCATAAATTGTTATTTTTGCATACTGATTCAACAACTATTCTTCATGACAAAAAAATTATTCACGGCAATCATCGCATTAATTGCCACATATATAACCACTTCGGCCGAAGTTCCAGAGGGCTACTATTCTGCAATTGAAGGGAAAGCGGAAGCTACTTTGAAAACCACCCTGCACCAGATTATAAACCCCCACACCGAGGTGTCGAGCTACCAAAACCTCCCCACCTACTTCAAGCAAACCGATGTGTATCCCGGCACATCATACTGGTGGGACATGTATTCCGACAATCTGGTTTCAATCTACAGTAGCTTCGGCTCAAGCGGCATGAACCGCGAGCACTCACTCCCCAAAAGTTGGTGGGGAGGCGACGATGACATCCCAGCCTATGTGGACCTTTTCCACCTCTACCCCAGCAACGCAAGCGCCAATAGCGCAAAAAGCAACTACCCCCTGGGGGAGATATTGGCCGGCACAACACCGAAATTTGACAATGGCACTTGCCGCGTGGGCACCGGGATTAACTCCGGTGGTGCAACTTATGTGTTTGAACCCGCCAATGAGTATAAAGGCGACTTCGCACGAACCTACTTCTACATGGTCACCTGCTATCAGAATCTGACTTGGGAGTCAAACTACACTTGGCAAGTGAAAAACGGCGCATATCCTTCACTTCAGCCCTGGGCCATCGACCTATTGCTGAAATGGCACCGTGCCGACCCGGTAAGCGAAAAAGAGACCAACCGAAATGAAGCTGTCTATAATATCCAAAGCAATCGCAATCCATTTATAGACTATCCCGAACTTGCCGAATACATTTGGGGCGACAAAAAAGGACAGACATTCTACTTTTCCGACGATGACAACACCCAACCAAGCAACCCGGTGCTGTACTCACCGATAAACGGCTCAACGATTGACTTCGGCGAAATTGCCTTTGGCAACTCCGCTACTACACAAATCATTTTCCGCGGCGAAAACCTTTCCGGCACCTTTGAGCTCGGAATCTCCGGGACCAATCGCAGTCTCTTCACACTCTCCGCCAAAACACTCTCCGCCGATGCTGCCAACACCACATCGGGAACTGCCGTAACCATCACTTACACCCCAACCGCAACAGGCACTCACACAGCGCAACTAAACATCACCGACGGCGGATTGCCCGCAGCCGGCTATAAAATCACCCTCACAGCCAAATGCCTCGAAAAGCCGTCGCTGTCGCAACTCACAGCCACCGAAGCCACTGATGTGACCGAAAGCAGCTACACCGCAAATTGGGACCCCGCGCCAAGCAATGAAACAATCGATGGTTATATACTCACAATCAAGCGTTATAACGGCAACACCGTGACCACCTTCGAGGAGGAAATAGAACCTGAAAACTGCGAATTTTCCGTCACAGGCCTCAACGAAGGTGACTACGACACCTATGCCGTGCAAAGCGTTCGTTTAGGCCTGCGCTCCGATATTTCCAACTACATCAAGGTCACTCCGATTGCCGGGATTGACAACATCATTGCCGACGAACCATTAGCAATAGAATCAGGCTACGGATTCATCCGTTTCCGCTGTTCAATGCCTCAATATCGAGTAAACATCTATGACCTGACCGGGCGCACCATAGCCTCTCTTAACGAAATCCGCGACTATCAAGAATTCCCCCTCCCTCGCGGTATCTACTTCGTCAAATCGGAAAGCCACAAGCAGCCCGTCAAAACCATAGTATTCTGACACTCGACACGCTTTAAGAATATCAAAAAATAGCAAAATGCACATAAATAAAAGCAAAATATGTGTGTTTTGTTGTTTTTTCACCCATTTCCTTGCCCATTATTAAAAAAATTAGTGTACTTTTGCTACATATTGCAACAAAACTAAAATCATGGGCAAAATAGATAATCTTGATAAAAAAATTTTGGGTATCGTGATCAACAATGCACGCATCCCCTCAAAAGACGTTGCTGCCGAATGCGGTGTATCACGCGCCGCTATTCACCAACGCCTGCAGCGAATGATGGACTTGGGCATTATTACCGGCTCAAGCTACGAAGTTAACCCTAAATCACTCGGCTACCGCACCTGCACATATATCGGAGTGAACCTCGAGCGTGGAGCTATGTATCGCGACGTTATTCCGGAGTTGGAGAAGATTCCAGAAGTTGTGGAATGTCATTTCACAACCGGCCCATACACCATTCTCCTGAAGCTCTTTGCCCGCGATAATGAACACTTGATGGAGCTTCTCAACGATAAGATTCAGTCAATTCCCGGTGTTTTAGGCACTGAAACACTAATCTCACTCGACCACTCTATTCATCGCAAAGTGCCCATCTCTTCAAAATAAATCACTCACATTGATTCAATGATAATGATTTCAATAAACTCCGAGAGCCTAAAAAACTCTTGGAGTTTATTTTTTCATAATAGGAGGAAAACAATAAACCCCAAAACTTAAATCTCAGCTTTGGGGGTTACATTATCTCTTAATTCGGCAATTTATTTTTCGCGAGAAATCACATAGTCAAATATCGCTGCAAATGAGTCGGTGGTGTCACTTTGGGGATATTGCGAAAGAATCTCCATGGCCTGAGCACGGAACTTATTCATCGTTTCGTAGGCATACTCAATACCCCCCGAAGCCTTGGCAAAATCTATCAATGTGTCAATATCATTAGTGTCGAGAACCTCTTTTCTTGACAATTCCAACATTGCCTCATGTTCGGGCAATTCAGTGCGCGACAGGGCATAGAGCAACGGAAGCGTGACTTTCCCCTCCCTCAAATCATTGCCGGTGGGCTTCCCGATTTTCGGATCCTGGAAATAGTCAAAAATATCATCTTTGATTTGGAAACAAAGCCCCAACAATTCAGCAAAGCGAAGCATCGGTTCCATAGCTTTTTCATCGGCATCGACAGAGTAGGCCCCCATCTTTACACACGACACAAAAAGCGAAGCCGTTTTGCTTGAAATCACATCAAAGTAGGCTTTTTCGCTGAGGGTGTGAAAACGAGCATTGTAGATTTGATCTATTTCGCCGAGCGAGAGCATTTCACCGAGATCGGCAAGCACTTTCACTACACGAATATCACCGGTCGATATGCCTTGGCGAAGTGCATTTGATACGAAATAGTCACCTGTTAACACTGCAATGTGATTGCCCCATAGATTGTTGATTGTGGGGAGTGAGCGACGCAATTTAGAGTCATCAATCACATCGTCATGGATTAAAGAAGCATTGTGAAGAAGCTCCACAGCAGCAGCCGATGCTATCACGCGGTCGTTAACTTGGCCAAATAGCTTTGCGGTTAAAATCACCATTACGGGGCGTATGAGCTTACCTTTTGATTCCAAGTATCCCGCAATCACTTGATTCATCATCTGGTTTGATGATGAAAGCGAACTGTTGATACATTCGCTGAGCTGCTGAAGCTCAGGGCGAATAGACTGCTGTATATCTTCTAATGTTAACATAATTTCCCACAAAATTACAAAAATCTTGTTGACCAACGGCTATGTAACGTAATTATTTGCTAATTTTATGCTTTAATTACTTTCTAAAATGGAAGATAACAGTTCAAAACGCCTATTTTTGCTCGACGCATACGCGCTGATATACCGTGCATACTATGCTTTGATACGTGCACCTCGTGTTACATCCAAAGGTCTTAACACGTCTGCTATATTCGGTTTTTGCAACACTCTTGATGAGATTCTTCGCAAAGAGAATCCATCGCACATTGCTGTGTGCTTTGACCCTCCCTGTGGCACTTTTCGCCATGAGCTATATTCCGAATATAAGGCTAATCGTGACAAACAACCTGAGGATATCACAATCTCTGTGCCATATATCAAAGAGATTCTTGAGGCGTATCGTATTCCAGTCATTGAGGTCAGTGGTTATGAAGCCGACGATGTGATTGGCACTTTGTCGCGCCAAGCTGAAGCGCAAGGGTTCACCACTTACATGATGACTCCTGATAAGGACTATGGACAGTTGGTGACAGACTCTGTGTTGATGTATCGCCCATCGCTTCGAGGAGAGGGATTTGAAGTGAGAGGCCCAAAAGAGGTTTGTGAAAGATATGGTATCAGTTCACCAGCTCAAGTTATAGATTTGTTGGCTCTTGAAGGGGATGCTTCCGACAATATTCCCGGATGTCCAGGTGTGGGTGAAAAAACTGCAGCCAAGCTTATCACAGAGTGGGGCTCAGTGGAAAATCTTCTTGAAAATACCGACAAACTAAAAGGTGCTTTACAAAAAAAGATTGTAGAAAATGCCGATAAAATACGCTTCTCAAAGGATTTGGTCACTATACGTACGGATGTGCCACTTCCAGAGGATGTAACTATTGAGAGTTGTCGTCGTCAAGAGATTGACATAGTGAAGCTGCTCGACATCTATCGCCGATTGGAGTTCCGCACATTTATCCAGCGAATTGCCGGCAGCGCCGACAATGCTGCCGAACAAGTCCCGGCTTCACAACCCGCAACCGCCTCAGCTCAAGGCTCGCTTTTTGATTTCAACGATGACGATGGCTCTATCGTGCCGGCTGCTGCTGTTGCCACTAAAACCCTCTCATCAACAAACCATAGTTACGACATTGCCTCTACTCCGGAGAAAATCTCGCAAATGGTGAAGCGAATCTCCGAGTCAGAGCGAATGGGACTGTATGTTGCAGCGGTTGGCGATGAAGCCATGACCGCAACAGTCACCGGCATAGCTTTGGCTGAAGCCGAAGGGGTGGCCACATTCATTCCATTGACCGGCGAAAACTCCGCCGAACATCTACAATTGCTGTCGCCACTATTTGGCGAAGCCGCTCCGGTGGCTGTGAGCCACGACCTAAAGCGCGACATCCTACTGCTTCGCCGCTGTGGATTGGACTTGGCAAATACAGCCTACGACACCGCTGTGGCACACTACTTAATCGAGCCGGAAATGAAACACGGGCTATCGATCCTGTCGCTAAAATATCTCGACTATGACCTACTCCCACCGGCAGCCAAAGGGGAAATCCCCACAGAAAGTGCCAGCGCAGAAAGAGCCTGTGAACGCGCCGATGCAGTGTTGCGCTTGATGCCCAAGTTTGAAAAGGAGATTGCCGAGGGTGGACTCTCGCAGCTGCTTATTGACATCGAACTCCCACTCACTAAAGTGCTTGCCGAAATGGAATGGAATGGAGTCAGAGTCAATGTGAATGAATTCAAGACACTCTCCACTCGCTTCTCCGAGCGATTGGAAAAAATGGAAGAGGAGGTATATGCAATTGCCGGTGTGAGGTTCAACATTGCATCACCGATGCAAGTGGGCGAAGTGCTTTTTGACAGATTGAAGATTGACCCCAAAGCCAAGCGTACAAAAAGTGGGGCTTATTCCACAACTGAAGAAATCCTTGAAAAGCTGCGCCCGGAAAATCCTATCGTGGATTTGATTCTGAAGATTCGCGCACTGCGCAAATTGCTGACAACTTATGTGAACACCTTGCCAACACTTATAAACCCCGCAACCGGCAAGATACACACATCTTTCAATCAAACAGTCACCGCCACCGGACGCATTTCATCGACCAACCCAAATCTTCAAAACATACCTGTCAGAAGCGAGGATGGGCGTGAAATTCGTAGAGCCTTCATTCCCGATGCGGGTAATATTCTTTTGGCAGCCGACTACTCTCAAATCGAGCTCCGATTAATGGCCGATATGAGCGGAGATGCCTCTATGATTAGCGCGTTCCAATCAGGCGAGGATATTCACCGCGCCACAGCGGCAAAGATCTATCACGAAGAAATAGCAAATGTGACGGCAGACCAGCGCCGAAATGCCAAAACGGCCAACTTTGGTATTATCTACGGCATTTCAGCCTTTGGCCTTGCTACCCGGCTGGGTATCTCGCGTACTGAAGCCAAGGAACTTATCGATGGATATTTCCGCTCTTATCCGAAGGTGAAGGAATATATGGAACGTAGTATAGAATCAGCACGAGACAATGGTTATGTCACCACAGTCATGGGGCGCAAACGAATGCTCCCCGACATCCACAGCCGCAACTCTGTGGTGCGCTCTTATGCCGAGCGAAATGCCATTAACGCGCCTTTGCAAGGTTCCGCAGCCGATATTATCAAGCTCGCTATGGTGGACATCTATCGCGAAATGACTCAGCGCAGCTTGCGCTCACGAATGATTCTTCAAGTACACGACGAACTAGTTTTTGACGTGCACCCCGAAGAGAAAGAGCTGATGATAAAACTTGTAACCGAAAACATGGTTCGAGCCTATGCCGGACGCGTCCCAATGGAAGTGGGGCTCGGAATGGGAAATAATTGGCTTGAAGCACATTAAAAACCACATATTTAACGCAATGAAACGACTCCTTTTTCTATCAATATCACTGATAATCACAACCTTGGCAGCCACAGCCGGTGTTTACACCCCGGAGGAGGTGCCCAATGTCCACATCAAAGACCGCACCCAGTTTGTGAGCAATCCCGATGGAATCCTTTCAGCAGCCGCAGTCGATTCGCTCAATAGAATGCTTGCAACCGTGTGGCAGCAAACAACTGCCGAACCGGTGATTGTGGCCATCGATTCCATGGCTGAGAATTATGATGAAAACCGATTTGCCAATGACCTGTTTGAACTTTGGGGAATCGGGAAAAAAGACACCGAAAATGGGTTGTTGCTAATGATTGTCGGTGGCACAACGAATCGCTATGTGGTGCGCACCGGACGCGGCATGGGGGGAATATTGCCCGACGTGACCTGCTCGCGAATCATGCGCAACACTGCTGTTCCACACTATAAAAACGGTGACATGGATGCCGGCACAATAGCAGCCATGAATATTTTCTGCCAGGCAATGACCAATCCCGAAGCTGCCGCAGAAATCAAATCAAAATATGCAAATGACCAAGCCGATGAATCGGAAGATTTCTTCTCATGGATGGTGGGCGCAGGTGTGTGTTTTGGCGTAGTTGCACTGATTTGGATTGTTGCACTGATTCTGACCACTAAAAAGAACGATGAGCTTGAGCGCTATCGCAGTTTCAACGAAGCGAGCCCTGTGATTCTATTTTTGACCTTCGTGGGTCTCGGATTCCCACTACCGGCCTATCTGCTCTGCCGCTGGATGATGAACCGCATTCGCAATCACAAACGCCCATGCCCAAATTGCCAAAATCTAATGCAAAAACTCGATGAAGCCACAGACAACGAGTATCTCACTCCGGCACAAGATGCCGAAGAGAGACTTGACTCCATTGACTATGATGTGTGGCTCTGCAAGCATTGTGGCGAAGCCGATATTATCCCCTATGTGAATCGCCAATCCTCATTCGTGGAGTGTCAGCATTGCGGTGCACGCACTTGCTCCTATGCCGGTGAAAGAATCCTTAGAAAGCCCACAATGCAAAGCGAAGGTCAAGGAGTGAAAATTTTTGCATGTCGCAACTGCAGAAAACAATCATTTAAGCCTTTTGTGATAGCCAAAACAGCACCTTCGGTTGTTATATTACCGGGAGGTGGCTTCGGCGGTGGAATCGGTGGCGGAGGAGGATTCTCCGGCGGTAGCTTTGGCGGCGGTGGCACAAGTGGTGGCGGTGCCTCTGGTGGCTGGTAATCACGGATAACAGTATTTTATAAATTCAAAACAACACACAAAAACATGACAGAATTTCTTGCTTCATACCACATGCTAGGCTTGACTATAGGTCTTTGCACTTTTCTTATTATTGGGATGTTTCATCCGGCTGTTATCAAAGGACACTATTATTTTGGCGTGGGATGTCGTTGGTGGTTTGCTGTTGGTGGTGTAATCTCTTTGGCAGCAGCTATCGTGGTGACCGATGTGTTTTGGTCTTCAATTTTAGGAGTCTTTGCGTTCTCCTGCTTTTGGTCGATACTAGAAGTCAAGCAGCAAGAGGAGCGTGTACGCAAAGGGTGGTTCCCGGCTAATCCTAAGCGTAAAGGTAAACCTTAAGTATGGTGAACGGGAGAGTGTATAAATCGCGGATTGACAAATCGGTAATAATCCTTTTTGTTGTTGCCATAGCTGTATTTTTAGGCGCAATGCTTGTAAGTTATGACATAGTGTGGTCACTAGTGATTAATTCCTTGCTACTAGTGGCGATAATATGGCTGTTGGTTGATATGCTTATTCATACAGACTACACAATAAGCAATAGGCGATTGATAATCCGTTGTGGTGTTTTGTATCGGATGACACTTCCAATTGATAATATTACTTTGATTTCATTGAAATCAAGCCTTGTTTCATCGCCGGCACTTTCTCTTACACGTATTGAATTGCGATATGGCAAACACAATCGAGTTTACATTTCACCCGAAAATCAAGATTCATTCATTTCCGACTTAATGACCATTAATCCCCAAATTATAGTAAAACAGCAAAGCCACTAAGGGGATTCCTTAATGGCTTTGTCACTATAATGGGGATATTTTCGCGATTAGAACACGATTAGCGAATTGTCGGCATTAGTTTGAGAGTCCGAATTAGCACGCGCATTTGAACTCACACACCCTTTGCGAAGGTTGTCAGCCACTCGCTTGTCGCGATTAAAAGTGGGGCTCTTTTCAAGCTGGTCGATAATTGCATCATCATCAAATTGATCGGGCTTCAACACTATATAATTAGAGTTGAGATCCTCGATATTGGCTCCGTATTCCTTTCTCAAAAGGTCAATTTCATCAGTTTTTGCCGATGCTTTATTGCCACCCCAGGTGACAGTGGGTTTATTTCGTAAACGAGATTCTTCTTCAAGTTCCTCCTCCTCTTCGCGGATTGTCACTTCAAATCCCGATGCAAGGATAGAGATTTTCACTTTACCGCCGAGGGTATTATCAATAGCAGCCCCCCAGATAACATCGACTTCAGAGTCAATTGACGACACAAAATCGCGCAACTCATTGACCTCAGCCATCGACATTGATTTGCCATCTTCTCCGCCACTCATATACAGGTTCATGAGCAATCGTTTAGAGCCGGCAATGTCGCGATTCTTCAATAGCGGTGAATTTAATGCATCCTCCAAAGCGCGAGTCACTCGATGCTCCCCTTCGCCATAGCCGGTTGAGATAATCGCTGTGCCGCCATTGCGCAGTGTTGTGTCAACATCGTTAAAGTCAAGATTTATATGTCCGTCAACTGTGATGATTTCAGAAATTGAGCGAGCCGCTGTTGACAAAGTGTCATCAGCCTTACCGAATGCGTTAAGGAAATCAAGATCGGGATAAATCTCTGTGAGGCGCTCGTTGTTGATAATCAATAGCGCATCAACATGCTTAGCCATCTCTTCGGCCCCATCGAGAGCTTTAAGAATCTTTTTCTTACCCTCAAATAGGAATGGAATGGTCACAATGCCGATTGTTAACAAACCCTTTTCTCGAGCCACTCGAGCCACAACCGGGCCTGCCCCTGTTCCGGTGCCGCCACCCATACCGGCAGTGATAAACACCATTTGGGCATTGTTATTGAAAATTTCGCGGATTTTCTCAATATCATCCTCCGCAAATTGGCGTGCTACTTCAGGTTTGTTACCCGCACCAAGACCATTTCCGATCACCACTTTATTGGGCACAGGAGAGTTTCTAACAGCATTGGCGTCGGTGTTACACACCACAAACGTCACATTCTCAACCCCTTGGGTAAACATGTGATTAACAGCATTACCGCCACCGCCGCCTACACCAACGGCCATAATCACATTTGTGTCTTCAACTCGATTTTTTTCTCTGAAATCAAGAGAATCGATATCTAATCTTGTATCTTCCATTTTTATTTATTTTTCCGGGGGTTAATTATTCATCGTCACGATACACATTGTAATCGTCATCTTCGGTCTCTGTCATGAACTTTTCTGCCCAAATTTTGAGTTTATCAAGCATAGAGTTTTTGCTCTTTGGCGCTTTCGGCTTAACCTGTTCCTGCTCAACGATTTCCTCCGGCTCTTGAACCTGTGCCGGCTCAGGGGTATATACCGGTGTCACAACCTCGGTCACCGGCTCTTCAAAAGCCGCTCCTGTCAAGCACTCTTCCGCGCCATTTTTGGCCGCTGCGCAAAGCACCGAAATCACATCAACCATATCGGTTGCCGACACTTTGCTGTTTGAGATGCGAACCTCTGATAGGTTCACACTACCGGTGCGCAAACGCATTCCCAATCGAGAAGCCAGGCGCTCATTAAATCCGGCCAAGTGAGTGCCACCACCCACAACAATGATGCCGGCATTCAAGTCGGCCGCTTTATACCCGGCATACTTGAGTTGCTCGCGAACATTGGCAATGATTTCACCGGCGCGATGAGCCACGTAATTGTTTAAATCCACATAATCAGTGGCTCCGATGGATGCAGCTGCAATATTGGGATTGGCATTGCCTACAGTGCATTTTAGCTCTTCGGCACGCTCTTCCACCATGTGCATCTGCATGATATCGCGAGTGATATTTCTTGAACCGATAGGGAGAGTGGTGAAATACTGTAAATACCCGTCTTTATAGATTGAAATAGTTGTGGTTTCAGCGCCAAAGTCGGCCAACATACAACCAAGTCGCTTTTCATCATTGGTCAGCACAACATCGGCAATTGCCAAATGTCGCACCTGAAAACCGGCTATTTCAAGCTTCAATTTTTCATTGAACAGGCGCTCAATATTGCGCTTGGGCTGCGGACGACTCACAATAAGATTGGCCGACATGCGGATTCCGCTCCCCACAGTCCCTTTGGGGCGAGAAACCACAGTCTTATCCACAACATATTTGCATGGCACTATTCCATACAATTCTCTATCGGCATGGGGGGCATTCTGGGCCTTTTCTATCAATTGGCCTATCACTGCATCTGTGATTTCCATCTCCTCAGGAAAGCCTACCTCAACATCGCGCATCAGCGACATAAATGAACGGCCTCCGATACCCACATACACTGAATTTACCTTTCGCGGTGATACCCTATTCTCTATCTTGCGAATAACTCGGGCAACCAACGAGGCAACCTCTTCTACATTGCTCACTGTGCCGTTACGAACCCAATCTCTCATAGATTCCTCTTCAACAGCACTAACGGTCAACACTCCGTCAGAGTTGTAAACACCGATTGCACCTCTCACCTTGGAGCTGCCAATCTCAATTGCAATTATATTTTTCTCTTTCATATATAGGGTGTTACTTTTTATTTTTTGTTGATTTAAGGGTTGTGTCCGGTTTTGACACTGGCTGAAATTTGCCTTTGTGTGCCGGAATGAGTTTATCATTTTTCGCCGGAATTCCCGGCTGGGTTTCTCCTGGAGCCACATCCGCGCCGGCTGTCATGGTTTCGGCGTCAACCTCCTCGAAATTGTCCACCTCTATCACATCTTCCTCGGCATCCTGACCTTTGTTGCTACGAGTTGCTACCACCTGGCCCGGCCACTTAACAGATATGGTGTCATACATGTCCCAGCCGCGCTCTTTCATCACCTGTGAATACATCACTTTCAGACGGCGGAACTTATCGGCATAGTTGAGCGTGTCACCAATATTAATCACATGGCCTTGGATACGTGGCACCAAGATTATATCGACCGGCGAATCCACTTTCACCATCGAAACAAGCTGATTTATCATCGTGTCGGATTTGATGGCGTCAAGCAATGGAAGAATGCTCACTGCCTTCATCCCCACTTCGGGGAAAGAGCCCTTAACCACAGGCACATCAATATAGTAACGAGCATCGGCGAGTATGCGTTTGCCTGTGCGATTGATATAATAAGATGCCATGGTGTCAACTTTAGGGAACACTCGTGCCACCGGACGCATCGGATAAACATCGATATGAATGCGCCCATTGGTCAGGAGGTTCACCTCGGCATGCTCTATCTTATCAAAGCTGTTCAATTTTCGCTCTATTGAATCGATATTTACTCGCTGCACCGGGATGCTCCGCGCCTCTATGGTCAAAGAGCCAAGTTCATGGACCAATTCTTCTGGCGTCACAAAGCGATAATGAGCAGTGTCGTGCACCGTCACAATCACTCCACTGCACATTCTTGTTGCTTCGCGCTCGGAGGTGATTGTCAGCATAACCACTGCATATGCTACCATAGCAACCGCCAATGCAGCATAGATCCACCACTTTTTTATTTTTTTGAATATTTTCATTCGCTATTTTACCAATTCCATTATTTGGGGCAACTTATCACAAATATCGCCGGCGCCGGCGGTTAGCAACACATCAAAACCTCGCTCCAACAAGTATGTGGGGAGTTCATCGCGTGACACCAACACTTTGTCGGCCGAAGTGATTTCGTTAAAAATCATCTCCGATGTCACTCCCTCTATCGGCAATTCTCGCGCCGGATAGATGTCAAGAAGCACCACCGAATCAGCCTCGGAAAGTGCTGCTGCAAATTCCGGTGCAAAATCACGAGTGCGACTATAAAGATGCGGCTGAAAAGCCACTGTCAACTTCCTATTGGGAAATAGAGCTTTAACCGAGCGAATAGAATTGCGCAATTCATCGGGATGATGCGCATAGTCATCAATCACAGCATGCTCCGAATCGCGATGCCAAAACTCAAATCGTCGCTTGGGCCCCATGAATGTGGCCATGGCATAGCGAGCCGAATCTGCATCAAACTCACCCGCAGCCCACACTGCAGCCATTGATGCCACAGCATTTTCTATATTGATTTCCACAGGCACTCCGAGCTCCACATCGGCTACTATCGTGTCGGGGGTCACAAAGTCAAACACCACTGTTCCATCAACACGGCGAATATTTGAAGCATAGAAATCACCCTTGTCACGCGAGTATTCATAAACAGTAACCCCATCGGCTACTCGCTCTTTGAGCTTCAAATCAGTGTGTTTTATCAACACACCACCGGGAGCTATAAGTTCTGTAAAGTGAGCAAAACTTTCAAGATAGGCATCTTCAGTGCCATAGATATCCAAGTGGTCGGGGTCGGTTGATGTCACCACCGCAACATAAGGGCGAAGATGATGGAACGAGCGGTCATACTCATCAGCTTCCACCACCGAATAATCCGACTCCGGATTCAGCAAGAAGTTAGTGCCATAATTACGGAGAATCCCACCCAAAAAGGCATTGCATCCGGCTGGTGATTGGTGCATGATATGCGCCGCCATTGATGATGTTGTGGTCTTGCCATGGGTTCCAGAGAAACACAACGCGCGGCTTTGGCGTGTCACAAGGCCGAGCACTGCTGCTCGCTTCACAACCTCAAAGCCACCCTCTCTGAAAAAGGATAATCCTTGATGTGAATCGGGGATTGCAGGGGTGTAAACCACAAGTGTTGTTTCAGGATTGCGGAAATCTTCCGGTATAGAGTCAACACCTTCATCATACGAAATCCTCACACCCTCTCTTTCCAGGGCGCGAGTCAAATCAGTGGCAGTGCGATCATATCCGGCCACACTATAACCCTTGGCCAGAAAATAGCGTTCAAGCGCTGCCATTCCAATTCCTCCGGCTCCAACAAAATATATGTTTCGTTTCTGTTTTTCCATTGTGATTCTCTATCTATTGACCGGCAAAAAGCAATTTATCTATCTCATCGGCTATACGCTCATCGCTCTCTTTGAGTGCCATTTTTGCGGCATTACGCCCGAGAGTTTCGCAGCGTTCGGCATCGGAAAGCAACGAAAGAACCGTAGCCTCAAGTTTTGTACATGCTTCAGCATCAAGCACCATCACAGCTGCATCACGCTCTACAAGAGCTTGAGCATTTTTACGCTGATGATCCTCAGCCACATTAGGCGACGGGACCAACACCGCCGGGGCACCAAGCAACTGCAATTCGGAAATAGTTGCAGCTCCGGCTCGCGCCACTATCAAATCGGCCGCACTATATGCCGTAGCCATATCTGAAATAAAGGGCATTGCCTTCACTTTTCCATCATATTTTTCAGCCACAGGCAAGCATAGCTCGGCATAGCTCTTGCCGGTTTGCCACAACACATTGGCTCCGAAACCCACAATCCGGGGCAATGCTGCCTCAAGACTCTTGTTTATGGTCAGCGCTCCAAGGCTTCCTCCAACTACAAGCAGTAGTGGTTCCTCCGAATCAAAACCCAATGCTTTTTTTGCCTCCCCGCGCGTTTGCGATGCTTCTGCTATTTCTCTACGCACCGGATTCCCGGTCATCACTATTCGCTCGGCAGGAAAGAATCGGTCCATTCCCTCATAGGCCACACAAATCGTTTTTGCCCCTTGCGCCAGCAGCTTATTGGTCACTCCGGCATAGGAGTTTTGCTCTTGAAGCAATGTGGGGATTCCTGCTTTCTGGGCTGCTTTCAGCATTGGACCACTCGCATAGCCCCCTACCCCAATTGCAATATCGGGACGAAACTCGCGAAGCACTTTGCGTGCTATGCGCATACTCTTCAACAGCTGAAACACAACCTTGAAATTGCGCCACAAACGCTTGCGGTCAAACCCCGCCACAGGCAACCCTATTATTTTATATCCGGCTGCCGGAACTCGCTCCATCTCCATTCGGCCGAGCGCTCCAACAAAAAGGATTTCGGCATCGGGATGACGGCGACACACGGCATTGGCAATCGACAGTGCCGGGAATATATGCCCCCCGGTACCGCCACCGCTCACCAACACTCGAATCGGACGCTTCTGTGTTTTATTCTCTTCTGCTGACATTTTCTAAACTTTTATAATTGAGATGGATTGTCGGCACGCAAATCCTCCGGCAATGCATCTTTTTCCATATTTATATCCTTGCGCTTGGCGGTGTTTCTAACTGCATATTTGCTCACTGAAAGCATCACTCCGAATGCTATAGAGGTCACAACTATCGAGCTGCCCCCTTTGGAGATCAACGGCAACGGCTGCCCCGACACAGGCATCACCCCGGTCACAATACAGATATGGAACAGCGCCTGAAACACTATGGTCAGCGCCATCCCTATAACAAGCAAGGCCGGAAACGCCCTCACGCATTTAGATGCTACGGCACTCGCCCTCGCCAACAACCACAAGTATAATATCAACACGATAACCCCGCCAACAAAACCGAGCTCTTCAACAATGATTGAATAGATATAGTCGGTAAATGCCAATGGCAATCGAGCTGTTTCACGCGAATTTCCGGGCATCACCCCAAACAATCCGCCATGGGCTTGCGCCATGTAGCCATATTGTTCTTGCAAATTATCGCTCGTTAATTTCTCTTCATATTTCGGACCGGAGTTCCACCAACTATCCAATCGGTCTTGCCATGTGCCGATGCGAGTGCCGGAAGCTATACCATCAACTTGCTCTTGAGTATCCTTTTCAAGCACCCAATCTTTAACCACTTGGAACCCAATGTAGGCGGCAAAGCAAGCCACATAGACCAGCAACACCATCCCCAGTTTCTTCATGCTCACACCTCCGATAATCATCATCGACATACTTATGCACATGAGCAACAACGTGTTGGTCAATCCTTCGGGAGCAAGCATCGCGCAATAAAACAATATGATGCCTGCACTCAATTTCACCCCAATATCGGAAACTCCTCCCCCTTTTATCTGATTCCTTGACATTATCAGCGCAACTAACATTGCCGATGAAATCTTCAAAAATTCCGATGGTTGGACTGAGAAAAACACCAAGCTGAAACTACGTGTTGCACCATTAATCTTTTCACCAAAGAACAGAGCATAGACCATCATCCCGGCGCTGATTAACGAAAACCATAGAATCCATTTGTAGAAGCGCTGATAAGGAATTTTTTGCAGATAATATATGATGAAAAATCCCGCCAACAACTGCCCGCCATGACGCAAAATAGTGCCAAAAACGCCAAATCCGGCTTTAGACACCTCGCGCGATGAAGCGCTATAAAGCTCCACCACAGATATAAGACACAGGAATATATAGATACCCCAGATGTGTTTGTCTCCTCTGTTTTCAACCACAGCTTCTGCGCATGCAGAACTGTTTTGATTGGGCATTACAGTTGTTTGTTGCATCGTTGTTTACTTATTTTGATTTTAACGCTATAACCGCATCTTTAAACATTCTGCCTCGTTCCTCGTAGGAATTAAACAAGTCGAAACTCGCACAGCAAGGCGACAAAAGCACTGTGTCGCCGACGGTTGCTATTGAAGCGCAAGAATCAACTGCCTCTTGCAATGAATGAGTATCAACTATGGTCTCTACCTTGCCGTTGAAAAATTCGAGCAATTTTGAGTTATCTTTACCCATACACACTATTGCTTTCACCTTTTTGGCCACAAGCGGCTCTATCTCGGTGTAATCATTCCCTTTGTCCTTGCCGCCAAGAATCAACACCACATTTCGTTGACCGGCAGGCATTGATTCAAGGGCATACCAACATGAATTGACATTTGTGGCTTTTGAGTCATTTATCCAGCGCACTCCGGAAATATCTGCCACAAATTCCAATCGATGTTCTACACCTTCAAAATTGCCCAATGCTCGACGAATATCATCTTTCTTTATATCGAGCAAGCATGCCGAAAGACCGGCGGCCATGGAATTATAGAGATTGTGCAATCCATTAAGCGACAACTCTGTGCGGGGCATTGACAATGATGTGTTCGGGGTGTCGAATAATAAGTTATCCTCATCATCAACATAGGCTTTTACTCCGGCGGCCACATGCTCAGAGAAGGGATACATTGTAGCTTCGGTTGCCAGCTGCTTCAGCTGCGCCTCTATCACCGGATCATCATACCAAAAGATGAATGCATCGCGCGGGGTCATATTGTTCAAGATACGAAACTTAGCATTTACATAGTTCTGCATCTTATAGTCATAGCGGTCAAGGTGGTCGGGGGTGATGTTCAGCAATACGGCAATATGAGCCTTGAAATCATACATGTTTTCAAGTTGAAAACTTGAAAGCTCAATCACATAAACATCATGCGGATCACGCGCCACTTGCAATGCCAAGCTGTGTCCCACATTTCCGGCCAACCCCACATCCAATCCGGCATCTCGAAGCACATGATAGGTCAGCATCGTTGTTGTGGTCTTGCCATTAGAACCGGTGATACACACCATTCGGGAATTTGTGTAACGACCGGCAAACTCTATTTCCGAAATAACCGGTATCCCCTTCTCAAAAACAGCCTTCATCACTGGCACTGTTGGAGGGATTCCGGGACTTTTCACTATTTCATCTGAAGCCAAAATGCGCTCCATTGAATGTTGCCCTTGCTCCCACTCAATCCCTTCAGCATCAAGAATTGAAGCATAGCGAGCCGACACTGCTCCACTATCTGAAAGAAACACTTCCATACCCTTATCTTTGGCCAAAATAGCAGCTCCTACACCACTTTCTCCGCCACCGAGCACTGTCAGTCTTTTCTTTGGTTCCATAACTCAGATTTATGTTTATGTCGATTATCTTATTTTCAATGTCACAAATGTTACTATGGCAAGCAAAATGCCTATAATCCAGAATCTGGTGACGAGTTTAGATTCATGAATAGGCTGCGCCGGCTTGCGAATCAGCGCGTTTACATCTCCGGCTGAGGTCTGGAAATGATGGTGCAAAGGGGTCATTTTGAATATACGCTTACCGACTCCCGTTCTTTTCTTAGTGAACTTAAAGTACATCACTTGAATCATCACCGATAAGTCTTCAACGAAGAAGATAGCACAAAGAACGGGAATCAAAAGTTCCTTGCGAATCAAAATAGCAAACACGGCTATGATTCCGCCAATTGCCAGCGAGCCGGTGTCGCCCATAAACACCTGGGCCGGATAGGCATTGTACCACAAAAAGCCTATCAAAGCACCGATAAATGCAGCCATAAACACCACCAACTCGGCACTATCGGGGATAAACATGATGTTCAAATAGTCGGAGTAGATTATATGGCCGCCAAGATAGGCCATAATGGCAAGTGCCACACCTATAATGGCCGACGTCCCCGTGCAAAGACCATCCATGCCGTCGGTAAGATTAGCTCCATTGGATGTCGCAGCAACAACAATAATTGTCATCAACACAAATGCAATCCAACCTCCGGTCACTGAATTATTACCCATCCACCCTGTGAGCCATGAATAATCAAAGTTATTGTTCTTAACAAAGGGAATAGTGGTTTGAGGCGCTTTTGTTTCCTCCATATCATAACTGACAACCATCTCCGACGTTTCGGGATTGACAATTTCAATATTCTCCTGCATGGTTATTTTGGGACACAACCACATTGACAAGCCCACAAACAAGCCAAGCCCCACTTGACCTATTATTTTGAACTTACCCTTCATGCCATCTTTGTTTCGGCGCTTGATTTTCAGATAATCATCAATAAAGCCAAGCACTCCGAGCCAAATTGTGGACACAATCATTATCTGCATATAAACATTTCCCAAGTCGCCTATCAGTAGGCAAGGAATAAGGATTGATAAGATGATGATTATCCCACCCATTGTCGGGGTTCCGGTTTTCTCCACCTGACCCTGCAAACCAAGATCACGGACTATCTCCCCCACTTGCATCAATTGCAACCGATCAATGATTTTTCGGCCGAAAACCAATGCCACTAACAGGGCCAATACCAACGCCACTCCTGAACGGAATGTGATATAATCCATCAAGCGTGCTCCGGGGAAACCGGCTTCTTGTAGTAAATCAAATAAATAGTATAACATTATCTCTGATTAACTTTTCAATGAGTTAATTATTTCGCTTTCAACAGTTCAAACACCACTTCACGATCATCAAAATGATGCTTAACACCCTTTATTTCTTGATAATCTTCATGCCCCTTACCGGCCACAAGCACCACATCGCCCGGGTTTGCAAGCATCAACGCTGTGCGAATTGCTTCGCGACGGTCAACAATGCTGAGGGTGCGACTGCGCATCTCATCATCAAGCCCGGCTTCCATGTCGCAAATAATATCGGCAGGCTCTTCATCGCGTGGATTATCCGAAGTCAAAACCACACGGCTGCTTCGACGAGCTGCTTCGGCGGCCATCTGCGGGCGTTTGCCTGTGTCGCGATTTCCTCCGGCGCCAACCACTGTTATCACTTGACCTCCGGTTGCCGACAGCACATCACAAATCGTGTCAAGCACATTTACAAGTGCATCGGGGGTGTGGGCATAGTCAACAATTGCGCTGATGCCATTTGCTCCATGAATGGTCTGGAAACGTCCGGCAACAGGCACCAATCGGCTCATATTCAGCAGAACATCCTCTGCCGGCCAGCCTAAGAGTGTTGATGCTCCATAAACAGCGGTCAAGTTATAGGCATTGAATCGACCGGTGAACATCACATTCACTTCCTGATTATTGATTGAAAGCAAAGTGCCATCAAGACGGCTTTCAACCACTCGAGTCATGAAGTCGGCTTGCTGACGCAGAGAGTAGGTGCAAACCTTTGCTTCTGTGTTCTGCTCCATGACAGAGCCGTGACTGTCATCAGCGTTTACAAGTGCAAACGCACTCTTGGGGAGCTGATCGAAAAACATCTTTTTAGCCGCAATATAGGCATCAACAGTCACGTGATAGTCCAAATGGTCGCGAGTCAAATTGCTGAAAACACCTCCGGCAAATTGCAACCCTGCAATTCGATGCTGATGAGCCGCATGCGAGCTGACTTCCATTGCAGCATAGCTACAACCGGCCACCACCATTCTATGCAGCAACTCATTGAGCTCAAGTGCGCCGGGGGTGGTTTGAGTTGCCGGAACTTTTTCATCCTCAATATAGTTACAAACTGTTGATAGCAACCCTGCCTTATAACCCATCAAGCGGGCCATTTCATAGATCAATGTAGCTGTAGTAGTCTTACCATTGGTGCCGGTAACGCCCACCAATTTTAATTTACGCGATGGATTGCCCCACCAATGCGATGCCAAATAACCCAAAGCCACTGAAGTGTTGGCAACACGAATATATGTAACCTTGCTGTCAAGAATTTCCGGAAATTCCTCACACACAATAGCTGCTGCACCGGCAAGAGTCACTAGCGGAATAAATTTATGTCCATCTGTATTGTAGCCGCGAATAGCCACAAATAGCGAACCAAGTTTTATTTTTCTTGAATCACACTCTATTGAAGTTATCTCTTTTGAGTCGCTACCGATGATTTCTTCAACGGTAATGGCCGATAGCAAATCTGATAGTGATTTCATATTTCTTCGTGTTATATTTTAAGGGTAACTATATTCTTTTATTCTGCAAGTTGGAGTTTAACTTTGGTCCCCGACGGAACATGAGATCCGGGCGAGGGTGATTGGCTCTGAACATAACCCGAACCGCTAACCACAACATTATAGCCCGCCTCCTCAATAAGTTTTATGGCATCACGCAATCCGAGGCCCATCACATCGGGCACTCCCGAAGTAACTTTCTTGGGGGTGGCAATCGTTGATTTCGCTCCACCACCAAGCTGACGATGAAGCTCTCCGGAAACATTATTCATGTCGGCATAATAGACCGGATTGCCGATGGGCTCAACACTGCGATAGTCTGATGTGTTGCCAAGCATGCCGCGTGCAAACATTGCCTCTGCAACATTCTTCACCACTCGGCCACTTGTGGTTTCGGGGCTACGCCATGTTTCGCGCGGATATGCCACTACAACCATACAGGTGTATTTCGGATTGTCGTATGGGAAGAATCCGCAGAAACTCAAGCGAGAAACCCCGCTGACATACTGACCATTTTGTATCATATTGGCGGTTCCAGTCTTTCCGGCAATCTCCACCTTATCGCTTTTAACGCCCCTACGGGCTGTGCCTCTCTCGCCCCACACCACTTTGCGTAGCATTGAACGCAAGTCGGCTGCTGTCTTTTCTGAACAGATTCGATCACGCACATATGTAACAGGGCAGATTGAATCAATTCCGTTGCCGCGGAGTCCGCGCACAAGACGTGGACGCACAAATTTGCCTCCGCCTGCCACTGCATTGTAAAGAGCACAAATATAAAGCGGCGAAATATCTGTGGCATAACCGAAAGCCTGGCGTGTCAAAGCCACTCGCTGACGCGATTTGAGAGAATCGATAACCGGGCGAACCTCCTCGGCAATGCCGGTGTTAAACCTATCCAAAAATCCGGTTTCCTTAATTAGCGAATAAAACCGGCCGGGATTGCTGCCATAGGCTTCAAGCACCAGTTTCGACACCACAATATTACTTGAAATTTCCAGCGCCCTGTCCACCGAAAGGTTTTCTGTTTTTGTACAGTCCTTCACTTTGGTGTTACCAACCGTGAAATAGGGCCCGGTTTGATAAACTTTGTGGATATTCGGAATCTTGCCATCTTCCATCATCACAAGCATAGAGAGCAACTTCACCACCGAACCGGGATCGGCACGGCGCACTGCATAGTTCAAACTCTCAATATATGTTTCGCCGGTTGCCGGATTGCGTTCAAGATTGGCTATCGCTTTTATGTCACCGGTGCCCACTTCCATCAAGATTGCTGTGCCCCAATCGGCTTTGCAAACATCGAGCACTTTATTGAGCTCGGTTTCCACAATATCCTGCATCTTGATGTCAATTGTTGTCAACACATCATAGCCATCAACCGGCGGAGTATCGGTCCAGTCAACAATTGCATTTGTCAACGAAACTTTTCGAGAATATCCTTCTCGTCCTTTCAGCAATGAATCGAGTGAACGCTCAAGTCCATACACACCATAGGGGATATTGACATTGCGACCATATTTCCCATGCAATTTAACATAATCGGAATCGGCTTTTGTGAGGCCGATGCTGATCCCCCCGATACTTCTACGCGCCATGGCACCATAAGGGCGTGCTCTGACATGCTTCACCTCTTTGTGGAGCCCGGTCTTCGACACTTTGGCCTTGAAGAAGGGATATTTTCTAATCTGTTTCCACGACTCAAACGATAAATTTTTGAGCAGCAAGAATCCGCGTATACGCTTCTCCTTTGCCACCTTCAATGGCGACTGAAGATAAGCTTTCCACTCCTCACGGTTTCGCTCCGGATGATATAGGGCCAATGTGTCGGCCAGAGAATCAATCGCAGCGATATAATATTTTTCATCAAATTTGGGTGTGCGGAAATCCACTCGCGCATTATACACGCGCATATTTGCCGACAGCAAACTTCCGTCGGAGGCGAGAATATCACCGCGTGTTGGCAAAATGGTGTCAATCTTTGACAGTGTTGAATCGGCCTTGCGATTCCATATATCGGCAGAGCGATAAGTGGTATCCCAAAGATTGAAACAAATCCAAAACGACAGCAGCGTGATTAGAATAACAATCACACAATATCGAAACAATATATTTCTGCGATTCTCCCGCTTCATCTCTTTTCTTCAACTACATAGGGTGGACACTCACGTACATTCAATTCCAAATTCATTTTGTCAACCATCTCTTGCATTGTTGACTCTCGAATTTTTCCCATATAATCGCTGCGCACTCGGATGCGCTCTGCAACCACGATTTCCAATTCTCTATTCAGAGAACGCACCTCCTCCATCTTGCGTTGGCAGGTGTATTTTCCGGCAATGTAAATCATCAGCATGGCCACAACCAAAATAATAGAAACCCAATTGCGGGCAAAGAAATCGCCCGACACGGCATGACCGTACAGCAATTGTCGCAACACACCGCCCACTGAGGGTTTCTTGCCTGGATTTGTTGTCTTATTTTGCTCTTTTTCCATCTGAAATTTACTTGATTTCTCCTACAATTTAACAGCCACTCTGAGTTTTGCCGAGCGTGAACGGGGATTTCGCGCCACCTCTTCATCTGAAGGTACAATCGGCTTGCTTCCGCCTACTGCTTTCAACGGCACATCGGCTCGTCCATAGAAATCGCGCTCCACTTCGCCGGTAAAGTTTCCGCTACGGATAAAGTTCTTCACCATGCGATCTTCAAGAGAGTGATAGGTGATAATCGCCAAGCGACCGCCGGGACGAAGCACCGACGTTGTTTGCAACAAGAATTCCTCAAGCGCTCTCATCTCGCCATTAACCTCTATGCGCAATGCCTGAAAAAGCATTGCCATCTCTTTTTTCTCTTTGCGTGGCGAAATCAAATGGCCAACAGCCTCCATCAATCCGGCAACTGTGTCAACCGGCTTCCCGGCCGAGCGACGCGACACAATTTCTGCTGCCATGCGACGCCCCTGCTTCAATTCACCATACACACATAAGATTCGCGCTAACTCTGCTTCTGTGTAATTTTCTAGTACCCAAGCCGCCGAATGGGCAGCTTTACGGTTCATTCGCATATCAAGGCGCCCTTCAAATCTGAAGGAGAACCCGCGCTCGCTATCGTCAAAGTGATGAAACGAAACTCCCAAATCGGCAAGTATCCCATCAACCCCATCAACCTCATAATAGCGCATAAAATTGCTTAAGAATCGGAAGTTGCTGTACACAATTGTAAACCGAGGATCATTCATTGCACCAGCAACCGCCTCATCATCTTGGTCAAACGAATATAGATGGCCGCGCGAATCTAAGCACTCCACAATTGCACGCGAATGTCCGCCCCCTCCATAAGTTGCGTCAACATACACTCCGTCGGGACGAATGTCAAGGGCTTCCAAACACTCGGGAAGCAATGCCGGTATGTGATATTGTGGCTGATCCATAACCGATTAACCTATTTCAATTGTGTGGAATAATCCATTTTACATATAACGCAGTAAAGTTACACAATTTAGTGGCATGTTTACAAATTTAAACTCCACTTTTTACACCAATCACAAAAAAAGTTATTAACATTCCGCTTCAATCTTGATTTATTGACACTTACAACCACATGGCAAATATTTACAATTGTAAAACCACCCACCCCGAAAAGCCCTAATTTCGCCCCGACGTAGAACTTTTTCAATCCACCTAAAACACACTCATCAAATATATTTTTTTTGCTGATTAGCACTCAAAAAAGGCTTTTTTGTTGCTACATTTGCAAAAACTAAACCACAGATGCCATGACTAAAAAATTTCACTTCTTGCTATTTTCTATGCTCTCTCTTTTTATTTGCAGCTGCTCAAACAGTGACAATAACAAGCCGGCTGCCGACATCAAAGTGATGAGCTTCAATATCAGATATAACAACCCAGCCGACAGCCTGAACGCATGGCCAAACAGAGCCGAATGTGTGGCAAACTCAATGATATTTCACGACGCCGATATTATTGGCACTCAGGAAGTTCTACACAGTCAACTAACCGAACTCAAGCAACAACTTTTCGATAAATACACCGCACTCGGTGTGGGGCGCGACGATGGTAACACTCGCGGCGAATATGCAGCTCTTTGGTACAAATCTTCACGTTTTCTTCTTTGCGATTCCGGCAATTTCTGGCTGAGCGAAACCCCGCATATCGCCGGCTCTTTAGGATGGGATGCTGCATGCGTGCGCATTGCCACATGGGCTATTCTGCGTGACAAAGCTTCGGGCCACGAACTATTGGCAATCAACACCCACTTTGACCACATGGGACAAACTGCACGCATCGAAAGTGCCAAACTTATCCTAAATCAAGCCGACTCTTTGAGCCACGGACGTCCGATAATCGTAACCGGCGATTTCAATGCCACGCCCGATAGCGATGTAATAACCCATCTCACAAATGCCTCAAATCCAAAACACTTGCTCGACACGCGAACCACCGCAGAAATCTCCCACGGTCCGCAATGGAGCTATCATGGATTTTTCAAGCTCCCCACTCAGCAAAGATCAATGATTGACTATATCTTCTACCGTGGCGCACTAATCCCAAAATCATATGGTGTGCTGGCCGAAGTTAACCACAACGGCCTGCCGTTATCCGACCACTGCCCTATCATAGCAACTATGGCCTGGGAATAATAAATCACGATAAAAATCAATGGCCGGTGACGGCTATGCGCTTGGCCGGTGACACAAGTTCTGTGCCATCGATTGTCAGTGTTGCACGATAGATGTAAATGCCGCGCTGAACTCGGCGACCGGCCATGTCGGTCAAATTCCACTGTATCGGCGCACTGGTGAACATATCGCTGCGACCGGTTGATGAACTGCTCCACACTTTGCGACCGGCCATGTTATAAATTTCAAGGCTCACAGTTGCAGTTGTTTCCGGACGGTCATGACTTATGTAGAAATTTGCATGATCGGTTGCCGGATTTACATCGGTGAAAATATCAAACAGTTGAGGAGCTGCTCCATGCTCAACAAAGAAATCCAACGAACGAGTGGTTGAATTGCCCGATGTGTCCCAAACACGGAATGTCAATGTGTGGTTACCCTCATCAAGAGCCGAAAGCGGGTAGGCAATTGTTCCCGAAGCAGAGCCATCGGAAGAGGGGATGTAATAGAGCGCCACATCGGTATAGGTGTTTCTATCATCAAGTTTAAGGCTCATCTGATGGCCTATCCCCGCCGACGACAAGTTGATACCCACATCATCGGAAACACGAGCCAAGAACATTGGCTGCTCATTGACAACACCGCCATTTGTAAATGAAGAATGATTCAAATAGGCATAGTCAATTTCGGGTGCCAAGTTGTCGGGCTCGGCACTATCATCGAAGCCAAACACGTAGAAATCCCGATTTATACCCATTGCCTCTTCTCCGGCATCATTCCAAGCATACATATTCAGAGTTGCAGGACGGAAATTATCAGCAACCTCAAATGGCATTGCAACATCTATTGAGAATCGGCCATTGACCACCTTCCCACGCCCCATAAACAAGCGGTCACCTTTTTCTTCAAATGTGATAACCTTGCCGGGAGCATTTACCGGTTCATATGACCCGAGTGTGGTTGTGCTAAGTTCGGCATCATAAAGAGTGACTGAAACATCACCATTGAAATCCGACATCAAACTACCATCTACATCACACACCGAACCCTTCAAAGTCACTCGCTGACGAGCCTTTATTGTCAACTGCGCATCAGCTGTGACCTCTTCATCGCCAATACTATCAAGCATAACCATTGTTCGAGGAATGCTAAGACGCATTGCCGGGTCGCCTAAAAGCACATAAGAGTTCTTAGTGGTTGAATTACCCAGCGCACCCACCATCGCGTTTTTGGCATTTTTAATCATGTCACCGATGCGGCTATATTGACCGTCGGCATCGCGACGCAACATGTGACTGCCGAGCTCTGCAACCAATATATTATTATCGCTGATATAGGCCTTTCGCGGAGATGAAATCCCGGCAATAATACCACCTGAAGGATTAAATGCAAATATTTCAAGACCGCTCAAATCCACACCATCGATGCGACCGAAGTCACACGTTGACGCAAACAAGAATGGCCAGCGATCATTGTCCATCTTTTCAATATCGGCACGTGTGTGTAACTTTTCATCGCCAAGAGTCACCAATGCCCCATGGCCTTGATAAAGCCAAAATACCATCCCCTCATCGAGAGTTCTATAAAATCTGTCGCGAGCACCAACGGCCACGCCATTTTGCTGCGGGAATGCATCCACAAACACTTTCGTGTAGTTAAAGATTGATGCATCCTCGGAGCGCATCATGTTTCGATGAAACTCCTCGGCCGACTCCATGAAACATCCATCATTGGCATTATCGGCTTCAATGACAACCGAGTTTTTCCACTCTGCTTTATACTCGTTGGAAGCATATTTATAAAGCTTATCAACATATTCACGTGCCTGCCTTAACGACCTACATGAAATGCGCCCTACCGACATCGAAAGCTTATCATTCATAAGATTTGCACCGGAACCATCTTCAAGCATAACCACATAGTCGTCACTCATTATCGATCCCCCTTTAGAGAGCGACTCTGCCGATTGCCATGTGGGTGTAAACGGAACTCCGTAGGTGGTCATTTCCTGAGTCAGGCAGCGGTTATCATACGTTGGGCGGCCCATAAACAACACATATCGCGGTTGACGTCCGGCTGCTATACCTCTATCATAAAGCATTTTGAGCATTCGTCGGAATCCTTCCGGATCGCGGGCCCCCGATGAAAATTCGTTAAACACCAAATCCTGATCCACAACCAAGACATTCATTGTGTCGGGCTCAGCGCGGTGCAGCCTTGCCACACGCTCCGCCTCTTCTGCCCAGTCACGAACTGTAAAGATCACCATGTCGGGCAATTCCTCTATCCCATGAAGATTTTGATTTGCTATAACCGACACTTTGACAGGGGATGGGAATGTTGCTGATTCATCCCATGCCACATAATCTCTGTTTCCGGTGTACGGATTCACCCACCTAACGGCTTCGCCATCAGCGGTCACAGTCATTTCAATCGGCTTAATCGGATTGGTAACGTCCCACACATGTGTTCGTTCCTCAGTTGCATTGTCAAGCTTCACGGATGTTGAGTTTACTCGAAATGTCAATCGCCCGTTATGCATGCGGATAGCACGAGGATATTGAACCGAAACTGCATCAAGGTAGGCCTCTGAAACTGTTCCGGTGGGAGCGAAGTCAATTCGCACATCCACAACATCAGAATTGGGAACAAACATGGCGCTGGTTGACACTCGTGTTGCATAAGACGCATCTGTTGGGCGACCGCTCATCGAACTCAATTTCGTCCCATTAACAAAGCAATTAAACGATGCGCTGCTCACAGCATTGAACACAGCCGAAGCACGCATTCGCGCATTGCCCCCCGACACTTTATCAATCAGATTGAATCGGAATGTGCGTGAGCGAGTGTGGCGCATATCCTCGCCATAAAAATCAGTACCGGATTTACTCACCGACACCAAATCTTGCTCATGAAACAAGAAATCCTCAAATTTCTCTACTGGTGTAGCATTTGAAGAACCTCTTCCCGCCTTTGTGACTTGAGTTGGCTCCTTCTCTCCTTGAGTTATGAAATAAAACCCATTTGTAGTGTAGGGATTCTGCTTCACAGTGATATTTTGAAGCACATAAGAACGCTCCAACGGACCAACGCCATAGAAGTAAACACCCTTTGCAGTGTGCATTGAGGCCACTTCAGGAAGGTCATCGGTGTAATTTCGAACATTCAAAACACTCTGCTGGCGATTACCTCCATAGCCGTGCACTCTCACTTTCGATGGGTCGGAAAAGCCCCACGAACGGAGTGTTTCTGCAGAGATAAAGTGGATTCCGGTTTCGGCGACCGAAACTTTTACCCAATTACCATCGGCAAGCACCGAACGGCGAGCATAGGTGCTTGTAGGGAGCGCCATAGAAGTCAACGTTCCCATAATCACTGCAATCAAGAGTGATGATATATATCTTAAAGCCAATTTTTTTACTATCATTCTCAATTTGTATCTATTAGACATCAAAGGCTATCAACTTGATTAACGAAATATTATTCTTTTTATTGTCGTAAATGCCTATTAGATGCAAATATAGCAATTTATTTTCAAATTTGCTTTTCTTGCTCAAAATAGCTAATTTTGACGGAAACTTCAGCACATTACTGAACATGGAAAAATACCTTGTTTCGGCTCTGAAATATCGCCCCGACACGTTTGCCTCCGTTGTGGGACAAAAAGCGCTGACCACTACACTCAAAAACGCTGTAGCCACTCAACGCTTAGCCCACTCCTATCTGTTTTGCGGTTCGCGCGGTGTAGGGAAAACTTCATGCGCCCGAATTTTTGCTAAAACCATCAACTGTGAACACCCCACTGCCGACGGCGAAGCTTGCAACGAATGTCCCTCCTGCAAAGCCTTCAATGCCGGCACATCAATGAATATCATCGAGCTCGACGCCGCTTCAAACAATGGTGTTGACGATATGCGCTCTTTGATTGAGCAAGTGCAAGTGCCACCATCCACAGGACGCTATCGTGTGTTCATCGTCGATGAGGTTCACATGCTCTCTTCAAGCGCATTCAATGCGTTTCTAAAAACTCTTGAAGAGCCACCAAGCTATGTGGTATTTATTCTGGCCACTACCGAAAAACATAAAATCATTCCCACAATCCTGTCGCGGTGTCAAATCTATGATTTCCACCGAATCACAATCCAGGACATGATTGACCATCTCGCATTTGTGGCTCAGCGCGAGGGAATTAATGCCGAACCGGCAGCCTTAGGAGTGATTGCTTCAAAGGCCGATGGCGCAATGCGTGATGCTCTCTCTATATTTGACCAAGTAGCGGCATCGTCGGGTGGCAACATCACATACCAGGCCACTATTGACAATCTCAATGTGCTTGATTATAACTACTACCACCGCCTGCTCGACACCATTCTTGCAGGGGATGTGCTTGCAACTTGGAAGATTTATAAGGAAATTCGCGATAATGGGTTTGATTCGCAATTTTTTATCAATGGCTTAGCAGGATACCTTCGCGATCTCATGGTGGCGCGCGACCCTTCAACCATTTCGCTTATTGAAACCGGCGATGAGGTCAAAGCTCAGCTATCGCAGCGTGCGGCTAAGTGCTCCCCCGATTTCCTCTACCGAGCCATGTGTCTCTGCAACGATGCTGATTTAAACTATCGAATCGCTTCAAATAAGCAGTTCCTCATAGAGCTGACGCTCGCTAAAATATGCCAACAACTCAGCCCCTCCCGCAGTAACAGCGACGGCAACGGTGAGGGGCAGTTGAAACCTATAATCGCCGCCGCTCCTCAGGCTCAAGCCGCCAACCCACAACCGCCAACAGCGCCGCAACCTCAACAGCAGGCTGCGCCTTCACTTGTGTCATCTCCGGCCCCGGAATACAAACCTAAAGCCCCTTCTCACGTGGCTACAACTCCTCCTGCTCCGGTGGCTGCCCCCCCCCAACCGACACACCAGCCCATTGCCGCTCCCCGAACTCAAGCACCAACTCCGGCTATCGGGATTCCCAGAATCTCAATTCGCCAAGGTGTGAAATCGGAAAACAACCAAGCAGCAACTGAAAATCGCAACCTAAACCGAAATGAATATTTCTCTCCGGAAGCACTTGCTGCCGCTTGGGAAACCTATATTCAAACCCACCCCACTGCTCACATCCTAATCAACACGATGCGAGCCTCGAAGCCGCGATTGACTGACCCAACCACTTTTGTCATTGCCGTTCAAAACCAAAAACAATTGGAGCTTATGGAGGCTAATCGCTATGCCTTGCTGAGCTATCTCCGCGATAAGCTTTCCAACGATTCAATCAGCTTCACCGTCTATATAAACACAAGCGAAAATCCTCGCCACACTCTAAACGATAGTGAATTGCTCAAAAAAATGACCGACGAATACCCCGCTATGCGCAATCTCATAAACGAATTCAAATTGCGCCTCGGATAAACCGGTCAATCAATAGCAACGATATAACTAAAATGAGCGAACCACCGATGAAAGTGATTCGCTCATTTATTTTTAAGTGTATTTTCAGATTACATGCTTTCCCATGAGAGGTTCCAGATAGAAACACGATCCACATTCTTATCTGTTCCGGTCTTGCAATCGTTGACAATTTCAATCACAAAATCACCACTAACATTGCAATCCATATGGAAATCACAAACTGCAAATTTGGTCACAGTGGATAGGTCAACTGTTTCGGTTTTCACCTCTGTGCCATTCTGCTTAATCTTAATGGTAAACTTACACTGCTTATCGCTAAATGCAAAGCCATAGTTAAACTTCAATGCCTTGATGCCGCCGGTCAATGTGGGTGACACGATTGTTCCGGGAGCAGAGCTCTTACCATTGAGACACACCGCTTTCACTGCATCAGAATCGCCAATGAAGGTGAATACGGGATTGGCATCTTTAGTGCCACCAGCTTGTACAGCACAGTTTGTAACAACCCATCCGGCAGTTGTGGTATAGGTTCCATAGCTTGATTTGGGAGTGAGTGTAGCAAAGTCGGCCACATTGGCATATGATTCGCCGCCGTCATCACCACCATCGCCAGTGCCTCCACCATCTTCGCCACCGCCGGTGTTGCCGCCGCCTTCACCAGGTGTGCCTGCCACCACATCTTCTATACGATATGTTGTATAGTTTGAGCCTTGTGCTGCTGTGTAGCAGAAGCCGATATACACTGTGCCTGAAAGGCCGGCAAGTGACACATTGCCCGACTCTACGTAGTCGCCCCACGAGCCTGTGGGCTGAGGTATATTAGCATTGAGTTTGGTCTTTGTTGCTGTTGCGGGGTCGTTGCTGCTGAGGGCATACACTTCAAGAGTGCCATTACCCTGATAGCCCACTTTTGATTTGAATGTCAACACCTTTTCAGCCATTGCATCAACATTGAGCGGACATGAAATCATCCAAGAGATGAATCCATTAGCTCCAGCAGTTTTGCCATTGCCATAAGCGGTCACTTCAGCGCAATTAGTAGGATTGTTGTTGTCGGCTTTGCGAATAAACCAAGATGCATTGCCCGAAGTTTCCTCAATGGTAAATCCGGTTGCTGTGGGGAAGTTGCTTGCCGCATCAAAGTTTTCGCTGAATGATGTCACAGCTTCTGTGGGAACATCAGGTGTGGTTGAGCCTGAACCATCAATCTTATATTTTGATGTTTCTTTTACACCGGCCACACCGAAATAAGCCATCAAATTGCCATAAACAGAGCAAATCTGCTTGTGGTTTCCGGGGTTATCCAATAGATTGAGTGTAGAGCGAACATCGCCTTGAGGCAACTGAATGGGCACACACTTAGAGTAGTCTGTTTCGTCGGGGGTAACGGCAAGTAGAATGTTTGTAGCCGATGTTGCAGGCACGGTAAACAACGCGCCATTGAGGTATTTGTCAGGAATATAACCTACAATGTAACCGCTTACCCACTTGCCGGTTTCGCTCACTGACTTACCCTTTGCAAGCACCTGTGCCGCATTATAGGGCTTAGACTCTGTGCCATCACCTTCGGCAACAGCGCCACCGGGAGTTTCACCGCCGGGCACACTCACACCATCGATGCGCCATGAGTTTGCAGACCCATTATTCTTGAGGAAGGCATTCATGCCAAGCTCTTCACCCGGAGTTGCAAGCACCCAAATCTGCTTCAAGTAGTTACCGGGAACATCGCGCAAGTTACCATATTCACGCAACGTAGAGCCTTGAGGGAGCGAGATTAACATGCACTCTTCGAGCGATTTGGATTCGGGTGTCTGGCCTATCACCAAGTTGGTTGCCACCTCGGCTTCGGCACCCCAAATAATATCATCAGTTGATGTCACGGCTTCAATGCCGGCTCTTACAGAACCTACGATATAGCCTGTGAACCAACCTGAAACAGCCGAACCAGTGTTGACCATTGCAATGGCTTCTGTGATGTCGTAAGGATTGTCTTCTGTACCTTTGGGTAGGGTAGGATTGCCGAAATTCAAGAGGTCGTCGGTAGAGCGTAAAAGGAGTTGCCACTGAAGAGCACCGCCCGATTTGTAAGTTGATAGGATACCCACAATGTCGCCGCTTTCAGCAGGAAGTTTGGTGCTCCAGAAATTAGCATAGCCCGAAGTACGCACAATAATTGAATTGCCATTGGCATCTTTCAAGGTGCGGTTGGTATTCACCTTATGGGCTGTACAGAATGACGCTTCGCCACCCTCGTCAAACTTCACATTATTAATTCTGACAAGGCGGCTCTGATATTTCTGCAAATTAGCCGGCTCTGTGCCCAAATCGCTGATGTTGATAGTCAGGGTGTCTATCTTCGAGGGCTCAGGGAGTCCGTTCAACTGGATATGCTGCTTGAAAAATTCAAGTGGCATAAATGTTGCTTGCCAGCCATAAGCAGCCGAGTAATCGGGGAAACCGAGCTGCTGCAAAGTGCTGTACTTACCGATATACATATCTGTCACATCAACCACTATTTCTTGACCGATGCGATAGTTATTATAAAGTGAATTGGCATTGATTGACATTGTCAACGCACCGGTTTCATCTTGAATCACAAGATTCTTGTAGATATTGCCTGATGCATCTGATGAAACCACTCTACCGGCAATAATTTTGTGCTCACCATCAGCTGCCAAGCGAATAGTGTCAATATAATTGTCGGCGCTATTCCAATAATCCGATTTTAGCTCTGCAATTGTGGTGTTGGGTTGCAAAGTGACCTCCGGTGTTTTTATGCCCGGAGCGTCAAAATCATCCTGGCAAGAAACTGCAACACCCCCGGCAAGAAGTGCTGTCAGCAACACACCGATATATCTTTTTATTTTTTTCATATCCTTATTTTATTTATTGAGTGTAACAGTGTGTTTACATTTTCTCATAAAGCACCGGAAGTGTTCCTCTGGAATCACTATAGCTACCATAAGATGAATATGTTGCTGAATATTGCAAATACTTGCTCACGGCAACATTGGTGATCTTAAATGTGCCATCGCTTTGGGGTTCCACTGTAAATGTCGAGCCCTCACCGGCAGTTGCTGAGAAGTTAAAGCTATTGTAGGTTCCGGTCTGATAGAGATAGCGGCCATCCGACATCTGTATGGTGTAGCCACCCGAAACGGCTGTGATGGTGTATGCATTAGCTTCGTCCATCTCAATAACACCGCCATTGTCGGTTACATCCACCACTTGGAGATAGCCATAATTGGCTGTATTCAAAACTGCGGCTTTGCCTTCAGCCACTATCAAATACTGCTTGCCCGAGGTCACAGTTGTCGCTTTCTTGAATTTTGCAGTTTCAGCCGGAGTATCGCCTCCACCTTGTGCGCCCCACGCATAGTCTGAGGCACTCTTCAATCCGGTAACACCGAAATATTTTTCGATATTCCCCTTGATAGTTATCTGCTTCCCAAGATTGCTTTCATTGTCGGCAAGATTCAATTCATCACGAAGTTTTCCGGCAGGGAGCTGCACGGGAACACATTTTGCAATATCGGTTTCGCCGGCAGTTGCTGCTACAAGGATGTTGGTTTTAAGTGCAAATGGACCGGTAAATGCGGCATCATCAATTGATTTATCGTTGATGGCACCAACAATATATCCCGACATCCACACTCCGGTGCCGGTGACACCACCCAACACTTGCGACACTTCATAGGGTTTTTCCGATGAGCCGTCACCGCCTCCTGCCGGAGGTGTCGGTTCTTCGGGAGTTGTGCCATTTTCATCGCCTTTAGCGCCCCATGCGTAAAGTGTAACAGATTTAACACCGGAAACGCCAAAATAAGCTTCAAGACTACCCTTAAGGGAAACTTGCTTACCAAGATTTTCGGAATGATCTTGCAGATTAAGACCTTTACGGGCATCACTACCACTGGGCAACTGAATTGGAATACAATTAGCCACATTTGTTTCATCGGGGCTTGCAGCAAGAAGGATGTTTGATGCCACTGAAGCCGGAACTGTAAATTTTGCACCTGAAGTAATCACCTGACCGTCAATCCAGCCAACAATGTAACCGGTTACCCACTTACCAGAGCCTTGAGCTCCGGCAAGAACACCGCCTACAGTAAACGGACTTTCGGCTGTGCCATCACCTTCCATAACGGGAGCATAGCTTTCACCACCGAAATCGGTGCAATCGCTTGGTGTGCGGAACAAGAATTGCCATGTGCCATTGTAGTAACTAAGAATACCCATTACATTGCCATGACCGGCGGGGAGCACTTGGTCGCAAAAATCTGATTTGTTGCTGTTGCGAACAAGCAAGCGATTGCCGGCAGCATCAATCAAATAACGATTGAGTGCAGTTGATGATGAGCCCACTTCACCCCAGGTGAGTTCGCCACCACCAATCCATGAAACATCGCTCACTTTCACCAATTGGCTCTGATATTTCTGCAATTCCTCTGTGGTATTGAGCTTGTTTATATCGCCAATAGTCATCTCAATGACGTTCAATTCATCGGGTTTGGGAAGGCCATTCAAATAGGTGTGGTTCAAGAAATCTTTTGCCTCCATCTTTGATGTTTGAGGTGTGCCGTTGTATTCACCGGCTGTGCCTATTTGGAATAGTCCGGCATACTTTCCTGCATATAAGTCGGTCACATTGATAAACATCTCTTCACCTACCTTATATTTTGTGTAAAGATCGGCCAATCCATCAGTGCTTGATGTATACGTAGCAATTGTAATGGCTGCCGTGCCATCTTGAAGTATCAAATTTTGATAAATGTTGCCACCCTCATCAGATGCTGCGATGCGGCCTCCAAGGATTATATCTTCACCCTCTTCATTCTGGCCCACTTGGGTGCAAAAGTTATTTTCCGAGCTCCAATATTTAGCCTTAAAATCGGCAATGGTCATATTGGCGCGTACATCTGTGTGCGGAATTGACAATGGAGGTATGGCAAGGTCTTCATCGCATCCACTCAGTGTTGCCGACGAAACCGCAAGAGCCATAGCTGCCAACATTGATTTATATAGTTTCATATCAATTTCGGTTTTTTGTTAATGTTGGTTGTTAGAAACGAATACCTATATTGACAAACACTTTAATCCCCTGTGAGAAATAATATTTATTGGGATATTTCATGCGATTAAAGTCTTTGTAGTCAAATCGGCCTTGCTGATAACCATAGGTCATGATGTTTTTATTGTTCAGCAAGTTGTCAACATTGACATTAATGTTTAGGCTTGTGCGGCGATCTATATTTACCACCTTACCAACCGAAACATTCAGTGTAAAGGCATCATTGAGCTTATCTTCAGCTGTAATTTCACGAACTGCTTGTGACAATGACTCTGCATCAGGATACACTGTCCACAAATCAGTCAATGCTTCATGACGAACGGGGCTTTGGTTTACATAAGCATTCCCCATCCAAGATGCATTAATATTGAAGAACCACATGCGAGGCGCTGCCCAGTCAAGGCCCACATTAACTGCGGTTTGGGGTGTGCCACCCACATGATAATTCTTCAGATAAACGGTGGTTGTGGTATCGGCAGCCATCCCATTTTCGTAGCTGCGAACACCGGTAGGATTATTTTTGTAGCGATAGCTCGCAATCGTACCGGCGGCTGTGGCTGTGAGGCTCGGAGTCAACTTAAATGCCATGCCCACTTCAATGCCCTTATAGTTTTGTTTGATACCCTTGGTCACATAGTTCATGAAGGTTGAATACTGATCATCGTAGTAAGATGTACGTTCAGTCAAGTCATACATATCGGTATAGAATGCACCTACACTACCACGGAAACGACGATAGTTCCAGTTATAAGAAAGATCAACCGACATGATGCGTGATGACTTCAACCCATCAATTGCATCATCCTTGATGCGGGGTGAAATGTAGGAGTATTCAAAGAGCGGCGCCACTGTGGTGTACTCAGCGTGTGCCGAAATGAAATTACGACCGTTGATTTTGTAAGTTGCACCCACTTTGACTGCACCATTGTCAAATCGGTGAGTTTCTCCCTTGCCATAAGAATTATGAGGTGAGCGACCATTGCGCATCTTCCCATCGCGCTGGAATTGGGTATAGCTCAATTCCAAGCCATAGTTAATGTCCCATTTGGGAAGGGTTATCATATTCTGAATCCATGCACGTGCTTGAATGGCATTGATGTAATAATTGTAGCCAAACATATCTCCCTCTCCCACTTTTCGGTTAGGATTATTCAAGTCGTTTTGCAAAAGCTCTGGCTTATCGGGGAAGTCTCGCTCTGAGAATTGGTCGATATCGAGCCAGTATTCACCTCCCAAAAGGTCGCGGATGGTTTTATAATAGTGTGCGCGAGTGTAATTCGCCGACACACCGGCTTGAAGAGTCATATTATCGTTCAAGCGATGGTTAAGCACTGAGCTGAGAATGAAATTCAACTGATTGCTGTGGCGATTTTCAAGAATATAAGTCGAACCCTTCTGCTGCCCAGCGGGGTTTTGACGATTCTGCTCATTGTTGATGTAGTTAACCTGGTAAAGGGCATCCCAATCAATTTGACGGAATGACTCATTGCCCCACAATTCTGTGTACATATCATAGGCCTGCTGATTGTCAACCCAGTAAGAGGGGAGATAGCGATAGTAATCGGGGCGTGGATCGGCAGCATTGTACCAGTTAAGAGCCGATGTTGAGTAGTTAACCGAACGAAATGCTACGCCTGTGTTCAATGTGGTGCCGTTTTTGGGATTCCAAATCCAGTTGAGGATTGCTGTTGGGTCAAAGGTCTCAACAATTTTAGCACTGCGTTTCTTGCCATCTTGCCAACCCCAGTTGGGATTGTAAAGATTATCGCCGGAAAGCTCATAAGCCTCAAGATATGTGGCCGACGCTGTTGCACGCTGTGTAGGCGCGCCCCATGTGGTCAATGTCAAAGAGTGTTGTGGATTAAACTGTTTTTCAACTGAAAGGAAATAACCACCGGAGTTGTAGAATGTGCCAGGAATCACACCCTCGTTGGCATAACGTCCGATAGCTCCAACTGTAACTCCCCAGCCATTTTTATTGATACCGGTTGAATAAAGAGCCATGGCGCGGAACATATAAGCCGCATTTGTGTAGGCTGCCGAGCCATAAAAGCCGGGGGCATAGTCTTCGGTGATTGTGTTGATATTCGAGCTGCCGCCAATGCCGCCAAAGCCGTAGCTTGCTGCACCCATACCGATGGTGTTGGTGCGATTGCGGAACATTCTGTTCATACCCCCAAGGGTTGAATAATTGAAGCGTCCGCGAGCAAGATCATTAAACGGAACTCCGTTGATATAGGTAGTTGACAGATAGGAATCATAGCCACGCATGCGGAAACGCATTGTTGAGAAGCTATAGTTGGTGGCATCGTAATAAACATTATCCGATGCTCCGGCAAGAACCCCTACCGTTTGGTCATTACCCTCTTCATCTTCAATGGCGGCCTGATCAAATAGGATTTCTTGACGAGATTCGGTAAAGGCATTAGCTATACTATTGGCCGAACCGATTTTCAAAACTCCAAGATCGGAAGTCAAATCTGATGAAATGGTCACTGTGCGTGTCAAGTCATCATAACCGTACGCAGCAATTACAATCACATCATTGCCCGCTGCTGCGTTACTGATACTGAATTCTCCATTGGGACCGGTGGTTACCACCAAGCCTTGGTCGTTTAGCATTACCGCTGCCCCTGCAACCGGATTGCCGGTCTTGGCATCGACAACCGTACCCTTCACCACGGCTTGCTGAGCCAAAATGGGAAACGTAGCTGTCAGCAGCATTAGCAAAAACAGTTTTAGTTTCATAATTTTTTATTTAGTGTTTATATTAATTCCTTAAAATCAGCATATTAACACCCAAGCAAACCAAATCACGGTTTTCAATAGATATTAACCACCAAATTTAAACATTTTTTACCATTATTCAGCACTCCTCCAGCACTTTTAACAATCAATTATTCAATATCCCATTTTTTCAGAATAATAGTGCAATCCTTCTTTTGCTCACTCCCGAAATAATGCTACATTTGCATCAGAAAAAAACAAATTCATCCTATGACTCTACGACGTTTCTTCGGCATTGCTATTCTTGCTATGACTGCTCTCATAGCATCGCCAAGCTCCGATGCACAAGTCTCTCAGCGATTTGGCATCGCTTTCTATAACCTTGAAAATCTTTTTGACACCATCCCAAACAATCCCTTAGGGCGCGACGATGAGTTTACCCCTACCGGGAAAAACCAATGGGGAAGCAAAAAGTATTGGAACAAAATCAACAATATGGCCAATGCCATTTATAAGATGGCCGATGGTAAAACCGGTGCCGCTCCTGCCATTATCGGCGTTTCGGAAATCGAAAATGAATCAGTGTTGAAAGACCTCGTGAAAGCCGAACCTATCAAGCGCTGGATGCTTCAAGTTTGCCATCACGACTCTCCCGACCGCCGCGGCATTGATGTCGGTTTATTATACAATCCGCGTGTATTCAAAGTGCTTGATATCACTAATCACCGACTTCGAATCCCCAACTATGATTCATTCCGCACTCGCGATCAGATGTGTGTCACAGGCGTTCTTGCCGGCGACACCATCAGTGTGATTGTGAACCACTGGCCCTCGCGCCTTGGCGGGCAGGAACAATCTTCCTATTTGCGTGAAGCTGCTGCGCAATTAAGCAAAGATATTGCCGACTCTCTTTGGGCAATCCGCCCCAACCAGGGGGTGATTATCATGGGCGACCTTAATGATGATCCGCAAGACAAATCTTGCGCTAAAGTGTTAGGAGCTAAAAAAGAGAACAAAAATGTTGAACCCCACGGATTCTATAATCCATGGTGGAAAAAACTTGACAACGGAATCGGAACTCTTGCCTACAAGGGGTCTTGGAATCTATTTGACCAGATAATCATTAGCGGAAATCTGCTTGGCGAAAATGCCGGAGCTAATCATCTTCGCTTCTTGTCATCAAGAGTGCTCAACTTTGAATTCCTAAAAGACAGCAATGGCCAGCGACAGGGCTACCCCTTGCGCACCCACTCAGGCGGTGTGTGGCTAAACGGCTATTCCGACCACTTCCCCGTAATCATCTACCTCGGCCGATAAACTCCGAATTGATTTAATAAATGAATTCAACGTCTGCGCCTTTTGTGGCGTGGACGTTTATTTTTACCATCGCTCCCTCTACCATTGGAATCGACCTCCCTCCATGTCCCGATGGAACTCCAAACACGATAGGATAGCCCATTCGGGCTGTCATTTTGGCTATCATTGACTCCATTGAGCAATAGTCGGCCGACGGGCGATAGTCGGTGAATGCTCCTACCATCAAGCCTTTTAGCCCATCAAGCACTCCGCTTAAATGCAATTGCCACAAGATGCGCTCCACTTTGTAGATGGGCTCGGCTATATCTTCGATAAACAGAATTGTATTGGGGCGTAGCATGTCATAGGGTGTTCCGATTAGTCCGCTCATCACTGCCAAATTCCCGCCAACAAAAACGCCCTCTGCTTCTCCCGCTTTGTTCAATAGATGGGCATCGAAATGATAACTCGGACATTCACCTCGGAGCAAACGACACAAAGCTTCAAAGTCGGGATTCACGCCGCCGCGTGCTCTGATATATTTGGTCATAGGCCCATGAATTGAAGCAATCCCATGGCGCAACATTGCTGCGTGTAGCGCCGTTATATCACTAAATCCCACCATCCATTTGGGGTCCTGGCGCAATGACAAGCCGTCAAGTAGGTCAAGTAAATGAACTGCACCATACCCACCACGCGAACACACTATTGCGCGTATCTCTTCATCGGTCAGGGCTTGACACAAATCCTCAAAACGCTCCTCAACGCTGCCGCTGTAACTCCCATTCCGTCCCAAAGCATGTGGCATTACCACAGGTTGCCACCCACATTGCTCCAACACACAAGCCGCACCATACACATCCTCGGCTCGAGCAATTCCCGCCGGTGACACTATTGCTATTTTGCTGCCGAGCTGAAGTGGCTTGGGAATCAGTATCGGATTGGTGACCATCAACTCACTTGCACTTTAATTCCGGCTTGACGAATACACTCTGCTATCTGCTCAAGTTCATCGCGCCCCACCTTTTCAAGCTCCTTAATTGGAGTTTGGCGGTCTATTGAATAGAGCATCACTTCGCGCGGAGCTATCTGCCGATAGGCCGCTATTAGGGCCAACACCTCATCTTCGGTGGTGTTGTCTATCCTTTGACCATTATAACTCCCGCGAAGCATCATGGTTTGAACCACACACTGATTGCCAAAATCAGCAAGCTGCGAAATCACCTTTTCAGCCGTGAAATTCGGTGAAACGGGGCAATCAATCAGCTTAATGGTCGTCGTCATGGCCGAATCTAGCTTGAGAATATTGTTATCAACGAGCCTTAGTGCACGGCACACACTCTCTTTATCGAGCATCGTTGAGTTGCTCAGCACACTAATCTTCACAGCCGGGAAATACTCATCGCGCAGCGCTATCGTGTCGGCTACAACTCCCTCAAAATCAGGATGCACAGTAGGTTCTCCATTGCCGGAAAAGGTAATTACATCTAGCTGCTCCCCATTCTCTTTCATTGACTTCAGTTTTGCTTCCAGTAGGATGCGCACCTCTTCACGCGAAGGCAGCCCGGCGCTTCCTGCTCCTTGCGCATTCAACCCGGCTTCGCAATAAAGGCAATCAAATGTACAAACTTTGCCATCACGAGGCGACAAATTCACCCCAAGCGAAACACCAAGACGCCGAGAGTGTATTGGACCAAAAATGGTTTCGTGAAACAAAACTGTCTGCATAATACTGACTTTTATTTTTTAGTCACATTCACTTTTTGAGTTGGGGGCAGTGTTTCATTTCGTTCGCTCACTGCATCAATCACTTCATGCGCAAGATGCATGAAAGATTGCCCTGAAATTGAATCTTTCAAAGCTATGGGCTCGCCACCGTCGCCGCCATCGCAGATTGATCCTACGATGGGAATTTGCGCTAAGAGTCGAACTTTCAGTTCTTGAGCCAATTTCACAGCACCCTCGCGGCCAAAAATATAATATCGTTCATCGGGATGCTTTTCCGGAGTGAACCATGCCATGTTTTCCACAAGCCCAAGAACAGGCACATTCACCTTATCTCCCATAAACATTGCAATCCCTTTGCGGGCATCGGCCAACGCAACCTCTTGCGGAGTGCTGACAACAACCACCCCTGTCATGGCAAGTGTCTGCACAAGTGTCAAGTGAATATCGCTTGTGCCGGGAGGCATATCAATCAAGAAGTAGTCCAATTCACCCCAATCAGCCTCCTCAATGAGCTGACGCAATGCATTTGAGGCCATTGAACCGCGCCATAGCACAGGGGCATTCTTGTCCACCAAGAAGCCGATAGAGAGCACTTTCACTCCGTAGCGCTCGGCCGGAATGATAAGTTGGCGTCCATCCACTTCATGCATATAAATTGTTTCATCCTCAAGGCCAAACATTTTGGGAACCGACGGACCGAAAATATCTGCATCAAGCAACCCCACTTTATAGCCCTCTCTGGCTAGCGCCACCGCAAGATTGCTTGCCACTGTGCTTTTACCCACACCCCCCTTGCCGGAAGAAACTCCGACAATATTATTCACTCCGGGAAGTGCCGGCTTCTTAACCGGCGCGGCCGTCGGATACTGTGCATTGACTGTAACCAACACTTCATCCGAAATTTGGCGATGAATAGCGGTTTCTGCTGCTTTCATTAACGAGCGTGCAAAGGGATCGGTCGCTTTGGGGAATATGATTGAGAAGCTGACTGTGTTGCCATCTATGCGAATATCATCAGCCACCATTTCCGATTCTACTATATTTTTGCCCGTTCCGGGATATCTCACCGTTTGCAATGCATCAAGAATCAATTGAGGATATAGTCGTTCCATAATCATTTTTTTGTTTGTGTCACTTTTGGTTTGCAAAGTTCGGGGCATTGAATCTCGCCTCGCGAAAAACTGCGATATGTGTCGTGCTCAATTTCCACTTCCGGCTCTATCAATTTTGTGGTGTGGTCAAGAACAAATCGAATATACTTGATGGTCAAACCGCGATCAAGCCACTGCTGCTCATAGTATGTGCGTATCTTCAAAATGTCATCGGCAAGACCGGAACTGTAAAGATCATCGGTGTCAACCTCGGTTGCCAATCCATTCTCTTGACATAGAATGTGGGTGTAGGTGTACAAAAACGGGCTATCGGTCTTCAGATTTATCTTACCACCCTCACACATCACTTGGCGATAAAGCTCCAAAAAGCGTGTTGAAGTTAAGCGTTTTCTCACTTTTTTCATCTGCGGATCGGGGAATGTGATCCATATCTCCGACACCTCGCCCGGAGCAAAGAAATAGGGTAATAGCTCTATATCTGTGCGCAAAAATGCCACATTGCTCATTCCGGACTCTGTTGCCTGACGTGCCCCGGTCCACATTCGCGCCCCCTTGATGTCAATGCCTATATAATTGCAGTTTGGGAATGCTTTTGCCAACCCAACAGCATATTCGCCCTTTCCACAACCAAGTTCAAGCACTATAGGATTATCATTCTTAAAGAAATCCTCATGCCAACGGCCTCGCATTGGAAATCCTTCATTCTGCAATGCTGCCCATGGATACTGAAACACAATATCCATCTGTTCCATTTCGCTAAACTTCTTCAGTTTATTCTTTCCCATAGTTATTTTCCCATTTATATCTGCAAAGGTAAACAAATTCTCGCGATTTATGTGTAAATTTGCCCTATTACAATTCTATAAGCTTTAACTATGGAGAATAACAATATGAAAAAACGTGTGCTGATTGTTGGCGCCGGCGGATTTATCGGTGGGTTTATTGCTCGTGAAGCCCTAAACCGAGGATTCGACACTTGGGTGGCTGTGCGCGAATCCACTTCGCGACGATGGCTGGACGATGAGCGTCTGCAATTCCTCGTTTTGGACTACGACAACGAAACTTCAATGGTTGATGCAATGAACAATACTTTGCCCGAAGGTGAAGTGTGGGACTTCATTGTCTACAATCTCGGTGCCACTAAGTGTGTAAACTTTGCCGACTTCAACCGCATCAACTATCTATACCTGCGCTCCTTCTCTGAGGCGCTGCGCAAATCTCAAAAGATGCCGCTAAGACTCCTTTTCATCAGTTCGCTGAGCGCTTTAGGCCCGGGGGATGAAAAATCCTACGAGCCGCTGACCAACTGCACAATCCCGAACCCAAACACCCGCTATGGTGTTTCAAAAATAAAAGCTGAAACTTTCCTCGAAACTTGCGCCGACATCCCCTGGACCATTTTCCGCCCTACCGGGGTTTACGGACCGCATGAAAAAGACTATCTTATGATGATTAAGAGCATCGATTCTCACTGGGACTTCGGTGTGGGATTCCGTAAACAACTGCTCACTTTCATCTACGTTGAAGACTTGGTGAATGCCATCTTTGATGCTATTGACAAACCGGATACCCTCAAAAAGAAATATATCATTTCAGAGCCTAAGGCCTACACCCAGAAGGAATTCCGACAGATTGTGTCGAAAGAATTAGGTGGCAAATGGGTTATTCCAATCAAACTCCCCATGAGCATCGTCTATCTCGCTTCGGTGATTGCTGAACGAATCGGCACTCTTAAAGGAAAACCCTCTACTCTGAATCGCGACAAATTCCGAATCATGAAGCAACGCAACTGGAACTGCGATGTCACAGATGCTATTCGCGATTTCGGATTCAACCCTAAATTCCCACTTGAACGCGGCATTCATGAAACCGTAAAAGCCTATCTCGCCGAGAAAAACGGCTCTAACTAAAAGCTTTGACCCCCACTAAAAACTCACGCACTTTAACTTCTCATCGCAATGAAAAAGCAACTCATAATCAATGGCCCAAACCTCAACTTGCTCGGAATGCGCCAACCCGAAATCTACGGAAATGTGTCAATGGAGGAATATCTTGAATTCCTCAACGAATGTTACCCCGACATTGAAATTGAATACTTTCAGAGCAACCACGAAGGCGACATTATTGACCAATTGCATCGTGTGGGCTACTCTACTGAAGAATACTCCGGCATCATCCTTAACGCCGGGGCCTACACCCACACCTCGCTTGCCATTGCCGATGCTATTTCCGCAATTAAGCTCCCGGTGATTGAAGTCCACATCTCCAATGTTGCATCTCGCGAAGATATTCGCCGACGCTCTTTGATTGGGCCGGCTTGCAAAGGGTGCATCTCCGGATTTGGAATGAATAGTTATCGTCTTGCTATTGAAGCTCTGCTATGATGACTCGCTCCTCTCTGATTATGGCCACAGTCACTGCATCTCAAACTGCAGATTCGACTCTCATCAGGCAAATGCGCAGTGCCGGGCTTAGCGGTGTGCGCATTAATTCAGCCCATGTCACCCCCGATAAGCTAAAAGAGATGATTACGCAGATTCGCGCAATCGATCCGGGAATCACCATTTTAATGGACACCAAAGGTCCGGAAATGCGCACCACTGCATTGGATGCCCCAATTGACTTTTCAGTAGGCGATATAATGCACATCTCCTCCGATTCCGGCGATATCTCATCATCAGAATCTTGCATTAGAATCAATGTCCCTATGCTTCATGACCACTTGAAACCGGGGCAGCAACTTGAGTTTGACGACGGCGCTATCTCTGCCACGGTAACTGATGTCAACGGCGAAATAATATCGGCCCGCGTTACAGCCGGCGGCTCTCTCGGCTCTCGAAAAACAATGACCGCAGAGGGATTTGACAGCAGCTATCTCCCGGCGGTGAATCTTCGCGACAGACTGAATATTGAAGCAGCATCTGAGGCCGGAATTGACATTATTGCTCACTCTTTTGTGCGCTCTGCCAGTGATGTCAAGGCAGTGAAAGAACTGGTCGAAGGCTCATCAACAAAGGTGTTTGCAAAAATAGAGTGTGAGCAAGCTCTGAAAAATCTCAATGAAATCATTGCCGAATCGGATGGCATTCTTGTGGCTCGCGGCGACCTGGGCACTGCAGTTGACCCATGTTGCATTCCGGTGTTGCAAGCCGACATCATTGCTCGTTGCCGACAAGCGGATAAGCCCACAATTGTTGCAACTCAAATCATGCAATCAATGATAGAGAACCCACGCCCCACTCGAGCCGAAATCAGCGATATCGCATTTTCTGTCATTGAGGGGGTCAACTGGCTTCTACTTTGTGGCGAAACTGCTCAAGGACGCTATCCGGTGAACTGCGTGGAGATTATGTCACGCACCATACAAATAACCCAACAAGCCAATCTGCAATGGAAAATAGACTAAACGACTATATCTCCGCCCACATTTCGCCCGAACCGCCTCTGCTGGCTGAAACATATCTCCACACTCACATTTATCACCTCTATCCTCGAATGTGCTCAGGCCACATTCAAGGACGAATCTTGAAAATGCTGACAGCCATGATTGCGCCAAAACGAATTTTGGAACTCGGAACTTTCACCGGCTACTCTGCTCTCTGCCTGGCTGAAGGAATGCCGGCCGATGGAGTGCTGCACACTGTTGAGATTGACGATGAAATGGAGGATGAATTGCTGAGCCGATTTGCCCGCTCGGAAGCTGCCGACAGGATTCACCTGCACATTGGCGATGCTCTCGAAATAGTGCCTACACTGGAAAAAGAGGGGCCATTTGACTTGGTGTTCATTGATGCTAATAAACGCCTTTATCCCGAATATTTTGAAATGACGGTAAAAATGGTGCGCCCCGGTGGATTCATTATTGCCGACAACACTCTCTGGGACGGGAAAGTGGCCGAAGAAAAACCCGACACCGATCCGCAAACTCGCGGCATTATGGCTTTCAATGATTTAGTGGCCAACGATCCGCGCGTAGAGACTGCTATGATTCCCCTTCGCGACGGATTGACTATTCTAAGAGTTCTTTGATTGCGCAGCAAATCGAGAGGTCAGCCACCCGACAACAAATCCAACTGCAACTATCAGAAGCACTACTATCAACACATCTCCCGGCAACACTTTGACCGGGTAGCTCTCTATGGCCAATTGTGATGGGTCGGCATTCAATTTTAGAAATCCGCCATATTGCTGAGCCAAGCTCAAAATCAAGCCCAAAACAATCCCTATCACACCACCAACAAAACTTATCAGCCACCCCTCCCACATAAAAATGTTGCGAATTGTAGCCGGTGTGGCCCCCATGGCTCGAAATGTGGCCATATTGTCACGCTTCTCTATGATGAGCATTGACAGCGTTGACACCACATTGAACGAGGCAATCACAAAAATAAATGCAAGCATCACAAATGTTATCCATTTCTCAACGGATATCATCTTGAAGGAATCGGCCTCTTGCTGCAACCGGTCCATCACTATAAATTCTTCACCGAGCCGACGCTTAACGGCTTCAATAACCGCCTCATCGCTAATCCCGGCTGCCGAAGCTATCTCTATAGCCGTGGACTCACCATGGCTGTATTCAAGCAACTTACGTGCTGATTCAAGCGGCACTATCAGCGATTGGGCATCGGTTTCAGCTTCATTGGTCTGATACACACCTCCAACAAACAGCGAATCAACTCTAAATGAAGCCATCGGGTTTGCTACATTTATCTTCCCGGTGCGCTTGGGAACATAAATCTGAAGCAGCGTCTCAATTCCGGGATAGGCTCTAAGGTGCATCGCTGTGCCCACACTCAAAGTGGCTACCGGCATATCACTTTCCGATGTTGCATACACCCCGTCAACGATTAATTCATCTATCCCCACCACTCTGTTATAGCCATGCGGCACTCCCTGCACTGTCACCGCCATCTGCACTCCATTCAGCATTGCCAGCGCATGCTCATTGATGGTGGGCAACGCAACGCCAACTTCACTAAGCTTGTTTAGCTCCGAAGCTATGGAATCGGCATTTGTGATGACTTTGCCCGATATAGGCATGATTTTTACTTGCGGATTTGTTATCGACGTGCGGCCGATGGTCAACTCGCTAAAACCATTAAACACTGACAGCACACACACAATGGCCATTGCGGCCACTGCCACTCCAAGCATTGAAACTATGGAGATGACATTAACCGCATTGTGACTCTTTTTTGAAAAAAGGTAGCGTAGCGCCACCGGGAATGCAAACATAGCGACAGTGTGATTCAGTGTGTTATACGCGTGGACCAGAAGTGTTTCGCCACATCTTATTCGGCATCATCTTCAGCCGAATGGCCGCGAGAATCTGAGCCTAAGAGATTGTCGATATTCTCAATATAATCAAGCGAATCGTCCAAGAAGAATGTCAATTCGGGGGTTTTTCTCAGCTGATGACGCACTATTTGAGCCAATTCATATCGAATTGTTTTTGCGCTCTTGTTGACACTTTCTATCACTTCCGCAGCTTTTGCGCTGGGGAATACTGACAGATATGCTCTTGCAATTGATAAGTCGGGCGACACTCTCACCGCGCTTACCGACACAAGCACACCTTGCATCTTAGCGGTTTGACGGCGAAATATTTCGCTCAATTCTTTCTGTATCAATCGTGAAATCTTTGCTTGACGAGTACTTTCCATATCTTAAAAATCTACTTTTACACCGACAAAGATACAACATTTCGCCTTATTCGGCTCACTAAAAGGGCATTTTTCGCAATTAGAATCATAACCGCACCACATCTACAACCCTCAGCACTCCGCTACCGGAAACCGTAAACTTCACATCGAAGCCGGCAAATGGCAACCCATACACTCGATCCGGATCATTGTGATATTGCGGGCGCGGATCAAGCTCAAGCACATGGCAGAGAGCTTCCAAATCTTCTCTTTCGAAAAGCGCTTTATACTGATTGGGAAATTCCACATCAAGTGTCTCCCATTGATTTTCATCCACAAATCCGCTTCTCACGCCGGGATGAGCATCGCTATATGCCACATAGGGCTTTATGTCATAAATCGGGGTTCCGTCAACAAGGTCGGCCCCGGAAACAATCAACTCAAGTCTATTACCTGATTTCTCCATTCCAAGCAAGCGCACAGATGAAAGCCCTATCGGATTGGGGCGAAATGGGGTGCGAGTGGCAAACACACCGGCAAACTCATTACCACCCAACAGAGGCGGTCGCACCAATGGATTCCACTCCCCCTCTTTATTAGGGTTTAACGAGAATCCCCATATAAGCCATAGATAATCAAAGCCCTCTATTCCGCGCAATGCATCGGCTTTGCTATATTGCGGCTCAAAAACTATGCGCCCGCGCAGTTCGGGGACAAGACCACTCTGCCTCGGCACGCCAAATTTCGACGATAGGAGCGAATGATAGTGTGCTATGGTGACCAGTTTCATTTCGCTGCAAGTTTTTTCAGTAGTGAAGCATTGATGCTTTTTCGTTCTCGATCGATAATCCACCCCCACTTAAAAAAATATTTCACCATGTTCCATGCATGAATCCGCATCATTCTCAAGCTCTTATAGCTTGCTGCTCTATGAGCATGCACCACTGTAACTCGGGGCCAATAGAGGGTTTGATATTCTCGGTGGATTCTTCGGCTCAAGTCAATATCTTCGGGATACATAAAGAATCGCTCATCAAACAGCCCCACCTTATACAGCGCATCAACGCGAAGAAACATGAAACTCCCTTGATGATAGGGGATGTTTTCCTCTGTGTTGTGATTCCAAAATTCAAGCTGATATTGCGAATCCAGTTTGCGCCCAATCCTCTTGGGCATGAAGCGACGCATCACCATATTGGCCGGTGAGGGGAGCATTCTCACATTGTACTGTAGTCGGCCGTCGGGATATTCCATTCGAGGCGACAACAATCCCACATGGGGATTTCGATTCATGAAGTCCACAACCTCCCTGAGTGCAGATGCCTCCGGAACACGAATGTCGGAGTTCAACACCAAATGATATTCTCGGCGCTCACTCATGCTTCGGCGCAATGCAACATTGTGTGCCGCACCATAACCCACATTGCTCTCCATGTGGATATATTCCGCCACTATATGAGAATACCTCTCGGCAAAGACCTGTAACTGCGATGTGGGTGAATTGTCAATGAGATACACCCGCTTGACACCACACTTCGACAAATCGCCGAGACACAATGACAACTCCTCTGCATCGGTGCAATACAGAACAATCGAAACTGCTATATCCTCAATTCGCGCTGCCATATAAGTGTCAACTTTTTTTTATTTTATTTCTTCCCGAAAAAGCAACGCTTAATTCTGACCAAAGCCGCAAAGAACCCCTTATTGCGTTCTCCCAATATAGCCAGAATCAATTTCTTGCGAATAAAATAGGGAATGATTTTATATTTCTTGCGAAGCCGAACATATTCGGGGGTGCTACGCAATTGCCAAGTCCCAACAAAATAGTGAATCGTGTGGGCTTCTTTGGGTAGAATTTTATAACCGGTGATTTCGCTCCTTTTCGGGCAAAAATATTCAAGCGGATAGATAGTTATCAAACCGGGAAAATCCTGTTTCGTGTTGTCAAGACGCAGTCCTCGTTTGACCATATATTCAGTCATTCCTACAACATTGGCCGTAATGTCGAGCGTTCCGTCGGGCTGCACAAATTTTCGTCCTTCATATGATGCCAATTGGTCGGCTGCATATTGGCACCCCTTTTCGCCACCAATGATTGCCGATGCCAGATAGTCATTCTTTTCAAAGCAAGTGAACGCTGTGTGTTCAAGAAATGCATCAAGCGGTTTCAATACTTCAACATCGGTGTCGAGGTATATCCCACCCTCTTGAACCAAGGCATGCAATCGGGCCACATCGGAAACAAATGCATATTTCTTATGCTGATAGGCTTCCTCTGCATATGGATAGCTGCTGATGTCGAAATTCGACTCATTCCACTCTATGATTTCATAGTCGGGGCAGTGCTTCCGCCACGTTTCAATGTAGCGCTGTGTATCCTCGGGCAAGGGATTGCCGCCAAACCAACAATAATGTATTTTCTTGGGAATCATTCTTTTCGATCTTGTTAACTTAATGACTGATTATATTGCATAGGCCGACAGAATCTGCTCCACAAATTTGGGATAGGACATTGAACTACGGAAATATTCTTGCCCGCAAATTGCTATCTGTTCCCGAAGCTGTGGATTGGTCAGTGCCGTTCGGATTGCGGAGACCAAAGCTTCGACATCGGCCGGTGGCACAAGCAGCCCGGTTTTGCGATCGGTGATATACTCCGGTTGCGCACCATTGTTTGTAGCTATAATACACACCCCACGCTGCATAAATTCAATTGGTGCAAGCGGACAGGCTTCCCTCACTATTGATGGTGCAATCCCAACGGTGGCTTGAGATATCAACGATTGCACATTGCTGGAGAAACCATAGAAATGAATCCTATTGGCAATGCCGGATTCTTCAGCCACTTTTCGCAATTGTTCGCTATAATTCGCCGGCTTGCAAGTGCCCACAAATATCATTTGCCAATCCAAGTCACTCACCTGAGCCAAGGCTCTGACCAGTGTTTCACACCCTTTGGATTTGCGAATACGCCCGGTGAACATCAACAATGGAGTCTCCTCTCCGGCTTTATACTCCTCACGCAGATTTGCCGATTGGCGAATCGGAGTGTCGGAGCTGCTATTGTGGATGGTCACACACTTTTCTGCCGGCATCCACCCATTTGCCCCGGTCCAAAGATTGCGTGCAAGATTGCTCACAAAAATCATTCGATGCAACTGCTTTAACGCTTTCCGATTCCAAGGCATGGTTTTCGATGCTCGGGCTATGTGGCGTGTCAACACCACTCTGGCTTTGCTTCCGCTGCGCTTGATGGCTTTCATCACTATCGAAACTTGCGCTACATCGTGAACATGAACCACATTTGCATCAAGCAAAATCTCCGATAGCACTCTCTCCGACTTGCAGTCAAAAATTCCACCCATTGGCGCAATTGAGAAGTCAACACTCCCTTTGAGACGCGACACCACTGCGTCCGACTGACGTGCAATATATCTCACATTGTGCCCCATGGCCTCCAATGCGTTTCCGAGGTCGAGAACATATTGTTCAGCTCCCCCCCACACCTTTCCGGGAAATATTTGAACTATGGTCATGAGAGTATCTGTTTTTTTTATTTGGCTGTTAATTGATCTGAGTTCATTCGTGTCAAGTAGGACTGCACTATTGCTTTGACCTCGCGCAACATCTCCTCCTCTTCCAAAAGGCCTTTGCCAACAAGATTTGTTGTTTCAAGCGGATCTTCTCGGAGATTAAACATTGTCACAGCATTTGTGCCATCAAATATCATCACATAATCACCCTTAAAATATGTAGGAATTGAATTGGCTGCAAATGCCCATGACTTATCGGCCGGTGTGTTCAGCAAATCTTTTCCGAAAGCTACATACTGCCGGTCATACCCCACATAGTTCAGCATCGTGGGCATAATGTCTATCTGCTGGGCTATACCCTTTTGCTTGCCGCGAGGTAAGTCGCCCGATGAGTCATAAATCAGAATTGGCACTCGATAATCACCCACTGTGGTTTTATATTCGGCATGAGTGCGCTTTGAGCTTGCGTGGTCGGCTGTTATAATGAACACCGTGTTTTGGAACCATGACTGCTTGCGTGCTGATTCAAAGAATCGGCTCAAAGAATAATCAGCATATCGGATACATTTGTGCATCGGATACTGCCCCTCTTCGGGGAATCTATCTTTGTATTTATCCGGAATGCGGAATGGATGATGCGATGATAGAGTAAACACTGTGGCAAAGAATGGCTGCGGCATTTCAGATATTGTTGCACAGAAATATTGCAAGAAGGGTTCGTCCCAAACGCCCCACTTCCCGTCAAACTCTTCGCGCCCACCGAAACGAGCATCGGCATAGAATTCATTTTGCCCATAGTAGCGGTCAAATCCGGCCTGACGAGTGAAGGCGCTGAATCCAAGCGACTCATTATCGGCACCATGGAAAAATGCCGAGGTGTAGCCTATGTTTTTGAGCTCGGAAGCCAGCGAGTTTATCTGATTCAGCGAGTGAGGCGACACCACAAAGGAACGTTCAAATCGCGGAATGGATGCAGTCACAGCCGGCAGCGCATCTATACTGAAGAATGTGTTGCAAAGCATTGTTTCGAAGTACATGCAGCTATCCAACATTGAATCCGTAAATGGAGTGTAGCCTTTGTAGGTTCCGCCGTCAAGTCCCTTATTAAGCCCCCCAACAAACTCTTGTGCAAAGCTCTCTACCATCAGAATAACTATATTTTTCTTGCGGGCTTCAGCCTGTGGATTTGGGGTGTGCAATGGGCTATATATGGCATCTAATTGCTCTTGGGTGTAAAATTGGGGTGTGACCATTGCCATCTGCCCAACTGTTCTGATTAGCGAGAATGGTGTGTTCAAAACAAGGCCGGCTTCTATCGGCTTGTCAACAAAACGAAACGCATAGTTCACCGAAATAGGGCGCGTGGCCGATAAAAAAAACACATTCCCGCGCATTGCACACACTGCCGTCAATCCGGCAACTCCAAGTATAAGAACAGATTTGAGATAATATCGCCACAATGGTTTCTGCGGAGCCTCGGCCGATGGTTGATAAAGCTTTATCAACACATAAACCATCAATGCAAAAATAGGTATCAGATACCAATGACTCACCAATTCAACACCTACAATTGAACCGATATTACTTTCATTTCCAAATTCTCGAAAAACAGCCATTGTGGTGCGCTGACCGCGAAATTCAAAAAACACACTATCGGCCAAATTGATGAGCATGCACAGCGAGTTAATCCCCACATAGAGCCATTTTAGCAGAGCCTGATAGCCTTTGCGCCCCTCTTTGAAATGCAATGGCAGCAGTGCCAGCAATATGTAGAGCGAATTGGTGTAGAATATTGCCGATGAGTCAAATCGCCATCCTCCCTCAAGGGCTGAGAAAAGCACCGACCATGTCATTGACTCTCCAAGACTCTCCCAATTAAGCCACAAGAAAATCAATCGACATGCTTCGTAAAGCAGGTAAACCCACAAAAGATTGACCGTTACTGCAAAAATATTGGTCTTGCGAAGCGAGTGAAAGTATTGCCCTATTTTACTATTTCTTGCCATCTACATTCCCTTTTTTTGGTAGCATCACAGTTACATCTTCTCCGATTTCATCCCATAGCTGCTTTGAGCAAGGGTTAGCAAACATTTTAAGCAGCTTCTTCCCCGCACTTCTCATCAACTCTGTTTTAAGGGCTTTGGTGTCAACCCCCTCAACCGATTCCCACGGTTGGTCATAACGTAAAATCTTCTGATAAAAAGCGCGAATTGTTATGCCCCATTTGCGGAGAAATTGCACCGGACCATCATTTTTCACTATGCGATTAACCGAAACATTCTTGAAATGATAGACCATGCTACGCCCTATGCCTTTAAATGTTCTCACTCCTGCCATCCAGAGTTTGGCATTAAAATCTGGGTCTGAAGCCATTCCGGGCGACATCTCTACACTATATCCACCCACAAGGTCCCATAAATCGCGATGAACCACAGTTGGCGGGAACACCACCCCCGACCAATCTCCGGGCTGAAGTGATTTATATGTATCCAACAATTCCTGTTCGCGGAAAGATTCTATTGTCAAACCGAAATCAAGATTTGCAAAGTTTCTCATTCGAGCTTGCGGTTCGATTATTGTTGAACCAAAATACCACAAATTATCGGGCATTTTGCATATCTCATCATATAGAGCCTCATCCCAGCCGGGCAAGCAATACATATCATCATTGATATATGCCACATAGTCAGTGGTCATAATGGTTCTAAGCCCATTCATTGCCCAGCAAACACCTATATTGTCAGCCGAATGAGTGTATTTATAACCCTTTTCTTGAACCCACTCCAAAGTGCCGTCGGATCCGTCATTGATATGAATCAAAATTTCATGGCTGTATTTGGAGTGCTTTTCAATACTTTCCACACAGAGTTTCAAAAAAGGAAGATTATTCCATGTGGGAATAAATATCGAAAACAGCGGTTTTTGATGTTCGGATTCTTTGGTGATGTTCATATATTTTCAATAGGCGTTAATCAAGTGTTGATATTAAATCCAATGCTTTTTGCATTGCTTTGTGAAGATAGTGGCCTCTTTTGAGTTTACCATTAATCTGTGTGGCTTTTTCGGTCAAGCGGGCATAATCTTCGGCCGAGATTGCTGAAAGAGCGGCATCAAGGTCTCTGAGCGAATCAACAGCTACTGCCACTTCTCTTTCTTGCAAGAACTTTGCTCGTCCTGCTTTTGACCACACCACAACCGGGGCATTGCATCGAAGATAGAGCCCCACTTTATGCGGATTGTTGATTGCCATGTACTCACCAACCACTCCCACTCCGCTATCAAGTGACTGCCCATACCACGACACCCCGAAATTTCCTTCATGCGAAGCTATGATTTCTGTGTCGGGTTTTGTTCCCATCAATTTAAGATTTGGGAGCGCTGCCACTTTTTCCGAATCACACCCCGGACCATAAAGAAAAATGGAGCGCTGAGGCATTAACCCGGCCAACTGATATATCCACCCATTGACATCGGGAGAAAGATTGCCCACAAAGAAGAGCGAAAAATTGCCATCAGCGGGATATGACGGCGGCGGTGAGGATTCGCCGGGGAGATAATCCATTATCTCATAATCAATCATCGGAGTTGTGCACCCATGTTCAGTCAGCCACTTGCGCATGGCATGATTGTGGGTTAGAAGCACATCGGCCATGTTGAGCAATGGAATTTCTTGCTCCGGAGTCAGCGTCTTTTCACGCCAAGAGTCAAGGTCATGAATCAAGCAAATCACCCTTGCTCCGCATTTTTTTGCTGCACGACACAAGCGGCCATACATTTTCATCTGATATTGCACCACCACCACATCACCCCTCTTTAAGCGGCTTATGGCTCTTAAAATGCCATAGATATTGCGCAGGGAGTGTACTATCCCATTGCGAGAGGTTGTACATTGCATGCCGATATTCTTGAATCCCAGGCCCTGCATGATGGATTCTATATCCATCCGTGCACGCCCCCCGCCACAGTGGGGGTGTTTGTAGTTTCGTGATATGAAAACAAGCCTTCTCATGATTGACAAAATCGCTCTTTTAATTAACTAACTATCGGTCAGCGAGGTCTTGATAGATTTTTTGAAGTATGGCGGCGATATTTTTGCGCCGCTGCGGATCATCCTCCCCTTCGCTGACAGTATTAAGCATCGTGTCAACAACTGTGTGCCCCGAAGTGTCGGCAAGCATCACTCCATTGTGGAAGGCATGCAAGCCAAATGGCCGGGTGTAAGTATCAGCCAACACATCGCGACTGAATAGAAAATCACTATGATCAATGCCCAACTGTCCTAACAATGTTGCGGCAATATCGGTTTGGCTGATTGGGGTGTCTATGCGCATTGTTTCAGCAACTGCTCCTCCGGAGAAGAGCATCGGAATATGTGAATGCACCTTTCGATTATCCACCGGACGGGGTAGATTCAACCCATGATCGGCAACAACAACGAGCAGCATATCATCCCATGCACCTGACGATTTCAATGCTTCTACAAGCTGCCCAAGAGACCGGTCAGTGTAAGCAAATGAATTTTTCACCTTATCCTCGGGGATTATTTCCACCGGCACATCAAATGGCTCATGAGAGCTCAATGTTTGCAGTGTGATAAAAAATGGCTTCGAACTGCCTGATTTTTTAATTTCAGCAATACGGTCGCTGACCAATTGCATCACATCTCCGTCATGAATACCCCATTTACAAGTTTTCAAATCGGAGGGCATATCTTTCTGCGCCACCAGCACCTCATGGCCCGACGCCAAATAATAATCATTTTTGTGCATTATGGCAAGGTCGCCACCATGCACAGCCATTGTGGAATATCCATTGGCCAAAAGCGTTCGTGGCAAGCCGGGGAGATTCGATAGTTTGCGAGTGTAGCGAATAACGCTTGTTGTGGGCTGCGTAGGATAGCCGCTCAACACCCCAACCAAACCGCGATCTGTGCGGAATCCGGATGCTGTGCAATTGCAGAAAGCAACCCCTTCACGAGCCAACGCATCAAGACACGGAGTCGCCGATTGCGCTCCACCACTGAAATATTCTGAATATTCGGCACTCAAACTCTCCCAAATTACCAATAAAATATTGGGGCGCTTGGTTTTTAGCAGATTCTTCATGGGTGTACCCGATGTGGGAAACAGCTCCGCTATGATTTGGTCGCAATCTTGCTGCTCCATAGTCTGAAATTTGCCCTTAAATTCATCTTTTACTGTGAATGAATAAATCAGGCTGTACATGGGATTGAGTGCCCAATGATTCAGAAACTGGTCGGTGCTGAAGTAAACCACACTGGGGTTATTCGGTCGAATACCAAGCCCGCGAATCACAACAAATAACACTCCTACAATCAAAATAAACACCAGTAGTACAACGATATATCCCCACCATGGAAGAATCTCGGCAGGCATTGGAGCCACCGTCATTGCCATGCGGCATGCAAACTCTGCCCCGGCAAAGAATGTTGAAGAAACTATCACCCAGCAAAGAAGTGCAGCGACCAAATAAAGTGTTGACACACTGGCAAATGCACCCTTTGGTGATTTCAAATACACGAAAACTGAGGCATCTATCTTGAACTTCCAAAATCGATAGAGAGCGGCATCACTGATTGCCAACAATCCCATTGCAGCGGCTATTATGGCATTATAGGCAGTGATTGCCACCTGACTGCCGGCACCACACGTCATAACACCAACCACACTGATTATCAGCGGAATTGCCGACAGATATGATGCTATGATGCAGTCGGAAATATTTCCGTGAAAATAGACATTCAGAACATCTCTAACTCGAATAGATTGCAGAGCACACATTCGGTCATATACTCCAAATATAGGCTTTTGCACCAATGAGAACCATAGAATGCAAAACACCCAATAGGCGAGTGTTATGATTGCGAATGAGAACATACTTATCTTTTGATTTTATTTTCAATTTTTTCAACAATAGCCTGCTCTGAGAGCAAACACATACAGTCCAAATGTCCGAAGGGGCAAGTTGGAGAACCGGCCACTGTGCATGGTTGACAATCCAAATTCAAGCATATACCATCCGAAGCATCATGTCCGAATGCGGTGAACCCACACGAAGGGGCTGTGCTACCCCAAACTGTCAGCACTTTAGCTCCGGTTAAAGCAGCCAAATGCTGATTAGCCGAATCCATTGACAGCATCAAATCCATGTGAGACATCAGCGCCATCTCGTCAGAGAGTGGGAAACGCCCTGCCACAGACTCACAACCATGAATTGCACCGGCCCATCCAAGCAACTGCTCCGCCTCGGCACCTCGCCCGCCAAAGAGGTAAACCTTGAACCCTTTGCGACAAAGCATCTCCACCACTCGGCGCATACGCTCCGGCGGATAAGTCTTATTGTAATAGCGAGCAAATGGTGCAATCCCTATTGCCGGATGACTAACCTCTATCGGAGGGATTACTTCTCCTTTGGTCAACACAGAGCGGAATGTCATTTCAGTCGGGAAACCAAGCCGATTAAACACTTCTCGATAACGCTCAACAAATGGCATCTGATTCACCTTTTCGCTGAGCATCTTCCTGCGAGCCGCTCGCATTTTGTCAACCATCACCACCTTCACTCCTCGCAAGCGCATAAAGCCATCTATGAGCCAAGTGCGAAACACATTGTGGAGGTCGGCCACTGCTGTGGGTTTAAGCGCCGCAAGGTCGCAACAAAGGCGCAAAGAGCCTGTCAATCCGCGATAGCGCTTCTTGAAGTCAACACCAAGCACAGTCAAATTTTCAGGCGGATTGATAAACAATCGCGCAAAAAATTCTCGCGTTACCACTGTGAAACGCACTTGCGGATAGGTACGCGCCACACTATAGACTACCGGCAAGGTCATGGCTACATCACCCAATGCCGAGAATCTTAAAACAAGAATGTGGGGTTGTATTGACTTCTTTTGTCGACTCATTTTTACAATGATTTCAAATATGCCTCTACACCGGCAATGTCTTTGCGATTGTCAACCGAGAGTGATTTGCAATGACAATTGTAGTAATAGATAGGCATGTGGTTTTCAAGGAAACGGAATGAATCGTTTTCCTCTATTTTTTCTATCGGACCGCGAGGGGTGTTGTGATAGAAGTCAAGCGCTTTTCGAGTGAAAGCACCCACACCAACGAATTTATGGAACACATAGTCCATGGCCCCTTTTGGGTAGGGTATTGGGCTACGAGAAATGAATAGACAGCGATTGTCGGCTGCAGTAACGATTTTGAGGTTTGTAGCGTCAACTACCTCAACCGGATTAGTGAAATCAGTCATCAAGTTTGACACAAAGAAATCTCCCGGCTGCAAGCCTTCAGGAATACATTGAACTATTGATTCTTTAGTCAATAGGGGCTCATCGCCATTAACCATCACATAGAGGTCGGCCTCAATGCGAGTGGAAACTTCATAGAGACGCTCGGTTGCGGTGTCATGGTCAGAGCGTGTCATCACAACTTTTGCGCCAAACTCTTCAGCGGCAGTGCGGATTTTATCGCTATCTGTTGCCACATATACTTCTTCAAAAATCTCAACTTCTTTACAATGCTCCCAGACCCAACGAATCATCGGTTTGCCACAAATAAGAGCCAAGGGTTTTTCAAAGAAGCGGGTTGACTCGGCGCGTGCCGGAATCACACAAATAATTTTCATATTATTATTGTTTGTTAGTTACTATTCTACTTTATTTTCCTTCACCATCGTTGCTGCGGCATCAAGCCAGCGGCGATGCGACCACAGCCAATAAGCAGGAGCTCTATCTATGGTCTCTTCAAGCATTTCGAGATAGCGCCGAGTGTAGGGATAGTCGGGATACTCTTTGGTGGGGACTATGGGCTTGATTTCAAAATTATAATGTCCGCGCGAGGGCTTTGTTATATCCAGGTAGAGATACACTGCTTTCATTCGGCTACCAATTTCCTCTCCTCCGGGATAGAACCATGTGTGGTGGCGGAGGAATGTGGTGTAGTGGTGTGTGTCAACCCAACTCAACCTATTATCGGCAATAAATCCGGTGATAAATGAGCCCTCTTCCTTGTAAAAGCGGAGCATCTCTCTGAATGCTTTATTCTTGTCGATAGACAGCGACCCGAATCGTGAGCGCACCTTTTTCATCACTTCATCAAAAGCCTTATCGTGCATGGGCTTGTAGAGCTGGGCAGAAAATTTGGGGCGTGAATAGTGCATGGTAATCGCCGGAACCCACTCCCAATTGCAATAGTGCCCAAGATAGAGAATTATGGGGCGCCCCTGATCGGCTGCTGCCTCCACCAATTCCGTTCCTGTCACCTTGATGCGGCGCATTAACTCCTTATCAGAGATGCAAAGCAACTTCACCGTTTCCACTATATTATCACAAAGCTGGCGATAAAATTCACCCTCTATTTGGCGTAATTCGCGCTCCGATTTTTCGGGATAGCAAGTGCTGAGATTTTCGCGAATCACTCTTCGGCGATAGTGCAACAAATAACGGAACACAAAACACAAAAAATTGCTGAACCCATATAGAACCCACATCGGCAACCATGAAATCGGCCTAAACATAGCCATGTATATGCAATATTTCACTTTTTCGCCCATAACTTGTGTGTTATTATTGATACTATATGCTCGGTTGCCCCAACATTCTTGGCAACATATTCCCGACATTTATCTTTGATTTCAGCCAAGCGCACATCGTCATTGATAAGCCCCTCAAACCATTGATTGATTTCTGCGGCATTATTGACTATTGCCCCCAAGCCGAGTTCCATGAGCTGATGCGGAGTCACCTTTCGCTCGATTCGCGGTCCGAAACTCACCGGAAGTCCATAGACTGTGGCTTCTATTACACTGTGAAGCAACGGGGTGAATCCGCCGCCGATATATGCCATGGTGCCATAGCGATAGAGATAAGCAAGCTTACCAACACAATCCACAATCAAACAATGCGCGGATTGAAGGTCGGCATCATCGGCACAGGAACGGGTGTAGAATTTAACCGACGGGCCACATTCTTCGGCAATTTCATCAAGAGTTGACTGCTTTATGTCGTGTGGTACAAGGATAAAAGCCACCTCAGGATGACGCTTCACCAACTCCGACACCAAACGCAAATCTTTTTCATCGCTGATGCTTCCGGCAACAAAAGTCTTTCGGCCGGCGGTGAATCGCTCCAAAACAAGGTCTTGCCATGGGCTTTTTGCCACCAAAGCAGCATTGTCAAACAGCGCATCTCCCTCAACGGACACATCTCTATACCCCAACATTCGGAGATTAAAACGCGACTCTTCATTAAGCACAAAAATGTGGCGGAAAGCTGAAAGCGCTCGGCGATACATCTTACCATACCAACGGAAAAACACCGAATCTTCCCGAATTATAGCCGAAACAAGGAATGTCTGTACGGAATTGTATTTCAAGCGTTGCAAATAATTGGGCCAGTACTCCGAAATCATGAAAACCGCCCTGTCGGGCTTCACAATATTGATAAATCGCTTGGCATTTCGGCGGGTGTCAAGCGGCAAATAAAACACTCGGTCAATTCCGGGATGCTTCTGTCCTACCGGCTCACACCCCGAAGGGGAGAAAAATGTCATCACAATATTGCACTCTCCGCGACGACGCACCGCATCAATCAGCGGACGAGCCACACTGTATTCCCCCAATGAAGCGGCATGAAACCAAATTGTGGGCACTGACCGATCAATCGTTTCCATTGATTTTCTGATGTGTGGAATCAGCCTTCGCTGCCCTTCGACAAACCGCGAAAACTTCCCTTGGCTACTCTTCCCGAGGCACCATCCATAGGCCCTCACCAAAGCATTAGCTACTATTACCACCGCATCATATATCAGATTCATTCAAGTATAGACACAATCAAAGGATTGATGACCGCCACCAACCGAATTATTTATTTGCAAATATACTGAATATTTTCAAATACAACCTTTTTCCACCCCCAAAAACCACCCCCTTTTCTTTTTAAAACCGGGACTGTTGACATTCAACAACAAAAATCATCTTACTACATTGTTTTTTTGACAATCAGTTTGTTTGTTAATGGAATTTAACGTAACTTAGCTGACTGATAAAAAACGAAACAATAAATCTAACTAAAAATAATGGCTAAAGTAATTATCATTGGCGCCGGCGGCGTAGGGACCGTGGTTGCTCACAAATGTGCTCAGAATCCTGAGGTGTTTACTGAAATCGTGCTTGCTTCTCGCACTCAAAGCAAATGTGACGCTATTGCAAAGGCAATTGGTAGCGACAGAATCACTACCGACAGCGTAGATGCCGACAGCGTGGAACAACTCGTGGAATTGTTCAACCGTCACAAACCCGAAATGGTAATCAATGTGGCTTTGCCATATCAGGACCTCACCATCATGGAGGCATGCTTACAGTGTGGTGTACACTACCTTGATACTGCTAACTATGAACCTAAAGATGAGGCTCATTTTGAATACTCTTGGCAGTGGGCCTACAGAGAACGCTTTGAAAAAGCCGGTTTGACAGCTATTTTGGGTTGCGGTTTTGACCCCGGAGTATCCGGAGTGTTCACAGCATACGCAGCTAAGCATCATTTCTCTGAAATGAAGTATCTCGACATAGTGGATTGCAATGCCGGCGATCATGGCAAAGCATTTGCTACAAACTTCAATCCCGAAATCAATATCCGCGAAATCACACAGAATGGTCGCTACTATCAGGATGGCAAATGGGTGACAACCGGACCTCTTGAAATTCACCAGCCCATTACTTATCCTCGCATCGGCCAACGCGAAAGCTATTTGCTCTATCATGAAGAGCTCGAAAGCTTGGTAATCAACTTCCCCACCATCAAGCGTGCTCGTTTCTGGATGACATTCGGTCAGGAATATTTGACACACCTCCGTGTGATTCAGAATATCGGTATGGCTCGTATCGATGAGGTGGACTACAATGGTGTGAAGATTGTTCCCTTACAGTTCTTGAAAGCTGTGCTCCCCAATCCACAGGATCTCGGCGAAAACTATACAGGCGAAACCTCAATCGGCTGCCGCATCGAAGGCCGCGACAAAGAGGGCAAGATGTTGACCTACTATGTTTACAACAATTGTAGTCATGAAGCCGCTTACAAAGAAACCGGCATGCAGGCTGTCAGCTACACCACCGGCGTTCCCGCTATGATTGGCGCCATGATGTTCTTGACCGGAAAATGGAACAAACCCGGCGTTCACAATGTGGAAGAGTTTGATCCGGACCCATTCATGGAGCAGCTAAACAAGCAAGGCTTGCCTTGGCATGAACAGTTTAACTTAGACCTTGAAGTGTAATTCTCACATAAATCCTTGAATCATGAAAGCATTAAAAAACATCCGATTCAGTTTTGTGGCAGTGCTTGCCATGGCTATTGCCGTGATGACTTCTTGTTCATCAAACGACCCGGTGTCACAAATCCCCGACGATGTTGACTTTGCAAGTGTAATCAACATTCAAAAAGTGGCCGACAATCTCGGCGTTACAGTAACCGACACCGATGTAAAATTACCCGAAGATTTTGAAGCCTTTGATAATGACATCCCCGAAGAGATCAACGACATCGCCGTTGAATGCTGCAAAGCTATTAAACTCGACAACATCGCCGTGTTTGGATATATCAAGACAAGCGACACCCCCGACGTGTTTGTTGTGGCCGAAGTGATTGATGAAAAGGTTCTTGACAATATTCTCACCAATGACCTCAATCTTGACGACGATGAAAATGAGGGATTCAAAATCTACACTCCCGAATCGAGATACAACGAAATAGCCATTTTGGTTAAAGACGGTTTAGCTTGGTTTGTTCCCAACAAGAAAGAAGCTGCAGCAGTGAGAAGCATCAATAAAATCATGGCTAAAGCTGATGACAAGAAGCTTATTGAAAACAGCGGATTTAAGTCAACTTTGAACGCCGACAATGTTTGCAATATTGTGGTTAACACCACTCCTTTTGTGAAATTGATTGACAAATTCGGGCTCTACAAAATGGACACAGAAGCAGCTATAGCTATCACTTCTGTATTGGCACAAACAAAAGGATATTGGCTCAACTATTCAGCCGATATGAGCAAAACAGGCTATGAAATGACCTGCAAATTTGTGTCGCCCGAAGGTGAAATACTCACCATTCCACAAGCTGAAAACATCAACAATGACTATTTGACATTCGTGCCCGAAAGCTACCAGAGCACCATCGCAATGGGGCTTAACAACGAGGCTGTTTCTCAAATCGTTGACAATTTGGAAAAATTGGTTGAGGAAAATATCCGCGGCAATGAAAAAGAGGCGGCCAAGATTGTACTTGACAATCTCAGAAACATTGATGGCACCATCAGTGTGAGCTTTGGCTCGGAAGAGTTGCAAAGTCTCATTTTTGGCGAAAAGGTCGAAGCCCTCAATTTTGTTGCCACAATCGACTTGAAATCAGGCTCAGCCAAAGACGCCATAGAAGACATCTACGACATTTTCAAGCCCTTGGATCCCAATGGCGAATTTGTGCAGAATGATGGCAACGGCAAGCTCAAATTCATTGTCCGCAATTACGGAAACATATCCGTAGAAGCATGGGGCGATCAAATTGTGATTTCAAACAATGACATCGCTAAAGGCAACTCAAATAGCGAACTTAAATCGGCCGTTAGCGGCAATCAATTTGCAGCCTATGTGGGCTTGAAATCATTTGCCGAATTGACCGATGATGCTTGCAAATTTGGTGCTTACACAAAAGCTACTGCATCAGATGGCGAAATCAAATATATTCTTGAACTCACCGACATTGAGGGCTCAATGATTTCTGCTTTCTCTGAATTGGGACTTGCAATTGACAAAGCCTATAAAGAATATCGCGATAAAGAATATCGCTCTCGCTACAACTATTAATGATCAACAAAATAACTCTCTGCAACACACTGCCTCAGGTGTTCACCGGCATGGAAAAGGAAGCGCCGGTGAGCCTGTCGCAAGTGTGGTTGCAAGAAGTGGAGTTCACACGCCCCGGTTACTACATGATCGAGGCTGAATCAGGGACCGGCAAATCGTCACTCTGCAGCTACATCTATGGCAGCCGTGGTGATTACAGCGGCTCGATTCTTTTTGATGGACGCGATGTTTCGAATTTCTCGATAGCCCAATGGTGTGGGCTTCGCACTCGAGCCATAGCCTATCTCCCACAAGAGATGCAATTGTTTCCGGAGTTGACTGTGCTCGAAAACATTGAAATCAAAAACCGATTGACCGGCTGCAAGCCCAAGCAATGGATTCTCGAAGCCCTTGAACGCTTAGAAATCTCGGTTAAAGCCGATGTTGTTGCCGGGAAATTATCCGTTGGACAGCAACAAAGAGTGGCCATTATCCGCGCTCTTTGCCAGCCATTTGATTTCATTCTGATTGATGAACCGGTGAGCCACCTCGACCAGAGAAATAATAACATTGTGGCACAGTTGATTCAAGAGGAAGCACAAGCCAATAATGCATCAATAATAGCCACTTCAGTGGGAAACAAAATCAACATTCCTATAACTCACACATTCAAGCTATGAGGAAAACGATAGTGTGGCAACTGCTGCGACGCAACATTTCGCCCATTCAGCTTATAGGATATTCTGTTGCCAACCTTATTGGGTTGGCAATAGTGTTGACAGCTATACAGTTCTACCGCGATGTAACCACAGCCTGGGACAGTGAAGACTCATTCATCTCACGCGACTATGTTATAATCTCAAAACAAGTTGACGGAGTGACTCTTAACGGCCAATCTAATGAATTTACCCCCGAAGAGATTGACCAAATAGGCACGCAGCCATGGGCAAGCAAGATTGGCAGGTTTACTGCCGCCGAATATAATGTTTCAGCCTCGCTTGAAATGTGGGGGCGCGGATTTCGTACAGCTCTGTTCCTGGAGGCCATCCCCGACGATTTTTTCGACATCAGACCCGATGGCTGGGGATGGAACCCCGACAATGACAGCTATCAAATGCCGGAGCTACCGATAATCATCAATAAGGACTATCTTACTCTCTACAACTTCGGGTTTGCCGCCTCTCGCGGTTTTCCTCAAATCTCCGAAGCCACAATAGGCCACATCCCCATCAGAATCTCAATTAGCGGAAAGGGCCAACAGATGTATCTCACCGGACGAATTGTGGGATTCTCCTCCCGACTCAACACCATTGCCGTGCCTGCTGACTTCATGACTTGGGCCAACGAACATTTTGCCGACACCCCACCCGGTAATCCATCGCGACTGATTATAGAAGTCAACAATCCTGGTGAACCTGCCATTCAAAACTATCTCGAAAAGAATGGCTATGAAAGTGCCGGCGACAAAGCTAATTCAGGCAAAATGGCCTATTTCTTGTCAATTGCCACAGCTGTGGTAATTGCTGTGGGTATTGTCATCAGCCTCCTGTCGTTCTTCATCCTGCTGCTCAGCATCTACCTCCTATTGCAAAAGAATCGCGACAAGCTACATTCACTGATGATGCTCGGCTACACACCGAAAGCCGTTGCACGCCACTACTATGCAATAGTGGGCATAATAAACGGCGGTGTGCTTCTCGGAGCCGTTATCATCATGCTCATTGCAAGCTGCATGTGGAGCGCATCACTCAAAGAGATTGACATTGAGGGCTCAAGCGCTTGGGTAACAATCACTATCGGAATCGCTATCATGGGTGCTATCACACTCGGAAACATAGCTGCCATATCGCGCAATGTGTGCAAAACATTCCCCCACCCTAACAGAAAATAGAACAACTCAACTATATGAAAGACCTAATCATCGACAAAGAATCATCTGAACGCGCCGTTCTTGTGGGACTAATAACTCCCACTCAGAATGAAGCTAAAGCTAATGAATATCTCGACGAACTCGCTTTTCTGGCCGACACCGCCGGCGCTGTGACCGAGCATCGCTTTTTGCAACGCCTAAACAGCCCCGACTCCCGTACTTTTGTGGGGAAAGGTAAGCTGCAAGAAATTCGCCAATACATCGAAGAGAATGAAATAGGGATGGCAATCTTTGACGATGATTTGACTTCAAAACAAGTGGCCAACATTGAACGCGAATTGCAAGTGAAGATTCTCGATCGCACAAGCCTGATTTTGGACATCTTTGCAAAACGAGCTCAAACAGCCAATGCCAAAACCCAAGTGGAATTGGCTCAATATCAATATCTTTTGCCGCGATTGACCCGAATGTGGACCCACCTTGAACGCCAGCGCGGGGGGATCGGGATGCGCGGTCCGGGTGAAACCCAGATTGAAACCGACCGCCGAATCATTCTCGACAAAATCTCACGCCTGAAGGCCGAACTGAAAGATATTGACCGCCAGAAATCAATGCAGCGCAAAAATCGAGGAAAACTCACTCGTGTGGCTCTCGTGGGCTACACCAATGTGGGCAAATCGACTCTGATGAACCTACTTAGCAAGAGCGATGTTTTTGCCGAAAACAAACTCTTTGCCACCCTTGACACCACTGTGCGCAAAGTGATTATTGACAACCTCCCCTTCCTACTCACCGACACTGTTGGATTCATTCGCAAACTCCCCACTCACCTTGTTGAATCATTCAAATCAACCCTCGACGAAGTGCGTGATGCCGACTTGCTGGTTCATGTTGTGGACATCTCTCACCCCAACTTTGAGGAACAAATAGAGGTGGTCAATCGCACTCTTTCTGAAGTGTGCAATGGCGCTGATAAGCCGATGATTATGGTGTTTAACAAGATAGATGCTTTCAGCTACATACCAAAAGATGAGGATGATTTAACCCCTCGCACACGCGAAAACATCTCCCTCGAAGAGCTGAAAGCCACATGGATGAATCGCACCGGCGACGACGCCGTGTTCATCTCTGCCAAGAAAATAATCAACATAGAGGAGCTGAAAGAAATGGTCTATGAAAAGGCGAAGCAAATCCACCTAACCCGCTTCCCCTATAACGATTTCCTCTTCCAGAAATACGACGAAGCCGATTTTACATAAGAAGGTAAATTGGTGATTTTCTGCCAGAGGTAGCGACGCATAGTGTCGGCTACGATTGAAATGGTAAATACAGCGATAACTGCGGCTATAACCCAAATGGTGTAGGCCGCAGTGTCGTATTGGCCCCATGCGGCTTTTGCGAGGGGTTTTAGGGTGTCGCCAAACACAATTGGATTCTTGTGGATGAGGTAAACAGCAAAAGCTGATTTAGCGATGAAATTGATGGCCCTATTGGAGAAATTGGGAGATATGAATGCGTAGAATAGGGCTATGCTTTGAATCAAAACGATAGGTGAATTGTAGGCAAAAAGTTTCGCTGCCGGAATGAAGGGATATAACAGAACATTTGCTATGCTTGCAAAGATATAGACAGCCAAAGCAATGATTTGCAGTGGGCAAGTGCCAATGAGTGGCAGTGGAAATCGGCTAATGTAGCGGCCTATAAAATAGAGCATTATTAGCTGAGTGAGGGTGTAGCCTGTGGGATTGAAACTGCCGCCCCAATACCAACCACACCATAAATTGAAACCAACAAATAGGGCGAGAAATGCCGTAAATTGTTGGCGCGTTAAAGATTGACATCCGGCATTTAGAAATGGAGAAATAAGGTAGAGGCCAAAGTAGGCAGGAATGTACCAAAGATCATTCTTAGAAAGAATCTGGCATGCTTTAAGATAATCGGAAATTGGTTGATTGAAGCCTTTGATTAACAATAATATTCCCAGAGAATAGAAGAGGCACTGAGATAAGAAATTTATACCACCCTTCCAGCGAGCCTTTATGCCAAAATAACCTGAAATCAGAGCAAAACAGTTAACCCCGATTATTGACAGCGACTGCACCGAAACACACCACAAATTGCGCGACTCAAACAGCTCTGAATAAGATTCTATCTTTGGAATTCCCAAGCTTGCAAAGTTGAGATGAACTATAACCACAGCTGCCATCGAAACGATGCGCAATAGTTCCATATCCGACCGGCGATGAGCAGTTTTTTGCATTTCTTGAAATCTTAGCACCATTAGTTTTGACAAACTTACGCAAAAACTCTGAAAAAAACGAACAAGCGAGTGAACATTGCATTGGTGGCAGCCCATTTTTTTCAGTAACTTTGCACATCAAAATATGCAATAACGACATGAACGAAATTTTTCATCTGATAAATAGCATGGCCCCTTATCTTCTGTTGGGGTTCTTGCTGGCCGGTGTGCTACACGCTTTTGTGCCAAACGGAATTTATTCTCGATATTTAGGCGAAAAATCATTTCGCTCGGTCTTTAATGCGGCCCTTTTGGGAATACCTCTCCCGCTATGCTCTTGCGGTGTTATACCCACAGCCATGTCGCTTCGCAAAGAGGGGGCTTCAAGAGGCGCCACTCTATCTTTCTTGATTGCCACACCGCAAACAGGTGTTGACTCCATCATAGCCACATATTCGTTGATGGGCTTGCCTTTTGCTCTATTGCGCCCGGCGGTTGCATTAGCCACCTCCTTGCTTGGAGGCGCATTGATGAACCATTTCGACAACGATTCTTGCACCAACAACAACTCCACAACAATAGCTAATAACTGCTGCCAATCAACGAAATCCATCAAGCAGAAAATCAAATCAGCCCTGAACTACGCCTTTGTTGAGATGATGCAAGATATAGGCAAATGGCTTCTACTGGGATTAGTTGTTGCCGGACTGATCACAGTCTTCGTTCCCGACTCATTTTTTGCCATTTTTTCCGACAAGCCGCTACTGAGCATGCTCCTCGTTTTGGTGTTTGCAATCCCGATGTATTTGTGTGCCACAGGGTCTATCCCAATTGCTGTAGCCTTGATGCTGAAAGGCCTTTCTCCAGGCACAGCGTTAGTGCTTTTGATGGCAGGACCGGCAGTCAATGTTGCCTCTATATTAGTGATTAGCAAGGTTATGGGCAAAAAGACCTTAGCGCTATATTTGGTCTCCATAATCTTTGGCGCCATATTTTTCGGCCTCGCCATTGACTACTTGCTTCCGAGCGAGTGGTTCACTGCACCTTTAAAAGAAATCCACTCTTGCCATGGCGAAAATTTCTCCCTTTTCAATTTTGGCTGCTTTATTCTTTTGATGGCTCTGCTTGCCAATGCTCTCATTCGAAAACACACCGCCAAAAGCACCCCCTGTTGCCAACATTGCAACCACTCCAACAATGACACTAACACTTCGGAAGTCAATGCATTACACATCAAAATCATGGGAATGCACTGCAACCACTGCAAGAGCAATGCCGAGCGAGCATTGCAATTTGTGAAAGGGATTGAGCGAGTTGAAATTGACCTCAACAGCGGCAATACCACCATTTATGGAAATCCCGAAAAAGAGCACATCTCATTTGCCCTGAAAAAGCTCGGATACGACATCCTTTGGGATGCTCAAAAAGAACAGTGACAACTGCATCCACACCCCAAAATTGAGACCGAAAACACCCCAACCACGAACTGCCGACACACACAAATCAATTGATTTACTCTAAGCAAGTTATATTTTTCTGCGAATCACACTGAAAAAATCTTGAAAAAGAGGGCTTTTGATTATCCGTAAACGCAAAAAATCACTATCTTTGCACAAAATAGTACACGCACGCGTGGACATTCACTATGTCCATTTGCTAAAAACAGAAATTCTATGAGCTCAAGGTATAAATATCTCGACATATCAGTAACCGTTGTCAATGACGGACACGAAGCAGTTTATTCAACTCAAAATGCGCCATCAGTGCAGCTCCCGGCGCTCAACGAAATTGCAACCAACTTCGAAGACCTCAGCGAAGGATATTTGATTTGGGGATCGGGGCGCAAACGCGCTTATTCCTATTTCGTTCTCGACGGAGCTGAAGGGCATCCGGTGTTGACAATCACTCTGCTTGTTGACCGCGATGTGTTGCTTGCCGGCCGCCCGATAATCAACCTGCTTTCAGCCATCAAAAATCGCGCAATTGATGGCGATGAATTGACACCCGAATTACTCGAACGCCTCATCAGCGAAAATGGCTTCACAGAAGAAGCGTTGCGAAGCTCTTGTGAAGCATCAATTGATGGCAGTGGCACAGGAGTGGGCATGCGTTTATACTCTTCACCCACAGAATTGACCAACATCTTGGGCTTCCCGCGCCAAAAAGCCTACGAAACCTATCGCGGAGTGCTTTTGGTGGCTTCAAGTGTGCGCATGTATGAAGAAGCTGCAGGCAACCTCCCCGAAATCACCTCTGCGGTTGACAAAGCCCTCATGGTGGTTTGCCCCGAAGGTGTGGAAGTTTCAAGCCAAAAAGTATCCCTCTCCGACCATCTCAAACTGACCTACCTCTCCGACGGCTTCGACCCAGTGTCGGTTAAATTCGAGGTTGGAACCACAAATCGCTATGTACGCATCAACGGCCCAGCTTTGGTGGTCAATGGTGCTCGTCATGCCGGAGTTGTTTTCCGCCGCCGAGTTCCCTACACCGTTACCACTCAGAACGGCACTCCAATCGACACCTACACCATCTTGATTGATGAACGCACCGCCAACCGAACCGACGATGGATTTGAAATCACAAATGCCGACTTCCGCAACGGTTCAATCAAAATCTCGGTTTCATCAACAAACTATTCAACATACACTCAAGAATTCACCCCCGAATCTCTTGCTGAAGCTACTCCGCTCGAAATCGTTCTTATGCCCGACGCTAAAGAGGTGCTATTGCGCCTGGACTTCGGCGACGGGCGTGTGGTTGAGGAAACTGTAAGCATCGAAAAGAATGCCCCGGAATATTGCCAACTTCGCGCCGGTCGTTTCCATGGATTCCGCGCCCACAGATTGATGGGCAGCACACCCGAAACCTACAATATCGAGGTGAAGCCCACTGTGCGCCCACAGCAAGCTCCGGTGCAGCCCGAATTGCCCTTGGAAGCCAAAGAAGAGCCGGCAAAAGCAGCTCCGGCAATCGAGAAAGAGATTGTGACAGAAAAGCCCACTTCACAATACACAGCTCCGGTAATCGAAAAAGCTCCGAGCGCCATTTGGGAGGAGAAAAAACATGAAATTAAAGCTCCTGAATTCACCAATGAAACTCGCGGTGAGACCAAGCCCAAAAAGGAAAAACAGAAACAGGAATCTATCTTCAGCAAACTCGGAATCCCCGCTCAATATCATCAGTGGGCAAAATTCGGCATCCTCGGCTTGGTGGCAATTGTGATTATCTGGATATTGGTTGCCCTATTCTCAGGCTCAGGCGAAGAAACCACTCCGAATGCCGACTCTATTGTTATCGGCTCTGCAAACACTTCAATGACTGCTCCCGGCATAACACCCACAGCAACCACAACTGCGCCTACAACAGCCACTACCCCCGCAGCTCCTGCAGCCCCAACAACAGAAGAGCTGGCCGATATTGAATACCTCAACTCCAATAAAATTTGGGTTGCGTCAAAGCTCAAAAGCGAGAAGTATAAAGCATTAATCAGCGCAATTGAAGAGGGCAATGTAGAGGACATTATTAATCATGACTACTTCGCTGTTAAAGGCCAGGCCACAAACAGCAATGCTTTGAAAGCCATCGACTTTATATGGCGAGCCAAGGGCACAAATCAGGAAAACGGACAGAAAAATGTCCTCAAAAAACATGGCAAAAAGGCCGAAATCGACATGTATAAATTGATGGACGACCTTTCTCGCAAATTGCCCACCGCCGAAGAAGAAAACAAAGCAACTCGTCCACAGCGCTAATTTGATTTTATTCATAAAATTGACCTCACTAAAAACCTACAGATATGGGAATCGCAGAAAAATGCTTTGAAATATTCAACGAAGCCACAGTGGCCTATCATGTGACCGACAATGTGGACGCTCCTCACCCCAACCCCTATGCAGAGGGCACATTCGAACACACTCTCTATGCCAAAAACATGGTGGATGCAATTCAGTGGCACCTCGAAGACATTATCCGCGATCCGGAAATCGACCCTGTGGCTGCCCTCGCTTTAAAACGCCGAATCGACACATCAAATCAAGTGCGCACAGACATGGTGGAGGAATTAGACACATATTTCCGCGAAAAATATGCCGATGTTGCAGTGGCCGAAAATGCTACTATCAACACCGAAAGCCCGGCATGGGCGCTCGATCGACTCTCAATCCTTGCGCTGAAAATCTACCATATGGAGGTGGAAACCAAGCGCACCGATGCCACAGCCCAACACATTCAGAAGTGCAGCAACAAACTCGCTGTGCTTTTAGAGCAGCAGAAAGATTTAACCACAGCAATCAGCCAGCTACTCGAGGATATTGCTGCCGGACGTAAGTACATGAAAGTCTATCGCCAGATGAAGATGTACAATGACACCGACACAAACCCCGTTCTGTATAACCCCCAATCCCGGCAACACCACTGATGGAAGATTCTTTCGACATACGCGGAGCACGCGAGTTCTCCCGAATGCCTGAGCGCGAACGTGAGATTGAGAAAGCTCTACGCCCATCGGAGTTTGATTCTTTCAGCGGCCAGGAAAAGGTGGTTGAAAACCTCAAAGTGTTTGTAGCTGCAGCTAAAATGCGTGGCGAAGCGCTTGACCACCTATTGCTTCATGGTCCGCCCGGACTGGGGAAAACCACCCTGTCGGGCATCATTGCCAATGAACTCGGTGTAGGGTTCAAAGTGACCTCAGGGCCTGTTCTTGACAAGCCCGGCGATCTTGCCGGAATCCTGACATCGCTCGAAGAGAATGATGTGCTTTTCATTGACGAAATCCACCGTTTGAGCCCCGTGGTTGAAGAGTATCTCTACTCGGCCATGGAGGACTATCGCATCGACATAATGATCGACAAGGGGCCGGGAGCTCGCAGCGTTCAGCTGTCCCTATCACCCTTCACTCTCGTTGGCGCCACCACCCGTAGCGGGCTTTTAACATCACCGCTGAGAGCGCGTTTCAGCATCAACTGCCATTTGGAATACTACGACCACGAAGTGCTTGAACGAATCATTCTGCGCTCGGCAAAACTGCTCGGAGTGGAGTGTACGGCCACGGCAGCCCACGAAATAGCCATGCGAAGCCGCGGGACACCCCGAATTGCCAACTCACTACTGCGCCGTGTGCGCGACTTTGCTCAGGTGAAAGGCACAGGCATAATCAACCCTGAGATTGCCCGCTACGCACTTGAAGCCCTCAACATTGACCGTTACGGGCTAGATGAAATTGACAATAAGATTTTAACCACTATAATAACCAAATTCAAGGGTGGGCCGGTAGGGCTTGGCACTATTGCAACAGCCCTGGGCGAAGACCCCGGTACCATCGAAGAGGTCTATGAACCATTCCTCATCAAAGAGGGATTCATAAAGCGCACCCCGCGTGGCCGTGAAGTGACCGAATTGGCCTATATACACCTGGGGCACACTCGCTCTGCGGATCAGGCCTCACTGTTTGAATAGGTTATCACATCTGAACTGTAAAAAGAGTATGGGAGGAGTCAAATCCTTAGCCAAGGACACAGCCGTCTATGGAGTAAGCAGCATTGTAGGGCGCTTTCTGAACTGGTGTTTAGTGCCCCTCTACACCATTATGTTTCCAGCCGAGGAGTATGGCATGGTGACCTATATTTACTCCTTCATTGCACTGACTCTGATAGTGCTCACCTACGGCATGGAAACTGGGTTCTTTCGCTTTGCCAATCACGACCGATATAAAGACCCCTTGGAGGTGTACTCCACATCTCTGTGGTCACTGGCAGTCAGCTCCACCCTGTTTTTTCTGCTGCTATGGCTTTTTATCGACCCAGTGTGTCAACTTCTTGATTGTAACAACCATCATAGCTATGTGCTTCTCATGGGAGCTGCTGTGGCTCTCGATGCTTTCACAGCCATCCCATTCAGCTATCTGCGCTTTCTCCACCAACCATTCCGATTTGCAATGCTGCGCCTGATAAATATTGGGCTGAACATTGCTTTAAATCTGTTTTTCATTCTCCTATGCCCCAAGCTATGGACTTGGTGTCCCGAAGCCATTGATTGGTTCTACAACCCCACTTTCGGCATTGGCTATATCTTCTTGACCAATTTCATCACATCGGCATTAAATCTGCTGCTGCTGATTCCTCAGCTCAGAGGCTTCAAATGGAAGTTCAACAAGGCTCTTTGGAGCGAAATGCTCCGTTACTCCTATCCCCTGTTGATTTTGGGAGTGGCAGGGATTATGAATCAAACAATTGACAAAATTCTGCTCCCCAACTTAGTGGCCGACAGCTCCACAGCTATGACACAGCTCGGCATCTATGGCGCAAACTATAAGATTGCAATAGTGATGGTCATGTTCATCCAAGCATTCCGCTTTGCCTACGAACCTTTTATCTTTGCCCAAAACAAAGGTGAAGACAAAATGCAGAGCTATCGCGATGCCATGAAATGGTTTGTGGTCTTCTCCATGGTCATCTTCCTCGGAGTGATGTTTTTCATTGACATTCTGCGCTATTTCATTGCCTCAAGCTATTGGGAAGGGCTCGGAGTGGTCCCAATCATCATGATTGCCGAATTCTTCTTCGGAGTGTTCTTCAATCTTTCGCTATGGTATAAACTAACCGACCGCACCCACTGGGGCATGTGGTTCTCCCTCTTAGGCCTCGCCGTCACCATTGGGCTCAATTGCCTGCTGGTTCCCATCATGGGCTATATGGGGAGTGCTTGGGCAGCATTGGCGTGCTACTCGGTGATGATGATAGCCTCCTACCTCGTTGGGCGCATAAAATTCCCTATCGGCTATGAGGTGAAGCGGCTCACGGGCTACTTCCTCTTTGCACTGCTACTCTTCGGAGCATCCAAATGGCTAACCACCGATTGCCTATGGATTGACTACAGTGTGAGATGCACAATGCTGGCAAGCTACGTAGTCATCATATTAAAACTCGAAAAGATGACCATTTCACGCCTGTTGCCTATAAAGAAAATCCTCTCTCGCAAATGACCACTTCAATCCACCCCGCAGAATCAAAGCCACTAAAAGCCACATTCCTTTGCCGAAGCGACAGCCTTGGCGGAGCTGCCGTTGTGACCAATAGATTAGTGCATGCCTTGTGCGAAATAGGCATTGATGCCCGCCTGATTGTGCTTGACAAGCAAAGCAATGATGATGCGGTACACACAGTTCTTAACTCACGCTTTGCTACCAAATATTCATTCTATCGTGAGCGACTTGAAATAGCCCTTTCCAATGGATTCTCGCGCAAAAATCTCTTTAAGGGCTCCACAGCGTCCACCGGCATTGACCTCTCAATACACCCCGACATCGCTGCGGCCGACATTGTGGTCCTCAGCTGGGTAAATCAAGGAATGATTTCGCTTGACGGCGTCAAAAAAATAGCACAGACAGGCAAGCCGATTGTGTGGATAATGCACGACATGTGGAATCTCACCGGCTTCTGCCACCACTCCCTCGGCTGTGACCACTACACCGCTCAATGCGGCCACTGCCGCTTCCTAAAGGGAAATAATGCCTCGGATTTATCCCACCGCGCATGGAAAAAGAAACGCGCCCTCTACGATAATGTGCCCATCACATTTATCGCTGTGAGCAATTGGCTTGCCGAGTGTGCTCAAAAAAGCTCACTCCTGGCCCACCGCGATGTTCGCGTTATTCACAATGCCTTCCCTATTGATTCATTCTCTACAACACCCACCTCTCGCCTCGATTTAATCCCCGAGGATAAACACATCATTACCATGGGAGCTGCCCGACTCGACGACCCCATCAAGGGGCTCGACATGGCCATTGAAGCCCTAAATATCATTGCCGACAATCAACCCTCCCTGGCCCAGAAATCTCTGGCTCTATTCTTTGGAGCCTTGCGCGATCGGTCAATCCTTTCAAAGCTCCGATTCCCCCACATCCACCTCGGCATGATCAAAGACCCCAAGCTGGTGAGTGAAATATACGCTCATTCAACTGTCGTCATCTCCTCATCTCACTTCGAAACACTCCCCGGTACTCTGATTGAAGGACAGGCTGCCGGAGCCTTAGCCGTCAGTTTTAATCAAGGGGGGCAAGCCGACATTATCAACCACCGAAAAAATGGCTATTTAGCCCAATACCCCGACACTACCGACCTTGCCAATGGAATCACCTGGGCCCTTCAAAATCCCGCCGACAGAGATTCTTTGCATGAGCAAGTGCGCAACCGCTTTGCCGCCGACACCATTGCCCGCCGCTTTGAATCCCTTTTCCACCAACTCCTCACCGACAAGCCCTAATCCGATTCTAAAGAATTTTCGTATAAGGATTACAAGCCGGAAACTGTGTTCTATGAGCCGGATGCTGATGTATCAATAGAGGATACGCTATATGAAATGCTCAATGAGACTTTTGAGATAATCGAGCCGGGATTAATGCAATAAAACCGGAATCAGATAAAATGACAGTGGGCCGTGTTCAGTGTTGACACGGCTCACTGTTATTTCCTCCCCTCGCACACACCCTGCCGGCTCACCAATTTTGTCGGCTTATTTTCTTCTGTTGATGTTGCCATGATCGGCTACGCCAACCCTGTACCGGCTGCGCCGACACACACTGCTCGCTCACGCTCGAATATTCTCAAAGCTCGCCAATAAATGTATTATTTGCTCGGTTTTTCGTATAATTGAGGATAACCCCCCAATATACTCCCATTCGTTGAGAGAAATATTCAAGCAAGCTTGACATTTCTCACTCATTTATTCGTATATTTGCAGATTAATAATCATAGAGTTTATTTAAAGATTAGATTATGTCAATAGATAATATCATAGCGCAGGGCACTGCTCGTGCAGTCAAAGCCCTCTACAATGTGGATGTCGATGCAGCTTCAATCCAGCCTCAAACCACAAAAAAAGAATTTGAAGGAAACCTCACCATTGTTGTGTTTCCATGGGTTAAAGCAGCTCGCAAAGCCCCGGAAGCAGTTGGTGCGGAAATCGGACAATGGCTTGTGGACAATGAACCGGCTGTGGCTCGTTTCAATGTGATTAAAGGCTTCTTGAACTTGGTGATCGAACCGAGCTTCTGGGCATCAGTGTTGCAAAACATCCAAAACACACCCAACTATGGTCGCGTGGCTGTCACCGAACAGTCGCCTTTGGTGATGGTGGAATATTCTTCACCCAACACCAACAAGCCACTCCACTTGGGCCATGTGCGCAATAATCTTCTCGGCTACTCTCTCGCCGAAATCCTTAAAGCATGCGGCAACAAGGTGGTGAAAACCAACATTGTCAATGACCGCGGTATCCACATCTGCAAGTCAATGCTCGCATGGAAAAAATGGGGCGGGGGCGCTACTCCCGAAAGTCGCAACCAGAAAGGCGACCACTTGATTGGCGACTTCTATGTGATTTTCGATAAGCACTATAAAGCCGAGCTCACCGAACTCATGGAGAAAGGAATGAGCAAAGAGGAAGCCGAAGCTGCTTCACCATTGATGCAAGAAGCTCGCGCCATGCTCCGCGACTGGGAAGCTAAAGACCCCGAAGTACGTGCCCTCTGGGAAACAATGAACTCATGGGTATATGCCGGATTTGATGAAACCTACAAGCGAATGGGGGTTGACTTCGACAAAATCTACTACGAAAGCCAAACCTACCTCGAAGGTAAAGAAAAGGTGCTTGAAGGCTTGGAAGCCGGCAAGATGTATCGCAAAGAGGATGGCTCAGTGTGGGCCGACTTGACCGGCGAAGGGCTCGACCACAAACTGCTATTGCGCTCCGACGGCACCTCTGTCTATATGACTCAAGACATTGGCACCGCCAAAATGCGCTTTGCCGACTATCCAATTGACAAGATGATCTATGTGGTGGGCAACGAACAGAACTATCACTTCCAAGTTCTCTCATTGCTCCTCGACCGACTCGGATTCAAATGGGGAAAAGACTTGGTGCACTTCTCCTATGGCATGGTAGAGCTCCCGGAAGGAAAGATGAAGAGCCGCGAAGGAACTGTGGTTGACGCCGACGACCTCATGGATGAAATGGTGTCTACAGCCCGCGCCGTGAGCGCCGAACTCGGCAAGCTCGATGGCTGCTCAGAACAAGAAATCGCCGACATCACCGAAATGGTGGGCTTGGGCGCATTGAAATACTTCCTCTTGAAGGTGGACCCCCGCAAGAACATGACCTTCAACCCCAAAGAATCAATCGACTTCAATGGCAACACCGGTCCATTCATTCAGTACACCCATGCACGCATCTGCTCTGTGCTCCGCAAAGCCGAAGAAGCCGGCATGAACAAAACTGCCTATGAAGGCGTTCAGCCCGTGGAGCGTGAAATCACTTTGATTCAGCGCCTTGCCGACTATCCCACAGTCATTGCCGAAGCCGGCCGCTCATATAGCCCCGCGTTGATTGCAAACTATGCCTACGAATTGGTGAAAGAATACAATCAATTCTATCACGACTGCTCTATCCTCCGCGAAGAAGATGAAGCAAAACGCGCTTTGCGACTCGCTTTGAGCGAAGTCACAGCCTCAACAATCTGCTCGGCAATGTCACTTCTTGGCATCAGCGTACCTGAGCGAATGTAGTGAACTCGCCCAAAGATCAATTGTTATTTACTAAATACCAATCTCTCTAAATTATGAACAATTACAACAACTATGAACAACAGGGCTTCTATGGCCCACAATCTTTCAGCCCGGAGATGCTTCAAGTGAAAGTATCTGCCGTGATGAAACAGGTATATGTCAGAATGTTCCTCGGCCTTTTGGCTACAGCATTTACCGCCTTCTACTGCGCCAACTCAATGGAAGTAATTACCTTCTTTATGACTAATAACTGGGTTATGTGGGCACTCGTTATCGCCGAGCTAGCAATAGTGTTTGGCGTTAGTGGAGCCATCAACAAACTAAGCTCTACCACAGCCACTCTACTATTCTTCCTATTTGCAGTAATCAACGGCTTAATGCTATTCCCCATTTTGCTCCTCTACACAGGTGTTTCTGTAGCTAAGACATTCTTCATCACAGCCGGAGTGTTTGGCGCAATGAGTGTCTATGGCTACTTCACATCAAAAGACCTCACCCGTTGGGGCTCAATCCTATTCATGGCCCTCATCGGTTTGATTATTTGCTCTGTGGTGAACTTCTTCCTAAAGAGCAGCGGCATGGAATGGATTATTTCAGGCGCCGGCGTGCTCATTTTCGTTGGTCTGACAGCATGGGACACTCAGCAAATCAAAGCCATGGCACAGCAAGCGCCCACGGAGTCAGTGAGCAAACTTGCCACTCTCGGTGCATTGAGCCTCTACCTCGACTTTATCAACCTCTTCCTCTATCTGCTCCGCTTCTTCGGCAGCAGCCGCGACTAAGCACAACGAATATCATAATAAATACACTTCCGAAAGGGCATCCCGAGTTGGGATGCTCTTTCATTTTAGGGTAACGGTTGGAGAGTTTAATAATTTTTAGATAAAAATGTGTGTATGAGAGCATTTTTTAGGTTAACTTTGTGGTTCTGAAATGTTATAATAATAAAGAATCAAAAATATGAGCACAAAAGAACTTGACAGAATAAGCTATGCTCTCGGTTTGAGCATGGGCAATAATTTTAAAGCTAGCGGCATCGAAACAATCGATGTTGCTGACTTCAGCGATGGTGTAGCGGCAGTGTTTAATGGCACTCAACCTAAAATGAGCTATGACGAAGCTAAAGCTGAAATCCAGAAATTCTTCACCGCAATGGAAGAACGCCAGCGCGAAGCTGCGGCTGCTATTGCCAAGGTTAACACTGAAGCCGGCGAAGCCTTCTTGAAAGAAAACGGCGCGCGTGAAGGCGTTAAGACCACAGAAACAGGTCTTCAATATGAAGTGATTGAAGAGGGCAATGGCGCTACCCCGAAAGCCGGCGATGATGTAACCGTTCACTATACCGGCAAATTGATTGACGGCACTGTATTTGATAGCTCGGTTGAGCGCGGCGCTCCCGCAACATTCGGTGTCACTCAAGTAATCCCCGGATGGGTTGAAGCATTGCAGATGATGAAAGAGGGCGCAAAATGGCGCTTATTCATCCCCTCAAATCTTGCCTACGGACCCAATGGCGCCGGAAATGTTATCGGCCCGAATGCAACTTTGATTTTCGACGTTGAGCTTATCAAGGTAATCTCAAAATAAATGAGCGCGATTCGCAAAACACTCCTTTGCATGGCATGCATGCTCATGGCGTTTAGCACCATGGGGCGTGAGCGCGAGCTATTGCGCCAAGAGAGCGACTCAGTTTCTCATGCGCTTGCCACAATCTGGAGCAAATCCTATCGCAACATTGCTGCCAATGATGGCAAAGCCATCGGTGCTGAATTTATGCGTGGCATTCAGGATGTCCTGACCGCACACATCGATAGCACACAAGTGGCAAATCCCTCCGATGGCAACACCACTAAAGCCTATAAAGTCGGCATGTCACAAGGGATCACAATGACTCAGCTCATTAAAGAACTTGAGAAGCGTGGGGGATTTAAAGTTGATGTGAAGCGACTCAAATATGTGCTGTCAAACATTGAAAAAGGTCGTCCATCGGGATTTTCAGAGCAAACAGCCCGTCTGTTTATGAAATGGCTGCTGGATAAGATTGACAAAGAAAACTATCAGATTGACGGCTCGGAAGCCTACTTGCGCAGCATTGAACAGCGCCAGGGAGTAATAAAAACCCCGTCGGGACTGCTTTTCGAAGTATTGACCGAAGGGGAAGGGGAAAGCCCCGACGCCAACGATCTGGTGTACATCAAATTCGAATGTCGATTGATTGACAACACAGTGACCAGCAGGTCCGACGAGAGAAACAATTCAATCTTGAGCGTTAACGAAACCATTAAAGGCTTTGGTGAAGGATTGCAATTGATGAAAATAGGTGGAAAATATCGCCTCTACATCCCCTCGGAATTAGGCTATGGCGATATTGGAAGCAAAAACATCCCCGGAGGAGCTGCCACGATTTTTGACGTTGAATTGCTTGACTTCCGACGTGTGGATGCCGACGGAAATTTCGGCGACTCCGAACTTCAAAAAAAAGCAAAGGAAAAGGAAAAACAACAATAAAAACATATTTAAAAAAAACATGAAAAAACTTATTCTCTTAGGTGCAGCCGCAATCATGACTCTCGGCTTCACCGCATGCGATGGCAAAAGCAACTCTCCCGAAACAACCGGCGACTCAATTGCCTACTATCTCGGCCAAGCTCAGGGTATGGGATTGAACCAATCGGTTGAAAATATGCCCGAACTCAACATTGACAAGACTGCTTTCTTGGCCGGTATGAAAACCGTTCTCGATGCCGACACATCACTCCATGGCTACCTCGAAGGCTTGCAGATGGGCTTGCAAATGGCAAATCAATTGAAGCAGTGGGAAGATGCAGGCATCAGCGTGAATCGCGAAATGCTCATGGCTCAGCTCGCTTCAACATTCAAAGCTGACAGCGTTGACGAAAAGCAGAAACATGTTGTTGACTCAATCATGCGCCCCTTGATGGACAAAGCTTATCAGGCTTTGATGAACAAGCGCATTATGGATCAGGAAAAAGCTGCTCGCGAAGCTGAAGAGAAAGCACAGGTTAACATCCAGGCCGGCAAAGCTTTCATCGATAGCCTCAAGGCTGCCGACAAAGAAGTGAAAACTTCTGAGTCTGGCTTGTCCTATAAAGTCGTAAAACAAGGCACAGGCGCTGTTGCTAAAGAATCCGACAAAGTTGCTGTGGTTTACACCGGCAAATTGATTGACGGTTCTGAATTTGACTCTTCAAAAGGCGAAGCAGTGAAATTCTCTCCCCGTCAAGTGGTTCCCGGTTTCGGTGAAGCTTTGACAACATTCCCCGTTGGCACACAAGTGGTTCTTTACATCCCCGAAAACCTTGGCTATGGCAAGCGTTCCACTGGCAAAATCGCTCCCGGTTCAACTTTGATTTTTGATTTGGAAATCAAAGAAATCGAAGCTAAAAAAGAGAAAAAATAAACAGTAGAATCTGTAAATAAGAAACCATTTGGTGCTGCAACCGCTCCGAAAATGAGGGTTGCAGCACCCGATGTAAAAGAATTTAAGGATGAAGAAGTCTCGTTTGGTTGTTTTGACCGGTGCCGGAGTGAGCGCTGAAAGTGGAATTTCCACATTTCGCGATAGCGGCGGTTTGTGGGACAAATATCCGGTGATGGAGGTGGCAAGTGCCGATGGCTTTAAGCGCAATCCTGCCTTGGTTCATGAATTCTACAATATTCGGCGCCGCGAACTGATTTCCGTCAATCCAAATGCCGCTCATCGGATATTGGCTCAACTCGAACAGTGGTACGATGTGGATGTAATCACCCAAAATGTTGACAACCTTCATGAGCGAGCCGGAAGCTCTCGTGTGCTTCACCTACATGGCGAACTGATGAAAGTGCGCTCAATGACTCATTCCGAACGAATCTACGAGTTAACGGCCGACAACTTAGAAACAAACCCCGACTCTCGCGACAGCCATGGCGACCCCATTCGCCCCCACATTGTGTTCTTCCAAGAAGCTGTGCCAAACATAGAACCGGCTATTGACATCGTTTCAAAAGCCGACATTGTGATTGTCATTGGCACCTCAATGGCTGTTTATCCGGCCGCCGGACTTGTAAACTATGTACCGACAGGAGCACCGATTTACTACATTGACCCCAAGCCGGCCACCGTTGGCTCTAACGTCATAGTGATGGCAACAACCGCCACACAAGGGATGGAACAACTTCTTCAAACACTAAAACCATAACCCCCACTAAAAAAGAGATGAAAAAAATATTACTCCTATTTGTTGCCTCAGTGTTGGCACTCGGTGTGAACACCGTTTTGGCACAAAAACAAAAAAACGCTGCCGATTCTTTGGCCTATATCCTTGGCGCAACTCAAGGCACCGGACTTAAAGGCGACGTGAAGAAAGCGCAAGGCGCTGCTGCCACAGAGAAATATCACTCTGACTTTATTCGTGGCATCAAAGACGTTGTTTTGACCGACACAATTCAAACCGGCTATATCGACGGCATCGAAACCGGATTGGTTTTCCTAAAAGAATTGGTCAGAATGAACGCTCATGGCTTTAATATTGACACCAAATTGTTTATGGCCACACTGGAAGATTTCTACTTCAACAAAAATGTGAGCCAAGGTGAATTTGACGCAATGCTCAATGACATGCGCCGTCAGATGGAACCGGTCATTGAAGCCTATCGTGAACGCCAAACCAAAGCTGAAAACGAAGCTAAAGCACAGCAGCAAGCTGTGGCCGACAAGAATCTCGAAGCCGGCAAAAAATTCATTGAAAACCTCAAAGCCACCGATAGCAGTGTTATTACCACTCCGTCGGGACTCGTTTACAAAGTGATTAAAGCCGGTGAAGGTCCGAAACTCAAAGCTGAAGGCACTGCAATTTTGAACTATAAAGGCTCGCTGGTTGACGGCACTCAATTTGATGCCAACAATGGAGTAAAAATGTCGCCCATGGGTGTGATTCGCGGTTTTGGCGAAGGACTTCAATTGATGAGCAAGGGTGCTCACTACATCTTCTACATCCCCTCTAACTTGGCCTACGGAATGCAAGCTCCCCCCGTTATCGGTCCGGGACAGACATTGGTTTTCGAAGTTGAAATCACTGACATCGTATCGGAATAACTTTTCAAAACGACTAAAATAATAACACTAACAAAATCAAATAAACTATGTTGAAAAAAATGATGCTCGGCGCGTGTGTAGCAATCGTAGCCGTTTCTTGCTCAAACAATGGTGGCGACAAAATGCCCGCTGTTTCAGAACCCAAAACATTTGCCGACTCAGTAGCAATGTACATCGGTTTGTGTGATGCCTACGAAATGAATTTAGCTACAAGCAAATTGCCCGATTCAGTACAATCAAAACTCGATAAAGAAAAATTCCTTCTTGGTGTTAAGACTATTCTCTTGGCCGACACCTCTGCTTCATTCCGTCAGGGTATGGATGTGGCATTGAACTATATTCAGAACATGAACATGGCAAAAGCTGCCGGTGTTGACTTGAACCGCGAAATGTTCTTGGCTTATTTTGCTCAGGAATTGAATGCTCAGAATAGCGACACTGTGGTTGCTGCTGCCAATAAAACTAAATATGAAGCTATGGCAAAACGCCTCGCTGAAAAGGTTAATGAATACCAAATGGAGCAGCAGGTGAAAGCCCAAATCATGATGGGCAAAATGTTTGAAACTAACGTTGCTGCCGGAAAAGCCTTCATCGATAGCCTCAAAGCTGCCGACAAGAGCATTAAGACTTCAAAATCAGGCTTGTCCTATAAAGTGTTGACGCAGGGCAAAGGTAAGGTGGCAAAAGCAGGCCAAACTGCTAACATCATCCTTGATTGCTCACTCATCGACGGCACTAAATTCATGTCAAGCAATGGTCAGGTTGCTCCTATGCCCGTTAACGAAGCTTTCTGCGAAGGCTTGAAAGAAGCTGTGACCACATTCCCCGTTGGAACTCGCGTTATGCTCTACATTCCCCAGGAACTCGCATTCGGCGCTCAGGGCTACCAGGGCATCGAACCGGGCACCACTTTGGTATTCGATTTGGAAATCGTAGAATAATACCCGCAAACAATTTCATTCGATGAGAATTAAAAATATCGCTATATTGACGCTCTTGGCAGCCTCCTTTTCAGGCTGCCAAGGCGACAATGCGAATATGCCTGCCCTAAATCCCAAGACCCACTCCGATTCTATCTCCGTGGCCTATGGCGATGTTATCGGTGCACAGCTCAACATGACATTCTCATCACTTTCCAATGGAGATTTAGACCGCGAGGCTTTCTTAGAGGGTGTTCGCCGAACAATTATGACTGCCTCAACCGAGCCCGGTATTATTGACGGTCTATGGAAGGGATTAGACATTGGTGAACAACTCGAATACTATGAGGCTGTCGGGATCAATCTCGACAGGCAAATTTTAGCAGATGCTTTTTCTCAGGCATTGTGTGCTCAGGATGTTGATTCGGCAGCCTACGAAAACGCGCTTGCCGACCACGATAGAGTGCTCACATCAGTGCAACACTTGGTTTTGGAAAAGATGCGCGAGAATCGCCGCAAGCAGATGATGCTCGCTCAAAAAATGCGCAATGCGAATATCGAAGCGGCAAACAAGTTTGTTGACCAACTCTGCAAAACCGACTCTTCGGTTGTCAAAACAGCATCGGGGCTCTGCATAAAACCGATTGTTTCCACATCGGGTGAGCATCCGAAAAAAGGCTCGTTGATTGATGTTCGCTACTCGATTTCCACCATTGAGGGGCGACTGATTGATTCCTCTCGCGGCGACACTGTGACCATTGAAATCGGAGGCTCCACAATTCAAGGACTTCAAGAGGGAATCCCACTGATGAGTGTAGGCTCGAAATATAGATTCTTTGTGCCGTCACATCTTGGCTTTGTCAGATCAACACCCGGAATTGAACCCGGACAGATGGTGGTGGTTGATGTTGAACTCATTAAGATTTAAATGCTATGAAGAATTCAGCTCTTTTTTGCATAATTGCAGCTGCAATGGCTATTATATGGGGATGTTCAACCAATGCCGACTCCGACTCTACCAACACCGTGCAGGACACCATCCCGGCTCTACTCTCTAAAGCTGAAGCCGACACCCTGGCCCATAGCATCGGATTCATTCAAGGGAGCGACGTCAATTACGAAAAGCAGGAGATGATTCTGCTCGATAGTGCCATGACAGCCTTTGCCGATTCATCTTACCTTCGCGGATTTGAAACAGCTATTGGACCCGACATAGCTGCTCGTGGCTACACCCAAGGGGTGCGTGCCGCTCGTGAAATCATCTTTAAGATTGAAGAACTGAAGGCCTATGGTGTGGAGATTGACCGCGAATTGCTGTTAGCCGCCTTAGAGCGACAATTTGCCGCCGACACAATTACTTCCGAACAACTTCAATCGCTGAACAACATCTACAATCAGCTGCTCAAAGATATTTATTCGCAGCCAACTCAATGATTTAACCAGATAAACAAAAACTCATTGCAACAGGCTGTGCCGTTTTCTACGGTGCAGCCTGTTCTGTTTTTGATATTGAGCAATTTTAACACTTTGTGGCACATTTAACGCACAGGCCTATGGTTATTTTGTAGTATATTTGTGAACAAGATTTTGACAAAACAAAGAATGAAATTTTTGAGAAACTTAATACTGCTATTTACCCTCCTTATTGCCACAAATGCAGTCAAGGCCGAGGTTATAGTGGGTGCCGCCCGCACCGATGTCTATGTACAGCAATTGCAAGGGAAGCGCATCGGATTGCTAAGCAACCACACCGGAATAGTGGGCAATTGCCACACTCTCGACATTATGCTTGAGCATGGGCTGAATGTCACCACACTCTTTTCACCCGAACATGGCTTTCGCGGAGAAGCCGATGCCGGAGAGCATATTGCCGGCTCGATAGATAGCAAAACCGGACTGCCGATTGTGTCGCTCTACGGCAAACGAAGCCGCCCCGGAGCCGAGATAATGTCAAAGCTGGATGCTGTGGTGGTCGATTTGCAAGATGTGGGATTGAGATTCTACACCTACTATATCACTATGCTCAATGTGATTGAAGCGGCTGCCGATGCCGAGGTGGAAATCATGATTTTCGACCGCCCTAACCCCAATGGAATGATTATCGACGGACCTATACTCGACATGACACTGAAATCGGGTGTAGGCCGATTACCCATACCCACTGTGCATGGGATGACTCTGGGCGAATTGGCCCTGATGGCGGCGGGGGAAAAGTGGCTTAATTGTCAAAAAGAGCCGAAGATGACCATTGTGGAGTGCCTTGGCTACACACATCAAACTCGCTATCAACTTCCGGTGGCTCCATCGCCTAATTTGCCCAATATGACCTCGATTTATCTCTACCCCTCCACCTGCCTCTTTGAGGGGACTCTAATGAGCCTTGGGCGCGGCACAGATTGGCCATTCGCCGTCTATGGACACCCATCTATGAAGGGTTGCACCTTTTCTTTTACCCCCAAAAGTCGCCCCGGAGCCAAAAATCCCCCTCTCCTTGGGAAGAAGTGTTTCGGACACGACCTCCGCAACATTGACCACGAAGCAATAATTGCCGGTGGCATCAACTTGACCTACGTCATCAACGCCTACCGAAATGCCGGCATGAAAGGATTAAAAACCAAATTTTTTACTTCATTTTTCGACAAACTCATCGGCGACCGACAAACACGCCGCCTGATTGAACAAGGCGCATCGGCCGAAAAAATCAAAGCCCGCTGGAGTGATGACATCAATCGTTTCCGCGCTCAACGCAAACCCTATTTAATCTATCCCGAATGACACCGATTACTGTTATACTCACCATAGCGGCCTATTTTGCTGTTCTTCTCACAATTTCAGCTTTTGCCGCGCGCAAGGCCAACAATGCTACTTTCTTCACCGGCAATCGCCGAACCCCATGGCCCATTGTTGCCATTGCCATGACCGGAGCTGTGATTTCTGGGGTCACTTTCATCTCCGTGCCGGGTATGGTGGTCACAAAAGGCTACTCCTATCTGCAAATGGTGTTGGGATTCACTGTGGGCTACGTGCTGATTTCACTGGTTTTAGTTCCGCTGTTCTACCGTAAAAAATTGGTTTCCATCTACTCCTATCTTGAGGAGCGATTTGGCAATCGAAGCTACAAATCCGGAGCTGTGATGTTTTTCATTTCCGAGATTCTCGGCGCATCGGTTAGATTTTTCGTGGTGTGCTCTGTGTTGCAGCTCCTGGTATGTGATCCGTTGGGCATCCCATTTGCCGTTAACGTTGTTGCCACAATATCGCTAATCTGGCTTTACACAGCCCGAGGAGGGGTGAAATCGCTAATCTGGACCGACGTCCTGAAAAGCTCATGCCTAATTCTGTCGGTGGTGCTTTGCATTTTCTACATAGCCAAAAATCTCGGCCTTGAATCCTCGGAAATTCCATCGGCCATTGCCTCGCATGAAACTGCCACTATTTTTCACTTCTCAGATCCACGCAGCAGCCTCTACTTCTGGAAGCAATTCATTGCCGGGGTGTTTATGGTTATTGTGATGAACGGCCTCAACCAAGACATGATGCAGAAACACCTTTCATGTCGCGACTCTAAATCATCACAAAAAAACATGATTGTCAGCAGCATTGTGCAGATGTTTGTTATTGCCCTATTCTTGATGCTCGGAACCCTGCTGGTGATTTATGCCACATCAAATGGCATCAACATTCCTCAAAAAACCGACGATCTTTTCGGCATAATTGCCGCACATCCCACAATGCCCATCATTGTTGGAATCCTCTTTATTGTAGGACTTGTTTCTGCCGCATATTCCGCCGCCGGATCCGCTCTAACATCACTAACCACATCTTTCACCATCGACATCCTTGACGGCCAAAAACGCCACAAAAACGACGAAAAAGGGCTCGCTCGATTGCGCAAACGAATCCACATGTTAATGTCGGCATTGATGGCTGTGGTCATCATAGCCTTCTATCACATCAGCTCCAGCGATGCCATCTCGGCTGTATTCACTGTGGCCTCCTACACCTATGGCCCGATTCTCGGTTTGTTTGCCTACGGGCTTCTGACCAAAGCAAGCATCAACGACCGCTGGGTGCCGGCAGTGTGCATCATATCCCCCATTTTATCTTGGATCATACAATGGTCTTTGAAACAATATGCTGCCTACGAAATAGGCTTCGAACTATTGTTACTCAATGCCATTATTACCATTATCGGCCTGCGCCTCTCTAACTTATTCCCCGAAAAAACCTATGGCAAGAAATCTGATTAACCGCTATATCTGGCTCATCGACACTGTGCGCCGACACGGCACAATCACTCGCGAAGAACTCAACAGATTGTGGTGCCTATCACCTTTTTCCGACGGTAATCCCTTGCCGCGACGCACTTTCTACAACTATCGCAGCGCCATTGAAGAGATTTTCGGAATCAACATTGCATGCAATCCCTCCACATTTGAATACTACATGGAGGATAGCGGCGACACTCACACCGATAGCGTAACCGACTGGATGCTCAACACTGCCTCCATGAGCAACACCCTGACCGATGCACGCACCATTGCCGACCGCGTTTTTCTTGAAGATGTCCCATCGGCTCGACAACACCTATCAACTGTAATTGAATCCATGAAAGACTTCCGTTCGCTTTCTTTTGCCTACAGTCCCTTCTCCCGAACCGGAGCGCCTAAGCCGGTGAAAATCGAGCCTTATTTTCTGAAAATTTTCCGACTCCGTTGGTATGTAACCGGGCGAAACATCAAAGAAAACAAAATTAAAACCTATGCTCTCGACCGCATGAGCAATGTGAGTATTGATTCCACTACTTTTGAAATCCCGGCCGATTTCGACGCTGAAGCCTATTTTCGCGATGCATTTGGAATTGTGTTTTCACAAGGCGAAGCAAAAAAGGTGATTATACGCACCGACTCTCGCCAAGCAAAATATTTCCGTGCACTCCCGCTTCATCACTCTCAAAGCGAAATGATCCACGATCAATACTCCGTGTTCAGCTATCATCTGCGTCTAACTCCCGACTTTGTTCAAGAGCTACTGAGCTACGGCCCGAAAATCACCGTTCTCGCACCCTCAGAGCTCCGCGCCATGATGGTCACCAACCTCACCGAAAGCCTCCGCAACTACCAAGACCAAGTGTAGATTCCAGTGGGGGGAGTTTTTATCATCCTGTGTTGCTACTTTCTCTTTTTGGAGCTATATTTGCAATACGATAATTTTGAAAGATAATTATGAGAATAGATATTTTGACAGTGCTGCCCGAAATGTTTGAGTCGCCGCTTAATTGCTCCATTTTAAAACGCGCTCAAGACAAAGGATTGGTGGAAATTCATGTTCACAACATCCGCGATTACAGCACAAACAAGCATCGCAAGGTGGATGACTACCCTTTTGGGGGTGAAGCCGGAATGGTGATGCAAATCGAGCCTATCGACCGCGCTATTTCTGCTCTGAAAGCGGAGCGCGAATATGATGAAATTATCTTTACATCGCCCGACGGCGAAACCTTCAATCAGCCCATGGCCAACAGCCTTTCGCTGAAAGAAAACATTATAATCCTCTGCGGCCATTACAAGGGTATTGACTATCGAATACGTGAACACCTGATTACTCGCGAAATTTCAATCGGCGACTATGTGTTGACCGGAGGCGAAATGCCGGCTATCGCCATTACTGACGCTATTGTCAGATTGATTCCAGGAGCTATCGGCGACGAACAGAGCGCTCTGAGCGACTCTTTTCAGGATAACCTACTGGCCCCGCCGGTCTACAGCCGCCCGGCCGAATACAAAGGTTGGCGTGTGCCCGACATCCTTCTTTCCGGACACCAAGCAAAAATAGACCAATGGCGCCACGACCAAGCCATGGAGCGTACACGACGCCTTCGCCCAGACCTCCTCGAAGAATAAATTACAATCTGTTTGGAGCTATGCAATTACAACATCTGTCTTTGACTAATTTCAAAAATATAGCCGAAGCATCACTCGACTTTTCCCCAAAAATAAATTGCTTTTTGGGCAATAATGGTATGGGGAAGAGCAATCTTCTTGATGCTATACATTACTTGAGCTTTTGCAAAAGCTTCTCAGGTATGACAGATGCTATGCTCATGCGCCGTGGCGAGGATTTTTTAACCGCAAAAGCTTCCTATCTCCGCCGTGACACCGCCGAAGAGCTAACTCTCGGCATGGCGCGTGGAAAGCGAAAAACCCTGCGCCGCGCCGGAAAGGAATACACCCGCTTGAGCGACCACATTGGCACTTTCCCGCTCGTGATGGCTGCTCCGCAAGATATTGACATCATTCGCGGCTCCGGTGAGGAGCGCCGACGATTGATGGATATGGTGATTTCTCAGAGCGATCGTCGCTACCTCGATGCCCTGATTCGTTACAATTCGGCCCTTGAACAGCGAAACAAATTGCTTCGCGACGGCTCGGTTGACCACACTCTCTATGAGGCTGTGGAGCTGACAATGGAGATGGCAGCTACATATATTTGCAACACACGCGCCAAGTGGGTGGAAACACTCTCTAAACTGATTGACCAATATTATTGTGCAATTGCCGGCGGGAGTGAACAGGTGGAAATTGCCTATCGCAACTCTATCTCCGATGCCGGCGCCACGCTGCTCGGGGATGCGCTCAACGGTGCTCGACGACATGATGAAATTGTGCGCCACACCTCTGTGGGCCCTCACCGCGACGACATCGAAATACTGCTCGACGGAATGCCTCTTCGCCGCACTGGTTCTCAGGGACAATGCAAAACATTCACCATTGCGCTGCGACTGGCTCAATATGACTTCCTGCATCAAGCCACATCAATACGACCGCTGCTGCTGCTTGACGACATTTTCGACAAGCTCGACCGCGACCGAGTTGGGCGCATTATGGCCCTTGTCACAGCCGATGAATTCGGGCAGATTTTCATCACCGACACCAATCGCGACCACTTGGATGAGATAATGTCGACCACCGGTGGCGACTATCGAATGTGGAGAGTTGAAAACGGATGTTTCACCTCGGCTGAAAGGAGTGACATATGAAACGCACCGAACCAAAATCATTTGCCGAAATTTTCGACGAAAACATGGCTCGTGCCGGAGCTTCTGACTCTATAGCTCGCCACAATGCCTGCTTCCTTTGGCCCGAAATTGTTGGGCCCGGAATCAACAAATACACTTATAAGCGATATGTTGACGATAACGGTTGTCTTCATGTGTATGTGTCATCGGCTCCGCTTAAAAACGAACTAACCTACTTGCGCTCCCGACTCATAGAGCAACTAAACGAGGCTGTGGGCTCTCAAGCTCTGACCGATATTATATTCCACTGATTTACCATTATCATGATAAAAGAAGCCACCCTACTGAAATCATCAAATCCGCGAGTGCCGGAAGCGGTGCATCCGTTTCGCCACGCTGTGGACATCCAAACTCGATTTGCCGATATCGATATGCTCGGCCACGTAAACAATAATGCCTATTTTTCCTATATGGATTTAGGAAAGATGGATTATTTTAGAGCCATCAGCGGGGGTGAATTTTCTGTTGACGACCTACGCGCTGTAATTGTCAATGTGACTTGCGATTTCTACGAACCGGCCTATCTGTCGGACCAATTGCAAGTATGGACAGCGGTGACACACATAGGCAATCGAAGCTTTGTGGTTGAACAGCGTGTTGTTGATGCCGAATCGGGCTCCACAAAGTGCATTGGGCGCACCACTCTCGCCGGATTCGACCCATCAACCGGACATGGGGCTCCGCTCGATGAGTGGGTTGTGGGAATGACTTGCCAATTTGAGGGCATCACTCGCAAAAAAAAATAAGCACAAGTAAAAGAATCTGATAATCAGACCCTTTTTCCTCGTTTATTGATTATATTTCTTTGCCAATTCGCGAATACCCGGATAGGCTTTGAGTTTCTCTATATCATTGAGCAACCGCCAATTCTCCTTTAACCACTGCTCCGGAAAATTCCACCATTTTATTTCCAACAAAAATTCTATCGTTTCCCTATCGAATCGATAGTCGATTACTTTGGCTGGAACACCTCCAACAATGGCATACGGCTCCACATCTTTAGTTACAACAGCACCGGCCAGCACCACTGCGCCGTCGCCAATATGCACTCCTCCGCATAGAAAAGCCCTCTGCCCTATCCAAACATCATTGCCTATCACAACAGCATAGCGATTGGCCGGATCAGCAAAGCTATACTCTTCAAATGTGTCCTCTTCGGCATACGATGCTCCTTTGAAAACATCCTTGCCATAAAAAATTGGCGATGTGGTGACATAGGGTGCTTTATATGGATGCCGACCGGGATTTGATGTCACTTGAGGAGCTATGCTTGTGTAGCGACCAATCCATGCCTCAAGTCCGGTGTTCTGACCAATGTATGAGCCTCGACCCAAGAATCCGCGGAAATAACTCCCTTTTCCGAAAAAATGCAATCCCTCCAACACCGAATCACGATGAATCCTCGCCATGCGGCGCACAATTATGGCTCGATTTCTGTACTTTATCTTATTGATTATCTCCTTAATATACGAATACATTGCCCATGATAATTAGAAGTATTGACAAAAATAGTACAATTTTTCAAAAGCATATCTCTATTTTAATAGTTAATTTAACAATAACCACACATAATACTTATTCTTATTTGAACTCTTTGTATCTTTGCAACCGAATTTCACAATTTTCATCGTTTTATGAAAAAATTTATATCAGCACTCATCGCTATCTTTAGTTCTACCATTGTATTCGCTCAAAACGTTCAAGTCTTGTATGGTGAAGAATGGCGTATTGTTACCGAATACACCAAAACAACCACAAATTCTATGTCATATATCTATGGCGAATTTGCTCTTGAAAAAAACAAAACCAAAAGTGGTTATTTTCAGTTGATTCGTGAGCAAAAATTCTGGAAAATGCCTTTATATCTGCATGCCGAATTACGCGGATATGTCACCGAAGGATTTTCCACTAATCTGACCTACATTGGTGGTGTGGGATACAACCTCTTCGAAAAGCAAAGCGGATATCTTTCGGCTCAAGCCTTATATAGATATGACCATCGCAGCAATTGGCAGATTGGTCTATTCGGTGAATGGCGAAATAAATATTTGCTCTATGTAGGATATGCCGATTTTTACGGAGCCGACGATTTGAATATCCATTCCGAACATCGATTCTACTATCGTGCACTTCCATGGCTTGATGTCGGTGTCAACTTTGACCTCTACTACGACAATATCAATGATTTCGATTGGATGCCATTCGCAATCGTTAAATTCAACATCTGATTATCAGAATATTTCGTATCTTTGTGTTTAGATAAGTATTTAAATAGTATGAATATAGCATTGATTGGTTACGGCAAAATGGGCCGTGCAATTGAACAAATAGCTCTGCAACGTGGTCATAATATCGTGGCCAAGATTGATGTAGATAATATTGCCGACTTCGATAGCGATGCTTTCCGCAGCGCAGACGTAGCTATTGAGTTTACTACCCCAAAAAGTGCCTTCGACAATTATCTTCGTGCTTTTGCCCAGGGGGTTAAAGTGGTGTCGGGCTCAACAGGATGGACCAATCGTATTGATGAAATTAAAGAAATCTGTCAGCGCGATGGTAACACATTTTTTTGGACCTCAAATTTCAGTATCGGTGTAAATTTATTTTTTGCGCTCAACAAATATCTATCGGCAATGATGAGTTCATTTCCGCAATACACCCCGGAAATGACTGAAATTCACCATATTCACAAATTCGACCATCCGAGCGGAACAGCGGTCAGCCTTGCCAATGGTATTATTGCCGAAAATGCTCGCCTCACCGACTGGACCGAGGAATCATCCGAAGTTTCCGAATCAACAATGCTAATTAACCATAAGCGTGAAGGCGAGGTTCCGGGCACTCACTCTATTTGCTGGAATAGCGATGTTGACAAAATCACCATTACCCATGAAGCTAAATCGCGCTTTGGATTTGCTCTGGGTGCTGTAACTGCTGCCGAATGGGTGGCTTCCCAAAATGGCTTCTTAACCATGGATATGCTAATGCACCGCATTATTGCCGACTCTCGACTCCTTGACATCCTCAAATAATTTAACTTAAGATGAACAGCGAAAACTCTAATCAGAATACTCCAACTTGGCAAAAATTCAAAGCCGACTTCAAACGCCGCATTGCTGAAATAAAACCTACCCGATGGGTGAGATTCGGCATCGTAGCTGCAATTTTCATTGCATGGGTTATTTGGTTGCAGAGTTGGTGGGTATCTATCTTCCTATTCCTGCTTTTTGACATCTACATCACCGGATACATCCCTTTCACTTGGTGGAAAAAGTCAAAAAACAAGATGGTTCAAACTGTCATGAGCTGGGTGGATGCTATTGTCTATGCTCTGATTCTTGTGTACTTTGTGTTCTCTTTTCTTGGTCAAAACTATCAAATTCCCTCTTCAAGTCTTGAAAAAACATTGCTGACCGGTGACTACCTTTTAGTCAGCAAAGCTTCTTATGGCCCACGTGTGCCCATGACTCCAATACACTTCCCATTGGTGCAAAACACAATGCCTATCACTAACACTAAAAGCTACACCGAATGGCCTAAATGGGACTACCGCCGCCTTGCCGGCATCAGCAATATCAAAGCGGGCGACATTGTGGTGTTTAACTTCCCGGCCGGCGATACCATCGCCTTCAAACAGCAAAACCCCGACTACTATACCCTAAAGAAAATTATAGCCGACGAAATCATTTACAGAAATCCCGACTATGCCAATCATATGGCTTCCCTATCCTACGACGAGGCCGAAATTTTCCGCGATAAAATTGGTAGAGAACAAATTGAACAGAATCCGGAAATATTTGGCGAAATAATGTATCGTCCGGTTGACCGACGCGAAAACTATGTGAAACGCTGTGTGGGACTGCCGGGTGAAACCCTAAAAATCATAAATGGCGACATCTTCATCAATGGAGAGAAGCAACCCTGGCCCGTTGATGCTCAATTCAACTACATTTTCCAAACAGCTATTCCAATGACCGAAGCAGATTGGGAAAGCATTGGTGTGTCAGTTGTTGATCGCAGCATGATTGCCAATATTGATTTAAGCCCCGAACAGCTGATAGCCAACGGCTTTAACCTCACCAACAACACTCGCCAACATATTTATGCTGCACCATTGACAAATCAAAGTGTTGAGCAACTCAAAAAAATGCCTTCTCTAATCAGCATTATGCGCCAACCCGCTCCTATGGGTGAATATCTATTCCCCGACAAGATTAGCTATGCTTGGACTCGTGCCGACTACGGACCGGTGATGATTCCCCATAAAGGACAAACCATAAAACTGACAGCTGAAAATTGGCCAATGTATGTGCGCGCAATCAGAAACTATGAGGGCCACACCAACTCTTTTGTCAAAGATGGCATTGTCTATATTGATGGAAAAGCAGCCGACTCCTACACTTTCGGCATGGACTATTACTTCATGATGGGCGACAACCGCGACAACTCTCTCGATTCGCGCTATTGGGGCTTCGTACCCGAAGACCACATTGTGGGCAAACCTTTGCGAGTGCTCATCTCTTTTGACCCGGATAAGAGCCTTTTTGACGGCAAAATTCGCTGGAACCGTATTTTCAAAGATGCTAACCCCGGTTTCTGATAATGGCTGACAACACCCCCCTGATTCTTCCACCTCAATTTTTAGGCTCTACAGCCTATTACGCCTTGATTGCCAATGCCGATGCTGCGGTGATTGATTGCTGCATGAATTTTGACAAAAGATTCAAATCTATCCATCGCTGCACTATTGATGGTGCCAACGATGTTTCAATGCTGACTATCCCCATTCAGAAACCGCAGAGCCTTTCAAAAGCAAAGTGGAACGAAATCACTATTTCGGCCCACGGCACTTGGTGGAACGAGCTTCTGACAGCTCTCCACTCAGCCTATGGACGAACACCCTTCTTTGAATTCTACATTGACGACTTTGCACCGCTATTCACAAAAAACACACCCGGAATGTCCATCATTGACTTCGACATCAAACTCGACACTCTTTTGCGCCGACTGTTACAAATCGACACCCCGGTGACATATCTAACCAACTCAGATAAATCTACATTTAGAGGCTCTCAAAGTGAATTTAGAAAAAAAATGGAGGAATCTACCCACCCAACAGAGTATTATCAAGTAAGAGCCTTAAAACATGGTTTTCGCCCACATCTCTCAGCCGTCGACCTCCTATTCAACATGGGCCCAGAATCCCCGCTAATCCTCAAAAAAATGATTAAATAATCCCACACTATTTTTATTCACTAAAAATAGTCGGTATTAATTAATTTTTGATAGCAAAGCCGGCTGCACAATTTGATGCTGCCAGGTATTCGACAATTACTTGCGCGATTTTCGAAAATTTTGACCCAGCAAAAAGGCCAATATTTGCACAAATCTATTCGACGAATTTCGCAACATAACCCTATAAATCAACCACGGGAAGTATATCGCTGACACAAAAGAAATCACTGTGTAGCACCACCATGGCAGTTCTATTAAGAAACACAACACTTGCTGCGACAACACATTAAAATACCACGACAGCAGAAATATCATATAATTGGCTCCAATCATAGAATCAAGAAATGTTATTTCTTTGGATTCCAATATTTTAGCTATACTCACACACATCAATATTCCGAATACTGAACATATAGCCACAAATTCCGTACCTTCTGTCAAGAAAAAACTAACAACCCAAAGCAATGTGAATGAAAATAAAGTGACTACAGAAGTCCATTTTACACTTCCATCTATCTTTTCTCTAAAAAAGCAATAGCCTATTCCAAGAATAAAATATATCGATAATCTGATTGCCTCTCCTACAGAGAAAAATAAGCCCACCTCAAATGGCAATATCAGCAAGCCAATTGACACTACAATCAAAAAGATAAATATAGTGATTTTGCTCAACTTTACTCTTCGACCAAAGGTTATTAAAAGATGTGTTGATATCAATAGCAAAAAGCTCGCTTGCAAAAACCAAAATAGCGGTATAACCATTCCTTCACCACCATATAGCAAAGCATTTACTACCGATCTGAAAGTTAATTCTATTTTATCATCAGCCATGAATGATAGTGCTGACCGCGGCACAAATGTGACTATCGAAAGAAAAAAATAGGGTACTAACAGTCTTTTTATCTTTGAAATCGTAAATTCAAGCCAATTGCCGTTATGGCTATCTCTGAAATTTGTATAAACCATCAAAAATCCCGACACAAACATGAACAGAGGCATTCGAAAACTATACATCATTCTATATATGAGCAGTGATTTGCCCATATTGCCATCGGGATATTCATGAAACGAATGCCCAAACACCACCAATAATATGCCTATAATTTGAAGATAGGCAATATATTTTATTATATTTCCTCGGCCGGATTCTTTACATTGGGGTGACAACTCGGTTTTCATAACATTGACAGCGCACGCAATTGCTCTATCACTTCAAAGCGCGTCATAACTCTGCGGCTTCGCAACACATCAGCAAATTCGTGTGCCACACTCTGCACCCCATGATGAGAGAATATTCTATTTAGATAATTCAAATTCTTTTCAAAAAGATGTTGAGTTTCATCTGACTCAAGTGAACATGATTCGCGCCCTACTTCTACCATCAAGTTAAACAACGATTTTGTTGTGTCGCGGTCCATAGGTCTTGACTCTAGCACCAATCGGCGACACAACATATTGCCAACAGAAAGTGACATTGCAAGATCGAAATTCTTCAAAATATGATTCCACACGCTTTTGGCAGAAATTTCCGGATTCCCGGTGAAATAAAATTCATCGGTGAATTCAATCATAGCATCGGATGATTCTGCATCAAGATTGATTGATGTCAAATAATCCTCACCATCAAAAACCACCAAGGCAATAGCCATACCGGTTATTCCATAACACTTATCATCTTCGCTTTTATAGCTAAGCTGCTTTTTCATTCCGTAAAGAAATAATCCTTTTTAGTTAACTACCATGATTTTGGTTACTGCTGCGGAAGAATCATTTCCCAAAGAACCGCCGCCGCTTGACACAAAAACATAGTAAACGCCTGTTGGAACTCTATGCCCCGAGGCATTGCATCCATCCCAAACAAATCTTCCTCCCTCTGATCTTCCTTGATAAATCACACTACCCGATGAATCGGCTATCTTGACAAGGGTATTCTCCATCAATCCTGTGATTTTTATATCTCCTCGGTAGTCGGGTTTTACAGGATTGGGGTAGGCCAATACCTGTGAAAAATCTTCACAAACAGGTGATGCATCACTTGTGTAGGACAATAATCCATTATCTGTTCCAACATAAACTGTTGAACTTCCAGGATCGGCATACACACAATTTATGGCATCTGTAGGCAATAGAGAATTTTCTGTTGTGAAATTTTCTATTATCTCATCACCCGAGGGGGAAACAAGGAATAATCCCGAACCATAAGTTGCAATCCATTTGCGATTAGATATATCCACTGATATATCCATAATCTGATCGGAACTTAATAGATAATCTGCAAGATTCGAACCATCATTGCGTGGCACTTTTACATGAGTAAATCGCATATTCGGATCAAGGGCTTTAGAGGGTGATTGTATCATTATCACACCACCCTTATAACACCCTATCCACACTTTTCCTTCAGCATCTTCACATATTGCTGTGAAAAATTGCGGATCTATTTGTTTTTCATCTTGGTCATACATAACCTCCCATAGATACATCTTATCATCTGTGAAATCACTATATGTGCCTCGATTGTCATACACAAATAATTCTGAATTACTTTGTATTACAAATGTTATGTTTTTATTCTTTTTACAATGGAGAAATTTTACATCCTGACTTCCCCAATAAGCTATTTCGCTTAAATCGGGGCTGTACCAATCCTCTTTCTTCACCTCCGATGGATTGAGTTTAACCTTATCGGCAGGAAGTATTTTTATAGATGATGTTTGATAATTACAATGATATGCCGAAACCCATAAATTTCCAACATGGTCAATTGACATTCCAAATACTATATAACGATTATCATACAATGGTATTGGAGAATTTTCATTATCATAACGACCAACAAATTGGCCATCTTTCACCTTATAAACTCCATCTGTTGCTGTTGACATAAAATATTCCGATGGATCGGCAGGATTTTCTGCAAAACCGGTAGGACTGACAGCATATAATCCATGCATACTATTTTGATATTGCTTTGCCTTGGGTGATTTGGCTTCTACCGGATAAACTGTCACATTCTCATATTCGCCTGTTGACATATCAACATATCCGGCTGTTTGTGACGTTTCATAACCCGGGCCGGATGAATTAAATCTATAGGATGTTGAACCACTATTTTGCGCATACAAACGTGTATTCACCTGTGACGGATAAAAATATCTTACTTTACTCACTGAAAACGCATCCGGCAAGAATCTATCCATCATCAATGTAACTTCACCCGATGATTCAATTCCGTAATGAGCAAGACCCTGCTTGGTCAATGACCACAAAGAACTCTGCCCTTTATATGTGCCCAAAAGACCATCTTCGAATTCTTCCGGCAAAGTGACCAATAATTGTTCAGTGAAATTATCACTGATAGTATATAAATTATTATCGGCTTGATAATACACTTTACCTTCTGCTCCTACAATCAAATAGGGGGGTAATGTTTCATGCTGCGCGGAAATAATTCTATTTTCAGTTTGTTTTTTTAATTCAAAATTTATGGTGTGAACAGTCAAACTATTTGTCTTATTTTTCACATAAACAAGCATCTTGTTTTCGGAAATTGTCAACACTTCAAATGGAGTGGCACTCTTATATAATCTTGAAAACTTTTCAAATGAGTTTAGGTAGTTACTTTTTTTTGTGCTATAGAAATAACCCTCATAGTGTATGACAAGATTTTCACCCATAACAGTCACGGCATTAACCTTTTTTCCATAAATGCCCGATGTTACCACTTCGCCTTTTTGCTCATTAAACTTTACCACACCAAAATTTGTGGCTACATAAATATAATCATTGTCGAATGCTACATCAGAAATAGAAAATGAGGTGCTGAGTGATGAATCTTTTATATCCGAAAGATTTTTTACCTCGCCATTGTCATACAGCAAATCTATATTACCCGAAGAGTAACTCACCAAAAGATAGTGACGCTCCGAATTATAATAGATATTATTTATTTCACTATCATTCAACTTATTATTTACAGTGTAGGCATAGTTTTCTTCTGTTTTATTGTCATATGAAAACAGATTACCCCCGGATAAATAATAAACAATTTCTTTATCTGTTTCAACCAATTTTTGTGGAGGATTTGTGTATGTTGGATGAAAATACCAAGTACCCTCCTCATTGTTTTGTCCACTTAAAAGCAGAGAAAACACAAAAGAAACAAGCAAAAATATGTTACTAAGAATCGCTCTTTTCATTTTTTATATAGTATTAGAGAGTAAAAAATCTATTAATTTTGATGTGGCTCGTCCTCGATGACTTATTGCATTTTTTTCCTCACCACTCATTGTGGCAAAGGATCCGGGATAGCCTTCCGGGCGAAACACAGGATCATATCCAAATCCTTCTGTACCTTCGGGTTCTTGAAGAATTTCTCCATCTACTCTCCCCTCGAAATAATACATTTCTTCACCAATTGAAAGAGCTATAACTGTTGAAAAATGAGCTTTACGATTTTCTTCACCTTTCATATTTTCAAGTAGAAGAGCCATATTTTTAGCGGAGTCATGTTCCGGACCGGCATATCGCGCTGAATAAACACCGGGAGCCCCATCAAGAGCATCTACAAGCAATCCTGTGTCATCGGCAAAACAATCATATCCATAGTGTTCTTTAACATATCGAGCTTTGATTTCTGCATTACCTTTCAGTGTATCAGCCGTTTCTTCTATTTCAGTATCACACCCTATTTCGGCAAGCGAAAGCACACTCCAATGCTCTCCCATTATCTTGCGTATTTCAGCAAGTTTATGAGCATTATTGGTAGCAAACACTATCTGTTTTGATTGTTTCATATCAATTAAAGAACGTTTCTTAACTGCTTATATTTTATGCCACTACTATATTAACTATTTTTCCGGGAACAACTATTATTTTCTTTATACTCTTTCCTTCAAGCCATTTTTGTGCTCCCTCATGTGACAATGCTAATTTTTCCACCTCTTCTCGCGGAGTTTCAGCAGCTACTTCAATGTTAAAACGTGCCTTTCCATTGAACGAAACTGCATATGTAACATTGTCTTCCTTCAAATATTCTTCGTTGAATTCAGGCCATTCTGCTTTGCACACTGATGTTTCATTGCCCAATGCATGCCACAATTCTTCTGCTATGTGGGGTGCAAATGGTGACACTACTACCACCAATTTTTCCAATATTGACTTATTGCTGCATTTCAACTGGCTCAATTCATTGACGCAAATCATAAATGCGGCAATAGAAGTGTTGAATGAGAAATTCTCAATATCCTGGCCCACTTTCTTTATGAGTTTATGAAGCGACTTCAATTCATCTTTTGTGGGTTCTCCTTCTGTAACCAAATATTGGCCACCTTTATAGAACAATCCCCACAATTTTTTGAGAAAACGATTAACTCCATCAATACCATGAGTGTCCCAAGGCTTGCTCTGTTCGAGAGGACCTAAGAACATTTCATACAGTCTGAGTGTATCCGCTCCGTAACTCTCTACAATGTCGTCGGGATTAACCACATTAAACATTGATTTTGACATTTTCTCAATAGCAAAGCCACAAACATATTTATCTCCCTCTTCAAGAATAAATTCTGCATTTGCAAAATCGGGACGCCATTTGCGGAATGCTTCCGTGTCAAGAATATCATCTTTCACTATATTGATGTCAACTCGCAAAGGGGTGGATTCATAATCCAAGCGAAGATTATAGCTCACAAATGTATTGGTATCCTTGATACGATAAACAAAATTAGTGCGACCCTGAATCATACCCTGATTTATGAGTTTCTTAAAGGGTTCGTCTTCACATATTTCACCCAGGTCAAAGAGAAATTTATTCCAAAAACGGCTATAAATCAAGTGACCTGTGGCATGTTCGGTTCCTCCTATATATAAGTCAACATTCTTCCAATATTCATTGGCCTCTTTTGACACAAGTGCTTCATTATTGCGAGGATCCATATATCGCAAATAATAAGCCGATGATCCTGCAAAACCTGGCATTGTGTTCAATTCAAGAGGATAACCTTCGGGTGAAATCCAATTTTTAGCTCTACCCAATGGAGGTTCGCCGGTTTCGGTGGGAAGATATTTATCAACTTCGGGAAGCTGCAATGGAAGCAAACTTTCATCAAGCATTTGAGGTATACCATCTTTATAATAAACAGGGAATGGTTCACCCCAATAACGCTGACGGCTGAATATAGCATCTCTAAGACGATAATTGACTTTTACTCGTCCTATTCCTTTTTCCTCTATAAATGCTTTTGTTTTAGCTATTGCTTCTGTCACTTCAAGACCATTAAGATCCAATTCCGGACCGCATGAATTTATCATCTTTCCGCTCTTGGCATCAAAACTTTCTTCGCTCACATCTGCCCCTTCTATTAGAGGTATAATAGGCAATTCAAAGTGACGGGCAAAAGCATAGTCGCGGCTATCATGTGCGGGGACAGCCATGATTGCTCCTGTGCCATATCCTGAAAGAACATAATCACTCACCCAAACCGGGATTTTATTACCCGATAGAGGATTGATAGCATAAGCTCCGGTGAACACACCGCTAACTTTTTTATCTATCATTCTTTCGCGCTCTGTCTTATGCTTGATGCTTTCACGATAGGCTTCTACAGCTGCTTTCTGTTCAGCTGTTGTCACTACATCTACATAATCACTCTCAGGAGCAAGCACCATAAATGTAACACCAAACACTGTGTCGGCTCGGGTGGTGAATATTTCAAGTTCTACATCAGATCCCTCTATTGCAAAACGCATTTCGGCTCCTTCCGAACGACCTATCCAATTTCTCTGTGTTTCTTTCAGTGATTCAGTCCAATCTATATTGTTAAGTCCATCAAGCAAGCGCTGTGCATAAGCCGACACTCTAAGACACCATTGATACATTAATTTTTGCTCTACAGGATATCCGCCACGAACTGATAGACCTTCACTTACTTCATCATTTGCAAGCACTGTTCCAAGCTTAGGACACCAGTTTACCATCGTATTGCCAAGATAAGCCAAACGATAATTCATCAATGTGTCGCTCTTCTGCTTTTCATCAAATGAATTCCATTCTTCTGCTGTAAATTCAAGCTTATCATCTGTTACAGCAGCTTTCAAACCCTTGGTGCCATTAACTTCCAAGTGTGCCACTAAATCTGATATTGGCTTCGCTTTCTGAGCTGCCGTATCATAATAGTGGTTAAACATCTTTATAAATGCCCACTGTGTCCACTTATAATACTCCGGATCACATGTCTTTATTTCGCGATCCCAGTCATAGCAGAAGCCTATTTTATCCAATTGCGAACGATAACGCTCTGTGTTTTCCTTTGTGGTGATTTCAGGATGCTGACCGGTTTGTATAGCATATTGCTCTGCCGGCAAACCATAGGCATCGTAACCCATCGGATGAAGAACATTGAAACCTTTCAATCTTTTAAAGCGTGAATAAATATCACTCGCTATGTAACCAAGAGGATGACCCACATGCAAGCCTGCTCCCGATGGATAGGGAAACATATCAAGCACATAGAATTTTGGTTTATCGGCTTCTATTTCGGTTTTATATATCTTATTTTCTTGCCAATATTGTTGCCAACGGCTCTCTATATCTTTATGATTATATTCCATAGCCTTTTTATTTATATATGTGTGTGAGTTTTTTTATTTATTTATTTTGATAGTTCAAGCATTCGCTCTATAGGTTTGCGGGCTCGCTCTATTAATTCTTCTTCTACTATAACCTCAGGAGATCCTTTCAGTAAGCAATCACGAAGCTTTTCAAGTGTGTTTAGTTTCATGAAGCTACACTCATTGCAGCCACATGAACCTTCGGCAGGTGCTGCTATAAACTTTTTATCCGGACATTTCTTCTGCATTTCATGCAAAATACCACTTTCGGTTGCTACTATAAATTCTTGAGCTTCGCTCTCCTGAGCAAATTTCAATAACACAGCTGTTGAACCAACCTTATCGGCTATCAACTGAAGCGGTCGCTTACATTCAGGATGAACCAATAGCAATGCTTCGCTATGCTCTTTCTTCAGTTCTGCTATCTTTTCAAATGAAAACTGTTCATGAACATGGCATGCTCCATTCCACAGCAACATATCTCTTCCACTGACTGAGTTTATATAATTGCCGAGATTTCTGTCAGGTCCGAATATGATTTTTTCATCTATAGGAAGACTTTCTACAATCTTTCGCGCATTACCCGAAGTAACAACTATATCAGTTAATGCTTTCACTCTTGCTGTGGTGTTTACATAACTTATAACTGTGTGATCGGGATGAGCAGATATAAATGAAGCAAATTCGTCGGCATCACAGCTGTCGGCCAATGAACATCCTGCCTCTGCATCCGGGATTAACACCGTCTTTGTAGGACATAATATTTTTGCTGTTTCTCCCATAAAATGCACTCCACACATCACTATCACAGGTTCTTCAACCGTAGCAGCTATTTGCGCCAATGCAAGTGAATCGCCTATATAATCTGCCACATCTTGAATATCTCCTTGCTGATAATAATGAGCCATTATAACAGCTTGCTTCTCTTTTTTTAGACGGCGGATTTCATCTATCAGCGCTTCCTTTACCGATGCCTTATCCACACTCATTTCTTTATATTTTTAAATTTAAGTTTTTAAAAATTTAATCTAATAATAGTAACAATGGTTGTTTATAGCTTTGATAACTTTTT
>JAZSAZ010000006.1:0-31223 GCA_045602165.1 Paramuribaculum sp. | reverse complement strand
GAGTGAAATTAAAAAGATTGATTTAAGTAAATGTGTTCCCATATATTCGGAATGGCAGTGGCATATGGATTCTCTGGTTCTGCCGAAATATAAAAAAAGCGTGAGAACCTTACCATTGCTCGTTCCACTTGTTGAGGCCTTCGCATTGCCCATCTCTGTAAAACGAGCAAAATGCAGAGGCCTCACGCGGAATATGAATATTCCAACCTTGAAACGCTCGCGCGCTTCAATATTGGTTAAATAAACACATCCACAAGGCATCTACTTTTTGCTTGATTCTTGACAGAGATTAGAAAGTTGCGAAGTTTCAACAAGTCAAGAAAGAGCGTCAAGTAAACGCTTTCAATTATGTCTGTTTTGCAGTCCCACCCACATAAGCCCGTGACCGGACCTCTGCTGTGCGGTCTGCATCTGCAAAATTAGCAATTATTTGAAAAGATGCAAAACAAAACAGTTTTGAGTAATTTGCGCTGACAATAGAGAGTACGTGAAATCAAATTCTCAAAATATAAATTAGAAGTTTGATAGAAATTTTCAACTGATGCAGCACATCACAACCACTAATATGCGATTGATCTACAGGCTATTGTAAGCCATAATTTATACTATCTATCGGGTAATAGATTTTATCGGTTGCGCAATAATAATAGGCGCAGTATCTTTGCAACAGATAAAACAAACAAGCAGTTTTATTTGTTAAAAAAGTAAATAAACAAAGAAACAAAACAATTAACCCTAACCCACTAAAAAGATTTGATTATGAAAAAATATCGTTGCGTAGTATGTGATTGGATTTACAACCCGGAAATTGGTGATCCCGATAGCGGCATTGAACCCGGAACTGCATTTGAAGACATCCCCGATGATTGGAGTTGCCCTCTCTGCGGAGTAACCAAAGAAGATTTTGAATTAGTTGAAGAATAAGGACAGATTACTGTTAGTTAGATTTATTAGTTAGTTTATTAGTTACACATAGTTTTATAGGCCAGCGAGGCGATGACAAGAAATTGACATCGCCTCGACTGTTTACATATTCAATAATATGATGAAGGATATCTCTACTTTAAAATATAGGATGACAAGCAGTGTAATAGTCTAAGCATAAAAAAAGCCGAAATCCATGGACTTCGGCTTTTCAATATTGACGGTGTCAAATTATTTTTTCTTCTTTTTGCTTTTTGAAGCAGTAGCTTTACCTTTCTTTTTCGAGCTTTTCTTTTTAGCAGTAGCTTTCGACTTTTTAGATTTCTTTTTAGCTTTGCCATACTGCTTGTTTGCTTTTTCGCTGCTCTGCTTATCGAAGGTGTACACATCCTTATGAGTTACATAGTTCTCAAAGTCAATTATAGAAGCGGGATTGAGAGCTATGCCCATGAATCGTGTTTCGAAGTGAAGATGAGGACCGGTGCTACGACCTGTGTTACCACCAAGTGCAATAGGTTGTCCGGCTTTGATGTATTGATCAGGCTTAACAAGGAAGCGAGACAAGTGGCCATAAACTGTTTCCAAGCCATTGTCATGGCGAAGCACCAAATAGTAGCCATAACCGCGACGCTCGTATTTAGCGATTCGCACACGGCCATCAAATGCGGCCACCACAGTGTCACCGACATTCAAGTCCAAGTCAACGCCGCGATGCATGCGACCAAAGCGAGGACGATAACCGAAAGGTGAAACCAATTTTCCGCGAACAGGAGCCACATATCCGGTCACATCAAGATCCTTTTGAAGAGGTACTGTCAATCCGGCATAAGCTGTTGCAATTGTTTGGCTGTTCCAATTGTAGTTAAACAGCTGTGCATCTTCTTCTGTCATCTCAACACCATCAGCTTTCTTAATAAAAGCATCATGCTTGATTTTATTAATATCCAATTTGGTGTTTTGATTCGCAATAAGTCCGTTGTGCGTGTCATTGTGCACTTTTGGAAGTGACGACTGAGCTTTTGCGGGAGAGACAACAAGAAGCATAGCAAGCGAAGCAGCGGCTATTGTTGCGATTTTCTTTAATAATTGCATCGGAGAAGATTGTGTTTTTTATTGTGTTTGATAAATATTTCTGGTGGATATTTGCAGAAACTGCGATGATAATTAAACTTCGTCGGGAGCGTAAAGAACCGGAATGTTACGAGTTTGCCAATCAAAAATTTCATCCGGAGAGAAGAAACGAGCAATTTCAGCTTCAGCATCTTCGAGGCTTGATGAAGCGTGGATAATGTTTTCTTGTCCACTCAATGAATAATCCCCACGAATTGTTCCTGGCTCAGCCTTGCTACCATTTGTAGCACCGGTCATCATTCTGACAACTTCAACAGCTCTGTAGCCTTTAAGACACATCACAATCACAGGAGAAGCTTTCATTGAATCTAGAAGCCAAGGGAAGAATGCTCTGTCAACCAAATGAGCATAGTGTTCTCTTAGCAAAGCATCATCAAATTGCATCATTTTGATGCCGGCGATGACCAATCCTTTTTGCTGAAAGCGGGTGATAATTTGACCAACAAGGCCACGCTCCATTGCTGATGGCTTAAATATTACCAGTGTTTTTTCCATGTTTATGAGATTTAATTACAACGTTGCAAAATCTTCGGCAAAGTTACAAAATAGCTCAAAACCAGCAAAATAATAACCCCAAAAAAAACGCTTGGCGCGTTAAATGATATTAAGTTTGCGTTAAAAATCTCCTCAATTTCGACAAAAACTCCTAAAATTGCACACCAAAACGCTAAATGCGCAATAAATCACGCACTCTTTGACTAACTATTAGCAGCCACCTCCTACAACACAGTTATTACCTTATTTCACATCCAAATTCCATGTTTTTTCACTGTGAAGCGATTAGCTGATTGCGCTCCAATCAATTGCCTTATCGAAAAGCATTTTCATTTCTTGCGCTATTGCTCGGTGTTGCAATGATGCCATTTCGGGATCTATATCCAACACATGCTCTGCTTCATTTCGAGCCACTTGCAACAGTTCTCCGTCGGCAGCAAGAGATGCTATTTTCAAATCAATAGGCATCCCACTCTGCATGGTGCCTTCTAAATCACCGGGGCCTCGCATCTTCAAATCGGCTTCAGCCACAACAAAACCATCTGTTGTTGAAGTCATCACTTCCAATCGCTTGCGAGTTTCACGAGCTATCTCCGACTTAGACATCAGCACACAGTAGCTCTGACCCTCACCGCGCCCCACACGCCCACGCAACTGATGAAGCTGAGAGAGTCCGAATCGCTCGGCATTTTCAATTATCATTGTAGTGGCATTGGGCACATTCACACCAACTTCAATCACTGTGGTTGCCACAAGAATATCAGCCTGATGCGAGGCAAAGAGATTCATTTGATGGTCCTTTTCCGCCGGTTTCATTTTACCATGGACATAGGCCACTCGATAATGGCGGAAGGTTTCGCAAATCTGTTTATACCCCTCTTCAAGGCTTCTCATGTCCACCTTTTCACTTTCATTGATAAGCGGATAAACCACATAGGCCTGACGACCGGCACGAAGCTGCTCACCCATTGCTTGATAAACCTGCAAGCGCTTATCTTCATAGCGCAATATGGTTTCCACCGGCTTACGGCCGGGAGGGAGTTCGTCGATAACCGACACATCAAGATCGCCATACACTGTCATGGCAAGAGTGCGCGGAATAGGTGTTGCCGTCATCACAAGAATATGGGGTGGGATTTCCGATTTCTTCCACATTCGAGCCCTTTGGGCAACACCGAATCGATGCTGTTCATCAATTACCACAAAACCGAGATTTTTGAATTTCACATTATCTTCAATCACGGCATGGGTGCCTATTAATATATGTAGCGAACCGTCAGTGAGTTGCTGATGAATCACATCGCGCTGTTTTTTTGTGGTAGAGCCTGTCAGCAATTTCACATTAACGCCAAGCGGGGCCACCATCTTATTGATAGTCTCAAAATGCTGGGTTGCAAGGATTTCAGTTGGTGCCATCAGACACGCTTGTGTGTCATTGCCAAGCGCCAATAGCATACACATCAGCGCCACCAGGGTTTTCCCGCTCCCCACATCGCCTTGCAACAAGCGATTCATCTGGCGACCGGTTCGCATATCGGCATGAATCTCTTTTATCACTCGCTTCTGAGCCTCAGTGAGCGGAAATGGGAGAAAATCGAAATAAAATCTATTGAACAATTCACCCACCTTACTAAATCTATAACCACTGATCTTAGCGGCACGGCGACGCGAGTAGCTGAGAATGTTCAGCTGCAAATAAAACAGTTCTTCAAATTTCAAGCGCCGTCTCGCCTCTTGCAAGCTGTTCACATTGCTCGGATTGTGGATAGTGGCCAGTGCATCGGCCTTACTCATGAGCCTGAGTCGGTGACGCATTTCCTCGGGCAGTGGGTCCTCTATTGTCTTGACGCTCCCTTGAATCAATGTTTGCACCAGCGAGAAAATAACTCTGGAATTAATTCCTCGATTGCGCAACTGTTCGGTTAAAGGATACACCCCTCTCAACCCTCCGGAAGCTTGAACAGTTTGGGGGCTTTCAATTTCGGGATGCACCATGCTCCAACGCCCCGAGAACTCCGATGGCTTTCCAAACACCACATACTCCTCGCCCACTTTATATGCATCGCGCATCCATTTAATGCGACGAAACCACACCACTTCCATCAGTCCTGTACCATCAGAGAAAAGGCCTACGAGTCGTGTTTTGGCTCCCTCTCCTTGAGTGGAGAAAGAGATAAACCGCCCCTTCACTTGCACAGCCGGCATCTCTCGATTGAAGGTGGATATGGAGTAAAATCGTGAGCGATCAACATAGTTAGTTGGGAAATGATACAACAAATCACATAGTGTTTTAATCCCCAACTGCTTAGAGAGGAGTTCTCCCTTCTTTGGGCCAACTCCTTTGAGATATGTTATATCAGTGGCGCGAAGCCGCTCAATGCTCATTGCTGTGATTTTATAAAATATTCTATATACTCCATATCACCCGGACGAGTGATTTTCATCAATGAATTTTCACCTTCAACAAGAGCTATATTCTTCCTACCGAAAGCTTCCATAACGGAGGCATCATCGGTCATCATTGGGGAATAGGGCATTTCATAGGCTCTCCGCAATAGCTCAAGCAAGAATGCTTGCGGAGTTTGCACTGCTCTGTAGATTGCACGATCAACAGCTTCAGAACCGCCATCGGACTTCAGCTCTCGAATTGAATCAACAACAGGCACACAAGGCACTGCTCCGTCGCACCCGGCATCTAATGCGTCTATCAAGCGCTGAGCCACCTCACCACTCATCAACGGGCGTGCAGCATCATGCACAAAGACCATTGCATCATTATCGGATACGGGAATTGAGGCCAGGGCATTTTTCACCGATTCCCAACGTGTGCACCCACCGACAACCACCTGCGGCGACTCGAATCCGTGGGCTTGACACATCTCTTGCCATTGACCAATAAAATCTTCCGACAAGACCAATCGCAACTCTACGCCAGAAATGGCATTGCTCATACGCTCAATTGCAGTCATCACCACCGGCCTTCCGCAAAGCAGACAGAACTGCTTGGGAAGAGCTGCACCAAACCGACTACCGCTTCCGGCAGCAACTATCACCGCATATATTCTCCTGCTGCTGTGCATAATCTCTCTTTTTACGGATTGAGCAGTGAATTATAGCTCTGATTATCTTGTATCAAGCGCAATGCCTCTTGATAGACATTGTTGATTTGATTTGTAACTCGATAGTAGGTTGACTGAGTAAATAAATCACGCCCTATGATAGCTTTTATGATACACTTGATTGTAGGGAGCGCCGCGTCATAGCCTTTTTGATCAAACTCTACCCCCTCTTTCTCTGCATAATCACAAAATTGCTTGAGAAGAGTATCATTCACCTCAAATTTTTCAATAAATTCATCCTCGGTTTTGTATGATTTCTTGAGGTTTTTACGATGTTCATCGATATAATTTATGCAGAAAGAATTGTAGATTCCTTTAGCTAATAGATTGCGTGAATAATCGCTCGTGCCTGTAGTGTCAAGGGGCACAAAACGATCCGGCATCACACCACCGCCGCCATAAACTGTGCGTCCGTTACGAAGTGTGGTAAAACGTTCGGCTTCATTCACATGCACAGAATCTGCATTGGTAAGTTCACCGGCATTATAGCGATTTTCAATATCATCATCATAAGCTTCTTCACCATCAGCGTAGGGTTTCTGAATGCATCGGCCCGAGGGGGTGTAATAACGAGCCACAGTCAGGCGAATCATTGAGCCATCGGGGAATGGGAAGGGACGCTGAACAAGCCCTTTGCCAAATGTTCGACGTCCAACCACCAATCCGCGATCATTATCTTGCACTGCACCGGCAAGGATCTCACTCGCTGAAGCCGAGTATTGATTAACCATGACAACTATCTTGCCGTCGGCAAGGCTCATGGCAGGAGAGGCTCTATATTCTTGATAGGATGCTTTGTCACCCTTTGTGAACACAATTAAATCCCCTTGCGACAACAGCATTTCGGTGATTTCCGTAGCAGCCAACAAATACCCACCTCCGTTGTATTCAAGGTCAATAATCAAATCCTTCAGACCTTGCTTTTTAAGGCGCTTTACTGCTTCACGCACCTCTTTGGCTGTTTTTTCGGCAAAACGACTGATTTTAACGTAGCCAACACCGGGAGCAGCCATATACGATGCATCAACGCTGTAGATTGGGATATCGTTGCGTGTGATTCTAAATTCCAAAAATTCGGGTACTCCCTTTCGCTTCACTTTAAGATTAACCTTTGAGCCCTTCGGTCCTCGAAGAGTTTTTATTATCTCTGAATTCTTTTTGTTCACACCTGAAATCAGAGTGTCATTTGCCGAAATAATTCTATCCCCGGCAAGTAACCCAACCTTCTCTGACGGTCCGCCGGCTATTGTTTCAATAACATATAGAGTGTCATTGAGCATATTAAACGAGATTCCGATGCCGGAGAAATTGCCTTGAAGCGGCTCTGTCAATTCTCGCGTCTCCTCTTGGTCGGAGTAGGTAGAGTGAGGGTCTAATGTTTTCAGCATGGCGCGAATAGCTTCTTCAGCCACACTATCGCTATTTATCGGGTCAACATAGAATGTTTCAACAATCTTTCCCGCATAGCGCAATTTGTTATCGATCGACATTCGCTGTGCAGCCAATGAAAAAATGCTCATCAGCGCCACAACAAGCAAGAATGATTTTCTCATTTTAATTTCTTAATTTACTGTTTTTCTAAATCACAAAATCCGACACATCGCGTCCATAGCGTTGAAGCTCACGAACCATGCTCGAACTAACTATTGACAGCTCAGGCTCTGCAAAGAGAATCACTGTGTCAAGACCGGAAATGGCTTTATTGATATCGGCAAGATTTCTTTCATATTCATAGTCGGCCACTGAGCGCACCCCTCTTAAAAGCCACTTTGCACCAACTTCGGCTGCCGCATCAACAGTGAGCCCGCGCCAAGAGATAACTTCCACTCCCGGCAGAGCGGATAGTTTCCTTTGCAACTCCTCAACATTGGCAGCTGCCTCGGCTTGCTTTTCAGAGTTAATGCCAACCACCACCACTACTCGGTCAAACAATTCAAGACCACGACGCAGGATTGACATATGCCCAATCGTAAACGGATTGAACGAACCGGCATAAAGAGCTGTTTTCATCGCATCAGGATATTTGTGTGTCATCTTCAACAACGAGATTGTCAATGATAAAGTTCTGGCGCTCTATCGAGTTTTTACCCATATAGAATCGCAACAATTCAGCCACGCCATCACCCTTGTGCATCGACACCTTGTCGGCTCTCATATCCTTTCCGATAAATCCGGCAAACTCATCGGGAGAGATTTCACCGAGTCCTTTAAATCGGGTTATCTCGGCATTTGCTCCAAGCTTATTGATTGCTTCTATACGTTCTTCATCGGTGTAGCAATAATATGTGTCCTCCGGCTTTTCGGTTGATGCGGCCGAGGATGATGAGCGGCGAGATGTTTTGCGATTTCTCACACGGAATAGCGGAGTTTGAAGGATATACACATGGCCATGCTTAATCAAATCGGGGAAGAATTGCAAGAAGAATGTGAGCAACAACATTCTGATGTGCATTCCATCAACATCGGCATCCGTAGCTATAATCACTTTATTATAACGCAAGTTATCAATGCCATCCTCGATATTCAAAGCCGCTTGAAGCAGATTGAATTCTTCATTCTCATAGACCAGTTTTTTGGTCTTGCCATAGGTATTTTTAGGCTTTCCTCGCAAAGAGAACACCGCTTGAGTCTCCACATCACGAATCTTGGTGATCGAGCCGGCCGCAGAATCACCCTCGGTGATGAAAATTGAAGATTGACGTTTTTTATTTTCATCGCCTTTGGTGTCACTAAGATGTACTCGACAATCCAATAGTTTTTTGTTGTGGACACTGATTTTCTTAGCTTGCTCTCTTGCTTTTTTGGTCACACCGGCCATAGCTTTTCGTTCGCGTTCATTGGCCTGCACTTTCTTCAGAATCACATCGGCCACCGAAAGGTTCTTGCACAAATAGTCATCGAGTTCCTTCTTCATGAAATCGCCGATAAACTTTGCCACAGTGGGGCCTTCGGGACCCATGTCGCGCGAGCCGAGCTTGGTTTTTGTTTGCGATTCAAACACCGGTTCCTCCACCTTGACCGAGATTGCGGCAACCATGCCATTTCGGATATCGGAATATTCAAAGCTTGATTTATTGAAATAGTCCTTTACAGTGCGTGAAACTGCTTCTTTGAATGCTGTCAGGTGAGTGCCACCTTGTGTGGTGTGCTGCCCATTGACAAATGAATAATATTCTTCGCCATATTGATTGGCATGCGTCAAAGCCACTTCAATGTCGTCACCTTTGAGATGAATCACCGGATAGAGTGGTTCTTCAGTCATGTTTTCATTGAGCAAATCGAGCAATCCCTTCCGCGACAAGAACTTCTTACCATTAAACATAATGGTCAGCCCGGGATTGAGGAATGTGTAATTCTTCAACAGGGGCTCGATGAATTCTTCTCGATAGCGATAATCAACAAACAAATCAGCGTCAGGAGTGAACTGCACAAATGTGCCGTTAGGCTCGCCGGTGTCAATAATTTGCGATTCTTCAACAATTACACCGCGGCTATAACGCACACTCTTCATTTTCTCATCGCGATAGGAGTTTATTAAAAACTCTGTTGACAAGGCATTGACAGCCTTAATGCCGACACCATTCAATCCCACGGATTTCTTGAAAGCTTTGCTATCATATTTTCCGCCGGTGTTCATTCGCGATGATGCCTCAACAAGTTTTCCCAAAGGAATTCCTCGACCTGTGTCACGAACAGTTACCGAAGTCTCGGTAACATCCACCTGAAGCACCTTGCCGAATCCCATCATATATTCATCAATGGCATTATCAAGCACCTCTTTAAGTAGCACATAAATACCATCGTCGGCAGTTGAGCCATCGCCAAGTTTACCGATATACATGCCCGGGCGGCGGCGAATATGTTCATTCCAATCAAGGGTGACAATATCTCCCTCATCATAATTTGGGTCCACATCAGGCGCCGCGCCTTCTATAAAGTCTATTTCGTTTGATTCAATCATATCGCGATATTATTCTACTTTTGCAAAATTACAAAATTCTCGTTTAAAATCAACCCGATACCCTCAACAAACTTCCCTATACACTATGCAAAAGGGCGCATTGGGTGTTCTTTTTGTCAAGCATTAAAAAGTTTTAACTACCTAAACATTGAGATGAGAGATTTTTTTTCAAAATTTGCAAAAAAATCTAAATTAAACCATGAATCCGATAAAATCGTTCAGCGAATTAGAATCTCATTTTGCACTAATCGCTTCAACCCGACGCGTAGCCGTGGTTTGTCCTTCTGACGACCACACGATGGAAGTTGTGGAACGTTGCATCAACAATTATAAAATTCAGTTCACACTTTGCTGCGCCGAGCCATCAGCTTGGGCCGATTCACTAGCCGCTGCATCAGAGGGGAATATCACAGTGATCTACACCTCTACCCCCGACGAAGCGGCACGTGCAGCTGTAAGCGAAGTTCGTCAAGGCAGAGCTAATGTGATAATGAAAGGCGCTGTCAATACCGACAATATGCTTCGCGCTGTGCTCGACAAGCAGAATGGTCTTCTCGAACCGGAACGCGTATTGACCCATCTCACAGCCGCCGAAATGCCTGCATATCACAAGCTACTATTCTTTGCCGACGCTGCGGTGATTCCACAGCCCGATTTGGCCCAGATGGAAGCCATCATCGACTATGGCACCCAGGTGCTCCGCAAGCTCAACATCAACGAGCCAAACACAGCTCTCATTCATTTCTCAGAAAAGAGCAACGAGAAGTTCGTTCACACCATGTACTACGAAGAGCTTAAGCGCCTCAATGCAGAAGGTCGCTTCGGAGAAGGCTCCACAGTGGAGGGTCCAATGGATGTGAAAACTGCGTGTGATCGCCACAGCGCTGAAGTAAAAAAAATAGACTCTAAAGTGGCCGGCAATGCCGACTTACTCATATTCCCCAACCTTGTAGCTAGCAACAGCTTCTACAAGTCAATATCACTCTTCGGCCACGCAACAATGGCTGGCATCATCTGCGGTGCAAATGCTCCTATTGTTATCCCATCACGCGCCGACTCTGCTCAATCAAAATTCTATAGTCTTGCTTTAGCTTGCACAGCATCATGAAAATATTAGTAATCAATCCAGGCTCTACATCTACAAAATGGGCCATTTACGAAGATCGCAACCTCGTGTGGAAAGCATCTGCGCAACACTCGGCTGAAGAGCTTAGCAAATATGCTTGCATAAACGACCAATTACCCATGCGAATTGAAGCAACGCTCTCAGCCCTCGAATCGGCTGGTATAGAGCCTTCGTCGTTTGACGTGGTGATAGCTCGTGGCGGACTTTTCAAGCCCACTCCATCGGGTGTGTACCGCATTGACGATGCTATGATAGCCGAGCTCAGAGCTCCTCGCCTCGAACACGCATGCAATCTTGGCGCCATGGTAGCCCAAGAGATTGCAGCGATGAGCAACTGTCCGGCTCTTATTGCCGACCCGGAAGTTGTTGACGAATTTATTCCCGAAGCTCGCATTTCGGGCATTCCGGGGCTCAACCGCATATCGGTATTTCATGCATTAAACACCAAAGCCGTTGCCCGCAGATATGCCCGTTCACAAGGACGTCGCTACGAAGATTTAAATCTAATTATGGTGCATCTTGGAGGTGGCATTTCGGTAGGCGCTCATAGGAAAGGGAAGGTAATTGATGTCAACAATGCCCTGAATGGCGACGGGCCATTCAGCCCTGAACGCGCCGGCACTGTTCCAGCCGACCAATTAGTGGAGCTTTGCTTTAGCGGTCAGTACGACAAGCGCCAAATCAAGCGCATGCTCAATGGCGAAGGGGGACTGAAAGCCCATCTTGGCACCACAGATGTCAAATTCATAGCCGAGCAAGCCCAACAGGGTATTGAGCCCTACAAAGGAGTGCTTGATGCCATGCTCTACGAAGTAGCGAAAAATGTAGGTGAACGTGCCGCTGCTCTTTGCGGCAAGGTTGATGCCATAATTATCACCGGCGGTATTGCCTATAGCGACTATTGCGTAAAAGGAATCAGCAAGTGGATTGACTGGATAGCTCCGATTGCTATTTATGCAGGCGAAGATGAGCTCGACTCCCTCGCATTTAATGCTTTCGAAGCTCTTTCGGGCAATCTCCCCATCGCCGCCTACTCCCCCGAAGCTTAACCCTCCGAAATTTAACATTCAAGAATAACCGCAAAATGTCATTTAAAGTTATCACCATATCAGTTAGCATTTTATGTGGCAGCATATGTTTTGGCCAAGAAACGGCACAAACAGCCTTTGAGTTGCAACAGGTTCTTAATAGTTCCACAACCCAACCCATTGAACTTAGCATCGTGTTCAAAACACCTCAGAATGCAACTCCAATCACTCCATTTTCTGCTTTAACAACCAATCGCGACGCACACCGACAAGCTGTCATACAAGAGCTGGAGGCACAAGCCGAAGCATCGCAAGCCGAAGTACTTTCGCTACTTAAGGCCGAAGAAGCCAAAGGGAATGTGACTAACATTGAACAATTTTGGATTGCAAACACAATCACTTGTCAAGCCACTGCCAATGTTGTTAACCAGCTTTCCAACCGCGCCGACATTATGCACTTGGGACTTAATAAAGAGGTTCAGCTTATATTTCCCGAAGAGATTGCCTCAACAGAGGGCAATGAGATGGTCCGTGCAAGTGTATTGCCGCACATCACTCAGATTAATGCCGACCAAGTTTGGGACTTAGGCTACACCGGGAAAAATATTGTTGTAGCCATAATGGACTCCGGGACCAACACCGATCATTACGACATCAGGAATCATCTTTGGCGTGGATATGTGGACACAAATGATGATAACATCCCCGACACATGGGTCAACGGATGGAACTTTGTTGCAAACAATTCCAACATCACCGACGACTATAAGCATGGCTCTCACTGCGCAGGTATAGTGGCCGGCGATGGTTCTTCAGGCATGAGAGCCGGAGTGGCTCCCGATGCGTCGATAATGACGCTCAAAACCGTTAATCGCGCCGGCGGCGGATCACCCGCCAACATGATTAAGGCCGTGGAATTTGCGCTTAAAAATGGAGCCGACGTGATTAGCATGTCAATAGGATTTAAGAACAACCAAATCGACGATGCAACAAAAGCAGCACTTCGCCGAACATTTGAAAACACCCTATCAGCCGGGGTTGTGGCTTGCGCTGCTGTGGGTAACGACGGAGACACCTATGGCGTGCCCAACAACGTTGATGTGCCGGCAAGCTGCCCGCCACCATATCTCCATCCTGACCAGAAGGCTATCTGTGAGGGGGGCTTGACAAGCATCATCAGTGTTGGTAGTGTCAACTCCAGCGATGAGTATGTGAGAAGCTCATCTTGCGGGCCGTCAATGTGGAATATTGTTATCGAAAATCAATATCAATATGATGACTACCCCTATGATGGAGAAAACAGTTTTGGACTTATTCGCCCCGATATTTGTGCTCCAGGAGAGATGATTCTATCACTGAACTACACTCAAAACAATAAGTACACCATGATGTCGGGCACCTCGATGTCCACCCCTTGTGTGGCCGGCGTTATTGCTTTGATGCTTGAAAAGAATCCCGACTTGACTCCCGCTCAAATTTGCGAAATCATTGAGACCACCGCAAAAAAACTCACCACTTCGAAAAGCAACAACACCGGTTCTGGACGTATTGACGCCTTGGCTGCCATTAATGCCGTCAACGCCTCTACCGCCCGGCCATATGTCAGACTGTCACACTACCCCACAAAGGCATTTACCCCCGGCAATAATCAAGAACTCAACATCAGACTGACCAATTCGGGGCAAGGTGTCTGGGAACACTCTGCCGAGCAAGAGACCATCACAACATTATCCACCAATGACCAATACATCACAATTGTTGATCCGGAGAAAACCATTGACAATATTGCCGCCGGCCAAACAACCACTCTCAACTACACAATAGACATCAGCGAAGAAACACCCAATGGTCATGTGGCATACTTCTATGTGACATCATCCAACGGCACATCAAGCTACACCGATAAATTCAGAATCCAAGTCAATGCCGAAGCCCTTCTGTCGGTGGTTTCATTCTCCCCCGAAGTACTGCCAAAGGGGATTAACACCTCACTTTCGGTAACGGTGCAAAACACAGGAAACATACCCACGCTCCTTAACTCCAAAGTGATTCTCACTTCAAAAACCGAAGGTGTCACCATTATCAGCGGTGAAGCGAGCGTGGAGCCACTGGATGTTAACGACACCTATTCATGTGATTTTGAAGTTAAAATTGATGCTGAAGTCAGCGAATCCGACATCCGCCTCAGCCTGCAATGCATCCCCAACAACTACTCACAGGAAACCAGCACCATCTACGAATTTGAAATCAACCCTAACGACCCGGTGTATGACGACGGATTATGCTATTGGACCACATTTGATGCCAACAGCGATTACTTGAATCAGCTTTGGCCCTTCTGGCACTCATCACTGGCAAAAAAAAATGCACTGGCAAATGTGGGTCAACTGCTGCACAATGGCGAGAGCCACATGATCAGCGAGGCCTATTGCAGCGCTTCATACATAGACCCTGAATATACCATACCCACTGACAACTATCTGGTGTCGCCGAAAATCAAAGCCACTGCAAACAGCCAATTCTCTTTCTGGGTTCGATGCCATCAAAATTATTCAAATCCCGGCGAACATTTTGGTGTTGCAATCTCTGAAAACAGCAACAACACAGCTGCCGACTTTACGGTCATTCAAGATTGGACCACAGAAGGTACCGAATGGAAACAATACACTGTTGACCTCAGCCAATATGATGGTAAAGAAATCTATGTTGCAATCCGTCACTATTACACCGATGAACAGTGGATTGCTGCCGACTATGGCTACAACTACTACACACTGAATATTGACGACATCAAATTCGAGCACATTATAGATGCGTCATTTATATTCCACGATAGAAACAACAGCATTTTCCGAGTCCCGATTTCAATGGTAGCCGACATTAACAATCTCACCTACAGCAAATCAAGCGTATACGTCACTGCCGGTGATGGGCTGATAAGAGTGTGCAATATCAACGGCAATGCTACTGTTTCAATTTACGACATTTCCGGACGCCAAGTATTGCCCGCTTACTCAAGCAATGGGCCAGAGGCTGTGGTTGATGCCGAAGAATTAGTGTCGGGAATCTATATTGTCACTGTCAACGACCAATCCGGCATTACCACTCATAAAATAAAATTAGACTAAAAACAGCGCTTCTACTTTTTTGTAACTGAGAGCTGCACCTGCACCGAAGGAGCGGCTCTTAGTTATTTTATGTTATTTCTGCAGGCCAAAACATTCAAGTTTGGCAGATTGTTTATAACTTTGAGCTAAATCTTGAAAATACTCTCGCTCGCAGTGAAATATCCAAGCAAGCTTGATATTATTTCGCTCGCTTATTAGTATCTTTGAATTATAAACATATTAAATAACGCCAGATTATGGAAACAAAAGAAAAAGTATTAGCTACAATGAAAGAAGCCGGCGAACCACTAAACGCTGGAAAAATTGCCGAACTCAGCGGATTAGATCGCAAAGAAGTGGACAAAGCGATGAAGCAACTTAAAGAAGAAGGAGCCATCGTTTCTCCTGTTCGCTGCAAATGGGCCCCAGCAAATTAATATTGCTATTTCAAATGAAATAACATCACAAAACTCTTCACACAAAGAATCCCAAACGTTTTTGACATTTGGGATTTTTTGTGTGAGCTCATTCTATTTTTTTGTGGTAATTTCTATTACCGATACCCCATCCTCCTTATTAACATTCACTGATACTATTTTATTTGGTGAAAGTTGTTCTACTTCTGATATATTAACCCTCCTACCATCTATAAAATAAACATTACTTGAAGATTTATTGGCTTTTGTCTTTATCACCACCACACCATTGACTCCTTTTCCCCCATAAGACTTGGCTACTTTAGAACCCGCCTTATAAACTTCTATTCCGGCTATTTCATCTGATTTCAAAGAACTAATCACATTAATTGGAGTCTCTTTGCCATCGACAATTATAAGTCTATTCTTAAACCCTTGTAAATTAACATTGGTAGATAATGTTTTAGCTTCTGTATAAATAATATGTATTCTTTCAACGACGGCACCTGCATTCTTATACGCAATCATATATCTCGATATGGTTTTCCCTTCTAATTGAGACCCGTTAAATCGATCGATCACATGCTGATCTATTATATAACTATCAATCGTATCTTTTTTGATGTCTCGAGCTTGCACACTTAATGCCAATGCACAAAATACTGCTAATAAAATTGTTTTCATATTCTTTCTATTTTAATTTATCGCCAATAATGATGTTCTTTCTTTTATATCGCTTTTATCCATGATGAAGATTTTGGATGAACCGTCCTTTAGTTCTATTTGTATCCAAACACAATCATCAATAGGTGTTGCTGTCACAGACACCATATCTTCCATATCCAGATTCATCACCTGTTGAATATATTGTGCTATTTCAATTGTCTCTGAAACCTGTGATGACGGTGTCAACAAAGGATACATTGCAAAGAATAATACTATTGAAGCCGCAATTCCTCCCATCCAAGCTATCCACTTAAATTGTATTCGTTTAGTTTTATGTTTCGCGGCATTAACTATTCTTTCATATTCTTGTACCCCTTCATCTGAAAGAAGAGAATTGTGAATATGTTCCATGCGAATCATTTTTGCTATAGCCCGTTCATCTTCATCAATTTCGGTATTTTCAAGATAAAAACAAACAAGTTCCTTTTCTTCTGCAAGAGACGCTTCCATATTCAAATATCTGGCTATAAGGACTCTACGCGTATCTTTGTTAGTTATATCCTTCATAAATATTTTTTTAATAAGTTCAATATTTGTTTTCTGGCAGCAGAGATTGTTGTTTTGATACTAGTCTTGGGTCTTCCGGTTATTTCTGCAATCTCTTCCAATGTCATTCCTTCTTCATTTCTCAAATAAAGATATTTTCTTTGACTTTCTGTAAGAACAGAATAAACACTTTTTCTTATATTCTTTAAATCCTCTCTATCTGTCAGAATTGTAGCTTCAGTACCACCTAAGTAATTGTCGTGAATCAAAGAATTGGTCTCCATATGTGCTTTGCGATAGTGTGAAACACAAATGTTCTTTGTTATCTTTATGGCAAGAGCTTCCACATTTCTAATCTGATAATTATCTTGCGACAGTTCCCATAGTGCAATAAATGTATCTTGAACCACATCTTCCGGCTCCACATCCGAAATCAAAGAAAAATTTCGGGCTATAGATAATAATTTGGGACTGATTTTTTGGAATAATATTTCAAATTCTTTTTTATCCATATTTAGGTCTTTCTACATTTTATGTCGCAAAATGTGGCTAAAAGTAAAAATAAAATGGCAAAAAAAATATTTAGTGATTTATTTGTTTTAGTCCAAACTTTGTGTTTTATCCCCCCCTTTGAACAAATGCTTTTTTATAATATTAAATCAATAATTATATTTGTAAGCATTTTAATGCTGCGGTAAGCGATTAACCTTGAAAATAAAATTAATTGACACATCATGAAACGGCTCAAAGATCGAATCTTAAGTGACGGCAAATGCTTTCCCGGAGGGATTTTGAAGGTGGACAGCTTTATTAACCATCAGATAGATCCCCTATTAATGCGTGAGATGGCAATAGAACTCGTTTGTCGATTTGCCGAGCATCAAATCAACAAGGTTATCACAATTGAAGCAAGCGGTATTGCTCCTGCCATTATGGTTGGTGATTATTTGAATGTTCCTGTGCTGTTTGCAAAAAAGAAAAAACCAAGTACAATGGAGAATATGTTGACAACAAATGTTTTCTCGTTCACTAAAAACCTTACATACACAGTCTCTATCAGTAGAGATTACCTCAGCAAGGATGACAGAGTACTATTTATCGATGATTTTTTGGCTAATGGGAATGCGGCTTTGGGCATAATTGACCTAGTAGAGCAAGCCGGAGCAAAACTCGAAGGAATGGGATTCCTTATCGAAAAAGGATTTCAAAATGGGAGAAACAAACTACAAGACAAATGCATACACATTGAATCGCTTGCCATAATAGATAGCTTAGACAAATGCACAATAACATTTAAAACCAATAAGAATGGGAACAGACAAATTGAATGAATATTTAGAATGTATTTGTGGTAGATGCAATGACGGGATATGTAGATGTGACTCTTCCAATGATAGATCCAATGTGAGAACAACGAATACGGCTTCGATATCGAGAATATTTCTGATTGGGACTAACATTATGCTTTAATAAAATATCACTCAACGAAATCCCAAACCGACCTTGAAACATTTCAAGTCCGGTTTTTATTCACTCCTACAAGCTTCCACCTAAAGCCAAAACCGGATTGGTGGTTTTGTAAATAATGTTTAAATTTGCAGGGACTTTCGTGAGACGGACACAAATGTCATTATAAACATTTATTTATAAAATAACTCCACAGAATCGCACAAAAAAAGAACTTATATAAACTAATTCCCAAAATATGAAGAAAACTATCGTTGACTTGTTTGAAGCATCTGTTAGTCAATATCCCAACAACACTTTCTTGCTTGAAAAAACAGGTAAGAAATTCCAGCCTACTACTTATGCTCAGGTAAAAGAACAGGTCTATCGCCTTGGCGCCGGGTTACAAGCCCTCGGAGTAAAAAAAGGCGACAATATGGCTTTGCTTAGCGAAGGTCGCAATATGTGGATTATCGGCGAGCTCGCCATGTTCTATGCCGGTGCAGTAAACGTGCCTCTCTCTATCAAACTCGAAGAGCGAAACGACTTGATGTTCCGCCTCACCCACGGCGATGTGAAATACATCATGGTGTCGGCCACTCAGCTCAAGAAAGTGCGCGCTATCAAAGATGAACTTCCCGAGTTGAAAAAGATTATAATTTTTGATGATATTGAAGCATATGAAGATGGTGAGATTGCAATCAATGATGTACTGAAAATGGGCGATGAATTCCTTGCATCTCACACTATGGAGGAATTTTTAAGCGTGGGCCAGTCTTTGCAAAATGATGACTACGCCACTATCACCTACACCAGCGGTACTACTGCCGATCCCAAGGGTGTGGTGCTCACTCATCGCAACTACACTGCCAATGTGGAGCAATCACTCACTCTCGTTGACATCGACCAGACTTGGCGCACCCTTATCATACTCCCCTTGGACCACTGTTTTGCACACGTTGTAGGATTCTACATCATGATGTCGCAAGGCGCCACTGTGGCCACAGTACAGGTGGGTCGCACTCCGCTCGAAACACTCAAAAACATTCCCTTGAACATTCGCGAGGTTAAGCCCCACTTCATTCTCAGTGTGCCGGCTCTGGCCAAAACTTTCAAAAAGAACATAGAGCAAGCTATCCGCGCCAAAGGGAAAACCACAGAACGTCTCTTTAACTTCGGCTTGAAAGTGAAGCAGACCTACTATGGCGACAGCAACCTCGACAGCAAAGGCTTGCGCATATTCTTGAAGCCTCTCGTTGCGCTATTCGATAAATTGATTTTCTCTAAAGTGAAAGAAAACTTTGGTGGCGAATTGCGATTCTTCATTGGCGGCGGTGCATTGCTCGACAAAGATTTGCAAAAATTCTATGTCGGTGTAGGCATACCAATGTATCAAGGCTATGGCCTTTCGGAAGCCACTCCCGTATTGTCGTCAAACGGCCCCGAAAAATATCGTTTCGGCTCAAGCGGTAAGTTGGTAAAACCTGTTGACTTGAAAATCTGCGATGACAATGGCAAAGAATTGCCCTTAGGACAGATGGGTGAAATTGTGGTGAAGGGTGAAAACGTGATGGCCGGCTACTGGAAAAACCCCGAATCTACAGCCGAAACTATTCGCGATGGCTACCTCTACACCGGCGACCTTGGCTATATGACCGAAGAAGGCCTTCTTTATGTGAAAGGCCGCTTCAAGAGCTTGCTCATCTCTAGCGACGGCGAAAAATATAGCCCAGAAGGCATCGAAGAAGCTATGGTTCAGCTCGCACCTTCTATTGACCAAGTGATGCTCTACAACAACCAATCACAGTACACCACAGCACTCATAGTGCCAAACAAAGACTATCTCAAACGCACACTCGCAGAAAAGGGCCTCGGCCTCGACACAGAAGATGGTCGCAAAGAAGCATTGAAACTCATCGATGCCGATGTAGCCATGTTCCTCAAAGGTGGAGCACACGAGACAATGTTCCCTCACCGTTGGTTGCCCGCATGCTTCGCTGTGCTTGCAGAGCCATTTAGCGAACAGAACCAGATGATCAATAGCACCATGAAGATGGTACGTGGCAAGATTGAAAAGGCTTATACCGACCGCATCGAGTACATGTACACACCCGAAGGCAAGCAACTTCTCAATCCTCACAATATTGAGGCCCTTGCCTAATCTCCCTCGCAATTCATCATCTCTATCATAGCGAAAGCTGCACCGGTCCACCCCAACGCAGCTTTTCTTTTGCCCCTGTTCGCGCCCAACCGCCGAGCCAAGCCCCGGGGAAGCAAAACGGCTTTAACAACCGGAGGAGGTGAAATCGCACAGCAAGCGAACCACATCTCTGCCGGCCGTTATTGCATATCTCTGCAATAACCCGTAACTTTGGGCCCACAAATATCCCCCCGCCACTGCCCTATGGACTACATTTGGATCATATTAGCCTTCATCAGTGCTGCTATCGGATTAGTCGGTACCATAGTTCCCGCCATCCCCGGCTCAGTCATCAGCTATGCCGCGCTCTGGCTAATGCGCCTCCACGACACTCAGCTTGTGAGCACCACCACCCTGTGGGTGATGGGAGTGCTCATGGTCATAGTCACGGTGCTCGACTTCGTGGCCCCCATGTGGTTTGCCAAGATAGGAGGCAGCTCAAAGCGCAGCATGTGGGGCGCTACTATTGGACTAATTGTGGGTCTTTTCTTTGCGCCTATAGGATTAATAGTAGGTCCATTCTTAGGCGCACTCATCGGAGAGCTCACCACCAACGCCCCCTTCAGCCAGGCGCTCAATGTGGCCACCCTCTCATTTCTCGCCTTCTTCCTTACCACAGGCATCAAAATCATCTACGGTCTGGCCGCCATAGTCCTCCTCATCCTCCCCCTCTTCCCCTAACAAAAGGGCAGAATCCCATTCCGCACCGAAGCGCACGCTATCAAATCAGGCAGTGGGAATTAGACTCAGTAATGGGACATCGAGCAGTTATGAATTGCCCGATAACGATAAAAGAAAACCACTCGGCTCGCTCCTTGTGCAGGTCAAATGCTGAGTATTCGAGCGTGAGCGAACAGTGTATGTCGGCTTTAGCCGGTACACGGTTGGTTATAAACCAAGTGAGACTCACCTCAAACCAAGTTTGAAGCGAATCTCACAAGTACGATATTGAGGATTAAATGATGTTTACCGAAGTCGATTGCGACCGATAGAACAGCCAAAGCCAAGAATCAACGGCACATCATCGTATGTCTATCGTAAAAGATAGTTATGCAATCAATTATCTATTGAGGTAAGTTTCCCGTTTTCAAAATACAAATATGAACCTAATCCATAAACCCATTGTTCATGAACACCCCAAGAGCCGATCGATTTGTTGATTTCTGAAGGTTTTCCCCAAGCCTCTTCGCACATTTTTTTAGTAAAACCAATTTTTACTCTACCATCAATAATTAGCTTACCATTAGTTTTTCCATAGGTGCGAATCATCTTTTGTTCCCACTCTTTCTTCTCTTGTTGAGACTTAACAAATTCATCGTAGTTTTCAAACGAATTAAGATAATAACTTGTAAAACAGTCTGGCATAGAATCGGAGGATAAGATATAACCTAACCCTTTATAACTCTGACTATTTATTAGAGTTATATCTTTTATAGTCCAAACTAAGTTTTCAGGAATTGAAGTTAATGGTTCTCCCGAAGAGACATTATAAACAATATAATTACCGCCAAGAGATTTATTTTCAGGGTACTTGTTGACGAGTTTAGTTCCAATGAGTCTTTGCCTACATTTTTCATAATATCCAAGAATCATAAATTCCATAGTATTATAAAATTCGGTTCGTCGAATAAGTTTCTTATTAGAGTCATATTCATCGTTGGTTAAAGCAATATCTAAATAATGATTTGTAGGATATTTTTCATTTTTGACAATAAGATAGAAATGACCTGTACGATAAGTATAAAAGTCTGAATCAAAAATTGAATCAACACCAACAATATCAAATACTTCATTATCAAATGAACCAAATTTGGAATTATATATAGTAAAGCGAGTGTCAGGATTTACAACTTTGTCATTATTAAACATAGTCGAAGGCTTTGAATTGTATAGAGTTGGACCTGTGTCTAACCCTAAACTACTTGTTCTTTGCTGTGGTATGATTTGAATCTTTTGACCAACGAGAGATGGCAAATTACTACGAGTTATGTTTTCAAGACTATCATAAGGCATGATTACTCGTTCTTCAACCTTTGGAGAAATTGTTAATGTTCCAATTTGAGCAAATGCAGATGAAATAGTAAATATAAGTAAAAATAAAAACTGAAATCTCATATTTTATAAATTAGAATTGTGTTATTTAATCGAAAGTTATTCCATCTGACGCAGAACTACCTTTTGGTCTTAGTCTGATGTGATTGCGAATACCAAAACCATGTTTAGTGCGAACATCATCTTCGTCGGGTTCAAGATAAATCTCGTAACCATTTTCTTCTGCATATTCGATTGCGTCGCACATTTCGGATTCATCTATAGGAGCATCAAAGCCATGTTCAGCATCAACAGCATTTGCAATGCCAAACATATAAGTCATTTCGGGTGTTACCTTTATTTTTTCATAGTCGCCTTTGTATTCGAGGAATGCAAGACGATATTCATTGAGAATACGTTTTCCTTTGCTATGTTTCATCTGCAAGGAATCAACATGGTAGCTTTTCTCAAGCCACGCTTTGAAGCGATTTACAAAATCATAACTACTGCCCGATAAATGGTCGAAAACTTGGATAAGATGATACACCAGAGAGTCGGGAATACCCTCAATGGTTTTCCACCCTTTCAAACCCATGTCTTCCACCATACCGGCTTTATATAAAGTATAGTCCCATGAAGTAAGACAGTTTACCCAATGGATTTCAGCATAACGCAAGTAAATTTCCGTCCATGACAATTCTTCTTCCGACTTATTGATGTAAGTGCAGAAGTCTTGAAGCCAAGTATATTGTTTGAAGCAATCAAATACTGCTTCTTCTTGCGTTTTTTGAGCCATAGTTAAAACCTTTCTCCGCAATCAATACAGCCATATTCGGGGCTTATTTGATTGCCGTTTTCATCAAGAGCTATACAGCAACCACCGAGAATAACTTCGCCACGGTCAGAGGGTTCAAAGAGTTCTTCGGTTGGTTCGCCGTAAATAATTTTTACGACTTTGCCACCACATTTGGGGCAAGTCTTAGGTGCAGTTTTTTTCTTAAATATGTTCACAATCTAATCCCAATCGTTTAGGTTGTCGATGTTATCTGTTGCTTAATTCTTTTAGTGTTGCGAAATATGGTCGGTAGCTTTCATCGCCTTTGCCGTAAAGATTCAAAGTAGCAATATCAAGTCCGTCTATTTTAATTTGTTTAGCAATTTATCATTTTGGGAGTCTGATATTAAACTCATTAAACATTATTATTGGAGGGGCTTAACTTATTAGTTTTTCACGATGTTTTTTCAGAAATTCTTTGTTTGGCAAGTATTTATTTGGCAACATTGTAATCCTCAAAGTTTTCCATGCAGATTTAGTTTTGTAGGCATTATCGCTTATGCCAGAGCTTGCAATGATGTTTATCGCCCCCTTATTTTCTCAAAGTTAGCATAATTTCCTAAAACCAACAAGCGAAGCACAATAAAATTCATCATCAATGCGCCGGGGGTGGAAAAGCTGAAGGCAGCAAGTGATTGCTGCCTTCGATGGTATTTTTAATCCGTGGGAATTTCCGGGGAGGGAGGAATCATTGCGCCATGGCATCAGCCAAAGCTTCCATTGCTGACATATCTTCAGCCTTCATTCGAGAGCGGATAGTTACCATTGGCTCAACTATCGTGATATCTTTCATCTGCTCTAGCATGCTTCGCATCACTCGTCCGGCACATGGTGCCCATGAGCCATTTTCGATGATACCTACGGTGCGTTTCTGATAATTCTTAATCTGTAGATGATGCAACAGATGATACATCGGGGTGAAGAGACCTCCATCGTACGACGATGCAGCCACTACAAAACGGTCATATTTGAAGGCATCCTCAAGGGCTTCAGCCATATCACATCGACACAAATCTGCTACAGCTACCTTCTCTACTCCCCTTTCACGCAACATTTCTGCCAAGCGATTAGCAGCGGACATTGTGCCACCGTAGATAGAAGCACACGCAATGAACACACCCTTTGTTTCGGGTTCATACTTGCTCCAAGTGTCGTAGAGACCCACATAATAATCGAGATTTTCGTTCAAAATAGGACCATGCAAGGGACATATTTGAGCAATATCAAGTGTTGACATTTTCTTAAGCAATGTCTGAACTGGAATGCCATACTTACCGCAAATATTGAAATAATAGCGACGTGCTTCGCATGCCCATTCTTCATCATGGCTTAATGCGCCAAACTTGCCAAATCCATCAGCCGAGAAGAGAATCTTTTCGCTCTGCTCGTATGTGACTATCACTTCCGGCCAGTGAACCATTGGTGCCATGAAAAACTGCAAGGTGTGACTACCTAGCGAGAGAGTATCACCCTCATTGACTGCTAGTGTACGATTTGAAAAATCTGTTTCAGGGAAGAATTGCGACAGCATCTGGATAGCACGTGCCGATGATACAATCAGCATCTGTGGATATATCTCAGCAATGCGTGCAAGGCTTCCTGCATGATCAGGCTCCATGTGATGAACTATAAGATAGTCCGGCGTTTTTTCCTGAAGAGCATCCACCACATTAGCAATCCATTCATCATATTTTCGACTGTCAACACTATCCATGATGGCAATTTTTTCATCAAAGATAATGTAGGAGTTATATGAAATTCCGTTGGGAATGATGTATTGACTCTCAAATAGATCAAGATCCATATCATCCACTCCAACATATTTGATAGTGTCTGTAATATTGTTGTTCATAGTTGTTCTATTGTTTTTACTTGAATACAAATGCAAAGATACAACAGATTTTGCAATGCCCGTTGCTTTTTTGCGCTCTTTCTTTAGTCTTTTGCATGACATAGCCCTCTAACCACAAAAAATAATCAATGTTATTGCTATTTTTGGAAAATTATTCATAGCTTTGCGAAAACACTTATTGTTATTTTTATCTTCATCGATGAGATTAATTTTTGAGAGTTGCTTAACTCTCATTATCTGTTTTATATAGTACAAAAACGCATCATACATGGAAAAGATTCAAAAAAGATTCTTCCTCAATGAAAAAGATATACCTACACAATGGTACAATATTCAGGCCGACATGCCTAACAAACCCCTTCCTCCTCTGCATCCACATACCCGAGAACCTCTAAAGGCTGAAGACCTTTACGAAATGTTTAGCGAAGAGTGTAGCCGACAAGAACTCGACCAAACAAATGCTTGGATAGATATTCCGGATGATGTTCTTAAACTATATCGAAGCTATCGTTCCACACCGTTAGTCAGAGCCACCGAACTAGAAAAGGCTCTAGGCACACCAGCTCACATATATTTCAAGAATGAATCAGTGAGTCCGGTTGGTAGCCATAAACTCAACTCTGCCCTTGCTCAAGCCTACTACTGCAAACAGGAAGGCATTACAAACATCACTACCGAAACCGGAGCAGGACAGTGGGGCACTGCCGTAGCTTATGCTTCTCAAGTTTTCGGAATTGAGTCGGCTGTATATCAGGTCAAGATAAGCTACGAACAGAAGCCTTACCGACGCTCTATAATGCAGATGTTTGGAGCTCAGGTCATAGCATCACCATCGATGTCAACCCGTGCCGGGAAAGACATCCTTACAAAAGAGCCAAACAATCAAGGCTCTTTGGGAACTGCTATTTCCGAAGCTATCGAATTGGCGAAAACCACACCCAACTGCAAATATGTACTCGGATCAGTGATGAACCATGTGGCACTTCATCAAACCATCATAGGTCTGGAAGCTGAAAAGCAGATGGAAATGGCCGGAGAATACCCCGATGTGGTGATAGGCTGCTTTGGTGGAGGCTCCAACTTTGCCGGCATCTCATTCCCATTCATGCGCCACAATATTCTCAGCAACAAACACACACGATTTGTAGCTGCCGAATCTGCTTCATGTCCCAAACTGACTCACGGTAAATTTGAATATGATTTTGGCGATGTTGCAGGCTACACTCCCCTATTGCCCATGTTCACTCTCGGGCACAATTTCATGCCGGCCAACATCCATGCCGGTGGGTTACGCTATCACGGAGCAGGAACCATTGTGAGTCAATTGCTCAAAGATGGACTTATGGAGGCCGTAGATATTCAGCAATTAGATTCATTCAAAGCAGGCGTTCTATTTGCAAAAACTGAAGGGATAGTACCAGCGCCCGAATCTTGCCACGCGATTGCCGCCGCCATCAACGAAGCTCAAAAATGCACCGAAACAGGCGAACAAAAAGTGATTCTATTCAATCTTTCCGGACACGGACTCATCGACATGTCGGCCTACGACAACTTCATGGCAGGCAATCTCAACAACCATTCCTACTCTGAAAAATAGTCCTATTCACATTGCATAAAATAGAATCCATAGATATAAAGCGAACCCCAAAGATTCAGAATTTTTGGGGTTTGCTTTATATGATGAGGGGGGGTTAGTATTTTTCGGAATTGTTGAGTTCGTCTGTAGTAAGTGATTTCTTATCCATTTTACGCCAGAAATAAGCTATATAAGCCAATACTAGCGGAATGATAAGTGACACTGTCGCCATTGTGCTCAGCGTAAATTCACTCGACGAGCTGTTGGACAGAGTTAATGATGATGACAAATCAGCAGTTGAGGGATAATAAGCTGTATTATTGTAGCCCACAATCATAAATAGAGCCATGACAGCCAGTGTAACGCCAGGGCCGGCAAGCCAAATGCCTCGGCGGAAATTCTTGCGGTAGAATGTCATTTCAACACCTACAACGAGTAACACTGCTCCAATCAATAGCAATGCCATAACAATAGGCATATTCAATAGATTCTTGAAATACTTACCCGGCTCCATATACACTGAGCCATCAGCGCCTACAGCAAAGCCGTCCATAGAAATCAAATTAAAGCACACCACAAGAAATAGCACCATGAACGCACCAAAGCTCACAACAAGGCAACGACGCAACTGTGCTGCTAGTTTTTCATTGTCTATATTATTAATCAAATAGAGTGCGCCCAAAGTAATGGCTAGGAACATCACCATTAGCCCAAACTCAACATTGAATGGATTAGCCACTGCTTCTAGCCCATGCCATGCGCTACCCCAACGACTTATTACCGGCGATGCAATATCACCTACGGCAGCTTTATTGACAGTAAAGTTTGAACCGGTGAAAAATGTGCCTACTGCGGTGCCTATAAGTAGCGGAGCCAGGCAGCCATTGAGAGTCAAGAAAATACGGAACGATTTTTTCCCCAGTAAGTTACCGGCTTTGCTCTGAAATTCATAGCTCACAGCTTGAAACACAAAAGTAATGAGAATCAGAATCCACACCCAATAAGCTCCACCGAAGCTTGTGCTATAAAACAATGGGAATGAAGCGAAAAATGCGCCACCAAAAGTAACAAGAGTGGTAAATGTAAGTTCCCACTTTCGACCTGTAGAGTTAACTATAAGTTGACGTTCAGCCTCATCCTTACCTGCAAAGAAAATCAAAGCATTGCCACCCTGAACAAACATCAGGAACACAAGTAAGCCTCCCAATAGGGAAATGAGAAACCACCAATAGTGTTGTAGGAATTCGTAGGTTATCATAACTGTAGGGTTTATTCGTTTTCAATTTTTGGGCCTTGTTTAATGGCCTTAATCATAATACGCATCTCTATCACAAGGAATAGAGTAAAGATTGCTACAAACATCCAGAATGTAGTCTGTACAGCAGCCACACTTACACTTGACACTGCAGCATTGACTGGCAATAAGCCTTCGATAACCCAAGGCTGACGACCAACTTCAGCTACAATCCAACCAGCCTGACCGGCAAAATAAACCAACGGGATAGATAGCAATGCAGTCCATAGCAACCAGCGCTTACCGGCAAGCTTCTTCTTGCGCTCAAACCACCACACTGCAATCATCAGCAATAAGAGGAATCCACCAAGACCCACCATCACACGGAATGCCCAATACACAAGTCCTACTGGGGGCACAAGCTGATCTTTTGATTCAATGTAGCCATAGCCAAAATAGTCAATATTATCTTCAAGTGTCTGACGTGCTACTGCAGCAGCTGCTGAGTCGCTATCTTTAAGATTGCGATATGCTGCAAAGGATTCAATAGCCATCTTACCTCTTGCTATCTTCTCATCTGCTGATAGGTGATACACACTATCTGGTGTGGTGTATCCGTTAAGAATGTTGTTAATACCGGGAACATATCCATCAATGTCGTGAGTAGCAAGCACCGACAATACACCGGGAACCTCGACACCGGGAACTATCGAGAATGGAGCTCTTGTACCACCCTCTTCAAGACCTTCGGCAGCAGCCAGTTTCATTGGCTGATACTTTGCTGCATGAATGCCGGAAGTGTCACCACTATACATCACTGCTATCGTACCGATGATACCAATTATAGCTGCTACACGAATACTAGCCATCGCAAAACGCTTTTCGCGCCCCTTAAGCAGATACCAGCAACTGATTCCGATAACAAAGATTGCTCCGGTCATCCATCCGCTAAACACTGAATGGAAGAATTTAGACACAGCAACAGGATTTAATACCAATGCCCAGAAATCGACCATTTCATGACGCACAGTATCGGGATTAAATTCCATACCTACGGGATGTTGCATCCACGAATTGGCAATAAGAATCCACACTGCCGATATTGCAGCTCCAATGCCGGTAAACCATGTTGCAGCCAAGTGTGCTCGCTTACCCACTTTCTCCCAACCGAAAAACATCACAGCAAAGAATGTTGCTTCCATAAAGAATGCGAAGATGCCCTCTATAGCAAGCGGAGCGCCAAATATATCACCCACAAACCATGAATAGTTGCTCCAGTTGGTACCAAATTCAAACTCCAGAATGATACCAGTAGCAATACCCACAGCAAAGTTTATGGCAAAGAGTTTCATCCAAAACTTAGCTGTACGCTTCCAGAACTCATCGCCAGTTTTCACATAGATAGTCTCCATTGTGGCCATAATAATTGCCAACCCAAGTGTCAGTGGAACAAATAGCCAATGGTATCCAGCCGTAAGTGCAAATTGCAGCCTCGACCAATCTACTAATGCCGATTCTACCATAATTTTTTTTTAATTTTTAGATGGATTATTGTTTTGATTATTTATTAGCTGATTCCCTACGTGCTCTATACGCTCTTGTTCACTTTTCCCTGCTAGTACCGGGGTAAAAAAGAATGCGCGTAGCACCAAAAACAAAATAATCACCTTGAGCAGTATCAACCACCAAAGTTGACGCCCCCAGGTCATCGACCTAAATCCGTCAACATAGAAGTTCCATACAGAAATAAAAACTTTCTTCATTGATTCATGGTATTATTTGTCTATTGCAAATATACAAATAACAAAAGGCACAAAAGCAAGTTCTCTTATTTTTTTTGCTCATTAAAATCCAATATTGGAGTTTTTTAACTCAAATATACGCATAAGCAAGCACGAAATATCAAATTCACTTGAATATTTCATTCAGCAAGCGCTCCTATCTTAGAGATTTATCTCAAATAAACAAAAATGAGAGCATATCTAAATTCCAACAAATCTACCCCATATTTGTTCACTATAACAATTACTAAAATGTTATAGTCCCAAAGCTTTCAACTAGAATTAAGTTAGTATGTATATCAATTTATTTCTTTGTCACTTAAATAGGGTACATATTTAAACATTTTCCTATAATTTATTGGCAAATATATATTTTGCCATCTGCGGCCATTTTATAATAGATTGAAATAGTGTCTCATACTATCCACCTCCCACCACCGACACACACCAACTGGCATTGTGTCAAGATTATATATCTTTGCATGCTCAAACCCCAATTAATTCAAATTCAGCGTTTAGTAACTGAAATCATGAATATTACGGCAACGACTGCGACTGCGATGCCGATAATAATATTTGCCGTCAATGGCTCGCCAAACATAAACGTCCCTACTAGTATTGCCGTGATTGGTTCGAACACACCCAAAATGGAGGCTTTGGTGGCTCCAATGTTGCGAGTAGCAACTGCTAGAGTCGACATTGATACTACTGTTGGCAATATCGCTAAGCCTACTAAATTAAGCCAATCCACACCAGTAGAATATCCCTCCGTAATAGATATGTCTGAGAGTAAAATCTGGCCCATAAACACAACCACTCCAACCAAAAGAGCATAAAATGTCAACACAGTGTTTGAAATATTGGCTATAACCCTACTACGGTTAACAATAACGATAAATAGTGAATATACCAATGCTGAACCGAGTGCTAATGCTACACCAACCACATCTATTGACTCTCCACCTCCTCCTTGGGTCATTATCAGCACACCAACAAAAGTAGCAGCAATCGCCATCCACACCGGCCACGACGGCACAACTCGCAGAAATACCATAATGATAGCCACTAACACTGGATAGAGAAACACCAGAGTGGTAGCTAATCCGGATGCTATGTAATTATATGCCTCAAATAGGAATAGGCTACTCGAAGAATACAGAAGTCCCAAAACTAGCAATATTCCAGCCTGTTTTGCCGAAACTTTAAAATTCTGCCTGCTCAATACCAGAAAAATGCCGAGAATTATCACAGCAAATAAATACCGAAAAAACAGTATCGATTCAACCGAAGCACCATTAGCAATCAATGGCATCCCAAAAAGCGGATTCAAGCCATAGGTAACTCCTGTAATAATCCCAGCTGGATATCCTATCAAAGCATTTTTACTTAATTTGCCCATATCACATAGTGAATTGCAATTTTTAAACAAAAGTATAGAATCGAATGGATATCTTGCTCATACAATCTTATAATTTACTTGGTTATGAGTTTATCAATAACTTCCTTATCAGCAGGTAACCACTCTACACTATCAAGTGTTTCTGCAGTTAGCCAACAAGCCGATTTATGTTCTCGCAACTCTATCTCACCCGATGCAATACTGCATAAATAGCAATGCATCGTCAAGTGAAATGAGGAATAATCAGACTCTGTTGTGCAAAGTATATTTTCGATAGCTATATCAACTCCTAATTCTTCTTGAATCTCTCGTTTAAGGGCAACTTCACGGCTCTCGCCAGGCTCAATCTT
>JAZSAZ010000005.1:0-11801 GCA_045602165.1 Paramuribaculum sp. | reverse complement strand
CTGAGGAGTTCTCCGGTAGGTTCTGGAGGAAGATGTAGCTGTCGGTGATTGAGATGTTTACGGCGTCACCTGTGATTTCGTCAATATTGGACCATTGAGAGTTGTCACCCTGTTTTTTAGAGTAGGACCAATACTTCAAGTCGTCAATAGGAACGATTAAAGCGCCTTTTGCACAAGAGAGAGCCACATTCCCGTCAGTTAAATTAACGTTCATGTCATCTTCGATAGCGATGGCGAGAGTAGAACCATCGGTGCGGTTGAACACGATGCTTAGATAGCCTGTAATCTCGGCGTATCCTGTGAGAGATGAAGCCATTACAAGCATTAGGAGTAGATTTTTTTTCATAAAGTTAGGGTTTGGTTTTGTGAAGTTTTGCGAATATAGCGTTTTTGGGGCTAATTTGCAAGTTTGTGTTGTGTATGGCTTTGAAAAATAGGGTGTTAATCTGCTGAGGATGGCTATGCGATGTGGATATTTTTAGGTAAACTTGCAAGATTTGGCCTTTTTGCTGTAAATTTGCAATAGCATCAACTTAAGTGTTCAGAGAAATGGAGATTATCGGAATAATTCCGTGTAGGTTTAATTCATCGCGTCTTCCCGGCAAGCCCTTGGCCATGATTGGCAATAAGGCGATGGTGTGTCATGTCTATGACCGTGCATCAAAGGCTCTCCCCGGCCGGGTGTGGGTGGCGACAGATGATCGGCGTATTTATGACGTTGTTGTGGCACATGGTGGCAAGGCTGTGTTGACATCATCCGATTGTCGAAACGGCACGGAAAGATGTTATGAAGCGCTTGCGCAACTGAATGTTTCACCTGATGTTGTAGTGAACATTCAAGGTGATGAGCCATTTGTCGATCCTGATGACATCTTTTTGTTGATGAATGAATTTAGTGACAAGGATGTGGAAATTGCAACATTAGCTCGTAGATTTAACCCTGAAGAGGGATTCGATGCGCTATTCTCTCCCGATAATGTCAAGGTCACAATGACATCTGACCGCAATGCGCTCTATTTTAGTCGCTCAATCATTCCTTATGTCAGAGATTTTCAATGGCAAGAGTGGCTGTCAAATAGTGATTTCTTTATCCACATAGGGTTGTATGGGTTTCGCGTGTCAGCATTGAAAGAAGTTGTTAAAGCCCCCAAGGCTCTATTAGAACAAGCTGAAAGTTTGGAGCAGCTGAGATGGCTGAGCATGGGTCGCAAAATAAAATTGGCTCTTACTCAGAATCGTTCGTTTGGTGTTGACACCGCTTCCGATCTTGAGCTTGCCCGACAATATTATTTAGAATCAAGAAATAATGAATCGTCAAATACCCCCTAAAATATTAAGTCTTCCAACTTTAACCATTCCTGAGGTGTGCTGTATTGACCATCCCACAGGGATGCGTTTTCTCTTCTATAGTCGCTGTGATAAAACTGTGGCGAGAATAACGGTCATTACCGAGGGAGGCATCGCCGAAGCGAGGACTCCGGCTATGGCTGTTTTAGCTGCAAATATGCAGCGCGAAGGCACTGCGACAATGTCGGGAGCTGAGATTGCTGATTTGCTTGACTACAATGGCGCGTGGATTAAATCAGTGGCTACATCACACCACATACAGCATTCTATTAGCACTCTGCGTCATCGCTTGCCGGAGGTGCTGCCCGTGTTTGCCGATATGATATTTCAGGCATCTTTCCCGGAAGCAGAATTGAGTGTTCGGCGTGAATCATTGGCAAGAAATATTGAGGTGTCGCAGTCGGATGTTTCTTATCGCGGGCGCTGCCTCTCTGAGCAAATGATTATGGGGGTGATGCATCCATTGGCCACCGAGGATACCGCGGAAACTGTTCGAGCCATCACGGACAATGATTTACTCCGGTTTAATCGGGCTTACACCGGCTCTAAGGGGACAACCATAATTGTTTGTGCCGACACAACCGAAGATGAAAATCGCGCAATTATTGAGGTATTTAGTAGCGCCGCAGTGAGAGCGGAGGGGAATAGGCTTAATCTCAGCCCATTTGCTCCGGCGCCTGCCGGGCAATTCGATGTTGTCACTTTGGATAATGCAACTCAAAGCTCGGTTAATATAACACTCCCTGCTGTGCCGAGAAATCATCCCGATTTCCTGCCGTTGCATTTGAGCTTATTTGCGCTTGGTGGGTACTTCGGTAGCCGCTTGATGCTCAATATTAGAGAAGAGAAGGGATTGACCTATGGCATTTCATCTTCCTTATTGGGCTATCTGGATGGCGCTTATGTGGACATTTCAGCCGAAACAGATAATGCTAATGTTGAGCAGCTGATCGATGAGGTGAGGTTTGAATTGAGGAATCTTGCCGAGGACCCCTGTTCGGGTGATGAACTGATGAGAATAAAGCAATGTGCCAACACAGCTCATGCGGCGACACTTGACTCTCCCTTGTCAATAGCCGACTATTATGCCACAGCAATTCAGTCGGGGCTCCCTGAGGGATATTTCAATGATAAGCAAAAGGCAATAGCCGATTTAACCCCCGATGTGATAGCAACAATGGCATCGCGCTATCTGCGCCCGGAGTATATGAGAATCGCTGTAGCGGGGAAGCTGGTCATTAAATAAAAGCGAAATATAAATATAAACAGAAACGGCAGCGGAATTTCCGCTGCCGTTATTTGATTATCAAGACTGAATTTTAGTCTTCGAGAGTGCAGATTGAAACGCGGTTCCAGTCGTTTTCAGCAAACATGTTGCCGATACCTTCGCCTTGAGCAGTGATGCGATCAGCAGCAATGCCATATTTCTTGATGAGCATTTCTTTCACTGATTCAGCACGAGCAGCAGCGAGTTTCTTGTTGAGTTCAACGTTGCCTTCGGGTGAAGCATAACCCTTGATAACAACCTTAGCGTTTTTGTTGTTTTCGAGGTACTTAGCAACCATTTCAACGTTGGGTTTCTGGTCGGCAGTGATTTTTGAGCTACCAACAGCGTAGAAAATATAGCGAATGCTCTGGAGGTTGTCGCTAACTTTTTCCACGATAACCGGTTCTATTTTACGGTTTTTGCAAGCGTCAAGCTCTTTTTGGAGAGCCTTAACATTGGCTACGTTGGCTGCAGTAGTGGCAGCGCAAGCATCAAGTTCGCCACGGAGAGCGTTGATTTTAGCGTTGAGGGCATCAATTTCAGCCTGATCTTTGGTTTCAACAGCCTGGAAGCCGGGGCCGAAGTTGTAGCTAACACCTGCGAGCAAGTTGAAAGCAGCCTTTGTGCTGTTATATGCAACTGAAGTCTGAGCCACATCGAGGGGGAGGTACTCAGAGCCGGTCATGTTGAATGTAACAGAGGGCTTGAGGGCGATAGTCCAGTTTTTGTTGATGTTGAAGTTGAAATTCAAGCCAACTTTAGTAGCAAAGTAGTTTTGGTCGGCTGAAGTCAATGACATTGGGAAGAATGCATTGCTGTCATAGAAATCGTGACCATAGCCCACACCAACAACAGCTTCAGTGGTGAATAAACGATCTGCTTTGTAGCCACCGAAAAGATTGAAGAGGTCGGCAGAAGCATAAAGGCCAAGATACATATTGTCGATAGCAGTAGAGCTGCGACCGGCCATCATGTAGTCAGCATACAATGCTTGAAAGTTTTTCTGATTCCATGAAGAAGTGTTTACTCCTGCAATGCCTTCAAAACCGATGGCGATAACGGGAGTTACTTGTTTCTGGAGGTGAAGGCCGAATGCACCGCGCATATCGCCGAAGAATGCGTGATTAGAGATAGGGGTAGTCAAACCACCATCAACGCCAACTGACCAATTGTCAAAAAAACCGGGTGTTTCGTATGCTTTTTGTGCTTGAGCGGTCATGAGTCCGCATGCTGCAAGCGCAATTAAAATGGTCTTTTTCATATTCTGTGTTATTTAAGATTCAAAAATGATTGTTGTTTGGATTGGATTAGTTTTCGAGTGTGCAGATTGAAACGCGATTCCAATCATTTTCGGTAAACATGTTACCGATGCCTTCACCTTGAGCTGAGATGCGATCAGCAGCGATGCCATATTTCTTAACGAGCATTTCTTTCACTGATTCAGCACGAGCAGCAGCGAGCTTTTTGTTGAATTCAGCGTTGCCGTCGGGTGAAGCGTAGCCTTTAATCACAACCTTAGCATCGGGGCGTTTGTTGAGATACTTGGCAACCATTTCAACATTGGGTTTCTGGTCAGCAGTAACTTTTGAGCTACCAACTTTGAAGAAGATATAACGAACGCTCTGAAGGTTGTTGTTTGTTTTTTCCACAACAATCTGTTCGGGTTTGCGGTTTTTGCAAGCTTCGAGTTCTTTAGCAAGAGCAGCGGCTTGAGCCACAGCTGCGTTGTTGGCTGCTGCGCAAGCGTCGATTTTGCCACGAAGATCGTTGATTTTTGCGTTGAGAGCGTCAATTTCGCTCTGGTTTTTGATTTCAGCACATTTGAAGCCTTCGCCAAAGTTGTAGGCTACACCGGCAAAAATCTGGAAACCTGAAGTTTCTTTGTTGTAAGCTGCAGTTGCCTGTGACACACCGGCATCGCTCATGTTCCAAAGAACGGCGGGACGAACTGAGAGTGTCAAGTTCTTGCAAACATTGAAGTTGAAGTTTACACCTGCTTTTGTTACAAAGTAGTTGTGATCAGACTCACCATTCACATAAGCATGTCCCCAACCGGCCCCGGCCTGTACTTCCATATCAAAGAAGCGACCTGCGCAGTTGTAACCGCCAAAAAGGTTGAAAAGGTTGATTGAACCGTAAGCTCCAACGTAAGAGTTGTCAATTGCTGTGCTTGAGAAGCCATATGAGGTGTTGATATAAGCCGCACCTTCTACACCAAGAGCAAATACGGGAGTGATGGCTTTCTGTACGTGGAGGCCAAAACCGCCGCGCATGTCGCCGATAAATGATGATCCATCAGTAAGGGGAGTAACACCACCACCTTCAATGCCAACTGACCAGTTGTCGCAGAAAGATGGAGCTTCCAATGCTTGCTGTGCCTGAGCTGTGGTGATGCCTACAGCTGCAATGGCGATAAGGAAAAATTTTTTCATTTTCTTTTAGTTTAATTATAATTGATAAAATCATTGCAAATATATTAATTTTTTATCGGAATTAACAAATAAATCCAACATATGTGGCAAAGAAGATTGGATTGAGTGAGTTTTAATGGGTTATAATGGGTTATAATGGGATAACACCGAGTCATTATTTTGTGTTTTGCCGGCATTGGTTTTTCTCTTTCTAAAATGATTTATTGAGTGGTGTGAGTATTCTTTTAAAATAAATTCATATATTTGCATGTTATTAATATTATAAAATATGAAAAAATATCTTGTAACAGGTGCTGCCGGATTTATTGGTGCTAATTTTGTTAAATATTTGATTGACAAATGGGGCAAAGATGTTGATGTCTTGATTTTAGATGTTTTGACATATGCCGGCAATTTGCTGACACTTAAAGAGGAATTAGAACTTGATAATGTGTCGTTTGTTAAAGGCGACATTGGTGACCGTGAATTGGTTGAAAAATTAATTGCTGATTTTGACCCTGATTATATCGTGAATTTTGCGGCAGAATCACATGTTGACCGCAGTATTACAAATCCGCGCTTGTTCCTTGAGACAAATATTCTTGGTACTCAAAATATGCTTGACTGTGCTCGTAAGGCATGGCTTGAAGGCAAGAATGAAGATGGGTCACCGCGCTATCGTAGCGGCAAGAAGTTCTTGCAGATCAGCACTGATGAGGTGTATGGTTCGCTTTCAAAAGATTTTGATGGTGCGCAGCCGCTTAGCGTGTCGGATGATGTGAAACGCGTGATTGAAGGACGTGATAATCTTCAAACTTTCGGCGAAAAATTCTTCACCGAAACCACTCCGTTGGCTCCGCGGTCACCTTATTCTGCAGCAAAAACTTCGGGCGACCTAATCGTATTGGCATATCACGAAACCTACGGAATGCCAATTAATATCACTCGATGCAGCAACAACTATGGACCATATCACTTCCCTGAGAAGCTCATCCCGCTGATTATTACCAATATCCTTGCCGGCAAGCCGCTTCCGGTTTATGGTAAAGGGGAGAATGTGCGTGATTGGCTCTATGTAACAGACCATGCTAAGGCTATCGATATGGTGCTACGCGATGGTAAAATAGGTGAAATCTACAATGTTGGCGGATTTAATGAGGAACAGAATATCACAATTGTGAAAACTGTGATTGATATTATTGCTCGCATAATGCGTGATGAACCTCAATATCGTCAGTTGCTCGGACATCCGGTTGAAAATATCAACTATGACTTGATTACTTATGTAACCGATCGCCCGGGACATGATATGCGCTACGCTATTGATCCTACTAAGATTGCAACTGAATTAGGTTGGTATCCCGAAACATCGTTCACTGTGGGTATTGAAAAAACAATTCGTTGGTATCTCGATAATCAGGATTGGGTGGAAAGTGTGACATCTGGTGACTATCAGAAATACTACGATGAAATGTATGGTAACCGATAAATAGAATTAATCATGAAAGGTATAGTTCTTGCCGGAGGTTCCGGCACTCGTCTTTATCCGATTACAAAGGGTATCTCTAAACAGCTTATCCCGGTTTTTGATAAGCCGATGGTTTATTATCCGATATCGGTGTTGATGCTTGCTGGCATTCGTGATATCTTGATAATCTCAACTCCGGAGGATATGCCCATGTTTAAGCGACTTCTTGGTGACGGCTCTGATATCGGGGTGAATTTCCAATTTGCTATTCAACCTCGTCCAGAAGGATTGGCACAGGCATTCTTGATTGGAGAGGAGTTTGTCGGAGACGATGATGTGTGCTTGGTGCTCGGAGATAATATTTTCTATGGTCAGGGATTCACTGCAATGCTTCAGAATGCAGTGAAAACAGCTGCAGAGGGTGTGGCGTCTGTGTTTGCTTATCCTGTTCATGATCCGCAGCGATATGGAGTGGTTACTGTTGACGAAAACTGGCGTGCCACCTCAAACATTGAAAAGCCCGAGCACCCGAAATCAAATCTCGCGGTTGTGGGATTGTATTTCTATCCTAATTCGGTTGTCAATATTGCAAAACAAATTAAGCCTTCAGCACGTGGTGAGCTTGAAATCACATCAGTTAATCAAGCCTATCTCCAGGCCGGTGAACTTAATGTTCAGCGACTTGGACGTGGCTTTGCTTGGCTCGATACAGGCACTACCGACTCGCTGATGGAAGCTTCAAACTTTATTGAAACAATTGAAAAAAGACAAGGATTTAAAGTGGCTGCACTTGAGGAAATTTCATTCCGTAAAGGTTGGATTGACGCTGAACAATTGAAGGCGATAGCCGCCCCTATGGCAAAGAATTCCTATGGTCAGTACTTAATAAACCTTGCTGAAAATGGCATTGAATAATCCGCAAGTTGTTGATATAGCCAAAATTGCAGATTATAGAGGTAATCTGTCCGTGTTGCAATATCCCTCGACTCTTCCGTTTAAGCCCGCAAGGACTTATTGGATTCACGATGTCCCGTCGGGGATGATGCGCGAAGGTCATGCCTATTACTCTTCACAAGAATTAATCATAGCTCTATCCGGGCGCGTTGAGGTTACAACTCAAGGCCCGGATGGCTGCATTAATTGCTACACACTTTCAAAACCGAATGAAGCGCTATATGTGCCACCGATGACTTGGCGCGAACTTCATAATTTCGCCACAAATTCGGCCGTTCTCATTGTGACGGATACTCTCTATAGTGAAGATGATTATATTCGTGATAAGAATTGCTATATTCAGTTGATTGATAAATATCAAATCGGAATTAATGAGCAAGACGCTTGTGACAACAATAGATGATTGTCGAATAATTAAAATCGAACATCATTCTCATCGCCTCGGCACTCTGACTGTGGCGCAAAATTCCGGTGAGCTCCCGTTTGATGTTCAACGCATTTATTACATCTACGACATCCCAGCCGGTGCCGAGCGTGGCGGTCATGCCCACATTGAGCAGGAAAGCCTCATAATGGCCGTGGGAGGGAGTTTTGATGTTTTGGTGTCGGATGGTGAGCAGATGAAAAAGTTTACTCTGAATCGACCTTATGAGGGATTGTATATCCCAACCGGAATTTGGCGGTCAATTGATAATTTCTCATCGGGGAGTATAGTGCTCGTGCTTGCATCGAATGATTATAGCGAAGATGACTATATCCGTTCTTATAACGATTTTGTGGAGTCAAAAAAATAGGTAGATAATTCATAACTCTGGAATTAGTGGAGCTTAAAATAAAATACCCCTTCTTAGATCTTAAAGCAGCCAATGAGCGCTATATGTCAGACTTGTGTGTGGCAGCAACCGGTGTCATTAACTCCGGACGCTATATTGGCGGGCCCGAGGTGGATGAGTTAAATTGCCAATTGGCTGCAATGTGTCAGGCTCCTCATGCCATCGGCGTGAGTAACGGTCTTGATGCGCTTCGATTGATTTTTGAAGCCTATAAGGTTTTGGGGCGCATCAGCGAGGGTGATGAGGTTATTGTGCCGGCCAACACATTTATTGCCACTGTGTTGTCGCTAACCCACACAGGGCTGAAACCGGTGCTTGTCGATCCGGATGAAATGACAATGAATCTATCGGCAGAGTCTATCGCAAAAGCAATCTCACCGAGAGTAAAGGCAATTGTGTTGGTTCACTTATTTGGTCGAGTGTGTTGGGACGAAAAAATAGCTCGGATTATTCGCGATAATGATTTGATCGCGGTGGAGGATGCAGCACAGGCAATTGGAGCTCGTTCAATCACCGATGGACTCTATAGCTCTCGACAGGCCGGTGCAATATGCCATGCGGGTGCATTCAGCTTCTACCCGACAAAAAATATAGGTGCGCTTGGCGATGCCGGAGCTGTGGTTACTCATGATTCAGAGTTAGCTGCTGCTGTATCAGCCCTTGCAAATTACGGAGGAGATAGACGTTATCATAATCTTTATGTTGGCTTCAACTGCAGGTTAGACCCCATTCAAGCAGCGATGTTGAGAGTTAAGCTTCGCGACACTGATGAAGCTAATGCACGCCGATTTGCTCGCGCGATGGCTTATAATCGCCATATCCTTCATCCTGCAATCATCAAGCCACTGATACCATCTTCGCCCACACAGTGCGTGTGGCATCAATATGTGGTTCGAATAAAGGCTGAACTGCGAGATAATTTCCGCGAGTATATGTTTGCCAACGGTGTTGAAACAGACATCCATTATCCGACACCGCCACATCAGCAGCCATGCTATGAGCATCTGCCTCATGGACCGCTGCCTATCTCCGAACAGCTTGCATCGGAGTCGGTGAGCTTGCCAATAGGAGACCCGATTAGCGAAATTGATGCTCGCGAGATTGCTGAAATTATTAACAAATTTAATGGTCAATAGTGTAATGATGGCACGTAGGAAAAAACGTTTGGGCGGGGGGGGGTCGCTGGGTGTGATTCTGGCTGTTGTGTCGTGTGTATTAGCCGGAGTGGCTTTCTTTCAATTGGATGGGGCTAAGCCCACTCCTTTGTCAACAGAACAACCATCGGCCGAACAGCTCGCGGCTGTGGTCACAAATCCCGAACTGAAACAGCAATTGGTGGATTATCCCGGAATGAAATTATCATTTAATGCTTCGATGCATCAACCCAATTGGGTGGCGTGGGAATTGACAGCTGAGGAGGTTAAGGGAACAGTTCCTCGCGATGACAATTTCTATTGCGATGAATCTGTGGTAGGATGCCCTGAAACTTATGATTATAAATATTCAGGTTTTGACCGTGGTCACATGTGCCCGGCAGGGGACATGAAATGGAGCCAAGAGGCAATGGAAGCAACATTCTCGCTTGCCAACATTTCACCACAAGCAAAATCGCTCAACACCGGAGCTTGGAAGAAACTTGAAGAAAAATGTCGCAAATGGGCATCGGCCGACGGAGCTATTCTGATTATCTGCGGCCCGATATTGACCGATAGCGATATTCGTGAATATATAGGCGACTCGCGTATAGCGGTGCCGAAACGCTTTTTCAAGGTGATTCTTTCGCCTAATGCATCGCCCATTAGGGGCATCGGATTTATAATGCCTAATGACAAAGTGCCCGGTGGGATGCAGGCAGCAGCTGTGAGCATCGACGAAGTGGAACGTCAAACCGGCCATGACTTTTTTGCAGCTCTGCCCGATGAAATAGAAGCCGAAGTTGAGCAGCAATGTGATTTCCACTTCTGGAGCACAATTAAAGCCCCCAAGTAGGCAAAATCCTAAATGCCATTCCAAATTGATTGTGTGCCTTTAACATGAGGATAATAATGTTGTATGATAAGGAACAAACCGAAATAGCTGAGAGAGACTACAATGACCGACAATAAAGAAACCATATGCGCTATATCAACAGCCCCCGGAGTAGGGGGGATAGCTGTAGCTCGAGTGAGTGGCTGTGATGCTATCGCCATAGTGAACAACGTGTGGCGCGGACACTCACTCGCTGAAGTGCAGTCGCATACAGCCCACCTTGGGACGATTGTTGATGAGCATGGCGAAGCTATAGACCAAGCCGTGGCTACTGTGTTTCGCAATCCGCGCTCATTTACCGGTGAAGATGTTGTGGAAATTGCGGTTCACGGATCGCGGTGGGTGCAGCGTGAACTCATTAATCTATTGGTGCGCTCCGGTTGCCGCATAGCCGAGGCAGGCGAATTTACCCGACGAGCATTTGCTAACGGGCGCATGGACCTTGCAGAAGCAGAAGCTGTGGCCGACGTTATCGCTTCGTCATCGCGCGCAGCACATCGCATAGCTATGAGCCAAATGCGAGGTGACTTTTCGCGTAAGCTTACGCAACTACATGACCAGTTGCTCGACTTGGCATCACTCCTTGAACTCGAACTTGATTTCTCTGAAGAGGAGGTAGAATTTGCATCGCGCGAAAAGCTTCTCAGTCTTGCACAAGAGATTCACAACGTGGTCAGCCGATTAGCATCGACATTTGCCACCGGATCGGCAATCAAAGATGGAGTCCCGGTGGCAATTGTTGGCGAGACAAATGCCGGAAAGTCAACGCTACTCAATCAACTTCTGCATGAAGATCGAGCCATAGTGAGCGATATTCATGGCACCACACGCGACACCATCGAAGACACCATTGAAATCGGCGACACGCTGTTTCGATTTATCGATACCGCCGGGCTTCGCATTACCACCGACACCATTGAAGCGCTCGGCATACAGCGCACACTGCAAAAAATCACCGATGCGCGTATAGTGCTTTGGGTCGTTGACGCTACGGCAGGTGCAGAGGCCATCAGTCGTGCTGCAACACAGATAATACCAAAACTCACCGACGAGCAGCAACTCATTGTGGCCATTAACAAGACAGATCATTCCGAAGCCAACATCAGTGACACAATTGACCTTATCAGCGAATTAACCGCCGGGGCATCAACCATCATAGAGAGCATTTCGGCTCGTGAAGGCATTAATATAGATAAACTAGAACGCGCCTTGGTAAAAGCATCTGGAAGTGAACAGATCCCTGAAGACCAGATAATGGTAACCAATGCACGCCACTATCAGGCACTGACACTTGCGGCCGACTCGATAGCACGAGCCATTGACGCACTGACTGCCGGAATTTCAGGCGACTTTGTTGCCCAAGACATACGCGAAACCCTTCATCACCTCGGTGAAATCACAGGCAACATCACCTCCCAAGACATCCTCACCACCATCTTCTCCCGCTTCTGCATCGGGAAATAAATTGTTGATTATCAAATAGTTAAATCAAT
>JAZSAZ010000004.1:0-45833 GCA_045602165.1 Paramuribaculum sp. | reverse complement strand
TTGCTGTTGCTGTTGCTGTTGCTCTTGCTGTTGTTGCTGATTTTGCTGGTTTTGATCCTGGTTTTTATCTTTACCTTGGTTACTTTGCTGATCTTTGAGCTTTATCTGCGCCACTCTCAAATTTTGACGCGCACGAATATTATCGGGATTCCTGCGTAGCACTTCTTTATACATAGCAATGCTTCCGGCATAATCCTCATCATCAAAAGCAATATTTCCAAGATTATAGTATGAATTTTCAATCAGCGATGCATCTGCAGCAGAACTTCCTGCAACATTCTGAAAATAACCCTTTGACATTAATCGCAAAGTGTCGGATTGAGCCTTGTTGGCAGTTTGCTGTTTTAACAAAGTCAACGCCAAATTAAACTGTGCTAACTCTGAGGTCGGATCCTCTTGTAGAGCATCTTTATAATAGGTTTCAGCCTCGGCATAGTTTCCGCTGCGATATGATTTATTTCCCTTATTAATAAACTTTCTGACATGCTTCGCGGTGACCTCAGGATCTTGTTCTGATGCCATTGCCACTTGTCCGGTGATGGATAGAAGTGAGCACGTTAACAATATATATAGAACTCGTTTCATTAGAAATAAGTTATTTTTTTGTGAAAAATTTGATGTTGCGTAGCCATTTTAGTTTTCGATATGGCAATGCAATGTCAATAACAAGAATCAATAATGCAACGCTAACGATCAATGGGAATAAGTCTGTGGAATCCGACGGAATAGATGTGCGTTTATATTCAGTTTGTTTTATCTTTCCAAGCTGTTTTTCAAGGTCTTGAACCACAGAATTGCTATTCCCGGAAAGATATATACCCTTACCAATCTTTGCAATCTCAGCAGCACCTGCATCATTAAGCGCAGTACGAACCTCAGTTCCATCATGCACTAAAAAACCGGTAGGTGAGTCAGGTGTCGGTATTGGCATCCCATCTCCGGGAGTCCCCATCCCAATAACATTGATTTGGATTCCTGTGCCGGCCGCACTCTTGGCAGCGGCAGCAGCATCATCTTCAAAGTTTTCGCCATCAGTAATAACCACGATAGCTTTGCTAAACGAACTTTCAGGATCAAATGCGTTAACGGCAGTGTTGATAGCAGCTCCGATTGCAGTTCCTTGAAGAGGGACCATCTCAGTATTCAAATCATTGACATACATTTTTGCCGAATGAGCATCAGGTGTTAATGGCATTTGAAGATATGCATCACCGGCAAATACTACAAGCCCCACTCGGTCATCTTCCATATTGTCAAGACACTTATCAAGGATGAATTTTGCTCGTTGCAATCTCGAAATTCCATTAGTGTCGTCTGTTGCTGATGCTAACATTGAATTTGAAACGTCGCAACAAATCATAACCTCAATGCCATTGACACTCTCTTCATCTGTGGTCATGATAACATTGCTATCTGTGTGAACATAGGGGCGTGAAGCGGCCAATATTATCAATCCGAGAGCAGTCAACTGAAGTATAATCTTTAAATTGGGCAAATATCGTGACACATCAGGCATTAGAGCTTCACTTAGTTTGCTCCCGAACTTATTCAGTCTTCTGCGTCGCATCACTCTATACGACATATATAGGACTGCAATTACCGGAATGGCAATCAACAAATAGAGATATTGTGGATTCGCAAAATTTATCATATTGGAGGGTTGTTAGTAGCTAATCATTATTTATTCTGATAAATTTCTTATGGTATTTGACGCAAATAGAGATTTCTAAGCAATAATTCCAAAACAAGCAATCCAAATGCAAGCAGTGCCCAAGGCAAGAAATCTTCCTCTACAGAGGCGAATTTCTTCACACTTATTCGTGATTTTTGGAGTTTGTCAATCTCATCAAACACGTTAGCAAGCATGTGGTCATCCGTGGCTCTAAAATATTTCCCTCCGGTTTGTTCGGCAATTGCTGTAAGTGTTTTTTCATCAATTACCACCGGCAGATTCACAGTATATGTGCGCCCTGTATATGGGTCTATTTGCGGATATGGAGCATTTCCATTTCGGCCAACACCAATTGTATAGATTTTGATATCATTCTGCTTTGCTATTTCAGCGGCGTCCATAGGAGCCAACTGTCCGGCATTATGTGAGCCATCAGTAATCAAAATTATGCTTTTTGACTTGGCATTACCACCTTTAATACGATTAATTGCTGTTGCAATACCATCACCAATTGCAGTACCATCAGTAAGAAGGCCTATTTCAACTTCATTAAGGTAGTTTATCAATTGAGCTTGGTCAGTTGTCATTGGAACGGCGGTGAAACTTTCTGCCGCAAATATCACAAGCCCTATGTTATCTTGTGTCCTTCCGGAAATAAAACGAGAAGCAACTCTTTTTGCAGCCTCAAGACGATTTGGGTCAAAATCACCCGCCAGCATACTTGATGAGATGTCAAGAGAAAGCATAATATCTGTCCCTTCTGTATTGCTGTTTGACCATCTTGAACTGCTCTGCGGACGAGCCACAATAATTATCAATACGGCTATCAATAACATTCTCAACCCAAACAATCCATGCATTACATATTGTTTGAGTGTCGGTTTCTGATTATTAAAGGGGACTAATGTCGATATTGAGATACCGGCATTTCGAAATCGCAAATCGTATATGTACCACACGATGTTTGGTACTATAATAAGCAGAAGCCAAAGATACTCAGGGTGTGCAAATTGTAAATTCATTCTGCGTTATTATTTTGTAACGTTATTAGATTGTTTTTCTTTTGAATCGGAATCGGTGTTCATTTCTGCTTCGGATTCTTCGGTCTTTTCTACAGGCTTTGTCAACTCAACGAATTGACGAACATTTGCAAATGCCGCCTCATTTTCCGGTGCCGACGGTTTCGCTTTGGCAAATTTCACAAAATCGGCCTCACGCAAAACTCCATCAACATAAGCTGCAAATTCTTTGGCTTCTTCACTATTTGAAATAGCCGAAATAATTTGGGGTGTTGTCATCTCCATTGCGTTAATCCCGAAACGTCCGGAAAGATAACCGCGAAGGATGTCAGTTAGTTCAGTATAGTATTCTTTTTCAGCGCCTTGCTGCCAAAGTTTTTTCTCTCTCAGGTCATTGAGACGTCCAACAGCAAGCTCATATGGAGGCACAGGCTTTTTGATTGGGATAAGCGGAATTTGCCCATGGCGAAGCCATTTCATATACACAAAAACCAGTAGACCAATCAATAACAGTGTCAACAAAATCCAAGGCCAAGCTACGGTCATCCAATCAGGGACAAAATCCAAGAGTTTTTCTTCAGCATCAACCACATCGGTCATACCGTGGACTTTGATATCAATAGGTTCTCCATCTTTAAAAACAACGTTGGCTGTATCCAATGCAATTGGATCTACTTTAAGAATTGGAGAATTAGTAGCAATGGTGTCCTTTCCGGAAATAAGATAAATTGGGGGAAGAGTGTAAAGTCCTGAATCGAAGGCTTGCACCATGAACATTGCTCGAAGTTCGCGACGATTATTGCCTAAATCGTTTATTAGGGCTGAATCTGTTTCATTGATTTCCACCTTGTCCCATTCTTCGGGATTTATAAATGTGTGTGCTTCATCGCCAAAATTGCCAACAAATTCAATCCTAAGGGCCGTTTTACTGCCCATTATCATCACCGTGCTATCCAACTTAGCCGATGCTGATATGTCTCTTTCAGTTGCATTTGCAGCTGTTGAGAATAAAGCAGTGATAATACCACACAAAAGAGCTGTGATAGCTGTTTTTTTATATTCTATCATCGTTATTTAACTCCTTTATTTTTAAACAATGCCATCAAAGCCTTAACATAATCTTCATCAGTAGTAATTGAAGTGAAATTAACTCTTGATTTCATCATTGATTCAAACATCTTATTCTGACGTTCATACCACCATTTATTGTAAGACGTACGAACAGATTTTGACGAAGTATCAATCCATTTTGAATCGCCCGATTCGAGGTCGGTAAGACGCATGAATCCAACATTTGGCAATTGAGAATCTCGCTTATCATAAACCTGAATGCCGATAACATCATGCTTATTTGAAGCCACTGACAGAGCTTTAGTGTAATCAGAATCATCGATAAAGTCAGATATCAAGAATGTAGTGGTTCGCTTTTTAAGGGCATCTGTGAAGTATTTGAGCACTTGAGAAATATCGGTGCCATTATCCGATGGCTCGAATGTGAGCAATTGGCTGATAATAAACAATATGTGTTTTCTTCCCTTTTTAGGCGGAATAAACTTTTCAATCTTATTGGTGAAGAATATTACACCGATTTTATCATTATTCTCTATTGCTGAGAATGCCAATGTTGCAGCTATTTCAGCAATCATATTGCGCTTTTCGTCACCGATAGCACCAAAAAGTCGGCTTCGCGACATATCAATAAGCAACATGACCGTCAACTCACGCTCCTCCTCATAAACCTTTACATAAGGATGATTTTGGCGGGCCGTAACATTCCAATCAATATCGCGAATATCATCGCCATATTGATACTCGCGCACTTCCGAAAACATCATACCACGCCCTTTAAACGCAGTGTGATACTCTCCGGCAAAGATATTTTGCGAAAGGCCGCGAGTTTTGATCTCAATTTTGCGAACTTTCTTTAGAAGTTCATTCGCTTCCATAGTCAGTCTATGCTCTTAATGTCAGAAATTAGGGTACTTCAACTTTGTTCAGAATTTCTGAAATAATCATATCAGCTGTAATATTGTTTGCTTCGGCTTCATATGACAATCCAATTCTATGACGAAGCACATCATGGCATATTGCACGAACATCTTCAGGAATTACGAAGCCACGACCACATAAGAATGCATAGGCTCTCGCTGCTCGAGCCAAGCCGATTGATGCACGCGGTGATGCACCGAATGAGATAATGCTCTGAAGATCGCTTAAGCCATATTCTGATGGGAAACGGGTTGCAAATACTATATCAACGATGTAGCGTTCAATTTTTTCGTCAAGATAAATTTGTTCAACCACTTTTTGAGCTTCAATTACATTTTCCGGACGAAGAAGCGGACGAATCACTTTCTGTTCAGGATTGATATTTTGACGAATAATTGTTTTTTCTTCATTACGAGTGGGATATCCAATCACAACTTTCAACAAAAAACGGTCAACTTGTGCTTCGGGAAGGGGATATGTGCCCTCTTGTTCTATGGGGTTTTGTGTTGCCATAACCAAGAAGGGAGTGTCAAGTTTAAAGGTGTGATCGCTGATTGTCACCTGGCGTTCTTGCATGGCTTCAAGAAGCGCACTTTGCACTTTGGCCGGAGCACGGTTAATTTCATCGGCAAGAATGAAATTGGCAAATATCGGACCGCGCTTGATTTGGAATTGTTCTTTTTGCGCGCTATAAACCATCGTACCGGTTACGTCGGCCGGCAAGAGGTCGGGCGTAAACTGGATACGGCTATATTTTGCATCAATAAGTTGTGCTAACGTTTTTATAGCCAACGTTTTTGCAAGGCCTGGGACACCTTCAAGAAGAATGTGTCCGTTAGCTAATAGGGCAACTAACAATGAGTCAATTAGGTGCTTTTGCCCAACTATGGTTTGATCCATACCATGGATCACGGTTGCTACAAAATTGTGTTTGCTTGTAACAAGTTCGTTGAGTTCACTGATATTTACCGAAGTATTCATTTGTGTTTTTATGTGTTTTGATTGTATAATTCTATTTGTCCAGTGTCTTAACCGACATTATTTAGACAAAAATATATATTGTAAACAACAGAATTGTAAATTAGGATGTTAAAATAAGCTATTATTCCTTTCCTTGATTAAACTATTAAGTTATTTTAAAACAACTTACTCCCGGTTTCAACAAAATAAAAGGTATAGCCCACAAAACAGAGCGCACCGATTATTAAACCGGTCACCAATCCGAGCAAGAATCCAATGCCAAATCGCGATTTTTCATGTTCGTTTTCCTCGTCAGAGTATTCTACATATTCTTCCTCTTCTTCAGGGATTATGCTGGAGCTGACCACAACAGCAGGCTCTTCGTAGATTTCCACCTTGGCTTCTCTTGATTCTTGAGTCTCACAAGTATTGATGTCTTCAGTTGTGGCTGTCGGAATCTCAACCGGTGTATCATCAACGTCGGCCGATATTTCTTCTTTAACCTCATCAGCACAATCTATGTTTTCATTAATATGCTCAACTTCAACTTGCTCTGAAACGGGATTTTCAATTTCTGCAACAGCAACTGACATCTCCTTAACGCTGTCCGCTGATTGTTGTAGATTACCATCCTCGGATTCCGATTCTGAGAGCATATCATCCGAAATGCTTTTTAATTCATCTTGATCAATACCAATAGGAATGTCAATAGAATTAAACATAGCAAATGGTGCATTGAGTTCGTCGGCCAATGTCGGATCAACTAAAAAACGTACCGGCTCCACAGTGTTATGTGACGCGCTGAATTCACCAAAGCCGTCAACATTAACGGTTTCTGCTTGAAGAAGTTTGTCACCAATCACACTAAATAGTGCTTTAACAAAAGCCTGTGCTTTATCAGCATCAATGCCGGTTCGATTTGACACACTCTCAGCAAGGCTTCTTAATGGTATTTTCTTGTTCATCCCACGAATTTCTTTCTAAGTACAACACTTGATTTAAAACTGAGTTTTATTTGAGGTGGCGTAAGCACCTTTTGTCCTGTCTTTTGATTGTCAATAATTTGTTCATCAATCTTTGTACACGACAGAGTACCAAATCCTGGTATTGCCACAGAATCAAGTTCTTTGGCATACTCTTTTAATGCCTCAATTGTGGCATTGAGCATTGCTTCTGATTCATCAACACTACATCCCAGGTTTTCGCTAAGCAACGCTTTTAATTCAGTGAGATTCATATATGTCAATTTATAGTCAAGCACCCGATGTTGTTCACTCGGGTGCTCTGACGTTGGATTCTATTAATAGTTTCGCGCAAAAATTACACGTTGTTTTGAAGGCTTGCCGGTTACCATGCAAACCCCGGGAGTGGTGTCACCCTCCAAAGGAATACAACGAATCGTTGCTTTTGTTTCCTCTTTGATTCGTTCTTCAGTTTCAGGAGTACCATCCCAATGAGCAAGTATAAATCCGCCTTTTTCAATCTCTTCTTTAAACTCATCATATGTTTCTACAGTGCGAGTCATTGATTGGCGATGACTTAATGCTTTATTAAAGATGTTTTTCTGAATTTCCTCCAAAAGATTTGCCACAAAGTTAGTAATGCCATCAAGGCTTTCAACGCTCTTTTCGAGAGTGTCGCGACGAACCACTTCTACGGTTCCGTTTTCAATATCACGAGCTCCAATAGCCAAACGCACAGGCACTCCCTTCAATTCATAATCGGCAAATTTGAAGCCAGGACGCTTATTTTCAGCATCGTCATATTTCACGCTAATTCCCATCGATTTCAATTGATCAACAATTGGAAGGATTGTTTTTGAAATTTCAGAAAGCTGCTCAGCATTTTTGTAGATTGGCACAATAACCACCTGAATTGGAGCCAAATAGGACGGAAGCACAAGGCCATTATCATCAGAGTGAGTCATGATAAGAGCACCCATCAAGCGTGTTGACACACCCCAAGAGTTAGCCCAAACATATTCGGGTTTGTTTTCTTTATTTACGAATGTCACATCAAATGCTTTGGCAAAATTCTGTCCCAAATTGTGGGATGTGCCACATTGCAATGCTTTACCATCCTGCATCATACCCTCAATAGTGTATGTGTTGACAGCCCCCGCAAAACGTTCGTTTGCCGATTTCACGCCTTTAATGACCGGCATCGCCATATATTTCTCAGCAAAGTCGGCATAAAGGTTAATCATTTGCACAGTGCGAGCTTCAGATTCTTCAGCTGTGGTGTGAGCACAGTGCCCTTCTTGCCAAAGGAATTCTGCTGTTCGTAGGAACATACGAGTGCGCATTTCCCATCTCATTACATTTGCCCATTGGTTGCAAAGAATCGGTAAATCACGATAACTATGAATCCAATTGCGGTATGTACCCCAAATAATGGTTTCTGAAGTTGGGCGAACAATCAGTTCCTCTTCCAAGCGTGCTTCCGGGTCAACAATTACGCCATTTCCATTGGGATCATTTTTTAGACGATAATGGGTAACAACGGCACATTCTTTTGCAAATCCCTCCACGTGTTCTGCTTCTCGACAAAGATAAGATTTGGGGATTAACATTGGGAAGTAAGCATTTTGAACGCCTGTTTCTTTAAACATTCTATCAAGTTGCTGCTGCATTTTCTCCCAAATAGCATATCCGTATGGTTTGATTACCATACATCCTCTTACTGCTGATTGTTCAGCTAAGTCAGCTTTCACAACCAAGTCATTATACCACTGTGAATAATTATCAGCTCTTTTGGTTAAGTCTTTTAGTTCTTTTGCCATAATGCTTTATGTAGTTTTTTTATTCTAATGCGATTTTAGTGTAGTTGTTTATTTCTTGCCATATCTATCATTTTGGGGCCGGGTATGAAATAAAACTCAACTCGGCGATTCTGTTGGCGATTTTCCATTGTGTCATTATCAACCAGCGGATCAGTTGATGCCATAGGGTAGGGGATAACAACTAAGTCCCACGATATTATTTCGGAGTCCATTGCGTCAAGCAACCAGTCATAGATTGAATTTGTTCGGGCTGTTGATAGGTTTTGCAAATATTTATCGGACCCTGTGTCATCTGTGTGAATAGCAACAACTATTTTATACATATATGGGTCACCCTTCATCAAATCAAGAACAGGATTCAACACTTGGGGTGCATAGCTTGAGAGCAATGTGTCATTTGGCAAAAAAATATCATTACTTGGAATGCAAACGATGAATACTTCATCATCACGAGTCAAGTCTACTGTGTAGTAATTTGTCAATTCATCTGCAATTTTCTTCTGATAGGATGAGATGTACCCCTTTAAATCTGCCGGCACTTTCGGTGTAACTACATTTTGTGATAGCTCCATATCCATGAACACATCCTCTTGATAGTCGGGATACGGAGTATTTTCTACCTCAGCAACATCCTGACCAAAAGCATGCATCAAAGGAAGCGACACAAGTAATAGAACTATGTATTTTAGCTTTTGCTTTATCATTGCGAGTGTAAGTGTTATAAGATTAGTCATCAAGGATTGAATCTTCATATCTAAGTTCAGCCTCAACAAGTGCTGGGATGTGCTCGGGAGCTATCGTAGCATTGCGATCCTTCTTTATCATTCTCTGGGCGTAATCAACGAGTTCCGACAACACATCTTCATCTTCATCAGAATTGCCGTCATTGTCCAAATCGATGTCAAGCATTCCGTTCTGCTCATAGAAATCCCAAATGATGTCAATGAGGTTCAATAGTTGGTCCTCATCATATATGCTTTGAGCCTCTTTAGGGAGGGAATTACGCATAAATTCAATCGCTTCGTTTTCGTCAAATTCTTTCATGTGAAAAAATATAAGCGTTAATTCAAATCAATCAATCCATCAGGCAAACTCATTGTTAGAATCTGCTGCTGATGGTCTATATCAACTATAAATTCATCTACTACAGGCACATAAATTATCGCATCTTCGTTTCTGACCATTAGTAGCCAGTTTTCTGTGGAATCATCGAATGATTCAATCACTCCCAACGATTGACCTTCTTCAGTTACCAATGTAAAACCAATTAAGTCAGATAGATAGAACCCATCTCCATCACCGCTATCCAAATCGTATTGCACATCGCTTCGCAGTGCAAAAACATCCTTTCCACAAAGCTCTTTTGCTTTGATTTCTGAATCAATACCGGAAATTGTTATTAGGACCGACTCTGATGAGCGGGGGCGTGCTGAATCAATAAAAAAGGGCACATATATGCCATCTATGTTTAAAACAATACACCGAAGAGTTGAAACATCCACGTCACAATCTATCCTCATGGTTATTTCTCCTTTTATTCCATGAGGTTTCAATAGAATGCCGATTGCTGTTAACTCTGTGCTTAAAATCATAGTGATTTATTTTTTCTTCTTTTTCTTGCCGGTTGGTTGCTGTGTGATGATATATTCTTTTAGCTTGATTTGCGATTCATCAACACGAATTTTCCCTTTGGAAATCTCATATATATCTTTGAACACACGGCTATCCTCAATCCCGTCTTTATTGATTGCCATCAGAGATTTCTTCATTTGATTAGCAATCATAGCTAACAATTCATTTCGTTCTTCATCGTCGATAATCTCTGCAGCTTTTTGAATCATTTGTTCAATATATTTTCCATATTGGCGACGGTCGGCTGTGACTCTGTCATACTCAACCTTATTCGGCAAAGTATGCAGATTGTCGGCTTGAATAACTTCACATGGATATTCAATATCCAATTTAAAGTCACTCATAATAACCAAATGATCCCAGAGTTTGTGATCATATTCACCTCCGCTCTTTAATTCCGGAAAAAGATTGGCCATTGACTCTATGATAGCATAGGCACATCTGGTGCGCTCTTCACGGTCCTCAATTGTCAAACAATGATCAACCATCGATTGAATATTTCGGCCATATTCCGGAAGCGCAAGGGCTTTTAACTGAGTATTATATCTGAGCATTATTGTATCTTGTCAATTTTGTTTCAAAATTACAATATTTTTTCATCACTCACAACTCGCGGAGTGGTCACACTCAATTTTTTATAATCTTTTATAAGTAAAAATCCACCACTAATAATTAGCAGTGGATTTTATGTATGTAATTAAATGTTTCTGATTACATATTCATGCCACCGTCAACCTGGATAACTTGACCGGTAACATAGCTTGAAAGATCAGATGCAAGGAACAATGCTACATTTGCAATATCTTCAACCTGTCCGCCGCGACGCAATGGAATTTTTGAAGCCCATTCTTTGCGAACATCTTCGGGAAGAGCTGCAGTCATTGCTGTTTCAATAAAGCCGGGAGCAATAGCGTTAGCACGAATATTGCGTGAGCCAACTTCCTGAGCAATGCTCTTTGCGAGAGCAATAAGACCGGCCTTAGATGCAGCATAATTGCTTTGACCTGCATTGCCATGAACACCTACAACTGAGGCCATGTTGATGATGTTGCCTGAACGTTGGCGAAGCATGATGGGGAGTGATGCATTGATGAAGTTAAATGCACTTTTGAGGTTCACATTGATTACAGCATCCCATTGAGCTTCAGTCATTCGCATCATAAGGCCATCCTTTGTAATGCCGGCATTATTAACAAGAATGTCAATGCTGCCGAAGTCGGCTTTAACTTGGTCAACAACTTGTTTTGTCTGTTCAAAATTTGATGCATCAGAAGCATAGCCCTTTGCATTTACGCCGAGAGCTTTGAGTTCTTCTTCAGTTTGCTTGCCGTTTTCGTCAATCACAATATCTGTAAATGCAACATTAGCACCTTCGGCTGCAAATTTCATAGCGATAGCTTTGCCAATGCCACGAGCTGCGCCGGTGATGAGAGCTGTTTTTCCTTCTAGTAATTTCATGTTCATAAGTTTTATTCGGATTTATACTATGATTTTTATTCTCTTAAAATTCCTGCCATCACAAATGAGATGACATCGTTACACAAATTTTCCACATCAACATCTGATGTATCCGCTTGTCGCAGAAGATGATGATCTACAGTCATATACACTAACAATAGTGTCGATGGGAGAACTTTTGCTTGGTCGGCTCGAAAAACTCCGGCCGAAATACCATCTTCAAGCAATTTCGATAGTATCGCTTGTTCTTTATTGCGCTCTATCTCAAAAATCTTTTCATATCGCCGAATATCGCGACTAAAAAAAGATTTATATTTATCATATGGGGTCTTGCTTTGGGGTATTATGTCGCCAATAATCTCAAAACGTGTTTTAAGATATTTGTAAAGTCGATCCTTGTGAGGCAAGTCAGACTCAGCAATCTCTTTGAGCCGGTCAGTAATAATATTACTCTGACTTTCAATGACTGCGTTGTATATCTCACGCTTGTTTTTAAAGTAAGTGTAAATAGTGCGACGCCCTTTATCAGAGGCTGCAGCAATATCATTCATCGTTGTGTTCTCCACCCCCTTGTAGAAGAACAATTGCCGAGCAACTTCGATTAATTTATCGCGAGTTTTACTTACCATTAATAAATCATTTGCTTGATTTTTCAAGGTGCGAAGTTACCAAAAATTTATTTAATATCGTAAATTCGCATTAAAAATTCGATGTATCAATCAGGTATTTACTACCTTCGCAGTCGCAAAAAAGTGTAATCATGATTCGTTTAAAGAAAAATACTCTGTTAATAATATTCTCACTCATCACCCTTTTGGCGCCATTTTCGGTCCACGGGCAAGGGTTAATTAAGTATGCTTCAACAATTGATGGAATTGATGCAGAGCAAGTGGCTGTTTATATTGAGAACATTCAATCGGGTGATGTTGTGCTTGATGTGAATGGAGAACTCCCCATGACTCCCGCAAGTGTAACTAAGCTATTCACTGCAGCAACTGTTTTTCAAACATCAAATTTATCCGACACATATAAAACAAAAGTATTCACAACGGGAACTATATCAAAAGGGGAGCTTTTGGGCAACTTGATAATAGAATCATCGGGTGATCCAACATTAGAATCCAAGCATTTCCCCCAGAAACAAGGCTTTATTGATAGCATTGTGTGTGCAATTCAAGATATTGGCATACGACAAATTAGTGGCGAAATCAAGATTAAATCACCAAAATGGCTTAATGAACCTACTCCTACGGGTTGGAAATTTTCTGATGTGGCATGGCCATATGGAGCAGGGTATTATCCCTTCAATTATGCCGACAATAAGATTGTAATGCGATTTAATCGTGATGGCTCATACTCTTTCAAGCCGAGTACACCGGGATTAAAAGCCGTTAAAGGGGAGATTCGCAAAGGCGAGTCGGTTTGGCGAGAGAAAGATGGTCTGATATATAATGTTCGTTGGAAATCAAAAAAGCCCCTTGTTGTGGAGGTGGCCAATCCACTTCCGGCAAACACTTTTACTGAGGCCTTGAAATCTAAATTGAACAAGTCGGGTATTGAAATCACAGGACCGACAAAAAGCAATAAGGGTGAGCAACGCCTTATCTACACTCATGAATCGCCCACAATCTATGAAATTTTAAAAAGCCTCGTTATGCGCTCCGATAATCAAATGGCTGAGGCAATGTTACGCTATGCTTTCCCACGTGATTCTCGCAGTGAGGCTGCTAGGAAAGAGTTTTCACTTTGGGAGGGTCTCGGCGTTGATGTTTTTGACATGAATATTGAAGATGGCAGCGGCCTATCGCGCAACAATCGCTTAACAGCTTATAATCTGGCAGATATGCTTGTGTGGATGGCATTGAATGACGACAATTTTCTTGACTTCTTGAAGATGTTTCCACGTGCCGGCGAATCCGGGACTCTAAAATCATTCTTGAAGTCCACATCACTGCAAGGTCGATTTGTGGCAAAAACTGGGAGTCTTAATAAAGTGCAATGCTACGCCGGATATATGCTCGATGAAATTGGATTGCCAACACATGTTATTGTCATTATGATTAACGGCTTCAAAGGAAGCCGCGCCAATCTAAAATCCACTCTTGAAAGCTTGCTTCTTGATAATCTACTTCCGGCTGAAGAGGCTGAATCTTGAAATGAATTTATTTCATTGGTGCAAATTTGAAAATAGAGGCTCTTCAAATTGTAAAATTTGTTGTAAATTTGTGTCGTTTACATAATCTAATGAGAAATGACAGTTAAAGCTAAAGCACTTTTAGATAAATGCCTTGAAATTGAAGGCCTTTTGTCACTATTAATGCAGCGTGAGGGCAAAGAAATCCCCGAACAATTATTTCAATTGCTTGAGGAGAAATCAGAAACCCTTTATATGGAAATTGGCGAGTTACGCTCAATTGAACCCTCAGATTCCGCAATTGAATTGCTTCCCAATGTTAACGATATTGAAAGCGAAGCAGATACAATTGAAGATTTTGTTGCTCCTAAACCGGAAATTCTCACATGGGCTAAAGAAATAGAGCCTGTCGTTTCAGAATATAGCGCGGTTATTGAAGACGAAATTGAAACTCAGCCGGAAATAGAAATTAATTCCGAAGAGCCGGAAGTCATTTTCGACGTCAATGTGACATCCAAAATGAATGAAGAAATTATTGAGGCTGAGAATCAAGAAGAACTGATTAAAGAAGAGCCCGTAGAAATTGAAGGGGAGGAAAGCATTTCATTTCAGATAAAATTGTCATTGAACGATAGATACCGATTCCGTCGTGAATTATTCAACTTCAGCGATGAAGAAATGGATGAAGCACTGGAAGCTCTCTCGGCGATGAGCAGTGTAGAGGAGGTGGAGGATTATTTCTACAATGATCTGTGCTGGGAACCCGACGATGAAGTAGTTCGCGAGTTTATGGGCATGATTACAACAGTAACTAATCGCTAAGAATATGTCTGGGAAGCTATATGTAGTTCCTACTCCGGTTGGCAATCTTGACGATATGTCGCCAAGAGCAATCGAAACATTAAAGCGTGTTGAATTGATTTTAGCCGAAGACACCCGCACAAGCGCTGTTTTGCTTCGTCATTTTAACATCAACACCCCGCTATCAAGCCACCACAAATTTAATGAGCATGAATCTGTGCAACCAATTATTGACAGGCTCAATTCCGGCTCCGAAATAGCCTTGATTAGTGATGCCGGCACACCGGGGATTAGCGATCCCGGATTCTTATTATCTCGCGAATGTCGCCGCAATAGCATTGTGGTTGAAACTCTGCCAGGGCCAACAGCATTTGTCCCTGCCCTTGTCAACTCCGGCTTGCCATGTGACAGATTTCGATTTGAGGGCTTCTTACCGCCAAAGAAAGGGCGACAAACTCGACTAAAAAGCATTGCCGATGACCCAATGACAACAATTATATATGAATCTCCATTGCGATTGGTGAAAACACTTGAGCAACTTTCTGAGGTGTGTGGTGGCAGTAGGGAAGCATCTGTTTCAAGAGAAATTTCAAAACTTCATGACACCACAGTCAGAGGCACACTAACCGAGCTGATTGATTTTTTTAGCAAGAACAATCCGAAGGGTGAAATTGTAATTGTTATAGCAGGGAAAGAGGAGGAAAAATCTATCCACAAAAACAAATACAAGGATTTAGACTAACAAAATAATATCATAGTTAATATGAACTCAAAACTGTTTATTGCATTGACACTGGCCATTTTGACCATAATTTCTTGTAGCGATAATAACAAAAATGCAAGTGATCCACATTCTGAAATATCGGCTGCTGATTCTTTGGCTCTCAAAGCAATTAGCGAGCGTGACAGCTTGATTATGCTTTTTAATCAAATTTCGGAAGACTTAGTTCGACTCCGACATTTAGAATCAATAGTAGTTATTCCCGGAAACTTAACCGGTGAAAGCGTTAAAATGCCTACAATTCAAGATGACATCAGATTAATTCAGCAATCTCTGAAAGAGCGCAGAGAACGCTTGGCTGTGCTGGAGAAAAAACTGTCAACCGAAGTTGGTCAAAACAAGCAGCTTCAGCAGATGATAGCTAATCTCAAAACGCAGATTGCTCAAAACGAGCAAATAATTGCGGAATTAAAAACTCAGCTGGCAAATGCAAATATTGAAATTGCGAATCTAAACACCGCTGTTGATTCGCTCAATACATCAGTTGCAAATGTGACAGCAGAAAAGAACGATGCCCTTGCAAGAAACCAAGCATTGACAGATGATTTGAACCGTTGTTACTATGTGCTTGGCAGCGGCAAAGAGCTCAAAAACAATAAAATTATTGAAACAGGATTTTTAAAGAAAACCAAGGTGCTGCAAGGTGACTATGAATTGTCATATTTTACTCCGGGCGATAAGCGCACATTGACAAGCATTTCGCTATATAGTAAAAAGGCAAAAGTTCACACCACACACCCCAAGGATTCTTACTCCATTTCAGAGGATTCAAACGGCAGTAAAACTCTCAATATCACCAACCCCGAACGATTCTGGGGAACATCAAATTTTCTTGTTGTACAAATAGATTGATGCAAAGTTGACCTATTATTGCCACTCTGTGCAAAAAAAACACTACTTTTGCATTTTAAAACAGACCGATTATTATCATTAAACTAGATATGTTTAGAACGAATACATGCGGAGAACTCCGCCTTAGTGATGCCGGCCGTGAAGTAACTTTAGCCGGTTGGGTACAGCGTAGCCGCAAAATGGGCGGTATGACATTTGTTGACATCCGCGACCGCTATGGTATTACCCAAATAGTGTTTGACACTGATAATGCATCGCTTCATGAAGCCGCCAATAAATTGGGCCGTGAATATGTGGTGCAAGTTACAGGCCGAGTTGCTGAACGCACAAGTAAAAATGCTAATCTGCCCACAGGCGACATTGAAATTATTGCCACAGACTTGAAGGTGCTGAATAAGAGCGATGTGCCTCCATTCACAATCGAAGACGACACTGATGGAGGTGATGATTTGCGCATGCGTTATCGCTATTTGGATTTGCGCCGCTCTTGCGTTCGTGGCAATCTTGAATTGCGCCACAGAATGGCATTCGAAATCCGCAGATACCTTGACTCTAAAGGCTTCCTTGAAGTTGAGACCCCGGTTTTGATTAAGTCAACACCCGAAGGTGCTCGTGACTTCGTAGTGCCCTCACGCATGAATCCGGGTGAGTTCTACGCTCTTCCCCAATCACCGCAAACATTTAAGCAGCTTTTGATGGTCAGTGGATTTGACCGCTATTTCCAAATTGTGAAGTGTTTCCGTGATGAAGACCTTCGTGCCGACCGTCAGCCTGAATTTACTCAGATTGACTGTGAAATGTCATTCGTTGAACAGGAAGATGTGCTTCAAATGTTTGAAGGATTGGTTAAGCACATTTTTAAATATGTCAAAGATATTGATTTTACAGAACCATTCCCCAGAATGACATGGGCCGACGCCATGCGCTTGTATGGTAGCGACAAACCGGACACTCGCTTCGGCATGACCTTCGTTGAACTTAAGGATTTGACTGAAAACTCAGGTTTCGCAGTAATGGATTCAGCGCCCTATGTTGGTGCGATTGTTGCACCCGGATGCGCTGACTACACTCGCAAACAGCTTGACCAATTAACCGATTTCGTTAAGCGTCCGCAGATTGGTGCGAAAGGCATGATGTGGGTTAAATACGAGGCTGATGGCTCAATTAAGAGCTCTGTTGGCAAATTCTTCACAGATGAGCAGATTCTCACATGGCTTGAGCGTGGTAATGCCAAGCCGGGAGACTTGATGCTTATCCTTGTTGGCGAAACAATGAAAGCACGCAAACAGCTTTGCGAACTTCGCCTCGAAATGGGCTCACAACTCGGTTTGCGTGATCCGCAAAAATTCTCATGCCTCTGGATTGTTGACTTCCCGCTATTTGAGTGGGATGAAGAAACTCAGCGTTTCTATGCTATGCACCACCCGTTCACATCACCCAATCCGGAAGATATCGACAAATTAGACACCGACACCGGTGCTGTGCGTGCAACAGCCTACGATATGGTGGTAAATGGCAATGAACTTGGTGGAGGTTCAGTGCGTATTCATGACGCAGAACTTCAAAATAAAATGTTCCGCCTGCTCGGCTTGACAGAAGAAGACGCTCAATACAAATTTGGCTTCCTTATGAATGCATTTAAGTATGGAGCTCCTCCTCATGGAGGCTTGGCATTTGGATTTGACCGATTTGTTTCAATTCTCGCCGGATTGGATTCTATCCGTGACGTTATCGCATTCCCCAAAAATAATTCAGGTCGCGATATGATGATTGATGCACCATCGCAAATCGATAACACCCAGCTTGATGAATTATACATCCGTGTAGATCTCCCCGAAAAGGAAGCATAGAAAATGAATATTGCCGATATAGTTTCATTGCTTGAAAAGCAAGCACCGATTGCACTGCAAGAGGACTACGATAATTGTGGCCTTCTGGTAGGCTCTTCCACATGGGAGTGCAGCGGAGTATTGCTAACAGTTGATGTGACCCCCGACGTTGTGCAGGAAGCGATTGACAGCGATCTGAATATGATTGTTGCTCATCATCCTTTAATCTTTAAAGGACTGAAGCGATTATCGGGCAATAGCGTAGTTGAGCGCTCAGTCAACATGGCGATTAAGAACGATATTGCAATATACGCGTGCCACACAAGCATCGACAATGCATTGGGTGGAGTTTCTCACCAAATGGCAAAAAAGCTGGCACTGACTGAGATCAAAACATTAGCACCTCAGCATGGGAAACTGCTGAAACTAACTGTTTTTGTGCCACATAGACATGCCGATTCTGTCAGCAACGCATTGTTTGCTGCCGGAGCCGGCAAGATTGGCAACTACGATTCATGTAGCTACACCTCCGAAGGAGTTGGGTCTTTTAGGGCATGTCAAGGAGCAAACCCTTTTGTTGGTGGCATAGGTGAAATTCACCATGAGCCGGAAACAAAAATAGAAGTTGTTTTGCCATCATGGCGCAGAAGTGCTGTAATTGAAGCAATGCTTCAAGCACATCCCTATGAAGAACCGGCCTACGACATTATAGCAACTGAAAATACAGCCTTAACCGGATGCGGTGCAATTGGCAATCTATCCGAACCTCTTTCAGCATCTCTTCTTGTTGAGAAAGTGAAAACGGTTTTCGGTTCACCAATCACAAGATGTTCAAAGTTTGACATGAACACTCCAATTAGCCGGGTGGCAATGTGTGGCGGCTCTGGTTCATTCTTAGTGCCAAATGCCATAGCCCAAGGAGCACAAGCATTCATCACCTCCGATACCAAATATCATGATTTTATAGATTATGCCGATAAGATTTTAATCATCGATATTGGTCATCATGAGAGTGAAAACTGCACGAAAGATATTTTTTATCACATAATTACAGAAAAATTTCCTATCTTTGCAGTCCGGTATTCACAATCCGATATAAACCCGATTAAATATTTGTAAGCAAATCATATGGCTACAGCAGATAAAAACAAAGCCGAACAGTCAATGACCGTTGAGTCAAGACTCAAATCGCTCTATGAGCTTCAGACAATCCTTTCGCAGATTGACCGTATTAAAACAGTGCGTGGTGAACTTCCTCTCGAAGTTCGTGACCTTGAAGACCAAATTGAAGGTCTAAACACTCGTATCAATAACTATCGTCACGAAATTGAAGAACTTCGCAAAAAGACAGTTACTGAGAAAGAAAAAATCAACGAATCCCAATCAAAGATTGCGACTTACAAGAGTCAACTTGATAATGTACGCAACAATCGCGAGTTTGATCTTCTTTCAAAAGAGATTGAATTTCAGAGTTTGGAGATTAAACTTTGCGAAAAACATATCAATGAATATGCTCGCGTGATTGATGCAAAAACATCCGACATTGCAGCGACTGAAGCTAATTTAGCAGATCAGCAGCACATTTTGTCGGAAAAGCGTGCTGAACTTGAAGAAATCGTTTCAGAAACAAAACAAGATGAAGAGCACCTTCGTGAACAAGCCAAAGCTCTTGAACCCAAAGTTGATGCCCGCACACTTGCAGCGTTTAAAAGAATTCGCAAAAATGCTCGCAATGGTCTTGGCATTGTTTATATCCAGCGTAACGCTTGTGGTGGCTGCTTCAACCGCATCCCGCCGCAAAGACAAATGGAAATCAAGATGCACAAAAAGATTATCGTTTGCGAATATTGCGGTCGCATTATGATTGACCCTGAATTGGCAGGCATAGATCTTAACACTGCAAACGCATAAATCAAAAACACTGCAAACTGCCATTATCGATGGTGGTTTGCAATATGCGGTAATAGCTCAGTTGGTAGAGCATCAGCTTCCCAAGCTGAGGGTCGCGAGTTCGAGCCTCGTTTACCGCTCAAAATTTAATCCCTTGAAAATGAGTAAATTAAAAACTCAAATTCAGGGGATTTTCTCGTTTGTTAGGTATATTTATCCATTTTTAATATACCATTTTGGTAGAATTTTGACGCATATGTTTCACCTATTTTTCACCACCCATCCTACGGCTGGCGAATTATCTCGATACGCTATTCGTGCATTCTGAGCGGATATGGATGCTGCTTCAGTGGCGCGGCTTGTATCGAAGCCTTTCTCTTGTCCGAACTTGGTCTGAATATTGCCCGACCTTGATATGCGATACCCATATCGTGCTAACATTCAATTACCTCCTATAGCAAGATTTCATAGTATCATCAAAACTGCCACCATTTAATCTTCACCCAAGAAAACAATAAAGGTCCTATAATGATTCTAATCTAAGCACATCAATCAATATTAAGGGTTAATATTTAAGTTTATTAATCACGATTTAAAGTTGAGAAAGATCAACAATTTCCTCTTTAGCCGCAAATTTAATCGCGTGTAGAGTCAAGAAATTGCACACCAATATTTTTTTTTGTTAATAAAAGAGAGATTTAACATCCTTAACATGAATTAAACAGATAGATAACTTTTGATTTGCTTATAACGCGCAAAATGAATATTTTTGCACTAATAAGGCATGTATAATGGGTAAAAAGGATTTAACATTAAACAATATAAAGTTTGCTTACAAGCAGCTACTTCACGAAACAAAGGATTTATTTAATCAGCAAGATTTAGACAGCATTAAGGCATTGATTCGCACACAGCAACATGATGAAGCAAATGCTGATCCAGTTGAAGTTGACGAATATGACCTTAACGGCATTAATCGATTGTGGCGAAGCTTGTCAACCGCAGCAGAACTATGCCATAGCATAGCACCTGACTATAACATAATTGCAGCTGTGCTCCTTTATCCGCTATTCCGCACAGGGCACACATCTCTGGAAAATATTGCATCAACGTGGAATGAGGATATTGCTACACTTGTTGAAGGGCTTGACAATGTGCAACGACTCTATTCACAACATGGGACAGTGGCATCTGACAATTTCAGAAATTTGATGCTAACTCTTGCCAAAGATATTCGTGTTGTGATTATTATGATTGTGGATCGCTTGGTGGTGATGCGCGCCATAAATCACCATCCTGACCAAGAGCTGGTTCAGCAGATTGCAATGGAATCAGGCTATCTTTATGCTCCACTTGCTCATAGATTAGGGCTGTACAAGATTAAAGGCGAGCTGGAAGACTTGTCGCTGAAGTACACCAATCGCGAAATGTTTACTCGCATTGCAGGCAAACTAAACTCAACAAAACAAGCGCGCGAAGCATATATAGCATCATTTATTGCTCCGGTGAAAAAAGCACTGCAGCGTCAAGGATTGAAGTTTGAGATTAAAGGGCGCACAAAGTCAATTTATTCAATTTGGAATAAAATGATGAAGCAGCACAATGATGTTGAGCAAATCTACGACTTATTTGCAATTCGAATCATTCTTGATGTTGACCGCGAACATGAACGTAGCGAATGTTGGCTCGCGTACTCGGTTGTAACTGATATGTTTCAGCCAAACCCATCACGATTAAAAGACTGGTTATCAGTACCAAAATCAAATGGATATGAGTCGCTACATATCACAGTTTTAGGCCCGCAAGGAAAATGGGTTGAGGTGCAAATTCGCTCTCGTCGCATGGATGAAATTGCAGAAACCGGAGTTGCTGCCCATTGGAAATACAAAGGAGTTAAGAGCGAAAATGATCTTGATTCATGGATGAATCATGTGCGAGAAATTCTTGAAGATTCAGCATCATCGCCCATTGGATTGATGCGAAATCTAAATATGGACCTATACAGCAAAGAAGTTTTCGTGTTTACACCCAAAGGCGACCTCTACAAACTTCCGGTTGGAGCAACTCTACTTGACTTTGCATTTACAATTCACACCAAAATCGGTAGCACATGTGTGGGCGGGCGCGTCAATGGACGTAGCTGCAAAATTAATCATGAGCTCTGCAGCGGCGACACGGTAGAGATTTTCACCTCTTCGACACAGCAACCCAAACTTGATTGGCTGTCAATTGTGGTCACTTCAAAAGCACGCAACAAAATACGCCAAGCCATTAATGAAATTAACAATCGGCGTGCAGAGTTAGCAAAGGAATTGCTACAACGAAGATTTAAAAATCGCAAAATAGAAATCGATGAGTCTATAATCATGAAAGTGATTAAAAAACTCGGATATAAGACTGTGACAGATTTCTATAATGCGATAGCTGATGAACATCTGGATGTTAACGATGTCATTGAAACATATGAACGTTTAGATGCACAATTATTGACAACTGCTGAAACTCGCTCAGCCGAAGAATTTACATTGCAACCGCAATCCGACACATCAAATGGCGGCTCCGACGATGTGCTTGTGATAGGTGAGGGGGTAAAAGGTGTAAACTACAAACTTGCCAAATGCTGCAATCCGATTTATGGTGACGATGTGTTTGGGTTTGTGTCATCTGAGGGGGTTATCAAAATTCATCGAAGCAATTGCCCCAATGCCGCGCATATCCATGAGCGTTATCCTTATCGTATAATTGCCACTCGATGGTCAGGTAAAGCAGGATCGCATTTTGTGTCAACACTAAGTGTTGTAGGGACAGATGACATAGGTATTGTGACAAATATAACATCAATAATTTCCAAAGAGAGCCGTTCATCACTGCGCAATATTTCCATTGATTCACACGATGGGCTGTTCCATGGCTATCTTGTGGTTGGAGTTGAAAGTAAGCGAGTGTTAGATGAAATTATAAAAAAAATATCAACAGTAAAAGGAGTTAAAAATGTTCAACGCACCAATTAAATATATTGCAATATCTTCAGTAATTGCATTTTTTGCAGTCTCATGTACAAACAAAGCTGCTGAGAACGCAAAAAAAGCGGCTATTCTATACGAACAAGCCACAGAAAAATTTGAATCAAAAGATTATATCAGCGCTTATGCTTTATTGGATTCAATAGACAAAAAATATCCACAAGCTTTTGAAGCCAGAAAGTCGGCATCGCAACTCCGACCACAAGTTATGGAGCGCTGGTCGGCAGCTCAATTGTCGGTTACCGACTCTCTTTTAGTTGAGAATCAAATATTGGGCATCAATCTGCGTGAACAATTAGAATTTGTAAAGAACCCATTGGAGGGATATTTTGTGGCCGCATCATCGGGGAATGTTAATGTTCGACAAACTCCCGGGCTACATGGGCGCATTTCCCCGGCATTTAAATTCTATCTGACAGCCTCATGCCCTGCAAAAATAAATAGTGTTGCCGTCAGATTGGAAGCAAATGACGAATCAGTCACATCGGCTACGATTCCCTTCGATGGTGAACGCAATAATAGATCGGGGAAATGTGAAACTATAACTTTTACTGAGGCGGAAAGTGCTCCATTAGGTGAATTCGTTAAGAACCATAGCAGTAGCAAAATAATGATTGTCTATGTTTCGACCTCACAAAAAGAGCACAAAATTGCCATGACCGATGCAAATAAAAATGCAATAATTACCGAATTCTCCTATGCTCAGAGTGTGATTCGCGACAAGCAATTGCAGTTGGAGAAAACACGCCTGACAAATCAGTTGGAGCTATCACGTCAGCAAATTGCAAGAATGCAATCTGCTGATGTATCTTCTCAAAAATAAATTGTGTCAATTATTTTTCAATCGGAAGGCTATTCAATTGCTCAATATAGTCAAGCATCTGAATGCGACCGGATCCAGTTGATGATGAAGTAATGAAAACCGGAGGCAACTCTTCCCACGATTCATGGAGAGTGGCGCAATAGTTCTCAACGCTTTTTTTCACAGCTGCTTTCGACAATTTATCGATTTTGGTAAAAACAATGCTGAATGGCACACCATTTTCGCCCAACCATTCAAAAAATTCAAGATCGATTTTTTGGGGTTTGAGTCGAGAATCTATTAAGACGAAAAGGTTAGTCATCTGAACGCGATTAAGAATATAGCTCTCAATAATCTTCCTCAACCTAATGCGAGCTTCTTTGTTCCTTTGGGCATATCCATAACCCGGAAGGTCAACAATATACCAGCTATCATTAATCAAGAAGTGATTAATGAGCATAGTTTTGCCCGGAGTAGAGGAGGCCATAGCGAGCGATTTATGACGCGTCAGCATATTAATCAATGACGATTTCCCTACATTTGAACGGCCTATAAATGCATATTCATGCATAGAATGGTCGGGGCATTTACTTACATCAGAATTGCTGATTACGAATTTTGCAGAATCAATATTCATAGATTTAGGATATGTCAAAAAAAGCAGTCGGACGATAAGCCGGGTTATGTCAGCCGTAGCACTACCCAAAAGGGGCCACTAACGGCGTTTCGTCATTTATCTGAGTTGGATGTCACCACCACAACTTTAGCAGCCTACCCCCCGACAATGGACGAGCAATCCTTAAATGTCGGTATACTTGGCCTTGCAACCCATAAGACGTGCGGCATGCCACATTGCTGCGACACCCGGTGGGCTCTTACCCCACCTTTTCACCCTTACCAAAATCGGCGGTTATTTTCTGTCACGTTACTCCACAGTCACCCACGGCTTCCAGTTAAGAAGTATGGCGCTCTATGTTGCCCGGACTTTCCTCACACCGACAAATTCGGTGAGCGACGAAATGCCCGACTGCATTATGCAAATTTAGTTAATTTTTCCCAATCTTAGGCCAATTGCATCGAGTTTTTAACGACTCTAATCTCAGAATGCAATTCAGAGAGCGATTTTAAATCAGAAAGAATTGCAAAATTTCACAACAGAGAATAAACCTAAAGACTCCTTATTGCCAAACGGCGAAGTGTTACAACAGGAGTTCCGGCGTCATTAACTAATGTCGCGAATAAATTGCTATCATCAAAAGAAACCTCCGCAACTGATTCAAGAGCACTGAGTAGAGAGAGTTCTGTTGACATATCGGGACATGCCATTCGGGTAGTAATCATGTTGCTGAAGCTGATCTTATTAGGAGCGTCTTGCTTTAGAACAATAGTCCCGTTCATAGTGTTACAACCAACGTTGCCATGAATGGATTTGTTGGCAATATCAAAAACCAATTTTAGATTCATGTCATTGCCATCAACACTATTTCCATTAATAGAGGTGACAATCCAAGCTCCATTAAAAGATTCATTTTCGTTCTTGCATAGAGTCATCACGACAGCACCGGCTGAATTTTTAAGACAAAGCTTCTGCTCAGAACCATCTCCAATAATGGAATATGCAGATATGCTGTTTATAGCATTGGCCATTCGTGCTTCATAGTCAGAGTCATCGCAGCTTTTGAGCGTTGAAATAAATTCTGCTGCCTGAATCAGCCCAAAGTTGCCTACTAATTTATATTCGCCATTGATATAGTTACACCCATCATAGGCATAACACTTCACAGAGTTCTTATTTGTAGCCTCAAACTCAATGTAGGGAGAACCATTTTCGGCATTCACAGCCACAGAATCAATTGTAAGAACTGCCCATTTCCCATTAAGGGCTTCAATATTATTATTCCCGGGAGAGTGTGTTGCAGCATTATTGTTACTTGAATTTTCTACAGCCTCTGTTTTTGTCACACTCCCAGAAGGAGTAGTAGTGTTGGTGTTTTTCAGTAAATTACAAGATGTAGCAGACACAATCAGTGTTGAAATTATCAGGATATTTTTAGCGTTCATTTTATCTATTAATTTATTTTTGAGATGTAAAGTTAGCAAAAAAATTGCGACGTGGACTAAATTATAGTAATTTTGTAGTAGCTTTAACGGACAGTAAGTTTTTTTATGTATTTAAGCCTATTTTTGACGTTCTTAAAAATTGGTGCATTTACTTTTGGCGGTGGATGGGCCATGATTTCTATTATAGAGCGTGAGATTGTTGATAAGCATCAGTGGCTTAAAAAAAAAGAATTTATTGATTTGCTGGCTGTGGCTCAAGCTTTGCCCGGAATTCTGGCCGTAAATATTTCAGCTGCTGTTGGTGATCGCCTACGCGGGGTGAAGGGGAGTATGATAGCTGCACTTGGCACAATTATTCCATCATTTGTGATAATTCTTGCAATTGCAATCTTTCTCACTCCGGATATGATTAAATCAAATCCCACTGTAACAGCAATTTTTAAGGGGATTCGACCAGCTGTTGTGGCCTTAATTATTGCGCCTGTTTTAACCTCAGCACGAGCTGCAGGAATAAGCTGGCGCACAGTTTTAATTCCAGTTTCGGTTGCCTTGCTAATTTGGTCGAAATTACCCTACATTTCTAATCCGATACTGTATATTATAATCGGAGCCATTGGTGGTTATTTTTGGTTTAATCGCCAATATCGCCGACTAACTGCTATAAACCAAGAAACAGGGAAGGAGGTTGAATCAAAATGATTTACCTGAAATTAATATGGGCTTATTTGAGAATTGGCCTATTCGGTTTCGGTGGCGGATATGCAATGCTATCGTTGATTGAACGAATTGTTGTTGGCAATAATTGGATTTCGGGACAAACATTCACCGACATTGTTGCTGTTTCACAGATGACTCCCGGCCCTATTGGCATTAACTCCGCCACATATATCGGCTATGTGACTCCCGGACTATCAAATCCTGAATTTGCCTCACCATTATGGGGGATATTGGGCTCTTTGATTTGCACAATAGTAGTGGTTGTCCCATCATATTTATTGACAATCTTTGCAAGTCATTTTATTCATCGACACCGCGAAAGCGCCTATATAAAAGGCATCTTTATGGGCATTCGCCCGGTTGCTGTAGGATTGATTGCTTCTGCAGCATTGCTACTAATGAATTCGGCAAACTTTGGCGAAACCACATTTGATTTGGTCTGTTCAATTGCTATTTGTATGGTTTCGTTTATATTAGTATATTTCATTAAGCTACATCCTATTATCGTGATTGCGCTTGCGGGATTTGCCGGTTATATTTTATACATTTAAGCTATGAACATGGATTACGATAAAGCTCTTGATTTCCTATTTAATCAACTTCCGGCATTTGAACGTGTTGGCGATTCAGGCTACAAACCAGGTTTAGAACGAGTTTTGAATCTTTCATCAATTTATGATAATCCCCATCAAAAGCTAAAGCGAGTAATTCACATAGCGGGAACAAATGGCAAGGGCTCTACAGCCCACACTTTAGCCGCAATATTACAAAGCGCCGGCTACAGGACTGGGTTGTTTACGTCACCTCATCTCGTGGACTTCCGAGAGCGCATACGCATAAATGGCGAAATGATTTCCAAGAATGAGGTGATTAAATTTGTTGATGAATACCAAGTTCTTAATCTTGACCTCAATCCATCATTTTTCGAATTAACAACAGTTTTAGCCTTTCAATGGTTTGCTCAAAATGATGTTGATGTGGCTGTAATTGAGGTTGGGTTAGGGGGGCGCCTCGATAGCACAAATATTGTAATCCCTGATTTGAGCATTATCACAAACATATCGCTTGATCACACATCTTTGCTCGGTGACACCCCGGAGGCCATTGCCGAAGAAAAGGGGGGGATTATTAAACCCAATGTCCCAACAGTGGTGGGCAATGTAAGCGATGCAATCCAAAAAGTATTTACTGATATAGCCACACAGCGAAATTCCTCAATATTATTTACGAGCGATTGCAATGAAATAACAAATGCTGAGAATACAGCCGCAGGATTTAAATATACTACAGCTGCCGATGGGGAATTCATTGGCGAACTTTCGGGGATTTACCAGCCACACAATGCAGCAATAGTGATGTCGGCCATCAAAATACTTAGGGCCAAAGGTTTTGAAATAAGTTCGACAGATATAGCAAATGGCTTTGGCCACGTTACGTCATTAACCGGATTGCGCGGCCGCTGGATGAAAATATCCGACACTCCACTTACATTCTGCGACACCGGACACAATCCCGGTGGTTGGGAATACTTGGTTGAACAAATAAATAACCTCCCCGGGAAGAAGCACATTATTATCGGTTTTGTTGCCGATAAAGATGTTTCCACAATTCTACAGATGATATCAGATTCAATATCCAACGTGACATGCTATTTTACAGCACCAGAATGTGAATGTCCTCGCCGGTTAGATGCCGCAGAGCTAAAAAAGTTAGCCAATAAATTCGACCTATCTGGTGAGCACTTTGAGTGCGTGGCAGAGGCATATAAAAAAGCCCTTGCCAATTGTGGCAAGGGTGATTCAATGTTTATTGGGGGAAGCAATTATGTTGTAGCCGAGCTACTATCCTCGCTTGAAATATAATTATTTAGACGCGATGGTTTCGATTTCGACCAACACTTGCTTGGGAAGTTCCTTTACTGCAACAGCTGAACGAGCAGGGAAGGGGGCTGTGAAATTTTCAGCATAAACTTCATTCATTTCTGCAAAAAGGCTCATATCAGCAAGGAACACTGTTGTCTTAACAACATTATCCATTGTCATTCCGGCTTCAGCAAGAATAGCTTTAATATTTGCAATTGACTGAGCAGTCTGTGCTTTGATGCCTTCGGGAACAATGCCATCAGCAGGATTAACGGGAATCTGTCCGGAGATGAAAAGTAGGTTACCAACAGAGATTGCTTGACTGTAAGGGCCGATTGCACCGGGTGCATTAGTTGTTGAAATAGGTTGTTTCATGTTGATTATTTTTTTGTATAGTTTGTTTGATGTCAATATCTACTAAACGTTTTGATCCACTGCAATTTAAGATTTGCAATGCTAATTTATCTGTCTCCTCTTTTATTTGCGGATATTCATCATAGAATCCGGGGATAAAATCTGTGCTCCCAAATTTCATCATTCGATTCATCATATCAGCAACTGTGATTGAATTTACGTCACCCGCAGGTTGAACCGGACGATCATTTTGCTCTTTATCGGGGGTATCAACAAATGTAACAAGTCCCATTTTGCATAATCGCTGTAACACCGGGGTTACAAGATTAATTGGAATGTGATGATGCTGCGCCAACTCAATAGGCGTCAAAGCGGGCAATGAGGATTTAAATCTTTGAGCTATGATACTCATTATTGCAATTGTTACTTGGCAACGATAACTCATAGATATATTCTTTATGTTGCTGCCATAATTGTAGTTCTCAATGTTCTGAATCGCATAGCACAATACTCCACCAATTAAAGTGAAAAGCCAAATTAGCTGTATCCATATCAGCAATAATGGAATCAACGAGAAGCTACCATATATGGCATTGTACTTTGACACATACAACTGCCCACTGAGGAAAAGCCATTGCAAAACCTGACAAGCTGTGCCGACAATAATCCCCGGAACTATAGCATTCTTAAATTTCACCTTTGTGTTAGGGATAAAGATATATGTAGCCACGAATAAAAGCCAGCTAAGTAGCACTCCGAGAGCATCAATTAGAATCTCAATGGCAGGTTTAGTGATTTCAAATGGGAGTAGTTTTGATAATGATGTGCTCATGAAAATTGAAATCCCACTTGTACACACCAATAGAATCGGAATGATTATTAATATTGACAGATAATCCGCTGTCATTCTCAAAAATGAGCGGTTCTCAGGTGCTTGCCAAATCTTATTAAATGTCTTTTCAATATTCCGTAATAATGAAATCAAAGTCCATAACAAGAACACAATGCCAATCCCTATAAAAATTCCTCCGGATGCTTGATCCAGATAGGAGTCAACAAACACAAAGGCTTCCTCTATAATTTGTGCTTGAGATGGCACTTTTAGAATGAGTTGCTCTTCCAAGAAGTTTTGCAAACCAAACCCACGACCAATTGCACAGAACAATGCCAATGCCGGCACAATGGCAAGGACAGTATGATAGGTGAGTGCACACGCTTTTGCCTGAAGACCTCCATCAAGAAATGACCTGACTGTTAAGTTGATGATCTTTACGATTGAAACTTTCAAATCAGAGCGAGAGTCATTCCACACACCATTAGTGACATATTTGCACCATCTTGCAAATAAGCCATTTGCTTGAATAATATTTTTCTTGATATTCATGCTATAGTTAAAAAAACTAACGGAGAAGCCGCTTGGCGGTTTCTCCGTAGATGTAATCTTCAAGTAGATCCCTGCGTGGATTACTTTCTGATACCAAGCTCTTTCTGTGCGATGATGGCACGGTAGCGGTTGATGTCTTTGCGGATGAGGTAATCCAACAAACGACGACGCTTACCTACCAACGCTTTAAGAGCACGCGCAGTGGTATAATCTTTACGATTTGACTTAAGATGTTCAGTCAAATGAGCAATACGAACCGAGAACAATGCAATCTGTGCTTCAGGTGAGCCAGTGTCAGTCTTACCCTTACCGTATTTCTCGAAGATTTCTACTTTTTCGTCAGAATTCAAATGCATTCTTGGAAAATTTAATAGTTAATAATTATTTTAATGTTGCTTTCAGCAACTGAGGTGCAAAGTTAACACTTATTTTTTAAATAAGCACTCTTTTCACACCATTTTTTTCGCAAAAAGCAGTTTTTGTCAATTTTAGTCAAGGTTTAGCTTTTCTTTCGCAGGATTACGGAAATGAATCTTGTGTTCTTCGTATTCCTGAGTTGCAATCAATGTAGGCTTCGGGAGTTTTTCATAGTAACGTGAAATTTCGATTTGCTCACGGTTTTCTGAAATTTCCTCAAGGTTGTCATGGGAAGCAAACTCCTCAAGCTTCTTTTCAAGATCGCGTTTCATCACTCCGGCAATTTGATTTGCACGTTTTGCAATGATGCATACTGTTTCATAAACATTGCCAGTGTCTTTAGAAAGCTCAAACATGTCGCGAGTGACAGTATTGAGGGGTGCATTTGTTTTTTTGTAATCCATATTAAATTTATATGTGACTAAATTATTTTTTTATTTTTTACTCCTTAATATTGCTCTGTGCAATTTTAAAAATATTATCCGCTTCTTTACGATTAGGACTATCGGGATAGTTATTGATAAATGAATAGTATTCATCTATAACTATTCGGAAGCGTTCAACTTTTTTCTCATTTACGCTCTGGGAAGCTTCTTGGTAACGGGCTTTAAGCACCAACAACTCTAAATCTTCTTTATAACGTGAATAGGGATAATCCTTAATAGCATTTTCTGCAACAATTACTGCTGACTCATAATTATTGCCCATGTAATTGCCAAGATTGTAGTATAGCTGAGCATTTTGGAGTTCTTTGAGCGTCAATTTATCTTGCAATTCAAAAATTGCAGTCTGTGCTATGCTCACTTTGTCGCTTTTGGGGAAATAATCCAAGAATCCCTGTAGCTCCTCTATGGCTTGCAATGTGCCGCTCTGATCAAGCTGAGTGTCGGGTGAATCCAAATAATAGCCATAACCACAATAAAAACGAGCCAGTTCTGTGTATTTCCCTTTGGGGTAACGATTATAGTAAGTCTTAAAGTAAGCCCCTGAATTTTCATAATCACGGTTCTCGTAATGACTTAATGCTAAAAGATATAGCGCATCCTCCGCCTTTTCAGTCCCCTTGAACACGGTCACAATATCAGTAAGAATAGTTGATGCTTGAACATATTTTTTCTGCTCAAATGCACGTTTGGCAAAATCCAACTTATAGTCATAGTCAGTACTTTTCTGCGCCTTCTGATATTCACCACAAGCTGTGAGTGCTAATGCTGAGAGTATAATTATGAGAAATTTTTGCATTGTCTCGTTGAAATTTATCTATTGGCAATATTAGTTTGCAAAATTACAAAAAAAATATGGTTTACTGAAGGTTTTAGCTCAAAAATTGTTTTGTTTTGATTTATATCGCCTAAATGTCAGAAAAATCTTTAAATTTGCAATTGAAATTAAAACCATAAAATTGTGAACGAAAACAAACCTAATCAAAATAGCTCAAAACCACGCCCGATATGGCTTTCAATAATCATCCATGCGCTGATAATTATGACTGTGGGGCTAATCCTCATTTTGGGGTTATCTGAATGGCTTAAACATTGGACTCGCCACGATGATGTTGTTTATGTGCCGAATGTGAAGGGCATGCACTTCGATGAAGCTAAAACTTTCCTTTTAAACAACGGATTTGAGGTTGTGCTTAGTGACTCTGTTTATGAGGATAAGACTAAAAGAGGCGCTGTGGTTGACCAAAACCCCAAAGATTCAACCACAGTTAGGTCCGGGCGCACAATCTATCTGACCGTAAACGCGTTCTATCCCAGAATGGTTTATATTCCCACATTAACTGACATTTCTGTTCGCCAAGCAAAAGCTGCATTAGAGGGAATAGGCATTAAAAACATAAAAATAAAAGAAATTCCCTCTGACTATAAGGATCTTGTGTATGGAGCATTTTGGAATGGAAAACAATTAACTCCGGGCTCACGCGTTCCATTAACTGCAACAATCGTATTGGAGGTTGGCAAGGGTGTCAGCGAAGAAGAGGTGACACCTGAAGCCACATCCCCTACAACATCTTCAGGCAATGCCACAAACAAAGCTGAGGCACCTATTGCAGCAAGCGAACCAAGTTATTTTGATTGATATAGTATGGCTATAGAGATTGATGATGAAATAGACTTTATCGACGAGTCGCCATCGGGTGATGGACAAGAGTTGTATGAGCATTTTCGTTTTGTTGCGGATAAAGGGCAGCAACTTTTGAGAGTTGACAAATTCTTGGTACATCGACTTGAAAAATCATCTCGAAATAGAATCCAACAAGCCGCTGAAGCCGGCTGCATTCTTGTCAATGGGAAGCCGGTAAAAAGCAACTATAGGGTAAAGCCCTTTGATGTAGTTGCCGTAGTGATGGACCGTCCTCGCTATGAATTAGAAATTATTCCGGAGGATATTCCACTTGATATCGTATATGAAGACTCCGAACTGCTTGTTGTCAATAAACCGGCAGGATTAGTGGTTCATCCCGGACATGGGAATTACACCGGAACCCTTGTTAATGCATTGGCATGGCATTTTAAAGATGACGCTAATTATGATGTAAACGACCCTCGAATGGGTCTTGTTCACCGAATTGACAAAGACACATCCGGACTCCTTGTCATCGCAAAAACCCCCGATGCGAAAACCCATCTTGGAAAACAATTTTTCAATAAGACAACTCGCCGCGAATATGTTGCAATAGTTTGGGGCGTTCCAAATCCTACATCCGGAACAATTGTGGGACATGTCGGTCGCAACCCCAAGGATCGACTCCAAATGGCGGTATTCCCCGATGGCTCTCAAGGCAAGCACGCTGTAACGCATTACTCTTTGCTCGAGAATTTGGGCTACGTGTCAGTTGTTAAATGCAAATTAGAGACCGGAAGAACACACCAGATCCGCGTACACATGAAACATATCGGACACCCGCTTTTGGCTGATACCCGATATGGTGGCAACGAAATACTGAAAGGGGAGCGCACTGCTAAGTACAAACAGTTCGTTGAAAACTGTTTCAATATATGCCCTCGACAAGCGTTGCACGCACGTACACTTGGTTTTGTTCATCCCACCACAGGCGAAGAGCTCTTTTTTGAATCAAGAATCCCCGAAGATATGACCGCGATGATTGAACGTTGGCGAAGCTATTCAGAAGCAAAACAACTTTAGATAGACGGATTTCATATAAATTGATTAAGATTTTCCTTTTAGATTTGCGTTATTAGATTAAAAGAGGTAACTTTGGAAAGGAAATTATGTAGAATGGTCATTTGACCGCTTTGTAAGAAAACTATGTGCGATCAGTATAATATCGAAGAAATAGCTCCGTTTGATGATGCTGTTTTTTCTGAGAAAATGAAGGCCCTTGTTTTAGAACCGGGCTTTGAACAGGCAGTTAGGTATGCCATGAAAGATGTGGACTATCCTGTTTTTTGCGAAATGTTGAAGCAGATTCCGGATAAAGAAACATTTCAGTTGAAAGTGATGCAGCCCTTCTTGGTGATGCTTGAACAAAAAACCACTAATGGCATCACCCTTGATGGACTTGAAAACCTTGATAATGATTTGGCCTATACATTCATGTCAAATCATCGTGACATAGTTCTCGATGCTTCTTTTTTGAATCTTTGTTTTGTCAGAGGCGGAAGACGAACATCTGAAGTTGCAATCGGAAGCAATTTATTGATTTTCGATTGGATTACCGATTTAGTAAAGCTCAACAAAAGTTTCATAGTTAAGCGAAATATTCAACGCACAAAAGCATTAGAGGCCGCATATCAATTATCAGCTTATATTCACTTTGCTATCAATAATAAGAAAGAAAGTGTTTGGATCGCACAGCGTGAAGGCCGAGCAAAAGACTCTAATGATTTAACACAAGAGAGCCTCATTAAGATGCTTGCTTTAGAAGGGGGAGGCAGTGTGGTTAACAATATCAAGTCAATTAATATTGTTCCGGTCTCAATCTCATATGAATTTGACCCCAATGATTATCTGAAAGCAAAAGAATTTTTGATGAAGCGCCTTGACCCGGAGTTCAAGAAATCGCAGCATGATGATTTATTAAGCATGCAGACAGGTCTATTGAATCCCAAAGGCAGAGTACACTTCCAGATCGGCAAATGCATTAATCATTGTTTTGCCAACACTCCAAATGATGTTTCACGAGCTGAGGCTGTGAAGGTTGCATGCCAAGAAATTGACAATGTTATTCATAGCGGCTACAAAATTTACCCGGTTAATTATATTGCATATGACAAACTGAATAATACCGACAAGTTTAGCAATATGTACACCGGCGAGCAAGTTGAAGAAATCGAAGCTTATTTTGAATCACAATTAGCTAAAGTAGATTTGCCAAATATAACAGAGGATGATCGCAATTACATGCGCAAAATGATGTACACCATGTATGCGAATCCGCTCATAAACAAACTTCGCACCAAAGAATAAAACAATAACAATCTGCTTGAAACGATGCTTTCAAGCAGATGTTTTTTACAATAATGAGAATCCCGATAATTCCTTTCTTAATAGTTGTAATTCTATGCTTTGGCATTGATTATTACATCTATTCAGTAGCAAAACGGCGATGCCAAAGCAAAACTCCATCACGGATACAACTTTGGTCGTCAATAGCTTTGTATATATTATTAGTTATAGGAATATTAACGCCAATGCGTAGCGGCGAGAGCGAGGTGTTGCTTATCAAAATGTGGTTGCTCTTTGCTTACTTAACCACACTAGTTCCCAAAGCAATCTTCATCCTATTTGACCTTTGGGGCTCTATACCACGATTGTTTAATCGCCACAGATGGAGCTTATTATCTATTTTAGGCGGATTAGTGGCTTGCGTGTCTTTCGGCGCGATGTGGTGGGGAGCATTAGTTAACCGACTCGATGTTGAGGTTAAGCCGGTCAATATTGAAATTACAGATTTGCCAGAGAGCTTTGAGAGCTACCGCATAGTTCAGATTTCAGATTTACACGTTGGCTCATATTTCAACACCAAGTACGTCCATCGATTAGTGAAATCAATCAATGAATTGGCTCCGGATTTAATTGTATTCACCGGAGACATAGTCAATCGCCGGACAAATGAAATATATCCATTCGTTGATGCTCTTTCCAGTCTGAAGGCATCAGATGGAGTTGTGTCCATTTTGGGCAATCACGATTATGGCGATTATTATAATTGGGATTCCGACTCGGCAAAAATTCAATCGCTAAATGAAATGATTGAGGTTCAAAAACAAATGGGCTGGAATTTACTTCTAAATGAACACTTGTTTTTACACCAAGGCTCAGATAGCATTGCGGTCATTGGTGTTGAGAATGTAGGTGATCCGCCTTTTACTGTTTACGGCGATTTAAAAGCCTCATATCCCGACTTATCCGATAATGTTGTAAAAATATTGCTGTCACATAATCCGGTTCATTGGGCTAATGAAATTGCAAATAAAAATGATGTTAATATTGATTTGACACTTTCCGGTCACACTCATGCCATGCAGATTGAACTATTAGGATTATCTCCGGCAAAAATCAGATATGACAATTGGGGCGGACTATATTTTGATGATGAAAAAAAACACAAATTATACGTAAATGTCGGGGTTGGAACAGTAGCATTGCCAATGCGATTAGGGGCCACTCCCGAAGTTACATTATTTACACTCACTAGAAAATGAACATCATAGCATTTCTAAGCATCGGTAGCAATTTGCCGGATGGGGCTGTGCACATCAATCGCGCTTTAGATTTTCTACGAGAAAATTATTCAGATGTTGATTGTTCAGATATATACTCCACCCCATCGGTAACAATAGGTGATGACTCAGTCTATTTTAATGCTGTTGCTAAATGCACTGTTAACGACATTAATGCTCTTAATGCCGAATTAAAATGTTATGAATCTGAATGTGGTCGCGTTCGGGGGCAAAAGAGTATTGTAATTGATTTGGACATTGTTATAACAAATGATGAAATTTTGCGGCCACGTGATTTCAGTAGAGAGTATTTCCAAATCGGATATACACAGATTCTAACTAAAAACAGCTAGCTAAAAGGCTATTGACCAATGGACCACGGATGTTCTCTTAAATCAACTGTGGGAACATTTAATTCAACGCAATCCAATTTATAGTGAGATGCCCTTTTTTGGTGCAAATCATAACTGAGAATTACCGTATCCGGCTTAAATTCGGCTATAATATCGGCAATGTGACCATAATATCCACGACAAATGAGCAAATAATCTACTTGTCGCTTTTCTATCGGCTTTTTACGCGAAACAACAGCGATTTTTTTGTCGCCAAAACTCAGATAATTATCTATTATTGAAAATCCTTGGCAACGAACAACCTCATCACTCTCCAAAACACGAACTCCTTTTATTTGCCGCTTATTCATATAATCGGAGTAACGGAATGTTGCCCGCTCTAACACAGCATTTGGTTCTTCCGGTGTGGTTGTAAAAATGTATAATGAATCTGTGCAATTATCAATCACCAAATTTGTTCGATAGGCTTCTCTTGTAATATATATCTTAGGCTCTCGCTCCGGTTTAGGATAACAAACCAGCAGTGCGGCTGTTAGGATTGTTGCTACACTAAAAGCAAGTCCATATCTCAAGGTGCGTTTCTCCAACCAAATGTACAATAGCAACAATGTAACAGCATAAACTCCGATTATCCAAGCAGAGAAATAGACTCCAGTGATCGTTGACGATGGCATTTCAGCAACAAAGTTAGCTATATAGAACATAACAGAATGGAGCCCACTGACAACATCACATAATATCTCAAAATTTAATCCTAAACCGGAAATAATAAGCACCAATAAGCCACCACCGATAATTATTGGCAATAAAATTGCAACTGCCAAATTACCAATAAGAAAATACAGTGGCATCATGTGAAAATAGTAAGCCGATATTAATGCAGTGCCAAGCATTGCGGATATTGACAATTCAATATATGACGTGATCATATAAGCTATCTTGCGCCGGCGACTAATCGGATTAAATTTACCCGAAAATAATATTATAGAGCCAACTGCAGCAAACGACAATTGAAATCCGATGCTAAAAAGTTCTTCCGGGCTGAAAATGAGAATTACGATTGCAGCCGCCATAAGCGAATTCACTGAAGAATTACGACGCTGTAAAAGTTGACTGAAGAGAAAGAGTGTTGTCATTATCACAGCCCTCGTTACTGATGGGCTAAAACCGCTTATCAACGCATATATCCACAAGAAAACAATTGTTATCGGGATTACCAAGCGCTGCCTCCCAAACACTTTTATCGGCCAAAGCGCAAAAGAAATAAACATTGTGATAATGCCCACATGAAGGCCACTCAGCGCTAAAACATGTGACAGGCCCGAAGCTGAAAACACTTCACGGGTATCGGCCGATAAATCAGAGGTGTCACCCAAAAGGGTTGTACTCAAAAACTCTTTTGCACCAGAAGAAAGCGCTGTTTTATATAACATTGAAACGAGCTCTCCACGGAATCTTTTCGCTTTAGATACAATATCTTCAAGAGGGTAGATTGATTTAATCTGATTAGGGTCTAAGAACGCACTCTTCGCAATAAAATGTTTCTGCAAATAGCGATTCACGTCATATTCATCCGGCAAGTCTAACTTTGATTCTACCGTGTCAAATTTTGCATAAAAGTCAATTCCATAACCTGCAGAAAGTTCTTTCTCGAACGTTGGCAATGATATGCTCACTCGCTCTTCTCGACATGGATTAACATTTGCACTATCAATCCCCATTGCATATAATTTGGCTATTGCCACTTGCGAATTGTCACTCGCTGAAACAGAAACTATTTTCGCACGATAGAAAAGCTCCGAATTGCCTATATTTGATGAAATATCAGAGGAGGGGACAACGCTTGAGATATTGAATGCACCTAATCCGAAAATAACAAGCCACGAAGCTAAAACGTGTAATTTAAAGATTGTTGCAACACACGCACAAATTGCAGCTGCAGCTAAAATCCATAGTGAATTAAATACGCTACCGATTATAATCCCCAAAATAAGCGCCACTGCTACCGGGAACAATGGTGCTTTACCCATAAAAGTGTCAATCAGCTTTTTCACTCACTATTGTCAAGAATTATTCCATATTTCCCACGCCGCATTTGCCTGACGTATAAGCATCTCAAGGCCACTTTTTATTATTGCGCCTTTTTGTTGACACAGTTCTAAGAAACGAGTAGGATTTGGGTTATATACAGCATCAAAAACAACATGACAATTGCCAATTGCACTATATGGAATATCGGGTAGTGTCTCAACATTTGGCCACATTCCCAGAGGAGTCGAATTAACAATAACAGTGTGTTGCTTTATTATCTCATCTGTCAAATCTAAATATGTAAAATCCGCAATACCACTTTGACGAGACACCATTTTGACATCAATTCCAAGACTCTGCAACCCGGCTCTCATGGCCTTTGCAGCACCACCAGTCCCCAACATTAGTGCATTTTTATCCTTACTCTTCAATAAAGGCTTGAGGCTTTCTGTAAAACCAATGATATCAGTATTATATCCATGAAGTTCTATCAAACCCTTATTCCTTACTATTTTGATTGTGTTGACAGCTCCTATACTTGAAGCAATAGGATCAATATGCGAGAGTAGGGGAATGACCGCTTCTTTGAATGGTATAGTAACATTAAGTCCAACTAGATTTTGAGTGGATGAGATAACCTTATTTATCTCCTCTATTGTGTCTATTTCAAAATTGACATATTCAGCACAAAGATTCTCAGTCGCAAACTTTTTGTTAAAAAAATCTCGTGAAAAAGAATGTCCAAGTTTCTTTCCTATCAACCCATATATTTTTTTTGTTTCACTCATACAATATTTCATAGTTACTATGAGCACAAAATTAAACAAAAATTTGCAACTCCACCCACATTACTCACGAAAATAGTCTAATGGAATCGATTGAGGAGATGGGTTGGTGATTCGGAAGTTTTTTTGTAGATTTGCACTCGAAAATTGAGGGTTCATTGAATTTACCAATGAACGTGTATTCCAGGTAACCACGTAAAAAACAGGAAGTATGACACAAAAAGTATCTGTGCTATTTATGCTGTTGGCCATTGTATTTGTAGTGTGCCTTATAACAGCAAATCTCCTCGAAACTAAAGTTCTTGATTTCTTTGGGATAACCACAATAACCGCCGGCATGTTGGTTTTCCCGATTTCCTACATTATTAATGACTGTATTGCAGAGGTGTGGGGATTTAAGCGAATCACTCTTATCATTTGGATTGCATTTTTGATGAATTTCATGGTGGTGGCAATTGGGCTACTCGCTGTGCATCTGCCTGCAGCATCATTTTGGGATGGAGCCGAGCACTTTAACTTTGTTTTTGGCTTTGCGCCTAGAATTGTATTTGCCAGCTTGCTTGCATTTCTGGCCGGATCTTTTGCAAATGCCTATGTTATCAGTAAAATGAAAATATTGCATCGGGGAAATCATTTCTCTTTGCGAGCAATTGTGTCCACATTCATTGGTGAAACAATCGATTCAATAATCTTCTTTCCTATAGCATTTGGTGGGATTATTCCTTTTAACGATTTGTTGAGTTTGATGATCACTCAGATTATTATGAAATCGATGTATGAGGTTGTTGTTCTTCCTATTACCATCCGATTGGTTAAATCTCTGAAACGGATAGAAAATTCAGATGTTTATGATGATGGCATATCATATAATATCCTGAAGATTGGTGGTAAGTAATTTGAATTTGATACTATAATAATTTATGTCGGAATTAAAAGATCAATTATCGCTTTTAGGGCGAAAAACAGAGTATCGCCAAGATTATGCCCCAGAGGTTTTGGAGGCATTTGACAATAAAAATCCGGAATTCGACTATTGGGTGCAGTTTAACTGCCCGGAATTTACGAGTCTATGTCCTATTACCGGTCAGCCCGATTTTGCAGAGATTCGCATTAGCTACATACCCGACGTCAAAATGGTTGAAAGCAAAAGTCTTAAATTGTACTTGTTTAGCTTCAGAAACCATGGCGCTTTTCATGAGGACTGCGTGAACATTATAATGAAGGATTTGATTAAATTAATGAATCCCAAATATATTGAGGTAACCGGAATTTTTCTTCCCAGAGGAGGCATATCAATCTATCCTTATGCCAACTATGGTCGTCCTGAAACAAAATATGAGCGGATGGCGGAGCAACGACTATTGTCCCGACCATAATTTAGGACAGAAGATTCAAACAATCTTTAATGCCTAATAGATTCTGCAATAATTTTGTAACTTTGCATAACTAAATGGATGTGCAATGGAGAATACAGCAAATAAAATTTGCAGATGTATAATCAAACTGCTTGAGGAGCATGGTGTCAAACGAGCTTTTGTTTCTCCGGGTTCTCGTAATGCGCCACTTTTGGTGGCTTTGTCGCGCAGTGAGGAGATTAAAACTGATGTTTTGATTGATGAACGCAGTGCGGGATTCGTTGCGCTAGGATATTCATCAGTGGCTCAAGAACCGGTTGCATTAGTGTGTACCTCCGGTTCAGCTTTACTTAATTATGGCCCAGCGATAGCAGAAGCATATTATAGAAAAGTGCCATTAGTGGTTATTTCAGCCGACCGACCTAAAGAATGGATAGGCCAGGATGACTCCCAAACAATAGTGCAATTTCGAGCACTATCAAACTATGTAAAACGTAGTTATGACTTACCTATCGGACAATTAGACAATGATCTATGGTATGCCAATAGAGTTGTTAATGATGCTTTGTTAACAGCCGTTAGCGGTAAAATTGGCCCTGTCCACATCAATGTGCAATTATCAGAACCACTTGGAGCATTGCAAGATGATTGTGACGACAAGCGTGATCGAATGTTTAATCGCGTTATTAAAATGATTAAGCCATTGCCTCAATTAGCAACATCACAATCCGAGTCCTTGGCTCAAAACATTGCATCATCGCAAAAAGTGATGATTATAGCCGGATTCATGCCTCCAAACGAGGAATTAAACACTACACTTGAATTGCTATCGAGACTCCCCAACATAGTTGTGCTGACCGAAACGATTGCAAATCTTCAAGGTGAACATTTCGTAACAAGTATTGATGCGACACTCTCTTCAATTAGCGAAAATGATGTTTCGGAGATGGTTCCTGATATTGTAATCTCAACGGGGGGCGCTTTAGTGTCAAGGCATATTAAGCAGTTTATTAGAAGCCACCAAGTTAAAGAGCACTGGCATGTGGGCGAAATAGAAGACACTGTTGATTGTTTTATGCAATTAACTATGAGAATCGAGATTAATCCTGAAGTATTTTTCTCTCAAATAACCTCCGCTCTTCCCTCAAATCTCATAAATAGTGATTATGCTCAACGCTGGAAAATAGTAAAAAAGCGTTCTAATGATTTGACATCGGCTTATATATCTGAAACAAAATGGTCTGATCTTAAAGCTTTTGCGACTCTGTTGCCATTAATTCCCGGCCATTGGAATGTTCAATATTCCAACGGAACTGCAATTCGCTATGCTCAAATTTTCGGCGACTATAAATTTAATCGTTGCGATTGTAATCGCGGAGTGAGCGGTATTGATGGCTGCACTTCAACGGCTATTGGAGCAGCGTTGGCCTATAAACCGAATGCAACTCTGCTTATAACAGGCGACATGAGTTTTAAATATGACATCTCAGCTTTATTGAGCAATCAGATTGGTCCTCATTTTAAAATTATTGTAGTAAACAATAATGGTGGTGGGATATTTAGATTTATAGCTTCAACATCGGCTCTTGATGTGCGTGAACAAATGTTTTGTTGTCCTTCTGCTATATCTTATAAAAATCTATTTAACGCTCAGGGATTTGCATTCTTTGAAGCAAACAATGAAGAACAGCTACTCAAGTCATTTCCCCTTTTTGCTAACGAGCACTCTCGCCCGGCAGCATTAGTAGTAAATACACCTGATGAGCTATCCGCTCAGATTCTAAAAGACTTTTTCAAATTTAACAAAACAAACTAAAATCATATAGACATGAGAACTTGGACCACAATTAAAGACTACGAAGATATTCTTTTCCAACAGTGTGGAAAAGTAGCTAAAATCACAATAAACCGACCGGAGGTTTACAACGCATTTCGTCCACAAACAAATAAAGAAATGCTTGATGCAATGGCCTATTGTCGTGAAGCATCCGACATCGGTGTTATTATTCTAACCGGCATTGGCGACAAAGCATTTTGTGCCGGTGGCGATCAGAAGGTAAAAGGAATAGGGGGGTACATTGATGAGAATGGTGTACCTCGCTTGAATGTTCTCGATCTGCACAAAGCAATTCGTTCAATTCCCAAACCCGTAATTGCAATGGTCAATGGCTACGCTATTGGTGGCGGAAATGTGCTTCAGGTTGTATGTGACTTAACTATCGCATCTGAAAATGCTCGTTTCGGTCAGACCGGTCCTAAGGTGGGTAGTTTTGATGCCGGATTCGGGTCATCATATTTAGCTCGCTGTGTAGGTCAGAAAAAGGCGCGAGAAATTTGGTTTTTGTGTCGTCAATATACAGCAAAAGAAGCTGAAGAGATGGGCATGGTCAACAAAGTAGTTCCATTCGAACGCCTTGAAGATGAAACAATGGAATGGGCCGAAACCATTCTATCAAGAAGCCCCATGGCAATTCGTATGATTAAGCGCGCACTCAATGCCGAACTTGATGGCCAGCGCGGAATGATGGAATTTGCCGGTGATGCTACGTTGATGTATTATTTAATGGAAGAGGCGCAAGAAGGGAAACATGCTTTTCTCGAAAAGCGTGATCCCGACTTTGACAAATTTCCAAAATTCCCAGGTTAATCGCAATGCTTAAAGCTGCATACACCCCTTACAATCTCATTTTCAAAGAGCCTGCGATGACATCTCGAGCAACGATGACATCTAAACTGACATACTTTGTAAAAATATGGGATACTAATAATCCAGATATTTTTGGACTAGGGGAGTGTGCACTTTTTGAAGGATTGAGTTATGATGATCGTCCTGACTATATAACTCGGCTCGAAAGCGCATGCAAAAATATAAACGATTTTAAAATAGCAGATTACAAAGATTATCCATCTATAGTATTCGGAATTGAAACTGCTATGTCGGATTTAGCGAATGGCGGTGTTAGAATGCCGTTTAATAGTAGTCTTTTCGGCCAGGGAGAGCCAATTACAATAAATGGGCTTGTGTGGATGGGTAATAAGGATCAAATGATACAACGAGTTGAGGAAAAACTTCTAGCAGGATTTAAATGTATAAAATTTAAAATCGGAGGCATTGACTTCAACGACGAAATTGATATGATTCGCTCTGTTCGTGACCGCTTTTCAGTTAAAGAATTAGAAATTCGTCTAGATGCAAACGGAGGATTTACACCAAAAGATGCCTTAAGAAAGCTTAATCAGTTGGCAGATTTCGACATACACTCTGTTGAACAGCCTATTAAACCTCGTCAATGGAATGAAATGAATGAATTGTGTCAGTCATCACCCATTGACATTGCATTAGATGAAGAGCTGATAGGAATAGTTTCTGCTCAGGATAAAGAAGAAATGCTCGACTGTATAAATCCGGCCTATATCATCTTAAAGCCGTCACTTTGTGGTGGTTTCTGTGGTGCAGATGAATGGATTAAATTTGCAGAAAAGAAAGGAATAAGGTGGTGGGCTACGTCTGCTTTGGAATCAAACATCGGACTAAATGCTATCGCTCGTTGGGTTGATCAGTATAATCTAATGATGCCACAAGGATTGGGCACAGGTGGACTATATACAAATAATATTTTATCTCCAATTCAACAAGTTGGCCAAAACTTAGTATACAATAATAGTAATAACTGGCAATTACCCAAATTTCAATGGAATACCCCAATATAAAAGGCCACCGTAGCGATTCATTAAATCAATTTTTAGGGCAATGGGAAAATAATTCCGATTATATTATTGCTCGCACATCTGGGTCAACAGGAACACCAAAGGAGATTAAATTGCTCAAAACCGACATGTTAGCGTCAGCTAAAGCTACATGCCAGTATTTTAGAATCGGCGAGGGGAATTGCCTTGTAAATCCCCTCTCTGTCGATTACATTGCCGGTAAAATGATGGTAATCAGAGCATTAGTATCAGGCGCTAATCTATGGAATGAAAAGCCGTCATCATTACCACTAAACAATTGGACAATAAGCAATTATATTGACTTACTCCCGGTAGTGCCATCTCAAATTTCCGGTTTACTCGAATCAAAACACCTTAAATACGTTAAAAACCTGATTATAGGAGGTGCAAAATTGCCTGTCAGCCTTGAAAATAAGCTTAAAAGCCTGAATATCAATGCCTATTGCACTTATGGAATGACCGAAACATGTAGTCATGTTGCGCTAAGATCCATTTATGAAGACTTTTATAAAGCTTTGCCAGGATTTAAATTTAGCGTTGACGATAGAAATTGCCTTATAATAGAAAGCGAAACAATGTCATTTAAGCAATTAGTTACAAATGATATTGTAGAGCTTCATGATTCAATTTCATTTCGTTGGATAGGCCGATTTGACAATGTTATCAACTCAGGAGGAATAAAGTTATTCCCGGAGCAGATTGAGGCTAAAATAGAATCTATTTTGGAGGGAAGAAATTTTTTTGTCACATCAAGAGATAGTGACCGCTGGGGAAATGAACTAATTTTAGTAATCGAGGATTTGACAGAAATTCCGGATTTGAAAAAAAAGCTATCGGAGCGATTGTCACGATATGAAATGCCAAAGGATATAATATATCAAGAGCGCCTTAAAAAATCAACCTCAGGCAAGATAATCCGCAAATAATCAATCCTAGCTTAAGGAATATAGATATTTTGCCCATAATCATGAGTATGTTAAGTGGACTATAACTTTTGTTAATGGAAAGTTTAACATTTATTAGGGAATTATGTAATTATTGGCATAGCCAAACACACCACATCTAAATGGTGTGTCAGTAATTCCTATTATAACGAGAGGGGGATGTCGCGCGTGTTGGCGCGACCTAAATAATAACGCATCGGTTGCGATCGCTCCACCCAATGGGGTGCAAATAAGTTAGAGCTATATAATATTACATAAATAAAACGTAATCTTATATAGCTCTAAGCTTATATAGCTCACTTTTTAGTTTTGTTGTATAGTAAATGTAAATTCACTATACAACAAAATGGCTTACAATTAGCCGAGCTTCGGCCATTTTTTGCCAACCTTGCAAAAAGCAAGATTGCTGTTGGCAAAATATGGACCTCTCAAGTAATTGAGCCATTAACTATCGTTTATTTATTTATCTTTTATCTATTTATTAATAAATTAATAAATAAAATCTTTATAACAATAATAAATATAAT
>JAZSAZ010000003.1:0-57978 GCA_045602165.1 Paramuribaculum sp. | reverse complement strand
AGGTGGAACTCTTTACATGGGAAAAACTTGACCTTGTGGACACCTTTAAAGCAGCGTTCAGCATTTGAATAAGGCTCGAATAAGGCTTTGAATCAAACAAAAATTTTGATAGCATAAATAAAAATCTTATCTTTGTGCGCTATATTGCCGTGTAGAGGTTTCTGCAGGGCAATGTGGCAGTATCAAAGTATAATAAAAAACAAAAACAGATATTTATTTAAACTAATGGCAACCTTAGAGAAAATCAGAAGCAAATCAGTGCTTTTGCTAATCGTTATCGGTGTGGCTCTTTTGGCTTTTATCATCGGTGACTTCCTAAATTCAAGCCGCACTATCTTTGGCCCCGATAACAGCGTCGCTGTTGTAGGTGATGAAAAAATTGAAGCTGCGGAATTCCAGAATCGTCAGTCAGCAATGAATGCAAATGCGTCAACTGATGATCAGCGTGCATTTCAAGATCAGAATTTACTCGGTCAGATGCTGCTTGAAAAACTTCGCAATAACGAGATTGAAAAGCTCGGTCTTACTGTGACTGATGCAGAATTGAACGATGCAGTTAATGGTGAGAACAAAGCTCAGGCCGATTATTTGGCAAGCTATTTCGCAATGCAGTATTTGGGCCAGTCAGGTGGAATGACTGCCGCTGAACTCTACGAAATCACCAACAATAATCCGTCAATTACAGATGTTGAAGCTAAGAATGCTTACAAACAGTTGTGGATCAACTATGAAAATGCACTTAGCGAACAGCTTCTCAGCAACAAATTCTTGCGTATGCTCGACGGCACAATGGTGGCTAATAAACTTGATGTAGAGCAGCTCTTTAAAGATCAGAACACCGGTGTTTCGGTTAAATATGCAAGCGTAGTTTATCCCAATGACGCAGCTGTAACAGTTGAAGATGCTGAACTTCAGAGCCTTTGGGAAGCTGATAAAGCTAATTACGAACTCGAAGAAGAATCTCGCTTGGTGAGCATCATCAGTGTGCCTATCGTTCCCTCTGTGAGCGATGAAGCCGCTGCTCGCGCTTCTGTTAAAGAAGTTCTCGATGCTCTAAACTCTACTCCCGAGCTTGAAGCTCTCCGTGGTAAAAAAGGCTTCCAGTCACAGCGCATGACCATGACTCAAGCATTTATCGCTGAGCAGGTGAAACGTGGTGGCAACTCTAAGCTTAAAGATTTCGCCGACACTGCAAAAGTTGGTAGCGCTGCAATCATTGAAGATGGTGTTAACTATAACTTCCAGATTGCTAAACTTCTCAATCGTGCATCAGAAATCGACACAGCAACAATCAACCTCGTGGTTTACAGCACCGCTGATGCTGCAATCGCTGACTCTGTTAAGGCTGCTGTGGCTGCCGGCAAAACTGCTGCTGAAATCGCAAACCAGGAAAAGGGAATCTTGGCATTTGACAATATCAAAACTTCGCTTACCAACCCCTCAAGCCCTGAAATTGCAAATCTCGGATTGGGTTCAGCTATCGTGTCGGCTCGTCAAGCTATCATCGACGCTGAAATTGGCAAGCCCTTCGTTGCCGATACTCTCAGCAATGCTCCCTACCGCGTTCTTTACACTGTAGTTAAGCGCAATGCTCCTCAGGAAAATGTTGACATCGCTTTGGTTTCATACACTCTCGAACCCTCTACCGCTACAGTTGACGATTTGCGTGCTAAACTCGAAAAATATGTCGCTGAAAATAACACAGCCGATAAATTCTTCGAAAATGCAGCTACTGCTAATTATCGTTGTGGCTACTATGACATCTCTGCAACTGCTCCTTTTGCTCAGGACCCCAACACTCGTCAGATTGTTCCTGTGTCAAACAAAGCAGCTGTTTGGGCTCTCGAAGCTGAGAAAGGTGCTGTTTCTCCCGTGTTTGGCGATCAGCGTACAGGTGCCTACATTGTAGCTGCTGTTAACAACATCTTCACTGACTATCGCACAATTGAAGATCCCCGCGTGAAGGAGGATTTGACTGCTAAAGCTCGCAATGCTAAGGAAGCTGAAACTCTCATCGCTCAATATCAGGGCAAAGCATCTGATGTTGAAGGCTATGCAAAAGAGATGAACACTCAGGTTGCAAATGGCGTGTCTTACATCGCAATGCAATATGACAACTTCGGTTCAGAACTCCTTGCTAAGATTATGACAACTCCTCAGGGCGCTGTTGTTGGTCCAGTTAAGGGCAAAAATGGCGTGGTAGTGTTCCAGGTTGATTCAATCACAGCTCCTGTTCGTCCGGTTGACTACAAAAACGATGCAAACACTTTCAATGCTTCTCGTGGAGCCGGCGCTATTGTAAACAATCCCGGCAACTTCTTCCAGTTGCTTCTCGGTAACGAAAAGATTCAGAACAACCTTTACAAGGTGTTCCGTCGCGACTAAGAACAAAAATCTAAGACTAATATATCACTCGCCGGCGGATTTTTCTACCGGCGAGTTTTTTTATAGCATAAATCAGAAAAATGAAGTCGATAAGAGAACTATATCGAATTGGCACCGGACCTTCGAGCAGCCACACCATGGGCCCTCGCCATGCCGCGGATATATTTGCAAAGCGAAATCCCGATGCTGCAAAGTTTAAAGTAACTCTCTATGGTAGTCTTGCAGGTACAGGTCGAGGACACTTCACCGATGTTGCCATTGAAGAAACACTGCAACCTATTGCACCGGTGGAGATTGATTGGAAGCCGCAAGTGTTTCTTCCTTTTCATCCTAACGGGATGCGCTTTTGTGCTTTGAATGCACAAGGTGAGAAGACTGACCAATGGACTGTGTATAGCATTGGTGGCGGTCAATTGGCCGAAGAGGGTGACAGATCGGGAGATACCCCTGAAGTGTATCAGATGAACACATTGACTGAAATTCTTGAATGGTGTCAAAAAACGGGATGCACTTTCTGGGAATATGTCGAAAAGTGTGAAGGACCGGAGATATGGGATTATTTGGCAAAAGTTTGGGAAGTGATGAAACGTGCGGTGGAGCGCGGACTCGACACAGAGGGTGTACTACCCGGACCGCTGTGTTTGCCACGCCGAGCTGCCACATATTTTGTGCGTGCATCGGGCTATAGAAGCAGCTTGCAGTCACGCGGATTGGTATTTGCATATGCGCTTGCTGTGAGCGAGGAGAATGCATCGGGAGGCGAAATTGTAACAGCTCCCACTTGTGGCTCATGCGGAGTGCTCCCGGCAGTGTTGTATCATCTTCAGAAAAGCCGTGATTTCTCAAATGCGCGAATATATAGAGCATTGGCCACAGCCGGCTTGATTGGTAATGTGGTTAAGCAGAATGCCTCTATATCGGGCGCGGAAGTGGGATGTCAAGGTGAAGTGGGGGTGGCTTGCGCCATGGCTGCAGCTGCTGCAAATCAATTGTTTGGCGGCAGCACTGCTCAAATAGAATATGCAGCCGAAATGGGGCTTGAACACCATCTCGGAATGACCTGCGACCCGGTGTGTGGATTGGTGCAGATTCCCTGTATCGAACGCAATGCCTACGCTGCCGCGCGTGCCTTGGATGCCAATCTTTATTCGGCATTTACCGATGGTGCTCACCGAGTGTCGTTTGACCGAGTGGTGGAAGTGATGAAGCAAACCGGTCACGACTTGCCGTCGATCTACAAAGAAACAGGCGAGGGCGGACTTGCCCGCACATGGTCATAGACCGAAGTCGGTGCACCGCCGCATTTTGGTGGCGCATCGATGCTTATCGGTTAAATATAAATCTGATAATCTTTGGTTTATTGAAATAAAAGTAGTAAATTTGTAGTCGAAAATTAGAGAGCCCGGAGGCTCTTGATTATGTGGAGTCTCGTTCCTTTGGAATAGAGGTTCCAAAATTTTTTAATTTTTTCTTAAAACTAAAATCCGAAAACTATGCCAATAACTTACATGACAAAAGAGGGCTATAAGAAAAAAATGGAAGAGATAGCCTATCTTGAATCGGTTAAACGCCCCGAAATATCACGCGCGATTGCTGAAGCTCGCGATAAAGGTGACCTTTCGGAAAATTCAGAATATGATGCAGCAAAGGAAGCTCAAGGAATGCTTGAGTTGAAGATTGCTCAGTTGAAGGATCTTGTTGCTACTTGTCGAATCATCGACGAGAGCAATCTCAACACCGAAGAAGTGCAGATTCTCAACCGTGTTAAAATCAAAAATGTTGCCAACGGCATGGTTATGGAATACACCATTGTTGCCGACAGCGAAGCAAACCTTAAAGAGAAGAAAATCGGGTCAAGCACTCCTATTGCACAGGGCTTGCTCGGGCACAAACTTGGCGAAACTGTGGAAATTAAAGTTCCCGTCGGTTTGATGAAGTTTGAAATTGTAGAAATCGGTATTTAATTTTCTGTTTGCCATGGCTTCAATATTCAGCAAAATAGTTGCCGGTGAGATTCCTTGCTACAAAGTGGCCGAGGATGAGCGTCACCTTGCATTCTTAGATATCAATCCTATGGCTCCGGGCCACACATTGGTTATCCCCAAGCAGGAGATTGACTATCTTTTTGATATGGCCGATGAAGATTATTTGGCTCTTGAACTCTTTGCCAAAAAGGTGGCTAAGGCTTTGAAGGCGGCAATCCCTTGTGCCAGAGTGGCTGAGGCTGTGCTTGGCATGGAGGTACCTCATGCCCACATTCATTTGGTGCCTATTCGCGCAGAGTCTGATATGAATTTCCGCAATAAACTCTCAATCCCCGCCGAGGAGATGGCTTCGATTGCAACTACAATAGCAGCCGAATTTTAGCCCATAACTTACACTTCAGATAAATTACAGTAGAAAGGATGCAGTGTGTGTGGATTCACACCTTGCATCCTTTCGCTATTTTCTGCTCCGGGGAGAGATAGTTACATTTCAAGGGATTGGGCAAGGGCTGTGCGTACGGTGGTTATGGGGTTGCCTTCGGGTGTTGGGGAGTAGGCGTTGTGTTGGAGTGTCCAGGGTTCTTCCATTGCGTAAAAGTCTATCTGTGGGGTAGCATCCTCCTCCCAAGAATCCAATCGGGCTTTGAACCATGCTTGCCAGCGGGGGCGATAGAAGTCTTTTAGCAGGCCTTGCCATTCGCGGTGGGCATAGTCGTGCAGGCCACCATTATCGGATGCGGTGCGATTGCCCCAGGTGGTTATTTGAACTCGTGCATTCCATTCCCAGCGGTCTTTCTCTTCGGGAGTGTCACCGCAAGCTCGTGCCGATTCAATCCATTGTCCGAGCCTAAAATCTTTCACTGTGCCCAAAAGGGTGTCTTGGAGGTCAATCAGCAGCAAGAACTTATTGGCAGCATCGGCATAGGCCTCCTTGTTGCCGGCCTTAGCGGCGGCATCGAGCCTTGAAATCATGATGCGCCCTTTGTCGGCAATGGCTTGTCGGGTTATGTCAATAAGATCGTAGATAAAATTGCTGTTGTGGGCAAATTTGTCGGCTGCATCACACATCAATTGCGCTGCTTTGAACACATCCTCAGGGTTGTAATAGGGCTTTGCATTGGCCCAAGTGGAAGCATTGCGCACATTATTGTCCGGGCGAGCGCAGAAAAGCGATTCTGTGGTGCCTTGCTGATGATTGTCGGCAGGGCAGGCGTAGATTGAATTGCCAAGAAGATTCCAGGCTTGCTCTATCCGCGCGTCTGAGGCTCCGTAGCGGGCTGCAGTGTAGTCGGAAAGCCATTGCTTCAAGTTGGGCGATTCGTCGCGCCAGGGGAGTTCGCAAAGCAATTCGTACATCACCGGATTGTTTTCAATCCCTTCCATTGTCAGGCCTACTCCGGAGAGTGTGTTTGAGTGGTTTCGGGCATCGGCAAAACCGTCAATCATGGTTTGCATTCGGCCGTGAAGCCCCACATTGCCACCAAAATTCAGCAGCATGCAGTAGAGCCAATTGTGTCCGGAAAAAGAGTCGCCGCGGCTACACCACATCGGTTCATTTTCGGCTTGCAAGTCGAGCACCAGCATATCGCCCGGATTCAGAACTTCAATCATCTGGCGGCGTGGGTTCTCTTGCCATCCTTGCACCACCCACACGGCATCGGGGTTGGCGCGTTTCATTGCCGCCATGATGGTTTGCCCCGAAGCGGCAAGGTTCACTCCCTCGGCATTACCCCCTTCGTGAAATGGGTCCATGCTGTAGTAGCGAGTGGAACCGTAAAGGCGTGTCAACTCATCGTAGTAGATGTCGGCGATATGGTTAAATGCCGAATCGGAGGGCTGCAAGAATGCAGGGCGAGTGTAGCCGAGCCATTTGCCCGGGTCGGCAATGTTTAGGCCTAATTGAGTGTCGGCATCGTGGGGGAGCATGCCGGAGTAGCCCGGTAGCACAGGCTCCATGCCATATTCACGCATTCTTGCTACAATTTTACGCTGCAATTCTTCATCGCGTTGATAGTAGCTGTCCGGGTTAGGTCCGCCCCATCCTTCGAGATTGTTCATCAGCCACCATGCTTGAAATCCCGGACCGGCAATGAACTGAGATATTTTCTCTTCGGGATAGCCCAATCGACGCAACACATTTCGCCACAAAGCCGAAGAACCGTTTATGGCGAGGGGCATATTGATTCCGTGAAGTGCCATCCAGTCAATTTCTTTTTCCCAACGTGCCCAATCCCAGAATGCCATAGAATATGAATAGGTGCAGTAATTAAGATAATAGCGCATAGGGAGATTGGTTGTGTGGCGTACTGGGGAGTCTATGGCTGGTAGTGTGTCGGGCAAATCTGCTGTCATGCAGTTCCACGACAGATGGTTGCCAGTGTAGTATTTCAAATACCAGTTTAGCCCTGTTGCGGCGCTAATGTGATTATTGGCGCGAATCAAAGGTTTGTCACCTTGCTGCGATAGCTCAAAAAAGTCGGTAGTGTCGGCTGTAATAGTGATTTCTATTTTTCTTGATAACCCACTATCTATTCGCTCCATCAGCCCGGTCAACACATCTGATGCATTGGCCGAGAGGGAGGCAACTGCTGCTGTTGTTGCAATCAATATTTGTCGGAGTGTAGCCATGTTTTAGTAGCTTCCAAAATAATCATTAATCAATTTTTTTGTACCTGCCGGGAGATGTCTCTTCATATTTATTCCCGTCACTGTCGTACCAATTAGAATCGAAACTGCCACTTCCCCTTGTTAGGCCACCGGAAATTTGATGTTCATATACAGATCCATCATTTTTCGGATTGCTGTGCCATGACGCCGACCCTCTGTAATCGCCACTGGGGCTGGATGCAATTCCCCAAAGGAAAAGGATTGGGATAACAACAACCAGCAGAGCTCCAAGTAATTGAGTGAAAAGAATAGATGACACCCATTGTAGGGGAATCATAATATAGTAAATAAAAGCAATTGACAGGATGAAAATGGTTAAATTCAATAGTAGGCGACCTATTGCTTCAAGGCTGAAGCCGGCATATCGTATCATTAGCCTTATTTGGTCAATGAAATAGTAAAGCCCGAAAATTGCAAAAACAAACAGAGCTGCTTTGAAGAAAAAGTCACACAAGCTATGAATATAGGCCACTCCCAAATAGATTAGATACATGCTTATAGTTGCCCAAACGCTGAATTTAAAAGTGAAATTATGCCCAATCAGTTTGCCGATAGATGCTGTTATGGCTGTAATCATTAAAATGGCAAGAGCCAGGAATTCCAAGATAATAATTAATCTATATAGGAATCCATCCACTTGTGTCAGTGCGTGAGTGTGGATGTTAAATGCAATCCAAATAGCAAATGGAGCGGTGATGAGAATGCCAAAAAGCTGTCCTCCAATCGGCACATCAATGTTTGAAACACCGTAGAGAATAGCAATGCCTAATGCAAGAATGATTGCATAGGTCCAGAAACCGCCCTCTTTGATTGGGAATAATTCAAGATAGCTCTGTGAAATGGAATCAAATTTTTCATCTAAATCGGGAACAATCTCTTGCTCGTACTCATCACGCAACACACTTGAATGTGCTATGAATGTGGTGTCGGATGAAATATTCTCCGCTTTTATGTAGCCTTTGCTCGGGCCAAATTCATAGAGAGCCACACCAACCATGCCATTGGCGCGTTCTTCGGGATGGAATACCTGATCACCGGGCTTAAGCTTGCAAACAACGTTAGATCCCTCAATAGAGTCGCTATAAAGGTTTACCGACTTTTTGTTAGTGACAATAGTGTGTGTTGTTTCTATCTTGTCTTCGGCCGGATTGCATGCAGAGGCCAGAAGCGAAATGAAGATTAAAGAGATTGTTAGTCTAAAAAGATTGCTTTTCATGATTCGGAGCACTGGCTTTGTGAATAAGGATTAGATATTGCAGTGAACTTAGTTGCAAAGATAGTAAAAAAAAAGCGTGTTATGTGGGATGTTTTAAGTCTTAAAATCGGGGGAGATAATTGTAGCCACGCTTTGAATGAACCATATAGTGGGGTTGGGTGTTGTTTTTTTGAGGAATAATGCATATCTTTGTAATCAGTTTAGAGCGCGCTGATATGCGCCATTCATGTGGTTATGGTCATAACCTTCAAAATTTCCCCGAATATATATTAAATTCATGTACAATATTTCAGACCTCAGTGCGATGTCCGATGAACAATTGGCGGATGTTGCAAAATCAATGGGTATAAAGAAAATCAACGTCGCTGCCGATAGAGACGATGTTGTGTATAAGATATTGGATCAGCAGGCGATCGATGCAGCTGCCGGTGCCGGTGAGAAACGTCGCCGTCAGCCTAAGGATGCTAAGCCCAAAGCCTCGAAACCGGCTCAAAAGAAGGAGAAGGCCGAAGGTGATGAAGCGCGAAATGCAGAAAAAGCAAATGCTGTGAAATCGGCTGAAAAACCGGCAGAGGAGACCTCTAATTTGGAAAATAAAGAGGCCGAAGCTGCTGCCCCAAAAGCTAAAAAGCCAGGAAGAAAGCCAAGAATTGCGGCTCAAGAAGCTAAAGAGGCTGAGCAAAAAGAGACTGTAGCGGTGGCCGAGGAGAAAGCCGAGGAGAAGAAACCGGCAGCTCGCCGCGGACGAAAGAAAAAAACTGTAGCGACTGAGGGTGAAGATGTAGCTGCTCAGCAAGCACAAGCAGAACCGGCCGAGAAGAAACAAGGCAATCAGCCAAAAGATAAGGCAGAGGCTTCAGCCGAGCCGGCAGAGAAAGCTCCGGCTGAAGAAGCTGAAAAGCCCAAGGCCGAGGGTGATGCTCAGCCTGCAAATGCTGAAAGTGCAAATAATGGCAATGAGAATCAACAGCAACAGCACCGTGATTTTCATCGTAAAGACAATTCTTTGAATTCGTTCTTCCCCCGCTCTGAGGGTAGAAAATTTGTGCCGCGTTCGCAACGTGAAAAAGAGGAAGCGGCAGCGGCTGCAGCCAATGCTCCCGTGACTCTCAATGAGCCTTGGCAACAGGAAAAGCTTGATAAACAGCACAAAAATCGCAATAACAATAAGAAGAATCGCAATAACAATTATAACAACAATAATAATAACGCAAATCAGCAGCAACCCGAAGAACCGAAGTATAATTTCGACGGAATTGTACAAGCAAGCGGGGTGCTGGAAGTGATGCCCGATGGCTATGGATTTTTGCGTTCAAGCGATTACAATTATTTGTCGTCGCCCGATGATGTGTATGTGACTCAGCAGCAAATCAAATCAAATGGATTGAAATCGGGTGATGTTGTAGAAGCTGCCATTCGTCCTCCCAAAGAGGGTGAAAAATATTTCCCGATGAGCAAGATAATCAGTGTCAATGGTCGCACACCGGAATTTATCCGTGATCGAGTGCCCTTTGAACATTTGACACCCTTGTTCCCTGATGAAAAATTTGATTTGACTAGTGGGCGTTCATCCAACATCTCAACTCGCGTGGTTGATATGTTCTCACCCATTGGCAAAGGTCAGCGCGGATTGATTGTGGCTCCTCCCAAAACTGGTAAGACTATCCTATTAAAAGATATAGCAAATGCCATTGCCGAAAACCACCCCGAAACATATATCATGATTCTTTTGATTGATGAACGTCCGGAGGAGGTTACCGATATGAGCCGTAGCGTGAATGCTGAGGTGATTGCTTCAACATTTGATGAGCCGGCAGAGCGCCATGTTAAGATTGCAGGCATTGTGCTTGAAAAAGCAAAACGATTGGTGGAATGTGGCCATGATGTGGTGATTTTGCTTGACTCAATCACTCGTTTGGCTCGTGCCTACAATACTTGTGCTCCCGCTTCGGGCAAGATCCTTTCCGGTGGTGTTGACGCAAATGCACTTCAAAAGCCGAAACGCTTTTTCGGTGCCGCCCGCAACATTGAAAATGGCGGTTCGCTCACAATCATTGCAACTGCATTGACCGAAACAAGCTCTAAGATGGATGAAGTGATTTTCGAAGAGTTCAAGGGTACAGGCAACATGGAGCTTCAGCTCGATCGCAAGCTTTCGAACAAACGCATATTCCCCGCTGTTGACATCATGGCTTCAAGTACTCGTCGCGACGACCTTCTTTTGCGCGATGAAACCCTCAATAGAATGTGGATTTTGCGTCGATTCCTCTCCGACCGCAATAGCATCGAGGCCATGGAGTTCATTAAAGACCGCATGGAGCGCACTTCAAGCAATGATGAATTGCTCCGCACCATGGGCGACTAATCAAGTGAAACTAAGTGCTTTATATAGAAAATGTCATCGCAGTCAAGGCGATGGCATTTTTTTTTGGTGGCTGGCAAGAGTGGTGGCCGAGATGTGATATTTTGCAAGGGGATTATTGCAGTTGGGCAATGATTTTGGGCTGTGCCACAAGCCAAAGAGTGTCGGCCACTTGGAAGTGTGTCAAGTAGTCGGGGGTTATGAACTGGCCATTGCGTTCAATACTGACCAATAGCGAACTATAGTCAGTTGAGAGATTGGATTCTGACACTGTTTTACCAACCAATGGCGACGTCTCTGAGAGCTGTATTGAGGTCAGTTTGAAATCATGGGCATCTATCGCTTGGCGAGAGCCTATTTCTGGCTGAGACTCAATATGTGGCAGTACGCTTTGAATATCCTCTTCTGTTCCGATAATTGACAGTGTGTCGCCCGGGAAGATACGCTCATTCCCGTTTGGTACTGGAATGATTTCTCCGTGACGCTGAATGGCCGCCACGCTAATTCGATATTTGCTGCGTAGGCCCGATTCGCTAAGCTTCAACCCTAAGAATTGGCTGGCAAACCCTACAGTTACGTAGGCCGTGTGGATATTGCTGATGAGATTGTTTTTCTGCCCTGAACGGCGTAGCTCTCGTTCGTTGAGATTGTTGATAAACTTGTTTTCTATCTTTCGCATCTGTCTCTTAACGCGCTTTGATGCAATGGCCATAATGAGGAAGAATGCTGCGATACCCACAAGCATGCCGATTACGGTAGAGTAGATGCCGGCAATAGCGTAGCACATGATGACAAGAGCCATCAATAGACGGAACACACCCATTACAAACAGAGGCATTTCAAATCGCCCATTTGCTTGTCGAAGAATTTCACGTTCGGCTTTCTTTGATGCAGGATATGACAGAGCTAATAGCAGCGGCGCCATTGCCGATAGGGTGATGAGCGTGCATAATAATTTGCCCCAATGTGGGAATGTAGTTAATAACCATGGTAATAGCCAGTGTCGAGAAATCAGGCTAATTGCTATCAACACTGCGGCGTAGAGCATTATGCGCCATGCATAGCGCTTAATAACGGCGTTCCACACACGTGTGGTTTCACTTTCGTGACCGGCACTTTCAGTGTAGCGATTGATGAGGAATTGCAGTCGTGCAGGAAGATGACGCTCTATGAAGTTGTACACAGGTTCAGCCATGCGAATAAAATAGGGGGTGGTAAATGTAGTCAATACCGACACTGCCACGACAATAGGATAGAGTGTAGGATCAAGTACATTCAATTGCAAGCCTAATGTGGCTATGATGAACGCAAATTCACCAATCTGTGTCAGTGCAAAGCCCGACTGAATAGCTACCTTTAGTGTTTGTCCCGACATGAGCATACCCACAGAACCAAAAACTATCATACCGATAATCACTACGGCTGAGAGAATCAATATCGGACCTGAATATTCTATTAGAATTGATGGATTGACCATCATGCCCACAGAAATGAAGAATACCGAGCCAAATAGGTCTTTTACCGGCATAGTGACATGCTCTATCCTTTCAGCAAAGCTTGTCCCGGCTAGGATTGAGCCCATGATGAACGCTCCAAGAGCCAATGAGAACCCACAGTAAACTGAGAATACTGCCATCCCTAGACAGAGACCCATTGACACCACAAGAAGTGTTTCGCTGTTAAGGAAGCGACGTACTCTATTGAGTGCACTGGGCAATACATAAACTCCAACTGCAAACCACACTATGAGGAAAAACATCAGCTTGCTGACGCTCAATAATAGCTCGCTACCTTGAACACTGTTATTGATAGCTATAGATGACAAAATTACCATCATCAACACTGCAAATAAGTCCTCAATAATAAGCACAGCAAACACCTGGCTGGCAAATTTCTTATGTGTAATGCCTAAGTCGGTAAACGCCTTGATAATTATTGTGGTTGACGACATTGACAGCATCCCACCGAGGAAGAGGGCATTGATGTCGGTCCAACCTAGAAGATTGCCAATACAGAAGCCTGCCATCATCATCCCCATGACGATAATCAGCGCTGTAACTATGGCCGAACCGCCGGCATTGAGTAGCTTCTTGAAACTGAACTCCAATCCTAGTGAAAACAAGAGGACTACTATACCTATCTGTGCCCAAAATTCAATGTTTTGTTCAGTTGTGATAGAGGGTAGATATTCAAAGTGTGGACTTGCAAGGAATCCGGCCACAATGTAACCCAAAACGACCGGCTGCTTAATCCATTTGAAAAACACCGTTGTAACAGTGCCAAGTAGTAGTATCAATGCCAAGTCTGTAATAAGGCTTTCTATTGATATATGTGATGTGGCCGCTACTGCGGATAATAAGATAGAGGTAGTTATCATGTTTGGTTATGTGGAAGGGGGATTGTATGTTTCAGCTTGCCATTTGATTGGCAAGAGATATGCTTTGGGTGGTTTCTTTCAGCCTTTGAAGCTCATCAAAGAGGGTGATGAAATCAATCGTTTCTCGTGAGAGTGTCACTAGGTTTAGTTGAGTTTGGGGTTGTGAGTAGTTGTAGCCAACATACACATCCAATAGGTGTACTTTATGGCGGTCCAAGCATTTGCGATATGCATCTATGTCTGTGACTATCTCACCAATACGTAGCTGGATTATGCGCATTTCGCCTCCGAGTTTTAACTTGTGGTCAAGCTGCTCTATGATTAGTAAGATGAAAATGATAAGAGCTGTGGCTATTATAGCTATGACATACATGCCCACACCTACTGCAAGACCGATTGCTGCCACCATCCAGATGCCTGCAGCAGTGGTCAATCCGCGTACCGAACCCTTTCCTTGGATTATTGCTCCGGCACCCAAGAAGCCGATGCCTGTAATTACCTGTGCTGCAATTCGTCCGGGATCACCGTTTTTCAATCCAAGATACTCCTGTGGTACATAGATGGAAAGAATCATGGCCAAGGTGGCACCCATCGAAATCAGCGCAAATGTGCGCAAGCCGGCCGACTGCCCTTTGCGCTTGCGCTCCATCCCTACACAACACCCCAGCAGTAAACTCAGCAGAAGTTTATAAATCGACGAAATAGCCGTTACTTCCACTGAATTTACAGATTCATAGAGTGTTTGCCACAATTGGGTCATTGTTATTTTTTAAGTGTGAACTTGCGTGAGGTTAAACGATAGTTATCGGCGAATAGTTCAACTGTGTATTCTCCCGGGTTGAGTGTCGCATTGACATCCCAATAGATTGTTATTCCGGCAATTTCTTCGCCGGCATATTCTATTGTTTTCTTTGCCGTACACTGAATAGATTGCCCTTCAAAGCTGAATGTGCCGCCATTGCCGAGCAATGTGCCTTCCGGACCAGTCAATCGCAGATAGATTGTTTTCGGGCCCACGGGGGTTGAATTATTCTGTGGAATTGTGAAAGTGACCATCATCTGTTTTGCTTTGGTTACTTTCTTTTCAGTCTTACCCTTTTTGTTGAGCGGTGTCAATGTCACGCCGGTCACATTGAGCTTTTCGGCAAGTATCATGCGCTCAGATAGTTGCTCGTTCTCGCGCGACACTTCATCAACTTTCGACGACAATTTCTTGTTTTCGCCTCTAACTTCGGCATTCTCAGTGCGCAATGCTGCATTTTCGCGGCTCAATGAATCAACCATTGAGATGTAGTGGCGCAAAATGCCGCGGAGAGAGCTGATTTCATTGCGAAGCTTATCCATCTCGGCTTTGTCCTTGATTTTCTGCTCATTGAGCTGGCGCACAAGCTCTTCAACTCTTGATTTTGCATCATTGTATTTTGCAAGAATAGAGTCGTTTTCAAGTTTGATTGCTTCGTTTTCGTGTTGCTGGAACTGTGCATTAAGCTCAGCCAATTCGGTCGACATTCTAAGGTTGTCATTGTCAATCTGTAGCTGCTGGGCAAGATTATTGGCCTCGATTGCCTCCTGTTTCTGGGTTACAACAGATACAGAGAGAAATATAATGACACCAACAAGAATCAGCGCCACTGCTGCGGCTATGATTATGAAAAGGTTTCTCTTGTTTTCTAAAAGATCAATCTTCTTCATTGTTGTAGATGTTTAGCGTTAATTACATGTTGCGGCCGTGGCAATTCTTGAATTTCTTCCCGCTTCCGCAAGGACAGGGATCATTGCGCCCAACTTTCGGACCGGCTTTGATGGGTTGCGGGCGCTGCTGTTCGCCTTGACGTGCCGATGCGGCTGCGCGTGTTTCTGCCTCGCCGGGCAATCCGCTGCGTGAGGTCTGATAGTTGACCTTAGGCTGTGATTGTGACGGCATTTCGCGCTGAACTTCGGGTGCCTGACGCTGTCCCATCTGTTCGGTGGGGAGCTGCGACGGAACATAGATGTGGCCACGCAAAAGCGAAGAAGCCACTTTGACGTTGAGATTATTGAGCATCTGCTCAAAGAGGTGGAATGATTCCACTTTATAGATCACCAACGGGTCTTTCTGTTCGTAGGATGCATTCTGAACTGATTGGCGCAATTGGTCGAGTTCGCGGAGGTGTTCTTTCCAAAGTTCATCAATCGAAACAAGGAGAATCGATTTTTCCCACTCTTTGATGATTGATTTTGACTCGCTTTCGTAGGCTTCTTTGAGATTGATAGGGAGGTGGAACACTCGCTTGCCATCAGTCATTGGCACCATAATCTTGCCATCAGTGCCATGTCCTTCGGCCCAATCCTTAATTACCGGAGCCGCAATTTCTACAATGCGGGCATTGTTGCGTGCAAAGGCCTCCATTGCTGCTGAGTGAAGCTGCTCGGTGAGGGCCTCTTTTGAGTGGTTGCGGAACTCCTCTTCGGTGAATGGGAGCTCAATGGCAAGAACCTTAAACACTTCGAGTGAAAGGTCTTCATAGTCACTGGGCGCATCGTAAGTGTTTATGAGGTTTTCAATAACATCCCAAATCATATTGTTGATGTCAACTCCGATGCGCTCTCCAAGCAATGCATGGTGGCGACGGGCATAGATGTAGGTGCGCTGCTTGTTCATCACATCATCATATTCAAGCAAGCGTTTACGAATGCCGAAGTTGTTTTCTTCAACTCGTTTCTGTGCATTTTCAATGGCATTGTCAATCATGCCCGATTCAATGCGTTCGCCCTCTTCAAGACCGAATTTGTCAAGCATGCGAGCCACGCGGTCAGTGATGAACAGACGCATCAATGGATCTTCAAATGAAACATAGAACACTGATGAACCCGGGTCGCCCTGACGCCCTGAACGACCACGCAACTGACGGTCAACGCGGCGTGATTCATGGCGCTCAGTGCCGATGATTGCCAAACCTCCGGCCTCTTTCACTTCAGCCGGCAGCTTGATGTCTGTACCACGGCCGGCCATGTTGGTTGCAATGGTCACTGTGCCGGCTTTACCTGCAAGGGCCACAATCTCAGCTTCTTTTTGGTGAAGCTTGGCATTGAGCACATTGTGGGGGATATTATTCATCTTGAGCATGCGTGAAAGCAACTCGGAGATTTCAACCGATGTTGTACCCACTAGCACAGGACGGCCTTGTGCCACAAGAGATTTAACCTCTTCGATAACGGCATTATATTTCTCTTTGCGCGTTTTGTAAACGCGGTCTCTCATATCTTGTCGGGCAATGGGACGGTTGGTGGGGATGGTTACAACGTCAAGTTTATAGATGTCCCAGAATTCGCCTGCTTCGGTTTCTGCCGTACCGGTCATACCTGCCAAGCGGTGATACATGCGGAAGTAGTTCTGCAATGTGATTGTGGCAAAGGTCTGGGTAGCAGCCTCTACCTTTACACCCTCTTTTGCTTCGATTGCCTGGTGCAAGCCATCGGAGTAGCGGCGACCTTCCATGATACGTCCGGTCTGCTCGTCAACAATCTTAATCTTATTGTTGTCGATCACATATTCCACATCTTTTTCAAAAAGAGTGTAGGCTTTAAGGAGCTGAGTAACAGTGTGAACACGTTCGGCTTTAGTGGCGTAGTTTTGCATCAATTCATCCTTCTTCTGGCGGCGTTCGGCCAAATCCTGGATGGTTTCTGCTTCAGAAAGCTCGGCAGCAATATCGGGGAGTACAAAGAATTTGGGATCGGATGAGTTGCCGGTAAGGGCATCGATACCCTTGTCGGTCAATTCAACGCTGCGATTCTTTTCATCGATAACGAAGTAGAGAGGCTCAGTGGCTTTGGGCATTTCGCGTGAATTGTCCTGAAGATAGTAGGCTTCAGTTTGAAGAAGCACATTCTTAACACCTTCTTGGCTCAAGAAGCGAATCAAAGCTGAGTTTTTGGGCAAGCCCTTGTAGGCGCGGAAAAGGAGCAATGCACCCTCTTTTTGAATGTCTTTGTCGTCACTTGCCAATTTTGTTTTTGCTTCGGCAAGAATCTGAGTAACAAGGCGGCGCTGCGCGTTGACCACATTTTCAACGTTGTGTTTGAATGTGTCAAACATTTGGTCGTCACCTTTGGCTACAGGTCCTGAAATGATTAGCGGTGTACGTGCATCGTCAATAAGAACGGAGTCAACCTCATCGACAATTGCATAGTAGTGCTTGCGCTGCACCATATCGTCGGGCGACATTGCCATATTATCGCGCAAGTAGTCAAAGCCAAATTCATTATTGGTGCCGAATGTAATATCGCAGTTGTAGGCTGCTCGACGCTGCGGGGTGTTGGGGTCGTGCTTGTCAATACAGTCAACGGTTGAGCCGTGGAACATATAGAGCGGGCCCATCCATTCGGAGTCACGTTTTGATAGATAGTCATTGACTGTTACCACATGAACGCCGCGGCCCGAAAGGGAGCGGAGGAACACCGGAAGCGTAGCAACAAGGGTTTTACCTTCACCGGTTGCCATTTCGGCAATCTTGCCTTGATGAAGAACAATACCACCGATGAGCTGCACTTCATAGTGAATCATATCCCAGATAATCTCATTGCCACCGGCAACCCAGCTGTTTGAATAGATGGCTTTGTCGCCCTCAATTTTCACAAAGTCTTTGCCTGCAGCTGCCAAATCGCGGTCAAGCTGTGTTGCAGTTACTTCCACTGTTGATGATTTTGCAAAACGGGCTGCGGTTTCGCGCAGTGTTGCAAACACAATCGGGAGATGCTCGTTCAGCTTATCTTCAATGGCATCGAGTATTTTTTTCTCGCATTGGTCAAGCTCATCCCAAAGGGGTTGGCGCTTGTCAACGTCGAGCTTCTCAACTTCATCACGAATCTCTTTAATGCGATCTTCATTGGGTTTGGTGACAGATTTGATGTCGCGGCGCACTTCATTGATTTTCTCGCGAAGTTCGTCGGCGCTGAGCGACTCAAGCTCTTGTTGCTTTTTTAGGATTATATTCACAATCGGGCGAATCTCTTTGAGATCGCGCTGTGATTTGTTACCAAATATTTTGGTCAGAAATGAATTTAATGACATGTATTTAGTTGTTTTTTTTATTTCGTTAATAGACTATTTGTGGGTAATGCTGTACACTACACGCAATTTAATTGCAAATATACGAATAAACGAGCGAAATATATCAAGCTTGCTTGAATATATTTTACAGCGAGTGCAAGTATATTGGAGGTTCGCCTCAAATATCTGGGCAAGGGCGCTATATAAGCTTCTTGCGATTGGGCCGTTTATTTGTATTCGGGCAGTGTTACAAAAAAGTGGGTGCTTGGAGTGTGCTGGAGATAGATGATGTCAATGAGTTCCGACACAATCTCCGGGTGATTTGCAGCAATATCATTGTCCTCATGCAAATCAGTGGCAAGATTGTAGAGATGCGGAGTGCCATTCTTGACAATCAGTTTCCAATCCCCTTTGCGAACACCTATTTGGTTGGTTTCATCAAATTCCCAATAGAGAAAATCGTGGGTTTTTTCTTGGGGTTTTCCAAGTAGGGTAGGGGCAAAGGAGATGCCATCGAAATAATCGTAGTCAACGCGTGGATTGCCATATCTTTCAGCCACATTTTCCACTCCGGCAAGCTCGGCGAGAGTAGGCATAACATCGTAGAATGTCACCGGCAATTCCGGCTCTAATCCAGCTGCAACCTTTCCCGGCCAACGGACTATGAAAGGCACTCTGATACCACCTTCATGGAGTTCACGTTTTATTCCGCGCAATTTGCAATCGCGGCCAAAGAATGCCGGGTCGGCACCACCCTCTTGGTGAGGACCGTTGTCACTGCTGAAGAACACTATGGTGTTTTGGTCGAGGCCTTTAGCTTTCAGCAAATCAAGAATCTCACCGACATAGGTGTCGAGTCGGGTAACCATAGCCGCAAATTGGGCGTGGGTGTGAGTTGTGGCATTATAGCGTGACCAAGGTCCGCCATCCCAATCTTTATCTTCAGGGAATTGGTTGATATATTTGCTGAGAATAGAGTCATTGGGCTGTACGAGTTCAGCGTGGGGGAGAGTATAGGTCAAAATCCCGAAGAATGGCTGCGATTCATTTTGAGAATCAATCCAGTTCATGGCTTCGCGGTGAATCATGTCGGCAGCATACTGCGGGCGTTTCCGATAGTCGGGGCCGTGAGAAGGATATTTGATGTTTTCTTCAAGGATCACTCGAATAGTGGCAGTGTCCCCTTTCGATTTGCTGTAGCGATTTAGAAAGTTGGGGTAGTATAAATGGGCCTGATACTGGCAGATATAGCCATAATATTCGTCGATGCCGCGAGTTTCGGGCACAGAGGGCGAGCCTTCATATCCGGCAGCCCATTTACCAAACATCCCTGTGGTGTAGCCCAAATCTTTGAATATTTCGGGAAGCACCACATGAGCGGTGTCATAAGGGTGTTGTCCGGCAAGGGAGAAATCTTCGTTGACGCCATAGCGCACCATAGGCACATTGCGCCAATATTCTTTGTTGCCTCTGACTTCGCTGTGGCCGGTGTGTTGCCCGGTCATGAGAGATGAGCGTGAAGGTGCGCTAACCGGAGAGCCGGCGTAGGCTTGGGTGAAGCGCATCCCCTGGCGTGCCATAGAGTCGATGCGAGGTGTTGAGATATATCGTTGGCCGTAGCAACCGAGGTCGCCGTAGCCCATGTCGTCGCAGAGAATAAAAAGTATGTTTGGACGAGTTTTATTTTCGGTGTTGTCGGGTGTGGGCGTGGTTGTTGCAACGCAGCTCATTGTTGCCGACATGCCGCCTAAAAGCATAAATAAATTCTTAGGAGTCATTATTGTAATGCTATAAGTGGATATTTATTAGGATGCTGGAGAGTGTGTTTAGTTGGCCCTGACAGGCTTCATTGGTGCGGCATTAGGCGCACGGATTCGAATCACGCGGGCCACTGTCGGCGCTATTGCTCTGGCATCGACCGGAGAGTCTATTTTTGTTGCTTTGACTTCGGGGGCTAAAATGAATGCCGGAATGCGCACAGCATTAGTTCGTTCGGCTGTGCGTGGTTTTTGTTTTGCTCCGAGATTGTAATCATCAACTATAACCCACCCCGGATTCACTTCAACAAACACATCGCCGCAATGTTCAATCAGGGTGTTGCGTTTGAGGGCCTGGGGATTATCGCCTACGCGTGCTGCTATGATGTCGTCAATGGTGTAAACATTGCTGACTCCGGCCATGCGGGCTAAGAACACAGCCACTTCAGTGCGAAATGCTGCCAGGTCAAAGCCTTTGTCAGTGATGTATTTTCGGTTGAGATAAAATTGGCGATTATTGTAGCTTGTCACCCAGTCGCCATTGCCATGCGTTGCCATCAGATACATTTCCAATAGCGACATAGCTTTTTTGATGGAGTATTCTCCGGTTGGAACTTGCCATCTTTTTTCGTCGGGTGCTGAGCCTTGATTAGTGGGGATACCGGAGAGGAATATTGTGGTGCTGCCACTTGACATTCGATTTGCGGCGCTGAACAAGCGTTCTAAATCTTTGTCTAATCGCAGATAGGCATCCATGGTTTCGAGTCGTGATGCTCCGGGGTAGCTCAGGGTGTAAACAATGTTGAGCAAGTCAGGATTGGCGTCGCGTCCTATTTTTGATGCCGACATCAGTTCGAGTGCCACATCTGTGATTTCAGTGTTGCAGATTGGCGATGCTTTGAATAGATTGACTCTATTGAATTCTTTTTCCGGGAAATTGCGATAGAATGCTCGCAGGCGTTCATCTTCGGTTAGTAGGGGGTAGTGGCTGAGGTGGTGTGAGGGGACCCACTTCATGGTGTCGAGGCGAGAGTGTAGCGGGGTGTGATAGTTGCGGTTACTGACACACTGGGGCATCTCTTTGTAGTAGGTTGTTGATGCCCAATTGCCTGTGTGGTCATAAATCCAATAGGCGCCATTGGCCGCGTGGCCGGCTGAGATTATTGACATTTGGGGGTCGGCGGCTAAAGCATAGACCATGCCAAGCCCTTCGGTGTCAATGCGAAATTCGTCGGATAGGGTTGACACTCTTAAGGCTTTTGCCGAAAATGTTTCATCGGTGAAGTTGCCAATGTGTTTTGTGTCAACCAACACTTTGGTTGATTGGTTTGTGACCGGAGAGAAGATTGATTCTGCAGGGATTCCGTTGGCTATTGGCGATGCTCCGGTGTGGATGATGGCTGTTGCGGCTGTGGGATCTATGCCGGGACCGAAATCAATATCGGTCATCGACAGCCCTTCATTCATCAGCTTTTTAAATCCCCCCTCGGTGAATTGTGATTCCAGAAGGGTGAGATAGTCATCTTGAAGTCCTTCCACAATGATGCCGAGCACTAATGGCGATCGTTGCATAGTTTGGGCATTAAGCCCGATTGAAGCGAGCAGAGCCATCAGTGCGCATATAGTGGTGCAGTTGGGCTTATTTATCTTTTCCTGGAACATTCAGTGTGAAATTTATTGAGCGAATTAAGCCGCAAGTGGCGAGTATTATCAAAGCAGTGTTGATTGATTGCATGCCTATTGCTGCGATAACCAATAGTAGTGTCGTGGCAGTGATATTGTAGAAGTGATACCACCCGGCAAGCTTGCGGGCGCGTTTTATCAGTGTAGCTATCGGCACAATGAAGCATAGCGGGTTGAGCCATAGCAGCAGCCAGTTGGGTGATGTGGCTTCATGCACGGAGAAGAAAACAAGGAATGTGACCACGCAACTTTCAATGCCGAATGCTGTGAATAGCAGAGCATCAAACCAGCTGTTTGTTTTCCCTCTTTTTCGCTCTATTGCGGTGAGCAGAATGGTGATTGCCAGCAAGATGGCCATTGCTGTGATTGGGGTGAGATACCACGGTGTTGGTGCAAGAGTGGAGCCGTTAGGATTGCAGTTTACAAGCATTGTGGTCTGTTTAACAAGAGGTTCACCTTTTAGCGGACCGGTGTTGATTATTGCTGATGAGGCTAATTCTTCAAGAACCACCGGGGCAAACATCATTTCGCGAGGGGTGATTTCGTAATCAACACCGCTTCCAAGACAAAGGTCTATGCCAAATTGATACCACGGGTAATTCCTATGGAAATATTCCATTTCGTTTCGGAAAGTGTTCATCCGGTCGGCATTGTCGGGAGCTACTGGGAGGGCAATCTCCCCTCCGATAACCTGCTCTATCAATTGCAAGGGGCGGGTTGCACAGTTGTCGCGGGCGTAGTTGTAGCGATACACGCGATTTTCCGGCTGGCAGTTCAGATTGACGGCTTCCACCAAGCTGCAAAACTGTTCATGAGTCAGATTGAGAGTTTGCTCGGTTATGCCGCGCTGCTCCTGCTCATAGGCCATCAAAAAATAGATTGTTGGAGAAATTCCTATGCGATAGTCAGTTTCCCCTTTGACAAAGCGATAGATGAAATTGGGCGAATTGAAGTCAAATACACCCCAATTGGCCACTACATCAATCGAGCCATAGCGAAGGCGCAAGCCGGTGTGTCCTTCAAGGGTGTAAACATCCTCTCCGGGTGCACATGTCAGAAGGCTGGCGGTTGCTGTAGAGTCTGTCGGTTCAACTGTGGGTAAAAAGCGTTGTTGCGCTCCGATGTGTGTAGACACAATCAGAGCGCACAACAATATCATGATTCGAACTAATCTCATCAATTGGGCGAGGGAGTATGTGGGGGTTACATTATGTTGCGTTCGCGCAACTTGCACTGCCAAGCCCAAGCCGAACGCATAGTCTCTTCAAGGGTAGAGCCTGCAACCCACCCGAGAACATTGTTTGCGTGTGCCGGGTCGGCCCATACTTTTTCAATGTCACCTTCACGACGACCAACAATCTTATGGGGCACTTTCACACCGGTGGCTGCTTCAAAGGTGTTAATCAGTTCAAGCACGGATGTGCCACGGCCGGTTCCGAGGTTGAAAATCTCAATCTTATCTTCTGAAACATCGTTGAGCATGCGTTCAACAGCCAATACATGGGCTTTTGCCAAGTCAACAACGTTGATGTAGTCGCGGATACAAGAGCCGTCGGGGGTGTCATAGTCGTTGCCAAACACGCTAAGCTCTGCGCGGATGCCCATAGCTGCTTGTGTGAGGAATGGAACGAGGTTTTGAGGAACTCCATTGGGGAGCTCGCCGATCTCTGCTGATGGGTGAGCGCCTACGGGATTGAAGTAGCGCAAGATAACACTCTTGAAGTCAACGCCTGAGTTGATAACGTCGGTGATGATTTCTTCGCAAATCTGCTTGGTGTTGCCGTAGGGCGATGTTGCTTTCTTAATGGGTGATTTTTCAGTTACGGGGTTTTCATCAGGTTCGCCGTAAACGGTGCAAGATGATGAGAACACAATGCCCTTAACGCCATTGGGACCCATGAGTTCCAAAAGATTGGTCAGGGTGTTGAGGTTGTTATGATAATAGAGGATGGGTTTCTGTACAGATTCTCCAACAGCTTTGCTTGCTGCAAAATTGATGATGCCGCGGATGTCGGGATAGTCGGCAAACAATTTCTTGAGTGCCTCCTTGTTGGTGCAGTCGGCTTCTACAAAGTCGGGACGCTGTCCGGTGATGCGTTCAATACCATCAAGAACATCGCGGTTTGAGTTTGAAAGATTGTCAATAATAACCACAGGGTAGCCTGAGTTTTGAAGTTCTACTACAGTGTGTGAGCCGATGTAGCCGGTTCCGCCTGTTACGAGGATTCTGTCTTTTTTCATCTCTTTATATGGCATTAGTTTTTATTATTTCGCAAATGTACAAAAAAATATTGTTTTAACGGAATCATTTCCGGTACATTATGTGCATTTGGCAGTTGTTACAGTCAAATTCTATGTCGAAGCGCATGGGCCCGGATTGCAAATGCACTTCTCGGGGCCATTTATCTCTATTGTGAGTGCGCAGGCAGCACCCGAATTCGCGGCGCAGGCAGTAGCGAGTGGTCATCACTCGGATTCTATTGCCAATTCCTGCAGTGGTTTCCAGTGCGGGGGCAATCTCTGTGGCTCCATGTTGGCGATAAAATTCGGAGGCAATCTTGTTGGCCACATTGTCGTGATATGTCAGCGACTTGCCTTGTGGCAGAGGTGCATCTGTTTGCTCTGGCCGGCGGTAGTCATAGCGATATGATGCGCGGATACTGCGTTCGAGGGCATCGATTGCGCGGCGACGAATATCGGCAAGAATGGACTTTGGGATGAAATAGTTGCCTACTGTGTCAGTTAGCTCTGATACTCGGAAAATAGAGTCTCCTGTCTTGCTAAGTACTTCGCGGCGAGTCTGTTCCTGTGGTGTGCGAGCCTCTGATAGCTCAACTGCCGAAGTAACCGACGCTCGTGCACCGCCTTTTGTCGAGGCAGTCAATGCTATACCCCAGGGGGTGGAGCTTAGAGTCATCTCAATGTCGATAACTCTTGTCGCTGTTGAGGATTCGAGTTTTTGCTGTCGGGCATGGTCTTTATTGCGATATAGAGTAGTGCCGGCGGGTATATTCACCGGTTGTGCGGCAATCAGCGTGTTGCCGTCAACGCGGTTCAGGCGGAAACCAAAGAAATTGCGATTACTATCGAAATATCCAAGTCCGTCGCCATTGGCTAATTGCTGTGATAGTTTGGCTTTTATGCGATTGCCATTCACTGAGATTACCTTACCGATTGGAACTCCTGTCCATTTTGGAGTGTCAACTGACGCCATTTTTACATTTGGCCGGCGCTGGCGGGTGAAATAGTCTGTATAGCCACGATTAAAGCTGGCATTCAGGTCGGGAGTGAATGTAATATCTGAATATCCTATTGATGAGCGGATATATTTATCGGGATTAGCATCAATGATTGCATCGAGTTGACGGCGATAAGCCGATACTACATTTTTCACGTAGTCGGTGTCCTTTAGACGCCCCTCAATTTTAAATGATGACACTCCTGCTCCAAGCATTTCGGCAAGCAATTCGGAGCGATTTAGGTCGCGCAATGAAAGAAGATGCTTATCGGCAATCAACACATTGCCATCATTGTCAATCAAGTCAAATTTGTGGCGACATATCTGTGGGCACTCTCCGCGATTGGCACTTCGTCCCATTGTGGCATATCCGGCCTGACAGTCACCGCTATAGCTCACACACAGCGCTCCATGAACAAATGCTTCAAGGGGCACTTTTACACGGCTATGCACCGCAGCTGTTTCCTCCAGAGAGAGTTCGCGAGCCAATACCAATTGTGAGAACCCTATGCGCTCCAGAAATTCGGCCTTTTCGAGGGTGCGAATGTCACATTGAGTGCTGGCATGCAGCGCTATTGGAGGGAGATTCATACGTAGCAGTGCCATATCCTGCACAATCAGAGCATCAACTCCGATGCGATAGAGCGAGTGGATCAGTTGCTCCACTTTTTCAAGTTCTGAATCATAGATGATGGTGTTAATGGTCACATAGACTTTTGCCATGTATTGATGGGCAAAGGTGACCACTTGAGCTATATCTTCAAGACTATTGCCTGCAGCTGAACGTGCGCCATGTGACGATGCTCCGATATACACAGCATCAGCACCATGCTTAATGGCTTCAATGGCAATATCGGCATTTTTTGCCGGAGCTAATAGCTCTATTTTTCTTTGATTCGGTTTCAATTTGACGTAGTAGAAAATTTGTTATGCAAAATTAGCGATTTTATTTGATTACAATTCCTTGTCAGTAGTAAACTTTGATAGGTGCTTTGTGGAATAAATAAGAATGTACCTAGAAATTTACGAAAATATACCAACATTAGTCAATAAAGCTCCACTAACGATGAATGTTAGTAGAGCTTTATTATGAGATATGTTTTATGTAAAAAGTGACTTATGCTTTTTTTGAGAAAAAGCGTTTAAGAGCACGGCCTACTTCGCCAAATAGCAATACGGGCGATGTGATGAGGATGATGAAAATCCAATCATTGAAGCCAATTGGTTCCACTCCAAAGAATTTGCCGCCAATGGTCACAATTAATATCTGACCAAGAACAATACCGGGCAATATCATCAAGAATTCACCACACTTTTTGAGGTTGAATGCCGAACCACCTGAAGCAAATGCTCGGGCATTGAACAAGTTCCATACATGGAGCATTACGAATAGGTTGAAGAACATGGTGAGTTCGTAGGTAGAAAGTGTGCCTGATTCGGCTGAGAACTGAAGATTGCAGAGGTCGCAAACACTTGTCATATCTACATGTTTGAGTAGATAAAGTGACCCTAAAAGCACCACACCAAAAATACCTCCGGTCAATGCTATTGAACGAAGCATAGATGGATTGATGATGAAGCTGTTGCGATCTCGTGGACGCTCTTTCATCACCGAGCGAGATGGTGGTAGTGATGACAATGCCATTGCTGCAATAGTATCCATAGCCAAGTTAACCCAAAGCATCTGGGTAACTGTTAATGGCGATTCGGTACCCAAAAATGAGCTGACCAAAACTGTGATACATGCTGCAAAGTTTACAGTCAATTGGAATAGGATAAAGCGCTGAATATTGCGATACAATGAACGGCCCCACATTACGGCATTGCCGATTCCTGAGAATGAATTGTTCATGATGGTGATGTCGCTGGCTTCTTTTGCCACTGTGGTACCATCGCCCATTGACAAGCCCACATGAGCTGCTTTCAAGGCCGGAGCGTCGTTTGTTCCGTCACCGGTTACTGCCACTACTTCGCCATTGGCTTGTAGCGCTTCAACCAAACGTTTTTTGTCGATTGGACGAGCACGAGCAATGATTTTCCATCCTGGAGCGTTCTGGCGTATCTCTTCATCGGTCATTGCGGCTACATCGGGGCCGGTGGTAATAGCTGTCTTTTCGTCGTCGCCATCCTTCCATAGACCAATTTGACGTGCTATTTCACGCGCTGTAGCAGGAGTATCACCGGTTACAATCTTAACGTTTACGCCGGCGCTGAGACATTCACGAACAGCATCGGGAACATCATCACGAACAGGGTCGCTAATTGCCACTACAAAATTCATTGTCAAATTATCGGCTGAAACTCCAGTTTCGGTAATTGGATTCTCTCCGTCGCTTAGTGTGCAAGATGCAAATCCGAGTGTGCGCATTGCTCGAGCTTGATAGCCACGAACAAGAGCATTGAATTCTTCAGCCTCGATGCTTGTGTTGCTACACATGCCATAAACAATTTCTGGTGCTCCCTTGACAATTAATCGGCGTGTTGTGCCATCGCTGATTACTGTTGCCATAAATTTGCGCTCAGTGGTGAAGGGGAGTTCTTCTTGGCGTGTCCATGCTGAACGCAATGCTTTGTAGTCGCCACCATGAGCATGAATCCAAAGAAGTAGTGCGCCTTCGGTAGGATTACCCACAGCTGCTGTCTTGTCGGGATTAGAGAAATCGAGCTCTGCAGTAGAGTTGAGAGCCATTGCAATCATGGCTTCGTCTTGTGTGGTAGAGTCGAGAAGATTGATTGAGTCAACTCGCATCTGGTTGGCTGTCAAGGTGCCTGTTTTGTCAGTGCAAATCACTGTTACTGCACCCATAGTTTCGCAAGCGTGCATTTTTCGCACAAGGTTGGATGTGCGGAGCATGCGGCGCATGCTGTAGGCCAAGCTGAGAGTAACAGCCATCGGAAGGCCTTCGGGGATTGAAACTACAAGAAGTGCCACAGCAAGCATCAAGCTCTGGAGCATATACAAGCCAAATCCCATCCAATCTTCAATGCCTCCGTGGGCCGATAGATACATTGTCAAGCGGCCAACAATAATCAAGCCACCAATAATATAGCTCATGATTGTAATGAAATGGCCAAGGCGGTCAAGCTGCTCATTGAGGGGAGTCTTGACACTATTGTCAATGCGTGACGCAACGAAAACTTTGCCACATTCTGTAGCATCACCTACGGCTGTTACCTCCATAATGCCATGGCCTTCAACAACTTTTGTGCCGCGAAGAACCACATTTGTTGGGAATGTTGCTTCCTCATCCATCTGCTCGGGGTCTTCCGATTTGTGGCAGAGTGGCTCTCCGGTGAGTGTCGATTCATCGATGCCAAGGCTTGTAGATTTTAGAAGGTTGCCATCAGCTGGAACTTCGTCGCCGGTGTTGATAACCACGATGTCGCCTACCACAACATCCTTGCGGGTGATTTCTGTGGTGTTGCCTTCGCGTATCACCTTCACAAGCTGGTCATCAGTCATCTTATTCAGAATCTCGAATTCCTTTTCGGCGGCATGTTCAAAGTAAAATGCTAATCCTGTAGCAAGTAATACAGCAATAAAGATGCCTACAGGCTCAATGAATACATCAGCTGGTGAGCCCATCATGTAGTATTCGTAGAGTGAGATGCCAATTGATACAATACCTGCAACCAATAGAATCATAATCATTGGATCGCGGAATTTTTCCAAGAAAAGTTTCCAGATTGATTCTTTTGCTGGTGGTGTCAGAACATTTTCACCATATTTTTCTCTGCTTTCAGCTACCTGTGTCGAGGTCAGACCATGGGTTAGTTTATCCATTATGTTTAAGCGTTTGTTTTCCAAACTGCAAATTTACTATATTTATATGTTCATCTATTGTTTTTGTGCCGTTAAAATTAAGTTAAATCAATAAAATCTATCTTCTCCAAGGCTTTTAGGTTGTAAATGCCCTCTATCATGGCTGCTCCGCCAAAATTCAGCTCTTTAAGATATGGGAGTTTGTCAAGGGTAACACCACCTAATGCTACGACTTTCTCATCTATAATCCCATTGGTTGATGCTTTTAGTAATTCTTCGTGGGAGAATTGTGATTTAAGCCCTGGTATGTATATGCTATCAAAAATACGACTCAAAAACAGGTAATCATACTCATCTTTATTCTGAGCTATCTCTTCAAGTGAGTGGCAAGAGCGAGTCTTAAACCCGCTGTAATTTTTCGGCGGGTTTAAGACGTGTTTGTTTATATGGATTCCCTTCAATGAGTATTCAGTGCACAGCTCGGGGAAGTTGTGAATGACGATCTTTCCTCTTTCTTCAGCATTTAGCCGGTTGAGAAGTTCTCGGCATTCGTTTATATCAGCCTCTGGCTTACGAAGATGTATGCTGTAAACTCCCAGTTCAATAAGGCGTTTAATCAGATATGCATCTTCTGCAATTATCTTGGGCGATGTTATGGCTATGATTTTCATTTTTTAAGAGCTGCAATAATCAAGTTGGCTACTTTTTCGCCTGATAGGAGCATTCCACCAAAGATCGGGCCCATTCGTGGTGTGCCACTTACAGCTGAAGCTGCCATACCGCAAACATAAAGTCCGGGATAGATTTCCTTTGTCCCATTGACCACCTCTTCTTCTCCGGCAATAACATCCAATGAGCGTTCGCCAATCACACCTCCGGTTTCAGTGGCTAATTTTATTCCATTTTTTCGAGCCACGGTTTGACACATTTCGCTGTCGTGACCTGTGCCATCGATAACACATTTTGCCAAAATATTGAGCGGATCCACATGCATTCCCTCTCTTAATACAGGAGTCCAATTGACTACAACGCCACTAACGGCATTGTTCTTGAAAATCACATCTTCTACAGAGTAACAGTTGAAAATTGTGGCTCCGGCATGAACGGCTTTATATAGCAGGGCTGAGGTGCTCTCTACGGAATCCATCACATAAAGATTGTCGTTGAACTGCTCATAGTTGATATCAAACTCTTTGACTATGTGTAGCGCTTCCTGTTGAACCACAATCTGATTAAACATCATGGCACCGCCCCACATACCACCACCGGGTGATAATTTTCGGTCAAATTGTGCAACTTTCAGTCCGGCTTTTGCAAGATAATAGGCTGCAACAATTCCTGAAGGACCTCCGCCAACTATGGCTACATCCAGTTCCAGATTACGCTCTAATTTATTGAAATAAGTGCTAATAATTCCTTGAGAAACATTTCTTTCAATCATAATTTATCGGTATTAAATTGGTTTGTAATTATTTATTCATCGCAAACTGTGTGGCTGATTTTCATGGCGCAAAAATTTGGGCCACACATGGTGCAGTATTTGCCTCCAACATTGTTTGAAGATTTGTAATATTCCAATGCTTTTTCTGGATCTAAACTGAGATTAAATTGGTCCTTCCAGCGAAATTCGTAACGAGCTTTGCTAAGTGCATTATCGCGAACCATTGCGCCGGGATGCTGCTTCGCCAAGTCGGCTGCATGAGCGGCAAGTTTGAATGCCACCACACCCTCTCTGACATCCTCTTTGTTTGGCAAAGCAAGATGTTCCTTTGGAGTAACATAACATAGCATTGCAGTGCCATACCATCCTATTTGAGCAGCGCCAATCGCCGAAGTAATGTGGTCATAGCCGGGAGCTATATCGGTGACTAATGGCCCGAGGGTATAGAATGGAGCATTGTGGCATTTTTCAATCTGTCGCTCCATATTCTCTTTAATTTTATGCATCGGCACATGACCGGGTCCCTCAATGAATACTTGTACATTTTTAGCCCAAGCTCTTTCCACAAGTTCTCCCATCGTGTCAAGTTCGGCAAACTGTGCTTTGTCATTTGCATCGTATATACTGCCGGGTCGTAAACCGTCGCCAAGTGAAAGTGCTACATCATATTGGGCTACAATGTCACAAATATCGTCGAAGTGCTCATATAGAAAACTCTCTTTTTGATGTGTTTGACACCATTTGGAAATGATGCTTCCACCTCGGCTGACAATGCCTGTGAGACGATCTGCTGCCAGAATGACATTTTTCAAGCGTATCCCGCAATGAATCGTAAAGTAGTCCACTCCCTGTTGACATTGTTCAATGAGGGTCTCTTTAAAGATGTCCCATGTCAATTCTTCGGCTTTGCCATTGACCTTTTCAAAAGCTTGATAAATTGGTACTGTACCGATAGGTACAGGACTATTACGCAATATCCACTCCCTGGTTTCGTGTATGTTTGGACCTGTTGACAAGTCCATAATAGTGTCAGCACCCCATTTGCAACTCCAAATAGCTTTTTCCACTTCCTCATCGATACTTGATGTAGTAGCCGAATTTCCAATGTTGGCATTAATTTTGGTTAGGAAGTTGCGGCCTATAATCATCGGTTCGGATTCTGGGTGATTGATATTTGCAGGTATCACAGCTCTGCCTGCAGCCACTTCGGAACACACAAATTCTGGTGTGATATGAGATTCTATGCCAAGCTGTCGACAGTTCATGTTTTCACGAATAGCCACATACTCCATTTCGGGTGTAACAATCCCTTTTTTAGCATAGTACATTTGACACACATTGTGTGGATCTTTATTCGCTCTAGCTTCAATCCATGCTTTTCGAAGGTGAGGCAATCCTTTATTTAAATCGATGTCGATGGCACTATCTCCGTATGGCCCCGAAGTGTCGTAGATGTAAATCTGAGGATTTGGCGTTTCAATCCTTTTGCCATCTTTAACTGTCACGGTAGGCATTTGAGAAACCATGCGCATACCCACTTTTACGCTGGGGTGTATTTCTCCTGTTAGATACACCTTTTCGGAATTGGGATAGGTGATTTTTAAATCAGTTTTCATCTGTTGGATGTGTTATTGGTTTGTGTGTTATGATTGATTATTTCGATTATCTGTTGTATCTCTTTTGTGGGATTGATAGCATTGATAATGCTGCCACTCAGGGCTATGCCATCAATTCCGCAGTTTAATAATTGTGGGATATCCTCTCTGCAGATTCCTCCGATGGCTATGAGTGGAATTGTGATATTGTGGTTGTGCATGAGTTGTGTAATTTGCTCATAACCATCTAAACCAAGAATTGGTGCAAGGTTCTTTTTGGTTGAGGTATAGCGAAATGGTCCACACCCAAAATAGTCGGGGGTGGCATGTTGTAGATTGAATAAAATGTCGGCGAATTGATTTACTGTACAACCAATGATATATTCCTCACCAAGAATCTTTTTGGCCTCGGATATAGGCATGTCGTTCTTGCCAAGATGTACCCCGTCTGCTTTAACCTTCTTGGTAAGCCAGACGTTGTCGTCGATGATAAATGTAGCGCCATAGTTACGGCACATTTGCTGAATCTGCAGAGCAGTTGTCTCCATTGTGGATTCATCAGCATCTTTCATGCGAAGCTGAATCCATTTGCATCCACCCTCAAGAGCTAAGCGGGCAGAATCAACGTAAGAATATCTGTCATTGAAGTGCGTAATAAATTGGAGATTGTAATTTTTAGGTATCATTCCACTATTGGTTACAAATTATCCCAAATAGTGGTACGCACAAGAATGTACCTAAAAGTGAAGACTCCAAACTTCCAGCGTCAGCATTATCTGTACTGGTGCAATGTGTATAATCTCAGCCACGGTAAAATCGGGCACCACCATTCGAGTTCGACGGCAAAGGTAATAAAATCGTTGAAAATGCAAATGATAAATGGTGTTAAAAACTTGCAAGAGATTATACCATTGATTAGTGCCTTAAAAGCATTGCTCGGTGAATGCAAATATTCACCGAGCAATGTTCGTGTAATTGCTTTTAAATTGTGATTCCAGGATATGGCCCGGCAATAAGTTGAGTGATGTAGAGCCAGATTGGACACATGGCAATGAATAAGATGACACTCAGAGTCAATGAAGATGTGCCGGTGGCCACATAAACATCATATTCGTCGGCAATGATAATCCCGGAAAAGGCCGGGGGAAGGGTGCAAGCCACTACGAGCATATAGAGATTGGGCAAGCTCATTCCGCATAGAATCCCGACACACAAGGCTGCTGCCGGCATTAGGATGAGCTTCAGAATGGAGCCGAGTATGGCTTGCCAATTGATGGTTACCTTGATTGCTGAAAGTGTGATTCCGGCGGAAAACACGGCAAGAGATGCATTGGCTTTGGCTATAAGGTCGAATGATGGACTAAGAACCTTTGGCCATGGGACGCCGGCAAGAACCCACGCCACTGCCAGAATCGGTGCCCAAGCAACCGGTTGCTTCAATGCATTAATCACCGGTGTCCATGGGCTCACTTTTTTCAACCCTGTTGAGGCAGAGCTTTTCTCGAGCGATGAGTTGAGGAGCGATAGCCCCACCGGGATGCCAATCGCATTGACCACGATACCCACTATCGCTACAACCAGGGCCACAGATGGGTTTGTGCCAAATATCGGTTCCAAAACCGCAAACCCCAAGAAGCCGATAGTGGGAGAGCCATTTATGAGAGCTGCAACAGCTCCGTCGGCGCCGGTGTTCCCTTTGAAGCATTTCGCAAAAATAAAGTAGGTCAGCATGAAACACGACATGATAACTACGGTTGAAACTATAGCCAACTTCAAGTCGGCTGCGAGCATCGAACGGTTTGATTGCGCGATTGAAACAAACAGTGCCGCCGGCAAAGCGTAGTCAAGGACCACTTTATTGAATTTCTTAGCGTCGTCTCCATTAAATGCCCCTCTTTTGCCTGAGAAGAATCCAAGTAGCATGATCACTACGATTGGGACTATGGCATAAAGAATTATGTGTGTCATGACAAAGAAAGTTTAAACAGTGTAGTTAATTAATGGTGTGGGATTGAGATAACCTATGTGTCCGCTCTCTTTCCCGGAGTCGGCTGCCAATTGAACATTGATTAGGCGAGGCTGTTTTGAAGCGATAGACTCTGTGAGGGCTTCGGTTAGCTCTGCCGGCGTGGTGACATGATAGGCAACAGCGCCAAATGCTTCGCCAAGCTTGTCGTAGCGATCATTGATGTTGAGGGTGTTTGGAGCCGGGGCTTCACCTCCGCCGGGATTCTCTCCGATGCCGTTGTAGATTCCGCCATTGTTGAAAATAACCACTGTGCAAGGGAGTTTATAGCGACAAATTGTAGAGAAGTCCATCCCCGAAAAACCGAATGCAGAGTCCCCTTCGATAGCCACAACGCTCTTTCCTGTTGCAACTGCAGCTCCAATAGCCGAGCCCATTCCCATCCCCATGACAGCCCAGGAGGCGCAGTCAATGCGGTGGCGTGGAAGCGACATGTCAATAGCCATGCGGGTGTCGTCGAGTGTATTGGCTCCCTCGTTGATTAAAATCACATCAGGGTTGGCCTCAAGAATCGGTTTTATTGCCGACAAGGCGCTCCAGTGTGTCATCGGTGTGATCTTGGCGGCTGCATTCAGTCGGTCGGCAAGTTTTGATTTTTTCATGGTGGCCTCGGCTTGAAGTGATGCAATCCAGTCGGGGGAGGTTCCCATGGTGTGGTGTGCCATCTCTTCAAGCAGGGATTGGAGCGAGAGTTTCAAATCACCCACAATCGGTGCTGCAATAGGCGTGTTGCGGTCAATCTCTTGCGGCTCAATGTCAATTTGCACTATCTTCACATCCGGATTCCAATTCCCTTTGCCAAATGAGAGCATCCAATTGATTCGCGCACCAACAACGATCACCACATCGGATTGTGACAGAATCGTTGAACGGCATGATAGTGCGCTCAAATCGCCATTGTCGGGGAGTGTTCCTTTAGCCATTGACATGGCCAAGTAGGGGAGCTGGTAGGTGCTGGAAAGTTGGCCTATAAGTTCTTCGGCTCGGGCTTGTGAAGCCCCTTTCCCAATCAAAATAGCCGGCCTTTTCGCTTTAGCTATGAGTTCGGCAGCTCGTGTAATCGAATCGCGGTTGGGTGCAACAGCCGAATGGGGGTCAATCGGAGTAAAGAACAACTTCTCAACATCGCTGCGCTCCAAGATTTCCCCAAGGGCCGGAGTCGCCATGTCTATGTACACTCCCCCCGGTCGACCACTGACAGCCGCGCGATAGGCGCGGGCAATTGCGGCCGGGATATCCTTTGCCGAATGGCATCGGAAGGCGGCTTTGACATATGGGCGAGCGGCATTAAGCTGGTCAAGTTGCTCATAGGTCCCTAAATCCATGTCAACCATGGCCGGGTCTGTGGCTCCTGAAATCTGAATCATTGGATAGCAATTGACGGTGGCATTGGCTGTTGCGGTCAATCCGTTGAGGAATCCGAGCGAAGAAACCGTCAACAATATGCCGGGGGTGTTAGTGAGGAATCCGTGAGTGGCAGCAGCCATGCCTGCTTGCTGTTCAAACCGAAATCCATAATAATTCATCCCTATTTTCTGCATGGCAAAGGCCACTTCTGTAATAGGAATTCCAACAAGGCCATACACGTCGGTAATCCCAAGCCTGCGAAGTGATTCGGCAAGAATATACATCCCGGTCATTTTGTCGGGCATGGGGGGTGTGGCTGAATTATCTATTTGTGTCATAGTAGGTAAAGGAGGGGTGGTTATTTTTCAATTGGTGATGTGGTGCCATTATTGGCAAAGGTGGCAATCTCTTCGGCTGTGTAGCCCAGCGATGTGAGCACTTGGTGGGTGTCTTCGCCGAGAGTGGGACAAGGAGTGTAGGCCGGCTGATAGTTTGAAATGGTGAATGGGCAACCAACGGTTACAAATTCCCCGATTTCGCCACCTTGGTCTATTCTCACCAGTGTGTTGCCATCATAAAGGCTCTCATCGTTCAAGATTTCTTTAGTTGATAATATCGGGCCCACAGGGATGTCGGCAGCTGAAAGCTCGGCAGTAACCTCATGCTTATCCCTTGTGATGGTCCACTGTTCAATGCGCCGGCAAATCTCCTGCTTATGACGGTCGCGGGCATCGGCGGTGTTGAAATCCGGATTGTCGAGCCAATCTTGAAATCCGAAAACATTGCATGCTTTTGCAAAGCTTTTGCTGTCACGTTGCAGGATGATATACACATAGTCGTTGGGGTCTGTTGCCCAATTTCTGCACTTGAATGTCCAGCCTAAAACGCCTGAGCCCTCTTGATTGCCGGAACGGGGAACAAAGTCGGCAAATTTTTCGTCGGGGTATTGAGGAAATTGAGTTAGATAGCCAATGCGGTCAAGCGTCAGTTGGTCGCGAGTCTTGATGCGACATAAATTCAAGCAAGCATTGTGCATTGACTGATAGACATAGGAGCCTTCGCCGGTTTTTTCTCGCTGCATGAGTGCGGCAAGCAGTCCTATCAATAAGTGCATTCCGGTATTGGAATCGCCGAGTGCCGCGCCGCTCTGAGTGGGCACATTCTGCTCTCCGCTCCACCAGCCTGTGGTTGAAGCAGCGCCGGCTGTGGCTTGTGCCACAGGTTCATAGGCTTTTAGATTTTTGTATTTTGAAGATAGCGGAAATCCCTTGATTGTGCCATAGATGCATCGCGGATTGATTTTGTGGACCTCTTCCCAACTGAACCCTAATTTGTCCATAGCACCGGGGTGTAGGTTTTCAACAAAGATGTCGGCCTCTTTGATTAGTCGAGTCAGAATCTCCTTTCCGTCGGCTGTGGCGGCATTGAGGGTTATAGACTTTTTCCCCGAATTGAGCTGTAGAAAATAGTAGCTTGGCTGGTCGGGTAGGAATTGAAGCTCATTGCGGGTGGCATCTCCGGTTCCAGGACGTTCGATTTTAATGACTTCGGCTCCGAGCCATGCGAGCATTTGAGTGCATGAAGGCCCCGACTGAACTGCGGTGAAATCAATGACTTTGATTCCTTGTAGTGGTGCTGTGTTCATAGCTGTGTGTAAAAAAATAAGTGTTAATAAAATGGTGTTTCGCCGGATTATCCGGGGATCATATTTCTAAACAATCTCGGATTGGGAAAGTTGCTCTAAAAGTGAAAAGTTGTTCACAGTTATTGAGGTGTCGATGATTTTGGTTACATTCGCAGTTGGTTATATTCACAGTTGAAAAATAATATGTTATGAATAAAATTTCGTTATTGCCGGGAACTGCATTGTCGATTTTGTCAATCCCCTTGACTCTATCGGCTAACGATGTTGCTGAGGAGCAACCCCGACGTCCCAATATCATGTATATAATGACCGATGACCACACAGCGCAGATGATGAGCGCCTATGATTCGCGTAATATATACACCCCCAATCTCGACCGCATTGCCGCCGATGGGGTCGAGTTACTTGCCCGATAAGCAGCGGTGGCTGTTTGGCGGCAAAGAGTTAGACCGCGTTTCCGGCCTCGACCTCTATGATTTCGAAGCCCGACCCTATGATCCCGCCACCGGCCGCTTCCGCAGTCCGGACCCTTTCAGTGAGAAATACTATCCACTATCGTCATATCTATATTGCGCCGGGAATCCATTAGTCAATATCGATCCAACGGGATGTAAAACAATTTTGTATGCGACTAATTTGCCTAGTAGTTATTCAATATTAAACATGGCGACCCATACATTTATAGCTGTGACAAATGCTGATGGAACATTGCGAGGATATTTTGCTTACGGACCATCAGATAATGGAGAATTAAAATTAATGAAATATACTCAAGATAAAAATATAATATCTGGAATAGATAAAGAGCACTTGAAGGTGAAAATAGAAGTTCCAGTCCCAGATGGAATGACTCAAAATGAATTTGATGAAAAGGTGATAGAGGTGGCCAACTCTTTTGGGAATAATCCACAAATTGATTATTGTATTACTGCGGTAGGGAAAACGAATGGGAATTGTAATTCAAGTACATCGACAATACTTTTGAAATCTGGTGTTGGAGAGGATGTTGTTGCGGGAATTAGTCGACAAATACCAGGAATCTCGTGGGGATTTAATACAACGCCAAAGCCATGGACTTCAAATGAGCAGAAAGAGGCGGTAAATGTTGTGGAAGCGCTAAAATCAGATGAATTTGTCAAACAGATGGTTAAAGGACGAGAGTTATTAACACGATAATACAATATGATAAGAAAAAATCAACCCAACAAATCAATTAGAATTCTGTTGAATACAATTTTGGCATATTTTATATTTGCAATAATTGCGGCTTTTGTTTTGTGCAGTCATATAGCTTTATTTCAAGATTATCCTGAAAAATGGTTGAACATTTCGGTAGCAACTACATCAATTGTGTTTTTATTAAGTCCGGTTAATACGTTGGTTGTTGTATTGCTATATCTTTTAAAAATAAACGAATTTGTTTTGCTTAAGTTGAAAGTTGTAATTCTTGAGTCAACTCTTTATTCGCTAATGGTAATATCGATAGATTATATGGATTTTATTCCAAAGCAGTTATTGGATTATAGTTTTTTGTTTCCATATGTGGTAATTATTCCGTTATTGTCTCTGTTTAGGCGCTTTTGAGTTTGTGGATGAGCCGTTTTGTGAAAATTTGTGTATGTTTGCAATATTAATGTGGGTGATTCCCATTTGTTTTGTGGATATACCAGATGAATCTGATATATGATACCGCGGTTATGGCGATGAATGCTTTCGTGAGGGTGTATGGAAAGTGCCTCTGAAAGATTTGGCGAAGATATATTTGGAGGATATAAAAAATACTTGGGGGAAAATAACGGAGTATTCACATGGTGATGAAATATATAGTGTTGTTTGGGATGTAAATGTGAGAGTGATAAGTGACGGAGAAAAAATTAATTATGACGGTAAAAACAATTATATGGAAGTGCTCAATTCGTCTGAGATTTCAAAAGTCATCGAAACGAATCATGGTAAAATAAGAAGCAAGGGAACAGGTGGACGTGACATCAAAAATGACAATCCTATGTCACATGAATTTGGACATTTTTTTAGGATTGAGAGACAAATATATTAAATCTGAGGATGGAAAATATAGTTATATCATTCCAGAGTGGAAAGGTGATATAATGGCAACGCCAACAAGTAAAAAGAATAGAATAATTAGCTCTGGAACACAATCAAATCTATTTATCCCGATTCTAGAAAGCAATAAGGCTTTTAATAATATTAAAAGATTGCCGATATTAAACCTATTGCTTAAAAATAAGACATTACATATCCAATAAACAAATATAGAAGAGAAAGATGATGAAAGGAATTAAAATAATAGTTATAATTATATTTTGCATTTTGCCGTTAGGGTGTATAAAATCAAGGAATAAGTCGGAATTAACTATTAAAGATTTGGATTATTTAAAAGGATGCTTCTATGATTCAAATTACGACACAAAACTTAGTCATTTTCCATTCCATGAGTTAAAAATAGGGAATTTAAATGTCGGTCAACTAACAGAATTGTATGGGGAACCTTTCTATCAAAGATGCGACACATTTCGATATGGGAATGTAGTTAATTTTAAACCAGACTATGAGAATGCTGACACATATTCGGAGTATTACGAATGGTTTGATGCAGAACTTATTTTGGCTAAGTACCCAGTGATTGTGATTCATGTTTATAGGTGGGCCTTAGATGCAAGGTGGGCCTTAGAATGTTATTGTATATCATTGGCAGAGGATGACTGCTTGAACCCATTTGGTGGGTATCTATTTGAATATTCGATAGATTGGATCCCATTTGAGTGCCTTCATGAAAAAAATATGAGTGTTAATCAAATCTCAATGCGATATGGTGAACCTATTGAGCAATCCGTTGACACTTTTTACTTTGGGGTAAAAAATCCGTTTTATGAAGATGGAGAAATCATTATTACAAATACAATGGAAGTTATAGATTCATTAAGAAGAACCCCCAAAGAATTAGTGCATACTTTCACATGGAGCGTTGATTCAATTCGAGTTCTCAAGATGAATTATTTAGAGAATGATGTTAATTTTGAATCATCAAAGCCTGTAGGCGGATTCCAGTGTAATATCGATATATTGTACCTTGAATAACTATAGTCTAGGAATGTTGAAAATATAAAAACAGCAGATATGAGCTGCATTACTAAATTCGATATAACTAATATGTGAAAATTAGCGATAATAGTATTATTGCTGAGTTATAGGCTACCATTGGTACAAGTGGAGTGTGGATATGGAAAAATAAACGTATTTTGTTTATATCGCCAAGTTGTCTTAACACCATTGATAAATATGAATTTTCATAGAATTTTATATTTATAAAAATTTACTATATTCGCAGTTGAAAATATTCGCAGTTGAAAAATAATATGTTATGAATAAAATTTCGTTATTGCCGGGAACTGCATTGTCGATTTTGTCAATCCCCTTGACTCTATCGGCCAACGATGCTGCTGAGGAGCAACCCCGACGTCCCAATATCGTGTATATAATGACCGATGACCACACAGCGCAAATGATGAGCGCCTATGATTCGCGTAATATATACACCCCCAATCTCGACCGCATTGCCGCCGATGGAGTGAGGTTTACAAGCTCGTTTGTGGCAAATTCGCTCAGTGGCCCGTCGCGTGCTTGTATGCTCACCGGTAAGCATAGCCACATCAATGGCTTCCGCTCTAATGAAACGGACGTTTTTGACGGTTCGCAGCCCACATTCCCCAAGTATCTCCAGAAGGCCGGTTATCAAACAGCAATATTTGGTAAGTGGCATCTCCACACAGACCCGCAAGGCTTTGACCGGTGGGCCATTATCCCCGGTCAGGGTGACTATTATAACCCTCAGTTTATTGAGCAGAATGGAGAGACTGTGACCTATCCGGGTTATCTGACAAATATCATCACCGACCGCTCAATCAATTGGATGGAGAATGAGCGCGATCCTGAAAAGCCGTTCTGCTTGTTGATTCATCACAAGGCTGTGCACCGTAATTGGCTGGCCGACACTTGCGATTTGGACCTATATGAGGATAGAGTATTTGACCTTCCTGCAAATTTCTATGATGACTATGCCGGTCGCGAAGCTGCCAAGCAACAGGAAATGGCTATATCCAGCAATCACGACATGGATTTGGCCTACGACAATAAAATCCTTCTCCCCGGATTGAATACTCGTTTGCGTGCCGGATATGAACATATGCTCAGCCGCATGGATTCGGCTCAGTTGGCCCGTTGGAATGCCCATTATGACCCGATTATTGCTGAATTTGCCAATGCTAATCTTTCGGGCGATTCGCTGACTCAATGGAAATTCCAGCGTTATATGCGTGACTATGCAAAGGTGGTGGCATCGCTTGATCGCAATGTGGGGCGCGTGCTCGATTATCTGCGTGATGAAGGATTGCTTGAAAACACATTGGTTGTTTACACCTCCGACCAAGGGTTCTACATGGGTGAACACGGATGGTTCGACAAGCGATTTATGTATGAAGAATCAATGAGCACTCCACTTGTGATGATGCTCCCCAAGGGCTACGAAGCTAAGGGCGATATCAATCAAATGGTTCAAAACATTGACTATGCCCCGACATTCCTCGAACTGGCAGGGGTAGAGATTCCCGAGGATATACAGGGAGTGTCACTTGTGCCGCTTCTTCGTGGTGAGCAGCCTGAAGATTGGCGTGATTGCCTCTACTATCATTTCCATGAATATCCTGCAGAGCATGCTGTGAAGCGTCACTATGGTGTGCGCTCCGACCGCTATAAATTGATTCATTTCTATAATGATATTGATGTGTGGGAACTGTATGATCTTCAGGAAGATCCCACTGAGATGAACAATATCTACGGAAAGCCCGGAACAGAGAATATTACTAAAGAAATGATGGAAAAATTGCGTCAAGCACAAGAGCGCTATAACGATCCGGTGCGTTTTGAATACCCTATCGAAAAATGAAATAATTATAACATAATAAAAACTTATGAGCAAAACCATTTTTGCATCCGTCATTGCATTTGGCGTTGCTATGTCAGTGTCGGCTGAGGATTATTATGTCAAGGAGCTCGTGTTTCCTGCCGGAACAGACTCGCTGACAAAGATTGAGATGGCAGGCCGTGTGGTGCCAAATGAGCAGCAGAAAGCTTGGCAAGAGCGTGAATTGACGGCTTTCATTCACTTCGGTATGAACACATTCACCAATCGCGAATGGGGTGATGGTACTGAGTCGCCGCAACTGTTTAACCCCTCGAATCTCGACACAGACCAATGGGTTAAAGTGCTTAAAGACGCCGGTTTTGAAATGGTTATCTTGACTGCAAAGCATCACGACGGATTCTGCCTATGGCCAACAGCAACAACTAAACACTCTGTGGCATCATCACCTTGGCGCGATGGCAAGGGTGATGTGGTGGCTGATTTGCGCCGTTCTTGCGACAAATATGACATGAAACTCGGTTTGTATCTGTCACCCTGGGATCGCAATGCTCCCTGCTATGGCGATTCTCCGCTATATAACGATATGTTTGTTGAGCAGCTCACTGAATTGCTCACAAACTATGGCAAAATCGATGAAGTGTGGTTCGATGGCGCGTGTGGCGAAGGTCCCAATGGTAAGAAGCAGGTGTATGATTGGCTTCGTTTTCGCGAAACAATGCGCCGTCTCCAGCCAGAAGCTGTGTTGGCAATCACTGGCGACGATGTGCGCTGGGTGGGCAACGAAGGTGGCCGCGGCCGCGAAACCGAGTGGAGTGTAACACCCCTTGTTCCCTCTATTTTCAGTCATGCCGACTCTGTGAATAATGCCTTGGGCATCAATCAAATGTCGCCATTGATTGGAGACCGCTCAACAGTGGCTGCTGCCGAAAGATTATATTGGTGGCCATCGGAGGTTGATGTGTCAATTCGTCCGGGTTGGTTCTATCATGAAGATCAAAAACCCCATTCGCTTCAGCGCATGGCTGAGATTTATCTGCAGTCGGTAGGGCGCAATTCGGTGTTGCTTCTTAACATTCCTCCCGACACTCGTGGCTTGATTGCCGACAGCGATGTCGCTCGCCTTGCAGAACTTCGCCGGTGGATTGATGCCAACTTTACCGATAATTTGCTCGGCAAGAAGGGTAGCACAATCAGCGCTGTGGTGCTCGAAGAGGATATTTCTCGAGGTCAGCGAGTGGAAAAATTTGATGTTGAGGGACTTATTGGTGGCGAGTGGCAAGTCATTGTATCGGGTACAACAATCGGCAAGAAACGCATCTTGACCTTCTCGTCTGTTGCGCCTGGTGAATTGCGCTTGGTGGTTAAGTCGAGTCGTGGTCCGGCAAATGCTGAATTGACCGGAGCCTATTTTGTGACTATGCCCAACAATGAAGCAGCTTCTGTTGCTAAATACCCCAATGCTCCCACTCCTACAAGGGCTATGGCTTTGTCTTTGGATGGGAATATTGATTTGGTGTATTTCCGCTATGATACACCTCAAGATATTGCCGGATTGGTATATATCCCAACAGTAAAAGATGGTTGTGGGTATATGTACCGCTATGCAGTAATGAAGAGCAATGATGGCAAAGTTTGGCAAGAAGTTGACACAATAGGTGAGTTTGGTAATATTCAAGCTAATCCAATTCCGCAACAAGTGATTTTCAAGCAGCCGGTTAAGGCAGCGTACATTGCTGTAGTTTGCACCGAAACAGTCGGTGGAAAATTTAACCCTGATGCTGCAGAAGTGACACTTCTCGCTCCGGCCAATTAAGACTTCAAAGAGATTGATTAATTGAGATTGATTAATCAGAAAATTATATGTGCTTAGAGTTTTCTGAGCGCAAATATTTTTATGTGTGTTAAATTTATTAACACAATTTAACAATTGGGGAGGGTAGAATGGTGTTTGTTTCATTATTTTGCAAAATAAATACTATCGGCAAAATGCTTAAAGGTGTGCTGGTGTTTTGTGGATAAGTGTTGATTTGCACACCATACCTAATCTAATTATGAAAAAGTTTTGTGTTTTATTGTTTATGTTTGGTTTGTCGATGACGATAACCCAAATGTTTGCTCAAAATGAAACGACGGTTCATACATCGGCGCTTTCTTTGGGTTATTTAAAGAACTTTAATCCTGATAAGTTGACCGTGAGAAGTAATTTTGGACTTAAGCATATGATTAGTATTGAATCAAATGCCGAATATCCAATTGACTCCTATGACTATATTGTATCGATAAATGGTATCCCCGCGAGTGGTTTTCAAACAACAGCTGAGGCCGAGGCTGCTACTATTATGCCGGGAGATGATGGAAGGGTTATGATAGAATACTATTCAATGTCTAATGATAGTGTTTTTTGGATAAGTTATACTCCTACAGATATTGAAACGATAGGGCTTGATGAGAGTGATTTGTATAGAGATGGTGCTATTTCTTTTTCGCAATCAAGGTTTAATTATTCCAGCGGCACCCATGGAATGCAGATTTTAACAGATTCTGATGTCCGAGATTGGAGTAAATATCGTAAAGTAGCTTTTATCCCTCGTTCAAATGATGTTTTGGTTGAAAAGGAATATGCAAAAAAGGTTTTGGATGAGTTGAGCAAAAGTGGATTTCCATTTATTTATGATGAAGAGAATCCGGATATTGTTTTTACAATAGCATTTGATGAAAGTATGGATGTGACATCAACATATGTGCCACCGACAACTCAATATATTGACAATGGCTCAAATACTTATGTGCGTCAGAGTAAAGGTAAGATATATATCAACTCATTCAAAAATCCTCACACTAAAGTTACAACAGGAGGATATACCCATAAAGATATTGAAACGCGACATTTCTTTGAAGTGACATTTTTGGATGCAAAAAAGATGGAAGATCCAAAGCAATCTGTGCCTCCGATTGTGTGGCAATTGCGCTATAAGAAAGAATTTGAGCGCCCAAAATCACTTCGTTCAGCACTTCGAACTGTCTTAGCGGGATGTCGCGCATTCCCTGGTAAGATGTGTATTCAGGATCCTGTTTATTCTTGGTCGGGAATCTGTTGGGACAATGATAAACCTATTGTTCGATATGTTTATAAGGGCAGTCCGGCAGAAGAACTTGGCCTGCAACCCGGTGATGAAATCTTAAAAGTCGACGGAAAGAATAAAATTAAATTTACAATGCAATCAATGTGTGATGGGAGAGTTGTGAGTGAAGGTGTTATGCATGAGTTGTCAATAAAAAATCAGTCATGGTACAACATGTTGAAAAACTCAAAGTTGAATGTGTTTGCAGCATATAATGATTTTCAAATTCCCTATGTAAATGTATATTGGCAAGATAAATATTTTGATGGACACAATATCAAGTGTGAGCCGAATGTGTTTTTGCGAGATTCAAAGCATATAATCGAAATCAAACGTAATGGCAAAAAAATGAAATTGGAAGGATCAATGTATGGTCGAACATGTATGTTTGATGCAACACTAAATCTACCCGTTCCGACATGGTAACAATAGGGTGACTTACTAAAATATAATGCGCTCCGAAAGTCAAAACAGATGATTTTCGGAGCGCTTTTTGTTCGTTTAATTATGTGGGTGAAAATGAAGTTTTTTTAACGTGCTTAAAATGGCGTAAATTGCTGAATATTTTGTACCTTTGCAAAAATTTTTTACGCGCGATTATGAAAAAGTTTAACATTTACGATAAGTTTAATCTTTCCGACATCAATAAGCAGGTGCTTAAACAGTGGGAAGAGTCAAATCTCTTTGAGCAGAGCATGAAGGAGCGTGAAGGGTGCCCCTCGTTTGTGTTTTATGAAGGCCCGCCAAGCGCCAATGGTATGCCCGGTATTCACCATGTGATGGCTCGTGCCATCAAGGATATCTTCTGCCGCTACAAAACCATGAAGGGTTTCCATGTGAAGAGAAAAGCCGGATGGGACACTCACGGCCTCCCTGTGGAGCTCGGAGTTGAAAAAGCGCTCGGCATCACCAAAGAGGATATCGGCAAGACAATCTCTGTGGCAGAATACAATGCCGCTTGTCGTAAAGATGTGATGAAGTTTACAAAGGAATGGACCGATTTGACTCACAAAATGGGTTATTGGGTTGACCTTGAAAACCCCTACATTACATACGATAATCGCTATATCGAAACACTCTGGTGGCTCTTGAAGCAGCTCTATAACAAGAATTTGCTTTATAAAGGTTACACCATTCAGCCCTATTCTCCGGCTGCCGGCACCGGCTTGAGCTCTCACGAATTGAATCAGCCCGGTTGCTATCGTGATGTTAAAGACACCACTGTTATCGGGCAGTTCAAAATGAAAAACCCCAAGCCCGAAATGGCTCAGTGGGGTACTCCCTATTTCATCGCTTGGACCACTACTCCTTGGACTTTGCCCTCAAATGTGGCTCTCTGTGTAGGCCCGAAGATTGACTATGTGGCTGTTCAGACCTATAATGCCTACTCTGGTGAAAAAATGACCGTTGTTTTGGCTAAGCCTCTTTTGAACATGCACTTCAATCCCAAAGCGGCTGAAATCGCGCTTGAAGATTACAAACCCGGCGACAAGCTTGTTCCCTTCAAAGTGGTAGGTGAGTACAAGGGTGCCGACCTCGTGGGCATGGAATATGAACAGCTCCTTCCCTGGGTTAAGCCTGTGAGCGTGGATGAAAAAGGTAATTGGGCTGATGCTTCTGAAAAGGCTTTCCGTGTGATTCCGGGTGACTATGTGACAACTGAAGATGGTACAGGCATCGTTCACATTGCTCCTACATTCGGTGTCGACGACGCATTTGTGGCAAAAGCAGCCGGCATTCCCTCGCTCTTCATGATTAACAAAAAGGGTGAAACTCGTCCGATGGTTGACTTGACCGGTAAGTTCTACACAATGGATGAACTTGACGAAAACTTCGTTGCCACTTGTGTCAACCAAGACTTATATAAAAATTTCGAAGGCCGTTGGGTGAAGAATGCCTACGATCCTCAATTCACTGTTGATGGCAAATATGACGAAAAAGCGGCTCAGGCTGCTGAATCGCTCGATGTGTTCATCTGCTTGAACATGAAAGGCGAGAATAAAGCCTTCAAGATTGAAAAGCATGTTCACAACTATCCCCACTGCTGGCGCACAGATAAGCCCGTATTGTACTATCCGCTCGATTCATGGTTCATCCGTTCAACTGCTGTTAAAGAACGCATGATTGAACTTAATAAAACCATCAATTGGAAGCCCGAATCAACAGGTACAGGACGTTTCGGCAAGTGGCTCGAAAACTTGAACGATTGGAACTTGTCGCGTTCACGCTATTGGGGCACTCCGCTCCCCATTTGGCGCAACGATAGTGGCGAAGAAATCTGCATCGGTTCGGTAGAAGAACTCTACAATGAGATCGAAAAGTCAGTAGCAGCAGGATTTATGGCTTCAAATCCATACAAAGAATTGGGCTTTATTCCTGGCGTGTATGACAAAGAAAACTATGAAAAGATTGATCTCCATCGTCCCTACGTTGATGATATAACTCTCGTTTCTGAAACAGGCAAGCCAATGAAACGTGAGCTTGACTTGATCGACGTGTGGTTCGATTCAGGTGCCATGCCCTATGCTCAGTTGCACTATCCGTTTGAGAACAAGGAAATCTTGGATAATCGCACTTACTATCCCGCCGACTTCATTGCCGAGGGCGTTGACCAAACTCGCGGTTGGTTCTTCACTCTCCATGCAATTGCCACAATGGTTTTTGATAGCATCTCCTACAAGAATGTAATATCAAATGGTCTTGTGCTTGATAAGAATGGCAATAAGATGTCGAAGCGTCTCGGCAATGCTATCAATCCCTTCGAAGCTATTGAGCAGTATGGCTCTGACCCATTACGTTGGTACATGATTGCTAACTCATCGCCATGGGATAATCTTAAATTTGACCCGGCAGGTGTGCAAGAAGCTGCGCGTAAGTTCTTTGCAACCCTCCACAATACATATTCGTTCTTTGCTCTCTATGCAAATGTCGATGGATTTGATAACTCGCAGCCTCAGGTGCCGGTTAATGAGCGTCCCGAAATTGACCGTTGGATTATTTCGTTGCTCAACACTTTGGTGAAGACCGTGGATGGAGCATTCGCTGATTACGAACCTACACGTGCAGCTCGTGCTATCAATGACTTTGTAAATGATAATCTTTCCAACTGGTATGTACGTTTGAATCGCAAACGTTACTGGGGTAAAGAGATGGATGCTGATAAACTTGCGGCTTACCAGACTCTCTACACTTGTCTCGAGACAGTGGCACGTTTGATCGCACCTATCGCACCATTCTATGCTGATCGTTTGTATGCCGACCTCACTGCAGTTACTGCTCCTGGTACCTCTTCAATTCACTTGCAAGACTTCCCCAAAGTTGATGAATCGGTGATTGATCCTTCGCTTGAAAATCGCATGGCTTTGGCTCAGCAAATCACCTCTATGGTGTTGTCGCTCCGCCGCAAAGCAGATTTGAAGGTGCGTCAGCCCCTCAGCCGCATCATGCTTCCGGCTGTTGATGCTTCTCAGCGTCAAGCTGTTGAGTCTATGATGGAATTGATTCTCAGCGAAGTGAATGTTAAGGCTCTCGACTTGGTTGACGGAGATTCGGGTGTGCTTGTGAAGCGTGTGAAGCCCGACTTCAAGAAACTCGGTCCAAAATTCGGCAAGTTGATGAAGCAAGTGGCTGCTGCTATTCAACAGATGACTCAGCAGCAGATTGCCCAGATGGAACGCGAAGGTCAATTGACAATCACTGTTGCCGATTCAGAGGCTCTGATTGAACTTGCCGATGTGGAAGTGATTTCTGAAGACATCCCCGGTTGGCTTGTTGCTAATGAGGGTAATGTCACTGTGGCTTTGGATGTTACTTTGACTCCCGAATTGGTCAATGAGGGTATTGCCCGCGATATTGTTAACCGTGTTCAGAACATTCGCAAGAGCCGCGGCTATGAAATCACTGATAAGATTTCGTTGACATTTGTTGCCGATCCCGCTTGTGTTGATGCTTTGAATCAATTTGGTGACTACATTGCACGTCAGGTGCTTGCCACTAACATCAGCTTAGTTGAATCGCTCAACGAAAGCGCCGAAGCAGAAACTCTCCAGCTCGATGAAATGAACATTTTGGTGGTGGTGTCGTTATCTTGATAATACTTTAATCTATATACTGTTATGAACGAAAAAACGAGATATTCTGATGAAGAATTGCAAGAATTCAAGCAATTGATTCTTGAAAAATTGGCTAAAGCTCAGAAAGACTATGACTTGCTGAGAGCCGACGTTACTAATAGCGACAGCAATGACGTTGCCGACACTTCACCCACATTCAAAGTGCTTGAAGAAGGGGCTGCAACTCTTTCAAAAGAGGAGGTTGGACGTCTAGCCGAGCGTCAAATGAAATTTATCCAGCATCTTCGTGCTGCATTGGTGCGCATCGAAAACAAAACCTATGGAATCTGCCGCGAAACAGGCAAGTTGATTTCTAAGGAGCGTTTACGCGCTGTGCCTCATGCAACACTCGATATTGATGCTAAAAACAATCGTTAATAGTTGAGGCTCAGGCCTCCACACTCACACCCATGCAATGAAATTATCAAAAGGCTATCTGGCTATGATTATCATCTTCGCGGTGATAATCATAGACCAGATTTCTAAAATATGGGTTAAAACCCATTTCTATTTAGGAGAGGAGGTAGTGATCTTCTCTTGGTTCAGATTGCTGTTTATCGAAAATAATGGCATGGCTTTCGGCATGGAGCTCGGAAGCAAGTTGTTTCTGACCTTGTTTCGCCTCTGCCTGGCTGCGGCGTTGATTTGGTATATATGGAGGCTGCGTTGCTACGACCATGTGCGTCGTGGCTACATTGTGTGCCTCGCAATGATTGTGGCCGGTGCTATTGGGAATATCATTGACTGTGTGTCGTATGGCTTGATTTTCAATAATCCCTTCCCCCCGGAAGTGGCAACAATATTCCCCCAAGAGGGTGGTTATGCGCCTCTTTTCTATGGTAGGGTTGTTGATATGCTTTATTTCCCACTTTTCTCTTTCACATGGCCCGACTGGATGCCGATGATTGGAGGAACTGTCTTTGAATTCTTTAAGCCGATTTTCAATGTTGCCGATGCAGCAATCACTGTCGGTATCTTGGTTTTGATTCTTTTCTATCGTAAAGAGATAGCATCCCCCTCGGAGCTTGAAGAGCCCGAAAGCGAATCTGAGCAAACTGAAAAATGAAACTCTCATTCAATCTCATCGCAGTTATGGCAGCTTTTATTGGCTGCTGCGCTTTTGTGGGTTGCACAAAGGTGCCCGACGATGTGCTTGAAAAGGAGAAAATGGCTGCTCTGCTTGCCGACATACACACCGGTGAAGCTGTTGTGGATGCTAATTCATCGATGTTTCCCGATGATTCCACTAAGCGTGTGTTCAAGCAATCCATTTATGCCCACCATGGACTGACCTCGGAGCAGGTGGACCGCTCTTTCCGCTGGTATGGCAATCACATGGACAAATACATCGAAGTCTATGACCGAGTGTTGGAGATTATCAATGAGGAGATGGAGGATGCGCAGCAGCGTGCCGGTGTGGCCGGTGTGAGGGTTGACACCCGAACAAATCTGCTTGCATTTGAGGGTGACTCTGTTGATGTGTGGAACGATGTGCGTTTCCGCCCCTATGCCTCAAATCTATCGTCGGAGCATCTCCCATTTGTTTTGAGAGCGGATAATAACTGGGAGCATGGCGATGCCTATACTTTCCGCTATAAGTTGGTTGGCAACACTCGCTCGGCTCTGTTGTCAGTGGCTGTTTTCTATAGCGACGGAGTCACTGAATATATGACCAAATCTTTCATCGGCGAGGGGTGGCATGATGTTTCTTTTGCTGTTGATTCGGCGCGCACTGCACGTGAAATCTATGGCTCGATTTCCTATGAAGTGGTGCAAAATGAGAGAGTTTTTGTTGATTCAATCAGTTTGGTGCGCACTCGTTGGAGTCCATGGAAAAAGTCTCTGCGTCAACCGCTGAAAATCTTTAATGAGCGTCGTCGCTCGCGCGCGTTTGATTAATCCGAATTGATTGGTGATTATGCCCTTGCAGCGTGTTTTTGCCCATAAAATAATTTATTGCGGCCGCGTTTACAGCAATCATGTGGCAGAGTTGTCGGCCGATGGACGGGTGGTGTTCTTCCCCTTTGAGAGAGAGATAGCCATGACGCGCTTCTATTCCGGCTCCATAGAGCTGACTCTGACGCCTGATTTGCAGTTTGAAGTCCGTGAAGTTAAATGATTTGACTGCCTCGGAGAGCATGTTGCATTAGCCGCGTGAGGCTTTGCGATAAAGCACAATGGCAATAATGGTGTAAACAAAATTGGGAATCCACATGGCGATTGCCGGTGAGGTGTAGCCCGACACGGCAAATGTCGAGGTGACTGTCATGAAAAGGATGTAGCTGAAGCTCAACACCAATCCCATGCCGATATTAAATCCCATCCCACCTTTGACTTTTCGCGATGATAGCGACATGCCGATAACTGTGAGGATAAATGCGGCTGCTGTCATGGCAAATCGGCGATGATATTCAATTTCAAATGATTTGATGTTTGCCACACCGCGATTCTTCTGGCGGTCGATATACTCCTTCAGTGCCGGAGTGGTCATCTTCTCATGGTCGTTGGAGGCGATGAGAAAGTCGCGTGGCTCGATTGGAATCACTGTGTCGAGCTTGTTGCCGCGGCGAATCTCTTCGCGATCACCCTTGAAATCGCGAATAGTGTAGTCGCGAACCTGCCAGTTATAGAGCGAGTCGTAGCGTATGGTCTGTGCCGTTAGTTTTGAAACCAATTTCTTGCCGTCAAATTGGTCAAGAGAGAATTTATAGCCAGTTCGGGTTGTGGCATCATAGCGGCTCATATAGGCAATTTGCCCCTTGTCCACTTGCAACTGAATATTGGCGCCATGTTCAACACTTTTATTCTTAACATAGGTGTTGGTGTAGTTGATGCGCTCAACATTGGCCGGGGGGATAATGTAGGCGCTTAGAATATAGGTCGCTGTGGCAATCACTGCCGCCGAAATCATGTAAGGGCGAAGCAAGCGCTTAAAGCTCATTCCGGCCGAAAGCATGGCTATAATTTCGCTATTGTCGGCGAGCTTCGAGGTGAAAAAAATCACGGCGATAAAGGTGAACAGCGGGCTGAACTGATTGGCAAAATAGGGGAGGAAGTTGAGAAAATAGTCAAAGAGAGTAGCTTCAAGGGGAGCTTTCAAAAATGCATCAAGTTTCTCATTGATGTCAAACATGATTGTAATCGCCAAAATCAAGATAATGGCGAAGATATATGTTCCGAGAAACTTGCCAATGATGTATCGGTCAAGCTTTTTTAGTGGTGAATTGAAGCGTTTTAGTTTCACTGTTTTCTCTGTTTTTGCTTTGGAATTAAAGGCGGCGCTGCACTCGTTCCACCATTTGGGGCTTCCATGTGGCAAAGTCGCCCTCTATGATGTGGCGGCGTGCTTCTCCCACAAGCCAAAGGTAGAATGCCAAATTGTGGATTGAGGCAATCTGCATGGCAAGAAGCTCTTGGGCTATAAAAAGGTGGCGCACATAAGCTTTTGAATAGGCATGGTCCACGAAGCTTGTGCCGTTGGGGTCAAGCTCGGTGAAGTCGTCGGCCCATTTCTTGTTGCGCATGTTCATCACCCCCTCTGAGGTGAAGAGCATCCCGTTGCGCCCATTGCGTGTAGGCATCACACAGTCCATCATGTCAACGCCGCGGTCTATTGCCTCAAGGATATTGGCAGGTGTGCCCACTCCCATCAGATAGCGCGGGCGGTCTTTGGGCAATATCTCATTGACGGTTTCAATCATTTCATACATCACTTCGGTAGGCTCGCCAACTGCCAATCCTCCGATGGCATTGCCGTCGGCGCCAAGGTCGCTGATGAATTTTGCTGATTCGCGGCGTAAATCTTTGTATTTAACGCCTTGTACTATAGGGAAGTAGGCCTGCGAGTGGCCGTAGAGCCCTTCGGTCTCTTTGTAGCGTTTCCATCCGCGTTCAAGCCAGCGGTGAGTGAGTCCGAGTGATTTCTTAGCATAGTCATATTCGGCTGTGCCGGGGGGGCATTCGTCGAGTGCCATCATGATGTCGGAGCCTATTATGCGCTGGATGTCAACCACATTTTCGGGGGTGAACAGATGTTTCGAGCCGTCAATGTGGCTGCGGAAGTGTGCCCCATCTTCGGTGAGCTTGCGATTGTCGGAGAGCGAAAACACCTGAAAACCACCGCTATCGGTCAGAATAGGACGGTCCCACCCTATGAATTTATGCAATCCTCCGGCTTGATGCAGAATCTCTGTTCCGGGACGGAGATATAGATGATATGTGTTGCCCAAAATGATTTGAGCATTTATGTCATCGTGGAGCTCACGTTGGTGAACACCCTTCACACTGCCAACTGTTCCCACAGGCATGAATATCGGAGTGAGAATCTTGCCGTGGTCTGTTGTGATTTCTCCGGCTCGGGCATCTGTGCCCGGCGAGGTGGCTTGTAGTTTAAATTCCATAGCGCAAAGTTACGTAAAATCCCCGACATAATTTGCGCTCACTCTTTTGCTCTGCAAATTTATTTCCTCATTGAGCGTAAGCAATAATTGAGGAAATACCGGCTATGTATAGTTAAATGCTGTTAATTTTAGGGAGGGGTAAGTCGCTAAGTAATTGATATTAACTAACTTTGTGGAATTAAGCAAACATTAACGTTAGCCTTAAAGGGGTTCCGGCTATTGTTGGTGATAATTTTGTTGAACCTCATTTTAATTTCATGAAAAAATTCTTACTATCAACCGCACTTTTCTTAGGTGCGTGTTTGTCGGGATGGGCGCAAAGTTCTACGGGCTCTCTTGACTTGAATGGTACGGATCAGTACATGGTTATTCCGAAATCGGATGCTTTTAATGTAGCTTCCGGCGGAACTGCAGGTTATACCATCACTTGCAAAGTGAAAATATCTGCTTTCGTGTCTGGTTCAAACATGCGCTTTGTGAATGCTCGCGCTTACACCGGTACTGATAACAGCGGTACCACCGGTTACGACCTTTATGGTGGTAACTCTTCAAGCCAAGCTTATTCAGTTAACCTATCCTACGATGGCAAGCCCTGGGGCAACAGCTTTGAATGGCAATCTGGCGTTACTGCCGGTACTTGGGCTCACCTGACTTGGGTTTTGGATGGCACCACAACTAAAATCTACATTGATGGTGTGCTTAAACAAACTAAAACCGGAATGTCATCAAATGGTATGACACTCAATGCTGACATCCTTGTTGGTGCAGGTTACACTAATGTTAATGGTTCCGAAGTTTCAGTTACTTACTTCACCAATGGTAGCATTGATGATGTGCGTTTCTATGGCGCTGCCCTCTCAGATTCTGAAGTAACTCAGGATATGAACGCTAGCACCTACTTGGATGGCAAGAACATTATCGCTGCTTACGACTTTGCTACTATCAATGGCACCACTGTTTCTGATATCTCAGGCAATGGCCACAATGGCACTCTCGTAGGTTTCAGCTCAGGCTCAAACACAAGCGATGCTACTGTTGCTCTCATTGCCGAAGCTAAAGAATTTTTGGCAGGTGTGCCCAGCGCTGTTGGTTACCCCTCTGCTGCTCAGCGTGCTACATTGCAAGCTGCTATCGATGCTGCTGAGGCTGATCCCACTGCAGAAGCCGGAACTACTCTTCAGGCTGCGATTGATGCATTCTATGCCACTACTGATATTATCATCCCCGAAACCGGAAAGGCTTATGTCTTTGTGGCGGAATACGGCGGCTCGGAAAAATACTATATGTACAATAATGATGGCACATTGGCCCTCGGTAATGCGACTGAAGTGCCTGAAACTGCTATCTTCCGCGCTGAAAATATTGGCGAAGACTATCAGTTCCAGTTTAAGAACTATAACCCCGAACGCTATTTGGCTTATCCCACTATTGGCGGTAAGAGCTGGTTGAATAACGAAAGTGAAACCGGTCTTGAAACCGATGGCACAAAACAGGTGACTAAATTCAATGTCACTAAGATTCAGCCCAGCGGCAATGTTTCTGCTACAGCTAAACAGCTCTTCGGTCTTGTTCAGCTCGATGGTTTCCGCGGCGATAATACAAATGGCAATAAGGAATATGGCCCCATTGTTGTTAAACATTCTGAACGGACATTCGACGGTGCATCGGCTGCCTTCTATAACTCTAACTTCACATCGGCATTTATTGTTAAAGAAGTTGAGGTTCCCAGCAGTTGGCCTACTTTGAATACTAACTATCCGGTGAATATCACTTGGAATGAAGCCGGCGGTTCGGTGGTTGTGACTGCTGCCGGTCAACCTGTAGCTTCCGGTAGTGAAGTGGCTCTCGGCACTGAACTCACCATCACTGCTACTCCCAACACTAACTTCGTGGTTAAGCAAATCAACGTTGCCGGAAAAGCCATCGCTGTTTCTCAAAACGAAGTTACCTACACTGTTGCAGGTGCAACTAATATTGAGGTTGTGTTTGAATACCTTGATGCTGCTATGACTAAAGTTCCTGTTTTCACCATGAATGAAAACGGTTCGAAATTCTATCGTATCCCCGCGCTCGTTAAGGCTGCCGACGGATCTCTCGTTGCTATTGCCGACAAACGTGGCAGTATGCTTAACGACCTCCCCAACACTATCAGCGTAGTGGCTAAACGAAGCATTGACAATGGTGCTACTTGGTCAAATATGATAACTATCGCTGAAGGTGTAGCTACTGAAGGCACCACTTATGGTGACCCCGCTGTGGTTCTCGATCGTGAAACAGGTCGACTTATCTGTATGTATTCAGGTGACCAAGGTTTCTGGACTTCTAACAAGACTAACCGTGCTGGTTTCTATGTTTCAACCAGTGATGACAATGGCGTGACTTGGACTGCTCCCAAATCAATCACTGATCAGGTTTATCAGTCAAACTGGTATGGCGCATTCGTTGCTTCAGGTCGCGGTGTGCAGCTCTCTTCTGGTCGTATCTGTTTCGTGGCTAATACTCACGTTTCTCCCACAGTTGAACAGGGCATCGACGAATACATGATCTACTCTGATGACCACGGCGAAACTTGGCAGGTTTCTACAAGCAATGCTGCTGCCGGTGTTCGCGGTAACGAATCTAAGATTGTTGAGCTCTCTAACGGCGACCTCTTGATGAGTATCCGTAACTACGAAGGTGGTAAACGTCGTTTCAGCAAATCAACTGACCAGGGTATGACTTGGAGTGCTCCTTACACTCACAATGATATGCCCGACCCAAGCTGTAATGGTGACATTATCCGCTTCCCCTCTGCCGACGGTGTGAATCGTATTCTACACTCTATTCCCGCTAGCGATATCCGCGAGAATGTAAGCGTGTTCTTGAGCTACGACGATGGTGAAACTTGGCCGGTGAAGAAAACTCTCATCGAAGGTTACTCTGCTTATTCTTCTCTCGAAGTGCTCGATGATGGAACTATCTGCTGTCTCGTTGAAGAAGGTAAGTGGGATAGTAACTTTCCCGGCGAAGATGGCTTCAACCTCTATTTCTTGAAGTTCTCTCTCGAATGGCTCACTGATGGCGCTGACTCTTATAACCCCTCGGCTACTAACAAATTGACCTACACTGTTGGTGAAGGTGGTTCTGTTGAAGTTTGGTCGGCTAAAGACGAAAATAATCTTCCAGCAGGATCTAAAGTATTCAACAATGCTCCTATTCCCGCATTGGAAGAAAATGGCGCTTTGGCTGTGTATGTGACACCTGAAAAAGGCAACATAGTTAAAAGTATTTCTTTCGTAGTTGGCGAAAATGCTATTGATGCTGATTATGTAGGCGATGTTCAATACAATGATGTTACTGCTAAATTGTATACTATTCCTGCAGAAAAATTGACTGGCAGCCTTAATATCGAAGTTGCTTTCGGTGATAAAGCGGAAGGTCCTGACTACTGCCAGCCTACAGGTGTTGAAGGTCGTTACTACCCCGATAATAAAACAGCCAACACTGGCCGTGGTGTTTCTCAAATTAATGTAACTGACGGTACAAATAGCATAGTTGTTCTCGGTTCGGAATCAGGCACAGATGGTGGTACTGCTACTAGCGTTCGTGCTATCGTTTATGATCGCACATCTACTATCCTCACAACTGAAGCCGGCAAAAATATCACAATGACTTCTGTTGGCACTGGTTCTGGTATTAATACATTTGTTTATGTTGACTGGAATCTTGACGGATTCTCTGCAAATGACCGCGTGTTCACCAACTTTGACGGTGAAGAAAAGTTAGTTGGTGGTGTTGATGTAAATATCCCCGTTCCTGCTAACGCAGTCCCCGGTGACTATCGTGTACGCTACATCGTTGACCGGGAAAATACAGATCCTTGTAAATATGGCCAGGCAGCAGAAGGCTCTAACATCAACGATAATGGTGAAATTGTGATTGACTTCGTGGTTCGCGTGCAGTATGCTCCTCGCGCCATCACTGTGGTCTCTTCCGACGAAACTCAGGGCACTGTTGCTATCACTAACCCCGCAACTGAGGAGAACACCGTTACTACAAGTCAGGAAGAAGTAACTGTGGTTGCTACTGCTCTTGAAGGCTACGAATTCGTTAACTGGACTGTAGAAGGCGAAGAAGTTTCAACTGAAGCCACTTATGTGTATTCTGGAGCTGAAGCAGTGACATTGACTGCTAACTTCCAGGTTTATACTATTGACTATTGTATTCCTGTACGTGAAAGCAACGGTGGGACCACTACTAACCGTACAGATCGCAAGCTTACCAATATTACTTTGAGCGATGGTGTTAATACATTGACTGTGGATGGTGGTGGTAATGCGGCTAATCGTCCGGTTTATTATGATCGCACCGAGCAGACATTCGTTACCAACCCCGGCGCAACCGTTAATGTAAATGCAGCCGGCAGTGGTGAATGGATGAACTATTTCGTATATGTTGACTTTGATCGCAACGGTTTCACTTATGACGACTTGATTTTCACAAATTACACCGGTAATCATGTGTTTATTGCGACAAGCTTCAATATTGAGATCCCTGCTACTATTCCTTTTGGCGAATATCGGGTACGCGTTATGCTCGACTGGAATAATACCAATCCCTGTTTGTTTGCTCAGGGTCAATCGGACAATGGTGAATGTGTAGTTGATTTCATGCTCAAGCTCAAATCAGAAAACCTCGACAGTCCTCGTACCGTGACAGTAGCATCAGCTAACGAAAATTATGGTACAGTAGCTATCACAAGTCCTGCTACTGACGAAAAGACAATCTCTACAGATCAGAAGACAGTGACTATCCAGGCAACACCCGCTGCAGGCTATGCATTCCAAAACTGGACTAACGCTAACGGCGATATTGTTTCAACAGATGCTACATATACTTACACT
>JAZSAZ010000002.1:0-8825 GCA_045602165.1 Paramuribaculum sp. | reverse complement strand
TAGCGTGAGGGTTCCACCTCTTCCCATTCCGAACAGAGAAGTTAAACCTCACCACGCCGATGATACTGCGAAAGTGGGAAAGTAGGTAACCGCCCCCTCTGAACGAAGCCGCGACTCAGCCGAGCCGCGGTTTCTTTTTTTTATCTCATAGTGAGATTAGGGAGTATAGGGAATTTAGAGATGACTGTTTTGGTAAGCCATGTAACATGTATTTATATAAAATCACATTTCATGACATAGTTGTGTCAGTACATCACTTTTTAGGATCTTCTACTTTTATATAATTACCTTTTAGTGATCGGAAACCTTTGATGCCGTCGGAATTGTAAATGAAGATTTTGTTGTTTTCCCCGATTAGCCATAGATTGCCATCAACGTCTATGTACATTTCGCCTATGTTGCTTTTAAAATATCTGTCTTCAGCTCCCGGCCATAATTTTGGCTCAAGAATGTCGGTTTGTAGGTATTGGTAAGTTGTGATATTTCTGTCATCACCGGCAAATGGCTTGAATTCCCAGATGGGTGTTTTGTAGTCACCGTTGACATGGGCAAATGCTTTATTGTCACGAATAACAAAATTCACTATCGTAAGATTTTTATTCCCAGTGGAGAATACTTCTGTCCACGATGGCATAGTGTAGATTTTATCCTCCATGCCTACATAAATATTACCTTTAGTGTCGGATGTGATAAAGTTGACGTCGTCATATTTACTTGTGCCCTTTTCAATCCACGTTGTCTTTGCGTAAACGGGTTCTGTGTAGCGTTCAGGTTTCGTGCCGGGTTGATACACTGTGACGTATGGTTTGGATTCGCTTGTGAGGTCCAATGTGTCTTTTCCCATGGTTATTTGGTTTACTTTGCCACTTGTCGGTAGAGTGTAAATGTGATTTCCCGATATTTCTGCGAATGTTGCACTTCCACCGATATAAGGGCTCGGTTTTTTTGAACGAAGACTTAGGCACAGAGCATTGCTGCCACGTCCATATAGTAACATAAAATCGCCGGATGCGTCGATTGACATGTATTTTGGATTTACATGGTCTTCATCAGCAGCAAAAGTGGGCTTGTCATCAATTCCTTGAATGAATAACCCTTTCCCTCCAATCCAGTAGTATAGTGTTGTGCCATGGGCAGCTATGGTCTTTATATCATGCCCATAAAGAGATATGGAGTTGTCTTCATTTGAAACCACCACTTTTACATCTCCGCTAACTTTGTCAACAGAATATATGTATTTGCCGGTATTTAGATATATAAAATTACTCCCTTCGGCAATGTTTTTATAATCGTTCCCATACGGTAGATGCAGGACGGCATATTTTCCACTTGGTGTAATGGGTTTGGATTTTTTTGATTGTCCAAAAGCTGCGGATGATGTTAGGATTGCGAGAATAGCAAAAGTCAGTAGCTTCTTCATGGTAGGTGTGTTTTAATAATGATTTAATTTGATGTGTATATGCAAACATCGCAAAGTTTTTTATATTATGCAAGAAATAGGTGGGAATACAACATGATTTTAAGCAAAAAACTAGGCGGGGAGGTGTTATCGCAACGCCTCCTCGTCAAAATAATAAACCAATCATTATCACATTTCTTGCAATGAGAAAAATAGTAATTTCGTTATGCATGATTAAAACATCGGATTTCAATGTTTGGTTTACTCTATATGATGAATTAAATTACTTTAACTATTTGATGTAAATCAAGTTCTTATAAATTATCCTAACTTGGATTTGTTGCTTAAATATTTTCTGTATCTTTGTCAGAGTGCAAAATTACGTACTTTAAATAAAATTTTGTAATAGTGGGCATTGTTTTTGCTCATCTTGATTCTAATTTTGTATTGAAAGAAAAAATAACAAATATGGCAAAGAAAGAAATTTTAAAGAAGGATAAGAAGGCGGAGGTGGATCCTCGAAAGGCCAAACTCGATGCTCTCGCCGGAGCTATGTCGCTAATTGAAAAGAATTTCGGCAAGGGTGCGATTATGAAACTCGGTGATGAATCAGTGGAGGATGTTGATGTGATTCCCACCGGCTCTATCGGTTTGAACTGGGCATTGGGAGTAGGCGGTTTTCCGCGTGGCCGTATTACTGAAATTTTCGGTCCGGAATCATCAGGTAAGACCACACTTGCCATTCATGCGATTGCCGAAGCTCAGAAGTCCGGAGGCATTGCGGCAATTATCGATGCGGAGCATGCATTTGACCGTTTCTATGCAGAAAAACTTGGTGTGGATGTGAATAATCTTTTGATTGCACAGCCAGATAATGGTGAGCAGGCATTGGAGATTGCTGAGCAGCTTATTCGTTCATCTGCTGTCGATATTCTCGTTGTCGACTCAGTAGCTGCACTTACACCCAAGAATGAGATTGAGGGTGATATGGGCGATAGAAATGTAGGTTTGCAGGCTCGCTTGATGTCACAGGCCATGCGAAAATTGACAGGTGCTATTTCACGCACAAATACTACCTGTATTTTCATCAATCAGCTTCGTGAGAAGATTGGTGTTATGTTTGGCCCATCGGAAACCACAACCGGTGGTAATGCTTTGAAGTTCTATGCTTCGGTTCGTATTGATATTCGTCCGGCAACAGCAATTAAGGATGGAGAAGATATTCTTGGTCGTCACACTAAGGTGAAAGTGGTCAAGAATAAAGTGGCTCCTCCATTTAAGCGTTGTGAATTTGATATCATGTTTGGCGAAGGGATCTCTCGTAGTAGTGAAATCATTGACTTAGGTGTTGAATATGGAATTATTAAGAAGAGTGGTTCTTGGTTCAGCTACAATGATGCTAAGTTGGCCCAGGGCCGTGATGCAGCCAAGAAGGTGATTGATGACAATCCCGAACTTGCCGATGAACTTGAAGAACAAATCATGGCAGCCCTTAATGAGGGGAAAGGTGGGGCAGGCAAGCCCGCAGCCAAGAAGCCGGCATCTGTAGAGCCAAAGAGTGCCGCCGACGACGATGAATTGGATATCGACGATATAAACTTCGACGACGAAGAATTCTCTATTGAAGAGGATGCGTAGTGCAATTCACATGATATCTGAAAAATCCCTTCACCCCTACCTGGGCGAGGGGATTTTTCGTTCGGCGCAATATTCTTTCGAGTGCTGTGATTTTCGGATTATTGCGATGTTTTGGCCGATTTGAGTGGGCTCTTGGCCGAGATATAATAAGGATTTATTTGCGAGGACATTTGGCTGCGAGCATTCGGTGGCCTATGCGGCAGTAGAGACATTTGCGAGTCTCGCAGTAGGCTCGGCGCAATTGAATTACTCCTTGCGAAGTGAAAGCATTATCGGCTTTCAGGCCGGCGCTGGCAAAAGATTCCACTATGGTGTTTCGCTCCGGCGGCAGCGATTCAAGCAGAGCAATTGAACGGTCGGCGAGAACCGAGTCGTCGTGTGCCATGGCATAGGCATGCTGAAGAGGCACAACAGCATTTATTATCAATCCATTGATTGAAGTTCGGCTTAGAGGAGTGCCGGTGTTGGCGGTTGCGGCACCGAAGCTGTAGCGATTGGCCCAATATCCGGTCAGTGATGGTGAGAACATTAAATAAGCATCATCGGGAGTGCGAATTTCGAGCAATCGTGACATCATTCTTGTTCCGCTATGCAGCATGGCTGCGAGAGTGGCAATGCGTCGATGTGGGAAGTTGGCAGGGCGCATACGAGCCATTTTCCATCCCGGTGATTGAAGTGGTCTCAGATTGAATTTATGTGCCAAAAAAGCATACTCTCGCTGTAGGGTTGCAGCATAGCTGTCGGTGGTTGGGGTGGTTTGGTCGAGCAGTCCGCTCTGTCCGAAAAGCAGTGCTTCAATCGTGGTTAGTGAGTCGCAGTGGCGGCCAATAAACATCAATGGTGTGGCTAATGCAAGGCGTTCAAATGGGTCGCCATTAACGCCGAATCCTAATCCTCGGGCAATAGTGGCATAGCAAGCAGTTTCCCAATCCCCATCGGTGCGATTGAGGATTGATTCAATGCGAGAGGTTTTATCGTAGATTCTTTCAAATGCGAGTGATTCAATCCAGTCGGCAAGGTAGATTTTAGGCATTTCAGCGATGCTTTGTGCGCATGGTATGTCGCGGTCGGCGCGGTTGACGAGATCGCTGTACAGGCGATTAAAATCGGGTGTACATGGCATTTGCATCTGCGGTATGGTTTCTCCGTTTGAACGCTGAATGGCGGTGTCGTCGCGGTCCACAATGTGAAGAATGACCGAGTCGTAGGCCGGATCATTGTCGTGGCCATGGCGATGCCAATCGCTTGCGCGGACATGGATTTCGATATCTCCGGCCCAGGTGTGTCCGTCAATGATTATTTTTGCATTGAAGAAATCGGGGCCGGCATCAGTGTTCAGTCTTCCCGGATCGATGATTTGCACCGGCAGTCCATCAACGGTGTGCAAGTGTGATTGCGGCCATAGTCGGTGTTGCCAAACATATTGCATCAGTCGTTCCATGGTGGTGGGGAGTGAGTGGTGTTTGGGGAGAGAATATATCGAAGGGGAAGATTAGCCGAGAGAGCGACGGAAACGAATCATATCCATGGCGGTTTGAGCTGCTTCTACGCCTTTGTGTCCGGCCGGGCCGCCAATGCGGTCTAATGCCTGCTGCTCATTGTTCACGGTTAGCACGCCGAAAATTACCGGGGTGTCTATGTCGGCATTCAGATGGGTGATTCCTTGAGTCACGCTTTGACACACATAGTCAAAGTGGGGAGTATCTCCGCGAATTACGCAGCCAAACACGATAACTGCGTCATAGATTTCTGTTTCAATCAGCTGCGATGCTGCAAATGTCAATTCTACTGCTCCGGGCACTTCGTAAACATCAACATCCTCCGGAGAAAATCCGGCTTCGAGGAGGGTTCTGACTGCGCCATCTTTGAGCTCAAATGTGATGTGCTGATTCCAGCGTGCTACGGCTATGGCCACCTTTGCATCGGTCATTTTGCCGAGGTTGAATTCCGGGCTGTATTGTGACATGGGGTGTGTTATTAAGTTGTTTACTTTGAATATTATCGGGGAAAGAGTTTATGCCATATATCAAAGATGCCGAGGCTTGGATTCTTGGCATTGACCAAAATGTCAACGATGCGTCGGTGCAAATCGTCGGCATTGATTTTTGATGCTTTATATAGCATTGTGTTCAGCAGGTGGATTCCTTTTTCTCTTGATGATTTCATTGCCAAAAGAGCTTCTCCGAGGTCAATCGATAGTTCAAGCTGAGTGCGATTGAGTTCCGGGTTTATTTTGGTGAGATATTTTAATGCACGAGAGAAATATTGAATGGCTTCGCGCTGCTTGTTCATTTTTGCGAGTGTGCGTCCTTCGGCGGTGAGCGATTCAACCAGTCTCAAGCCGGCATCTTCAATCCCTTCGTTTAGCTGTTGCAGATAGGCAGTTGTGGCAGCTTGGTGCTGGACCAAAGCGTTGGTTTGTTTCACTCGCGAGTGATAGATTGATGTTGATGCATTGAGAGCCAACATGTGGGGAGTGCCATAGCGTGCTGAATCAGATTTCGCGAGGCGCTCAAAAATCTTCATTGACTTTTCAATGGCGCGTTCGGCTTGTCGGTGTTGGTCGCGTGATTTTTGAATAAGAGCCATGTCATAGAGCAGTGCTGCAAGGATTGACAGAAATGGCTCATCTTTGCGCTTAGGCTCTTGTACCAGTAGGTTCAGAACTGTGGCAGCTGTTTTTAGGGCTTCATCGATCATGTCGGCACTCATGTAAAGCGACACGAGAATCTGCATCAACGCTGCGTGTATGTCGCCGAGCTTTCGGTCCTCCTCGGCCATGCGTGCGGCAATAGCATCGACATTGATGATATTTTCAATGGCTTGCTTTGTGAGCCCTTGACCGGCAAGTTGGTGGGCGGCAGCACGAAAAAAGTCGTAGGTGGTGTTAAATGGTTGCGAAATGACGGTTTGTCGGAAATCCGAAATGTTTAGGTCTCCGCCGGATGTCGACATCTGAGACGATATGCAAGATGTCGCCGGGAAGAATATCGGATCTAATGATGTGCCGTTCATTATTTGTTTTCGTCGGAAGATGTGTCGCGCGATTTAACTCCGAGGTATCCGCCATGGTGGCGCTTAGCATATTCCGCTTTAGTGAAGCCGGTTTTTTGCATCACATTTACCACAAGGATGTCGCCGATAACGGTCATCATGGTAGTTGATGTGGTGGGAGTCAACCCAAGTGGGCACACCTCAGGCGCGTTTGCGGTGATGAGTTTGGCTGTGGCCATATTGGCAAGCGGGCTATCGGCACGACCGGTGATGACGATTGTTGGGATGCCGGGATAGAGATTTTCGGCCAATTGAATCAAATTTACAATTTCGCAAGTGCGACCGGAGTTTGACACTAATAGCATCACATCGCCCGGCTGCAACACTCCGAGATCACCGTGCTGAGCTTCGCTGGGGTGTAGGTTGACGGCCGGGATGCCTGTTGAAGAGAATGTTGTGGCAATGTTAAGGGCTATCTGCCCTGCTTTTCCCATGCCTGATGTGACAAGCTTGCCGCCACGGCGGTACACATGCTCCACTATTAGCTCCACAGCCTTGTCATAGTCAGTAGAGTAGGGGATTTCAGCTATTGCTTTGCTTTCGGCGGCGAGAATCTCGCGCATGGATTCAGCTATATTCATTTCTTAAATTGTTTTCTTTGGGAATATGTTACTTGCAAAATTACAACAAACCGCTCTATTTTCCAATAATCACATCATATTGTAAGTGAGATTTAGTAGAATAAATTGATTCATTTTATTTTTTAGAACAATCATTTCTTTCCCCATTTCGGTGTAATGCCGATAAAAAATTCGAAGTTTATTCCCGGCATAGGACGAGAAAGAACAGAAAGATACTCTTCATTGAAGAGGTTGTTGACTGCCCCTTTTAGCGAGATATCGGCCCAATTAAATGATAGTCCCTTTTCCAGAGTGATATTACTCATAAAATATGGAGGAAGTTTCCCGGTAAGAGATATGTCGTTTGATGACATTGTGAAACGTTCGGAATAGTAGCACCATTTGTATAGGAACGACCATTTGCGCCAAGATAGTCGGCCGGAAATTGTTGACGAGTATTCAGGAACATATGGCAATTGTTTCCCGACAGACTGATCGGCTGGAGTTCGCGGTTCGCCTTTGTTGATTGATGGTGTCCATGAGAATGTGCCATTTAATCCTAAAGTCAGCTCTTGTGTCAGGGCAAGGTCCAAATCAGTTTTTAATTCTACTCCATAAGCGTGAACATCTTTGATGTTGTCAGGAGAAAAGAATCCTTTTGTGGTTGGAAGCCAAATAATCCAGTCTTTGATAAATGATTCAAACCATGTGGCTGAGCCCGACAATGTGTATATGCCTTCTTTTCCAACCGCAAATGAAAGGCCGGCATCGTAGGACCATCCGCTTTCTTTACGCAAGTTTGGGTTGCCTCCGGGAAGGAAGTAGAGGTCGTTGAGTGTGGGAAATCGATAGTTGCGGGATATAGACGCTTTTGCCACAAGATTAGCCTTTTTTGAGATAACTCCATCAATAAAGAAGGCGGGGATTAAAGGCGTCCATTTATCCCCAAACATTTCTTCGCGTAACACTACGGATAGACCTAAACGATTAGTAGGCCTCCATTTGGCCGACATAGCTCCAGTTAACTCTGTACGCGCTTTACGGTAGCCAACAATTGCGTTACCACCATCTTGTTTGATGATGTTTTTATCGCGACTTTCAACTAAATGCTGATGAGCAGTAAGACTTGCTGTAAATAGCCATTTATTGCTGATATAGTACTCTGACTCTGCTTGCCCATAAAAAGTGTTTACTCTACTTCTTGAACGCGTCATTTCGGCCATTATGCCATTGCCTAAATCGCGTTTGTAGTCATAAGCAAGCCAAGTGTGGATATATCCGGCTTTAGCTCCGAGTTTCCAGTTAGAGCGTAAATGGTCCCAAGAGATTACAGAGCGAAAAGTTTCTTCTCGTTGTCGGTTATCAAAGTCGGTATCTTCGCCATGGTCAACAGTGAGCATAGCCAGTTCTCGATTGGAGTTTATGTACCAAGCGTTAAATCCGAATCGGTCACCCTTATTGGTATTATAATACACTTCTTGTAGAAAGTGAAAGTCTTTAAATGACCCACTGCGATTTCGTTCTATTGGATAATATTGGTCTATGATGTTCATATTCTCATCATAGATGTTTTCCTTTTTATCATGATTGCGATATTTGTAATCATTAGGTGAAGTTGAATAGACTACGCGAGTTGAAGTTTGCCAATTGTCATTGCCATAGTTCAAACGTAGAAACTCATCAAATGTCTTGAATGAACCAATCCCTTGAACGAACTGCATGCCAAAACCTTCTGCATTAGCCGGTGTCGTGGATAGTTTGACCGAACCACCGAGTCCACCTCCTGTTTCATTGACCGAAGATGTGCCATGAAGAAGCGAAGCGTCATCGATAAAATAAGATGGAATGGTAGAGAAATCGGTCATTCCAAGCATTGGGTTGTTTATTTTCATCCCATTCCACGACACTTGTGTATGTGAAGGTGAAGTGCCACGGAAAGCCACAGTAGAGAGTGTGGCGCGGCCATAGTTTTTGACAAAAATAGCAGAATTAAAGCTTAATACATCGGCCATTGACAAGGCGATATTTTCTTTGGTATTTATATACAAATTTACACTTAAAAATTTTGTTATCAAAGGGAGCAACCGAAATTGCTCCCGAATCGTTATCTCCTACCGTGCTTTTCTCCAAGGACTTCCGTGAAGAAGGCAAAGAAACATATTATACCAAAAAGA
>JAZSAZ010000001.1:0-195765 GCA_045602165.1 Paramuribaculum sp. | reverse complement strand
AAAGAGTTCCACCTCAATGGTTTTGTCCCCTTCATATTTTGAATGGAATGTTTTGACCACTGTTTGTGGCTGACGTCCCATGTGGCCAAACGATGCGGTTTCGGCATAGATGGGATTGCGGAGCTTCAAGCGACTCTCAATGGCTGCCGGGCGCATATCCACAAGTTTAGCCACTGCATGAGAGATTTGAGCATCGGTCAAACCGTTAACTGCTGTACCAAATGTATTCACGTATAGGCTCACCGGTTGAGCCACACCGATTGCATAGGCCACTTGCACCAAAGCTTGACGTGCCACACCGGCTGCCACAAGGTTTTTAGCTATGTGACGAGCAGCATAGGCTGCTGAGCGGTCAACTTTTGATGGGTCTTTGCCTGAGAATGCACCACCACCGTGAGCACCGCGACCACCGTAGGTGTCAACAATAATTTTACGGCCGGTCAAACCGGTGTCGCCATGCGGGCCACCGATAACGAATTTTCCGGTCGGGTTCACGTGGAGTGTAACATCTGAGCCAATCATTGAGGCAATATGCTTGGGCAATTTAGATTTTACACGTGGGAGCAGAATCTGCTCAATATCTGTTTTGATAAGCGAGAGCATGGTTTTGTCGGCCTGCTCTTGAGTCATGGTCCCCGAAGGGGTGATAAACTCATCGTGCTGAGTGGAAATCACAATAGTGTCTACTCTCACGGGCTCTCCGGCCGGAGTGTATTCCACTGTCACCTGGCTCTTAGAGTCGGGGCGCAAATAAAGCATCTGGCGTCCTTCGCGACGGATATTTGAAAGCTCTCGCAAGAGCAAGTGGCTCAAATCAAGAGGAAGAGGCATGTAGTTTTCGGTTTCATCACAAGCATATCCAAACATCATGCCTTGGTCGCCGGCACCCTGATCTTCGGCATTTTCGCGCTCAACGCCACGGTTGATGTCGGCGCTCTGCTCATGCACTGCCGAAAGCACACCGCATGATTCGGCATCAAATTTAAGTTCGCTGCGATTATAGCCTATATTTTTAATCACTTGGCGTGTCACCTCCATTAAATCAACATAGGCGCGGCTCTTCACCTCACCGGCAATTGTTACATGACCTGTGGTTACAAGAGTTTCACAAGCCACCTTGGAGCTTGGATCATGGGCCAAAAACTCATCAAGGATAGCATCACTGATTTGATCGGCAACTTTGTCGGGATGTCCTTCTGAAACAGATTCCGACGTAAAGAGATAGTTTTTTTCGCTTGTCATATTCGGTTTTGTTTTTTGTTTTTTCTTCTCATTTCAAAGAGCCGAAAAATAAAAAAGGCATCTGCTTCTTTTTAAGCAATGCCAAAACCAAAACCCATTATGTGCCTTCAGGCAACTTGTGACACAAAAAAACCACATGTCACATTAGCGCAGTTTTAGCATTTTTTTAAGTGGTTGCAAGCAGCCAAATTTTTCCACTCTTTTTTTTCACTCTGCAAAGTTAATCATTTTATTGATTTTATGCAAATATATGGGGATAATCACACACAATTGAAAAAAATGTGGCCGCATCAGCATTGACGCGGCCACATAAATATGGTGAATCAATCAGATTCGATCCTAATGATTAATCATACCAAGTACAGCTGACAAATTCAAATGTAGCGGGAGCCACCACATTGTAGATGATAGTTGCGGGCTTGGTTGTGCCATCATAATAGAAGAAATTGATGGTGTAAACAGGGATAATGCCAGTGGCAGTGGGAGCTGCTTCGGGGTGCAAAATAGCAAGTGCCGCGGGGAACACTTCAGATTCGAAGCGAGTCTTTTCGAGTGCCACCACCTCATCATCGGTCATGTCGGCATAGCCGGCATATTGTGTTTTAGCGGCCGAAGGGCGAAGGTCAACATTGCCCTGATAAGCCGAAGTGCCACAATAGTATTCATTGTTACCATAAGATGACACGTAAGCAGCGCCATTTTCTACATTCTTAGCCACCCAGTCAACGCAAGTCTGATAGTAAAGGGTAGAGATTTCAATACCCTTACCGGCAGGCAAAGTGATAGTCACATCAGGGCTGTACTCCCATTTGCCACGAGTTTTAACAAACTGTGCGGTCATCACAGAGGTGCCGTTGAAGCCACCGGTCCATTCTGTGCCATTGAACACACATTCAGCGCAGCGAACAACTGTTGCAGAGCCATTGTAATAGTTATAAACCACATAGCGAACGTCGTCGGCCTGAGCGTAGGGATATTTATTGGCAAGATATGTCGGGATAACAACTTGAGGAGTTTCACCTGAGAGGTTGTCATACTTCTGGCCCATCGACTGATAGTCGGCATGATTAAGAACCACCATATCAGAGGGTGATGTCCAAGCAGAGCCATCAAATTTGTAGATTGCATTGAGGTTCTCAGAAGCCACTACAACAGCGCGTGAAGCCATAGCTGCTGAAGTTGAAAGGGTTGAGAATTCTTTATCACCAATTTTTGTGATAATAGTGTTGAAGTATTTACCCTTGCTTGCGAGAGCCATCACATAGCCTTCAAAAGTCACAGTTTCGCCATCAACAAATGCAGCTTTCACAGCATTGCTTGCTCCATAGGGGCTAACCTGAACGGTAGTTCCGTCGATAACAATATTGATGTAATTACCTGAAACTTTAACAGTGCCAGTGAATTTAGAGTAAATAGGTGACACAGGTGTAGCTCCTGATTCCATAGCAGCAGCAACATAAGCATCGATTTCAGCACCGGTCCATGTTTTGGGTGTGGGAGCGGTTACAGCTTGATTGCCGGCAACCACAGCCTCAGCACCTTTAGCAATCTGGAATGCATAGTTATATGTGCTGACACTTCCGTCGGTGATGGTTACTTGGTCGCCCACTTTAAGATCGGCATTGTTTACGGGAGCGTAAACAAACACAGAACCGGCAGCATCAGTAACAATGGGACCTTGAGAAGAAACAGCTGCAACGTAGCCGTTAATGGTGATAGTGCTACCCTTAGTTAATGAACCGAGAACGCTTGAAAGTTCGAATGTAGGTTCTTCGGGGGTGTTAAACACCGGATCATTAGCAGCCTCATTGTAGTTAACAATCACATAGTCACCTTCAGCAGCATCGGGATAAGCCGATTTAAGAATCTTAGGAAGATTGCGGGCTGCACTTGCAGAGGGAGCAAAAGCTTCAGTGTAGTTTTCGCTGTCGCCCCAAGCGGCAATGTAATCATCAGTGCTAACGGTGTACTTTTCAGCATTAACAGCACCTACAACCACATCAGGCTGACCGGCTGTGGTGTTATAAGTAACGCGAACCACCGAACCATTATCAAGAGTAAAATAGGGGAAGCGTTCCTGAGCCAAGAAGAATGGAATATATTCTTCAGCAGGAATTGCTTCGGTGAAATAGGCCTGAGAACCCACAGCCTTAAGTTCGTTAGCCTTATCACCTGCGTGAGCTTTAGCTGTTGACAAGCCGGCAAGAGTGGCATAATCAACAGTGGTCATGGTGTAGTCAATGTTTTGAGTTTCACTCTTTACGGGAGCATCAAAACCATTGAGGTCTTCATTCCACGAGTTTTCGTCGCAGGCCACCAAAGCCATAGCGCAACCCGAGAGGACTACAAGACGGTTGATATATTTTTTCATAACTTAATATCGTGTGATAATTATTATTAGAAGTTAACTCTGAGTTTGAGGCTGTAAGTACGGCCGAATGAATAGAACACACGGTTAGCATTGCTCCAAGTACCTACTTCGCCAAGATTGGTCTGAGCCTGAGTTACGTAATTGAAGTTGCAAAGGTTGTTTACATTACCGTAGATTGTAGCGTCGAGGCCACCCATCTTGAAGCGATAGCTTGCGTGGAGGTCGAGCTGGTTGCCCCATGGAATTCTCCAAGGAGTACCGGGTTTGAGAACCTTACCATTCTGCAAGTTAGAAGAGTTCAAAGAGATATCAGAGTAGTTGCGGAAATAGCCTGTCCAGTCAGCACCGATACGGAAGCCTTTGAAGGGACGGAAGGTAACGCCCAATGAAGTTGTGGTCTGAGCCGAACCGCTCACTTTCACACCCTTCTGTTCGAGAGTAGCGTGGAGGTGGTCTTCAGCGAGGATACCCGAAGCAACTGTACCGTTAAGGCTCTTCAACGGAGCGCCGTTTTGGTTGTAGAAATAGCCTGTTGCATTTGAATCCCATGTCCAGTCACCGAGAGAGAACATCGCATCAAATTCTACCCATTTTGTTGGTTTGTATTTAGCAGCTACTTCAATACCCATGTGAAGAGCGTCAACACCCGACATAGCGAAATAGTAGTAGTTTGAACCATCTTGAGCGATAGCGGGGTCGATTTGTTCACCCTTGCTCATAGTTTTGTCCATCCACTTAGTGTAGTAAGCATTAACATCGATAGCCAACTTGGGTGAGTGGTAACCGTAACCAACTTCGAAAGAAGCCACTTTTTCATTAAGAGCATCAGGGTTAGTGATGTTTGAACGCTGCGAGCTCAAGAACACACCATAGCTGAAGAAAGGAGCACGGCTGATGTAACCGGCATTGAAGAATACATTGTGGTTGCGGTCGATATTGTAGTTAGCACCACCCTTGATTGTACCACCGAGGAAGTTCTTAGTTTCTGAACGAGCATGATCTGCATCATAATAGTAGAAGTCTTCACGCCAGTAAGTATTGTTGTTGAGTGAACCGGCAAGAACGAGGTTCAATTTTTTGTCAAAGAGAGTGTATTCAGCTTGGCCGTAGACACCTTCCTGTGCTACAAAGCCATCGTAGTTACGGTTAACCACGTCACCTACATGGAGTTTTTCATAAACCCAGTCTGTGTTTGTGTTATTAAATATGGCGTTGTTGTAGGGCTGAACATTTGAGCGGTTGTAGTTGTCGATATAATATTCACCACCGAAAAGGTCAGAAATTTCAGTCTTGTGGTGACCAACATAGTAACGAAGGTCAAGACCACCGATAAGGTTCAATTTTGTACCATTGCTGAAATCAATAGCCTTTTTGTAAGAAGAGATAAGACCGTAAGTTTCATGGCTATTGAGCTGCTTGCCGATTACCATGTTTGAACCTGTGGTTGATTTGGCATTCATTTCTTCAACAGCTGCATAGTCATAATAGCCTTCGGGGGTGCGGAATTGCATATTCAATACACCATTGCTTGCACCATACCATGCAGAAGAATAGCTTGTCTTGGTGCCGTCGGGAGCAACCACTGTGCGGCCGAGACCTGTGCGACCACCACCGGAGGTGATTGACAAGTACACTGAAGTAGAGAGCGATGAGCTGTTATCGATTTGCCAAATGTGGTTAAGAGCAATCTGAGGTTTGTGGTAGAAGTTGTGGTTTGAGTTATAAGCTTCGCCATTTTTGCGGAAACCGTAAGTGGGGTTATATCTGTAGGGAGATTCACCCTGCATGTAGTCACGAACATTCTGCCATCCTTCAATGGTCAAACCATTGTTGTAGTTACGCTGGTCGTGCCACTGAGGAGCGCCAAAACCGGTAAGACCGATTTGGTGACGATCGTTGATACGCTTAGTAATATTGAAGAACCAAGAGTAAGCTTCATAAGCAGTGCCCTGAATGTAGCCATCAGCCCATTTGCGAGAGCCCATTACAGTGAAGGCCCAACCATTGTTCATCAAGCCTGTAGATGCTTTGAAACCAATCTGGTTCATACCATCATTACCCATGCCATACCAAAGGCTACCGCCTTTTTCAGCGTCGATAGTGCGAGTAGTGATGCTGATTGTGCCACCGATAGAGGGAGAAGAAACGATAGTAGCACCAAGACCACGCTGAGTCTGGATAGATGAAGCCACATCAGAAAGGTTAGCCCAGTTGCTCATATAAACGCCACCCCATTCCATGTCATTTACAGGGATACCGTTGATAAGCATAGCCACGTTTTCGCTCTGGAAGCCACGAACGCGAGTTTTAGCGTCGCCCCAGCCACCACCTTCAGAACGGGTATAAACACCTGGAGTGGTTTTCAATACTTCGAGAAGTTCAGAGTTACCAAGTTTAAACTCGAGCTGATCGGTAGTAATAGTAGACATAGCTACGGGAGTTTCACGAGTCTTACCAATAGACTGAGTAACCACAACGTCGCTGAGCATCTTGTTGTCGGGCTCCATAACGATAGTACCCATATCAGCAGCAGGAGTCAAAGTTACAGTTTTGTAACCAACAAATGTCACAGTCAATGATTTGCAAGAAGCGGGAACATTTAGTTTAAACTTACCGTCGACATCGGTGCTGACACCGAGCTTAGTGCCGTCAGCGCGTACACTCGCACCAACCATAGGCTCGTTGAGTTCGTCAACTACCACACCGACACAATTGATGTTGGGTGCAGCCACAGCGGCTATGCACGCAAGCCAAATTGTACTGGCCAAGAGAAGTAGTCTCTTCATAATAGTTGTAAAATTTGTAATTAGGGGTTATTTATTTTATTTATGTTGTTTTTATTTTGCACCATAATAGCACACTTCACAATTTGTAGCACTTTGCAAGCGAAACACTCTCCCATTCCGCATTTTGCTGCAAAATTATGCAATACACTTTCTTTTGTCCACTCATTCACCGAAAACCGCTAAAAGAGCACACATTCAGCACAATTTACACTATGCAAAATAAATTAAAATTTTTCAATTTTTAATGCCGACCACACTTTTATCAACTTATTTTAACATTTCACCAACACACCGCCGACCAGTCCCACCAATAAGATGGCGACACCGCATTAACTCCAAATTTTTGACTGATTTTCCGAAAAATACACGTGACTATCTGAACACAAACAGCCTTGTTGCATCGTAACGAGGGAGCACCATCAACTGAACCGGACAAGCGCGTGACTCAATGCTTTCACTTGCATCGCCAACAGCCTCCACTCCGCCCCTCAAAAGTTCATCTCTAACCGTTTTCAGCGCCAATTCCGGAGTATTATTATCTTGGCTCACATGACAAAGGAAAATATGGGAGAGCATAGGAGATGCTATTTGTGCCAAGAATCGGGCGGCATCAACATTATCCAAATGCCCATTATCAGCCGAAATGCGTGCTTTCAGGTGCATGGGATAGGGTCCGGTAGCAAGCATCGCCGCATCATAGTTGCTTTCAAGAACAATATAGCGGGCTTGACGCATGTAATAATCCACTCGTTCAGAGATGTGACCGAGATCTGTTGCAATAGCCATTGTGTGCTCGCCGTGACGGATAAAAAAGCCTGAATTGTCCGTCCCATCATGACTAACATCAAATGCCGTGATTTCAAAACTTCCGATTTTAAAGGCAAACTCTTTGTAAATCGGACGATGATAATCTTTTAATCGACGCGAAATGCTATGTCGGCGCATAATGCCGCTGAGAGTTTTCGGAGTGCAATAAACCCCGATATTCGGATGCTTACGCACCAACGAATAGACAAATCTCACATGGTCGCTATGATCATGAGTCAAACAAATTCCTTTGATATTATCAAAGCTCAATCCATTGGCCTTCAAGCCATCGCGCACATGTTCCAAATCCACTCCTGCGTCAATCAAAAAACCACCGGTGCTATCGCCGACATAGGAGCAATTTCCACTGCTTCCGCTACCAAAGCTCATGAATGTGACATGATTTGAGGTGTTCAGTCTATCGGTGTCAATAGTCATTCGGCTGACATAGTCGTAATGTGACTTCGGAGCTGAAACAACATTCACAGCAAAGTCAGTCACTGCCGACGGTTCAAAATCAGGCACCGGAGGCGCGGAAGGAGTCATATTACCCTCGGCCGGCATCATATTATTGTCGAAGTCAAACAGTCCTCGCTCCGAACTGTTGAATTTAGGGGTGAATTTCAGTTTTCGTGCCATCAGCTGTAGAGTAGAAAGATTGTTGGCACTTTGTCGTAGTCATACTTAGCTTTGGACCAAGCCGATAACGGACGTGTGATGATTGATTCATTTTGACCGGTAACATCCGATGCAACACATAGAAGCATTCCTCCGGGCAAACGCTGACAAAGCTCGGCAATGAGCTTATTGTTGCGATAGGGTGTTTCGATGAAAATCTGGGTTTGACGCTCCGATTCTATGCGACGCTGCATATTTTTCAAAGCCTTGGTTCGCTGGTCGGATTCGCGGGGCAGATACCCTGCAAAAGCCCATGTTTGCCCATTGAATCCGGAAGCCATCAGCGAAAGCAAAATGCTTGATGGTCCCACAAGAGGCTTTACTCTATAACCACACCTATGAGCCTCAGCCACTGCCAAAGCGCCGGGGTCGGCCACCGCCGGGCAACCGGCTTCCGACACCACCGCCATGTCACACCCCTGTCGCATAGGAACAAGCATCGCTGCAACATTTCGCGAGTCAGTGTGCTCATTAAGCTCTACGAATGCCAATGAGTCAATATCAATGTTTCGGTCACATCGCTTGAGGAATCGTCGAGCCGAGCGAATATTCTCCACAATGAAATGCTTAACACTGCGAGCCACCTCAAGATTGGCTGCAGGCATCACAACCTCCGGCGCCACATCGCTCAGCGGCACCGGAAGCAGAAACAATGTGGGTTTGTCGGCTTCGCGATTTGTCATAATTTGAAGAACAAAGTTAGACATAATCTTTGTAAAAATCAAATCTGATTTTAGTGTTAAAATGCGTGGGCAAACCGACTTTAAGTATTAACTTTGCACACGTTAAAAAAAACATCGAAAAATCAGCAATTAAACAATAAGGCTATGAGTATATTAAAAAGACTGTCACTATTCATCGCATTTGTTACATCTGTGGGACTAAACTCCGCTGCCACACCACCAACCGGATACTATGACACTTGCGAAGGGAAAAGCGGGCAAGAACTATTAACTGCTCTATACCAAACCATCACAAACCACACCACTATCAGCTATGGCGATTTGTGGGCCCTATATGCAACATCCGACATTGATGCCGATGGCAAGATTTGGGATATGTACTCTACAAAACGCTGGACTCCAGGCTCTGAACAATGTGGCAACTACTCATCCGTAGGCGATTGCTATAACCGCGAGCACTCATTCCCCAAAAGTTGGTTCAACGACGCATCGCCCATGTACAGCGATGCCTTCCACATCTACCCCACCGACGGCAAAGTAAATGGCCAGCGCTCCAACTATCCTTTCGGCGAATGCGCCAACGGCACATACCTTCCAAGCAATGGCAACATTAAGCCTCTTGGACGCTTAGGCTCAAGCACTTTCAGCGGATATAGTGGCATAGTGTTTGAGCCCGACGACCAATACAAAGGCGACTTTGCCCGCAGCTATTTCTACATGGCCGCTTGCTATAACAACCGCATTGCCAACTGGGATAGCGATATGCTTGCCGGCAACAACTATCCTGCATTCTCCACATGGGCTATCAACTTACTTTTAAAATGGACCCGCCAGGATGAAGTGAGCCAAAAAGAGCTTGACCGACAAGAAGCAGTTTATGCCGTACAGAACAACCGAAATCCCTTTATTGACCACCCCGAATTGGCCGAACACATTTGGGGTAACAAAAAGGAAACTGCATGGTACTCCAATGCCACCCCTCAACCCGACATACTCCAACCCTCACAAGGAACCACAATAGAGATGGGCATTGCCGCCGTAAACCTCTCTAAAACCGCTTCCGTTTATATTAAAACGCAAGCGGTGACCGGCAATGTAACATTCGCCATCTACGACTCTAATCGCGCTCTAAGTTTGTCCACAACATCTATCTCTGCCGAGCAAGCCAATTCCGGTTACAATCTGACAATAACTTGCCTCAGCTCTACAGCCGAAACCGTAATGGGCACTCTATCCATCTCTGCCAACGATATGGAGCTTGAGGTTGACATCACTTGCGAAGTTATTGATGGATTGCCGATTGGCGATGCAATCAATGTGTCAAGCAATAGCTTCACAATCAACTGGGTAAACCTTGGCATATCCGACACTTACAGCCTCGATGTGAAACTCGGTTCCGAATCCATTTCAGGATATCCAAAGAATGTTGATGCCCAAGCCGAAACCTACACAGTGACCGGACTTGAACCACTAACAACTTACACCTACCAACTCTCAGCCGCAACAATCTCATCGGAAATAAAATCTGTAACCACAGCCGATTTGACACCCTACATCGATATCCTATTCGACGGCAAACTGACCTTTGAAACCACAGCCGGCTCACCTTCCGACATTGCCGAGCTACTCCTTGATGTAGAAAACATCTCCGACGTTATTCAAATCAGCGTCAAATCACCCTTTGAAATCAGTTCCGACAAATCATCCTGGGCAACAACATTAACACTCTCACCTGAAGAAGATAGATTCTACATGCGCGTTAACAGCGCCACCGAGGGTGATTTTGAAACCGACATCTCTATTACTGCCGGCACATACATGGCCGACGATTTCACAGCAACAGCCACTGTAACCAATCCATCGGCAGCATCATTCCTTGAAACATTCAATGTGAGCACTGAAATAGCGGACGCAAACAAGCCCTATGTAACCAACGGCACATTCGCAGGCATTGCTACAAAATGGAATCTCCAAAATGCAGGCATCGGCTCCGACACACAAGACATGGCCGTCAACGGCAGTCGTTTGATTCGCTTTGGCAAGACCACAACAAGCTCAATCACAATGGTTGAAGACAAAACCGGCGGACTTGGCATTGTGACATTTGAAGCATCAAAATGGAACAAAGACGCTAACACTGTTTTTGTCGTTGAATATTCACTTGATGGTGGCAACACATGGACTTCAGCCGAGCAATTCACATTGACCACAAGTGATAGTAATTTGACTACTTGCACAGTGACAATCAACAAAGCAGGAAATGGACGCATCCGCTTCCGCCAAACCGCTGGCAGCCGCTGGTTTATTGACAACATTGCCATCACCAACTACACTAACATCCAAGGCATCAATGACCTTGAATACCATCAATGGGACGCCTTCTGCCGCAATGGGCAGTTAATTGTGGAGTGTCGCGAAAATGACACCACAGTGAGCATCTACGGCGCCGACGGCATCACATGGGTCACCAACCAACAACTGACATCCGGCGAACACACCTTCAAGCTCCCCAAAGGGCTGTATATCGTGGTGTCAAACGAATTCTCTCGTCGTGTTCTCATCAAGTGATTTGGCAATAACACAATAGTTTAGTAAATTTGCAGAAAATATATAGAATATGAACATATCTTACAACTGGCTAAAAGAATATATAAACACATCGCTCACCCCCGATGAGTTGGCAGCCGCATTGACATCTATCGGCCTCGAAACAGGCTCGGTTGAAGAAGTTGAATCTATCCGTGGCGGATTGCGCGGTCTTGTTATCGGCAAAGTGCTCACTTGTGTTGAACACCCCGACAGCGACCACCTGCACATCACCACAGTTGACCTTGGCGATGGCGAGGCAACACAAATTGTTTGTGGCGCTCCAAATGTAGCAGCCGGACAGACTGTTGTTGTGGCAACCGTTGGCACTGTGCTCTATGATGGTGACAATGAATTTAAAATCAAAAAATCTAAAATACGCGGTGTTGAATCATTTGGTATGATTTGCGCCGAAGATGAAATCGGCGTAGGCCAAAGCCACGACGGCATCATCGTAATCACCGAGGATGTTAAGCCCGGCACTCCCGCCGCCGAATATTTCGGCCTGACATCGGACTATGTGTTGGAAGTGGACCTCACCCCCAACCGCATTGATGCCGCATCACACTACGGTGTAGCTCGCGACTTGGCAGCATGGGCCACACAACACTCCGAAGCACTCACATTGACACGCCCCAATATTGATTCATTCAAAGCTGACCGCGCTGACGGTGCCGTAGAAATTGAAGTTGTCAACACCGAGGCATGCCCCCGCTACTCAGGTGTGACCATTCGCGGCATTAAAGTGACCGAAAGTCCCAAATGGCTTCAGGATCGCCTTAACACCATAGGCTTGCGTCCTATCAACTCTGTAGTCGATGTAACCAACTTCATTCTTCATGCAATTGGCCAGCCCCTCCACTGCTTTGACCTTGCAAAGATTGACGGCGAAAAGGTTGTGGTGCGCAACTGTGAAGAGGGCACACCCTTCACCACACTCGATGGTGTGGAACACAAACTTTCGGCAGCCGATTTGATGATTTGCTCAGCCACCAAACCCATGTGTATTGCAGGTGTGTTTGGAGGCCTTGACTCCGGTGTAACAGAAACCACCACTGATGTTTTCATCGAATCAGCCTATTTCAATCCCACTTCAGTGCGCAAAACTGCACGCCGCCAAGGCTTGCAGACCGACGCTTCATTCCGCTACGAACGTGGCACAGACCCCAACATCACCATGTATGCGCTCAAACTCGCCGCATTGATGATTAAAGAACTTGCCGGAGGTGAAATCTGCGGTGAACCTATCGATATTTACCCCAATCCTGTAGCTCCGTTTGATGTAACGCTCTCTTATGACTATGCTCGCGGATTGATTGGGAAAAATATACCCAACGAAACAATCAATGACATCCTCAAAGCTCTCGAAATTGAAATCGTGGGCAATGATGGTAACGAAGCCCAATTAAAAGTGCCCACCTATCGCGTTGACGTTCAGCGCCCATGCGATGTGGTTGAAGATGTACTTCGCATCTATGGCTACAACAATGTTGAAATGGGCTCTACTGTTCATTCATCGCTTTCATTCAAATCGGAAGCCGATGTTGACAATAACCTGCGCAATCTTATCAGCGAACAGCTCACAGCTTGCGGATTCAATGAAATCTTGAACAATTCGCTATCAGCCGAGCGCTACTACGCTGAAAATCAAGCATACCCGATTGACAACTGTGTAAGATTGCTCAACCCATTGAGCAACGACCTCTGTGTGATGCGCCAAACACTGCTTTTCGGCGGTCTTGAATCAGTGGCCTACAATGTTAATCGCCGCTCAGCCAACTTGATGATGTATGAATTTGGCAATGTTTATTCTTTCAATCCACAAGCAGAATCAACTGAAGAGAAGCCCCTTGCCCCATACAGCGAAGCCTCAAAGCTCGGCATTTGGATGACCGGCTGTGTACGCCCCTCAGGGTGGTTGCGCCAAGCTTGCTCAGCAACTGTTTATGATCTTCGCGCTGTGGTTGAAAACATCTTTGCTCGTCTTGGCATCAACTCTAAAGAGATTAAACTCTCTCAAGGCGATAGCGCAATATTCAGCGCTTCACTCCAGATTTCCACTCGCTCAGGCAAGACATTAGGACACCTTGGTATTCTATCAAAAGCAATCTTAAAGTCATTTGACTTGAAACAAGATGTGTTCTTTGCTGAATTAAACTGGGCAGAACTTGTGAAGATGTCAACACGCAATAAGGTGACTTATACTCCACTACTCAAAACTATGGCTGTTAAGCGCGACCTTGCTCTCTTGGTTGACAATGCCGTTACATTGCAGCAGATTGATGCCACTGTGCGTGAAAGCGAGCGCAAGCTCCTCAGAGATGTCACCCTCTTCGACGTTTACGAAGGTGACAAGCTCCCTGCCGGCAAAAAATCATACGCAATCAATATCACTCTGCAGGACGATGAGCGCACACTCAACGACAAGCAGATTGATGCCGTTATGAACAAAATCATCACCAACCTCCGCCAAAAGGTGGGTGCAGAACTCAGATAATAATAACTAATCAAAACACAAAAATAAATCTCACTCATGGGAAGAGCATTTGAATATCGTAAAGCCCGCAAACTCAAACGTTGGGGCAATATGTCGCGTACATTTACACGCTTAGGAAAGGAAATCACAATGGTGGCTAAAGCCGGAGGTCCTGATCCTGATGCAAACCCCCGCCTCCGCGCTCTTATGCAGAATGCCAAGGCAGCCAACATGCCCAAAGACACTGTAGAACGCGCTATCAAAAAAGCTACCGACAAAGACGCAAGCGACTACAAAGAAATCACTTACGAAGGATACGGCCCCTTCGGCATTGCAATCTTCGTTGAAGCTGCCACTGACAATAACACTCGTACAGTGGCAAACGTGCGTTCATACTTCAACAAACACAATGGTTCACTCGGAACTCAAGGTTCACTCTCATTCCTCTTCGAACACAAATGTGTGTTCAAAATCAAAGCTACCGAAGGTATGGATGTTGAAGAACTCGAACTCGAATTGATTGACTGCGGTGTTGACGAAGTAGAACCCGATGAAGAAGAAATCGTACTCTACGGTGCTTTTGAGGACTACTCAAATATCCAAAAATATCTCGAAGACAATGGTTATGAAATCATCTCTTCAGAGTTTGAACGCATCCCCAATGATCTCAAAGAGGTGACCGAAGAGCAGCGCGCTGCTATCGACAAACTTCTCGAAAAACTCGAAGAGGATGAAGACGTTCAGAACGTGTTCCACAACATGAAAGAATCTGACGAAGAATAATTTACTCTTCTCACAGATATTCACACACTTAGGGGCTGAATCGGATTCGATTCAGCCCCTAAGCTATATAATGGTCCCAGTTAGTCTTCGCTTCTTAAAGTCAAGGCTATCTGTGAAATATCATAGCTGGCATACGTAAGCACACACGTGGCAATGCTACATACCGCCCATACCATTACATCTCCATACTTATCCACAGCCCAAGCTACATCTGAGCTCACATCCTTAAATCCGTCAATAAGGCCCAAAAGATAGGGATAGCAGAGTGTGAACACAACACCACACACAAATCCCACAATAGATGCCACAATCACTGCTACACGATTCTTCCGTCGAGCTTCTGCACAATGTATCTTGGCAAACTCAACTGCCTGCAGATTTCGCTCAAGTTTTGACATAAACTGATTATCATCGCCCATCGGAGGATTAAATCCTGCGAACAAATCTTTCAACTGATCTTCTTTCATAATTCATTCTTTTAATAGTCCGCGCAGATGCTGACGTCCGCGTGATAATTGTGCTTTCACGGCCTCTACCGACGACTCGGTGATTTCGGCAATTTCATTTATAGCATAACCTTGAAGGTAGAATAGCAAAATTGAGGTGCGCTCCTTGCTTGAAAGCCTATCTAGAGCCATATAGAGCGACTGATAGTCAAATCCACTATCGGCCCTCTTTCCACCCTCTTCGTTTATCGCCTCCGAGAGCGAATCGCATACCCTATAGCTACGACGATTGCTCACAAAGGTGTTGTAAGCTATACGATAAATCCATGTGGTGAATTTACTATCTTCACGAAAACTATCACTCGACAGATATGCCTTTACAAATGTATCCTGAGCCAAATCATCGGCAAGTGCAGTATCGCCGCAGCAGAGAGCGGTCAGAAAGCGGCGCACCGCCTTCTGATTGCTCTCCACATGCCTGATGAATTGCTGTTTATTCACTGCTTAAATATGAATTTATTATTTATCTTCAGAATCCTGGTCCACTTTCTTGCGAGTCACAAAATAGGTCACCAGATAAGCCAATCCTATAGCAATACATGGAGTTCCAAGCAAGAGCATTATATCTCTACCATCTTCACTATTATAACTTGCAAACACTATCGAAACCACAAATGAAGCAACACCGAAAAATGAGAATAAACAACCTCTAAGGAGGCGCAAATTAAGAATATCACGAGCCGATTTCTTAGTGCTCTGCAATGATTCCAATAATTTCTGTGTGTCAACAGACGAATTGTTTTCAATAGCTTTAATTATGATCTCAGCATTCAATTTGTCACGATTTCGCTTAGTGCGATTAGTAGTCCAAACCAAAAGCACAGGAAGCACTACACAAATACCTATAGGGACTAAAACCTCAACGAGCTGATCTAAAATACCTACCCAATACATAATTCTTTATTGTTTTTAATGAGTTAATTATTACTATTGTTTTAAGAAACGTTTCACATATATGACGCACAATTACCCCGAAAGGTGACATTGATAATAAAAAAAATCCGCCATCAGAAATTTTCTGTGGCGGATATATATTTCACAAACGATTTCGTCTATCGCTATTCACTTATTTAGCAGCTTCAGCCTGAGCTTTTGCACGTGCAAGATAAGTTTCAATATTGGTGTTGATGCTTGCAGCGTAGCCAGGATATTTCTTAGTAATCACTTCGTAGCACTGAGCTTCTGCAGCATAGTTGCCAAGATGACGATAAACAGTTGCCTGCTTCATCAAAGCGTAGGGAGCAATGATGCGGTTTTCGTCACACATATTTTCAGCGTTTTCAAAAGCATCGATAGCTTCTTCAAATTTATCAAGGTTTACCAAGCAGTCACCTTTGAGACATTCACTGAGCGATGCCACAATAACATCTTGATGAGAATAGTCTTCGAGATAAGAGAGAGCTTTGTTATAGTCACCCTTTTTGAATTCATAGATAGCTGACATTAAAGTAGCATTGTTGCCACCATCATGGCCTTCAGTAGCGGCATTCTGGAATGCTTTAGCCACTGCATCGAGCTGTAAAGCGTTAGTTGCAGAATCGAGCTGATTAGCCGACAATTCATAACCGGCAGCAATGTTGCTTGCCAAACCATACTGATTATTGGCAGAGTTTTGTGAGGGACGCAAGTAAGCATAGATAAAGAGAAGCACAATGCCAACAACAGCAGCAGCGCCGATGCATGCCCACTTAATCATTTTTTTATTATCCTGAATCTTAAGCTCCGCTTTGGTCAATGAATCATTAATCTCATCGATCGCGGTGTGAACTTCGGGTTTTTCGTTTTTAGCCATGATATAATTTTACTTTTCTTTTTATCGATTTTAATATTTCGTGCAAAAGTAATAGATATTCCCCGATTATAAAAATTTTTGAGGAATTACTTTTCGCTATCACACACTTTATCAACCCCAATAGGCACTATTTTGATTATTTTATTTAATTGTTTTGCTTATTGCTTTGCCGAAAAGTGTTATTTTTGTGGTCAACAACCCAAATTGATTTGAATCTATGCCTGAAAATAAGAAAAAGAATGTGGTGATTACCATCGGCCGCCAATTTGGCAGTGGTGGGCGCGAACTTGGCAAAAAATTAGCTGAGCGTATTGGCGCAAAATATTATGACAAGGAGCTGCTTAGTGAGGCCGCTAAGCGTGCCGGCATGAGTGAAGAATTCTTTGAGCGAAGAGATGAGCGATTCCCTTCATTCATAAATGGGGTGTTTTCATTTGCATTTGGCTATAACAGCATAAACTGCTACAGCGGCTCAACATCAATCAGCGACGATAGCATTTATCGCGCTCAAAGCGATTTTATCCATTCGCTTGCCGATGAAGAAACTTGCGTCATTGTTGGTCGCACGGCCGACTACGTGTTGCGCGATCATCCTCGCGTTATCAACATTTTCGTTCATGCTCCGGAAGATGAGTGTGTGGCTCGAATCATGCGCCGCGATGAAGCGGATGTGACCACTGAAGAGAAGGCAAAAGCAAAGGCACGCCGAATGAACAAACTGCGTGCTAATTACTATAATTTTTATTCCGACAAGACTTGGGGAGATGCCGCAAGCTACGACCTCACTTTCGACACCTCAAAGCTTTCAATGAATGGCATTGTAGAGGTTATCGTTGAGTATATTCGTCACCGTTTCGGCGTTGAATTTTAGCCATTTCGCTGGCTTAATATGCGCTGTACGGCAGAATTGATGGCCGACATTATCAGCAACACACCTGTGGTCAATGACACTATGTAGTTCATAGATCTTACCGGTGTTGACAAGATTACGATTCCGGCTATCACAAACATTGACGGGACTATAAACACATACCAAGGCAATTTAACTGCGCGAAGCGAGTAAATCAGCAAAACCAGCTGATAGATTCCATAGACCACCAATAGCCCGGCAATCAGAATGGCAAATAGGGCCACAAAAAAGTCGGGCGAAATCAGCAACCAAAGGCCTAAAAGGACTGTACACACAGACACCACCAGCAACGGAACTGCTACCGATGATTTATTGGTTGCACCCGGAGCATTTTCAGGCATTGTGAAGTCTATTTCAACAGGCACATGATTCGCTTCTGATTTAGGCTTTGATGCCTGCTTGTCAAAAGACTTAATAAGCACATAAACTCCCGGGAGAATCAAGCACATCCCTATCGCTCTGACAAGCCAAGAGAAGAGAGACGCTTCATCGGCCCAAAGTGTAAACAACACACCAACAAGAGCTATTGTAATAATTGATAGCCAACTGTTTAATTCTTTATTCATAAAAAAATAAATCTTTCATTATTTAAACATACAACAATTAAACACCACAAAAGGATACAGCAGTCGTAAATCCGGCGCAATAAAACAGCATCAACATTGATGTTGCCGCCAAAATCGGAGTCAGCGCATGCCCCTTGCGGCGCGGCATTGCAAGCCACAACACCAAATGCCCTGTGAGATATAACAGAGGAACAGCCATAAATCCCGATTCTCCAATCTTCATCCAAAGGGGCATCATCAACGCAACAGCCACAAGCCCATTGAACAGATATAGAAATCTGACCGCTTTACGCCCTAAAATAACCGCAAGAGTGTGCTTCCCCACTGCGACATCGGCATCAGCATCCCGATAGTTATTAACTATCAACACATTAGCCCCCATCAACCCGGCCGACAATCCACTCAACCACACTTGCTGCGGACAAACAAGAGCCTGCACATAATAAGTCAGCGTAACGGGAACTATTCCAAAAAAGGCTATCACGGCGACCTCGCCAAGCCCATGGCGCGACAGCGGATATGGCCCTGTGCTATAAGCCATTGCGCCTAAAGCTATCACAATTCCTATTGGCAATAACCACCATCCGCCGAATGCAATCAGACTGCACCCGACCACACATGCTGCACCAAGGGTGAGATATGTGGCTCGAAGCATGGCTTGCGGAGTGATGTCGCCTTCGGTCACCCCACGACGAGGGCCTTCACGTCCAGGGGCATCCAAGCCATCACGATAATCATAGTACTCATTGCCAAAATTTGAGGCGATCTGAGCAAGCACGGCAAATGTCAGGCACAACACTGCCGGAAGCAGTTGAAACGAGCCATCGGCAACAGCTAAACCAATTGCCAAAACCACTCCGGCTATCGACACTGGCAGTGTGCGCAATCGCATGGCTTCCACCCAACAGGCTATCTTATTTTGAGTCTTCATCATTCTGTAAGAGAGGTTCGTCAAGATTAAAACAAGCACGAATTGTGTCGGAAATTCGTTTTGCATCAGGAGTCCCGCGACGCAAAATCTTTAAAATCGTGCCTATATACTCCTCTTTGTTCTGCAATCCACACATCCCGGCAACATTGCTTGCAGGGAGCATGGTTTTTTGATTATAGACTTTGAGAATTTCCGAATAGTTTCCTTCGGCCTTATACACAGTGAATCGGCGCAAGAATTCCTGATAAATACCTCGCGGATTGACTTCATGGAAAAGTTGCATCATGTGATCTTCAAGCATGTCAACCGAAGAGAAGCGACCATCAATGCGATATTCCACTGTGCGCTTCACTCGGTGGCGAGTGTGGAGCATTGCTTGTGCTTTCAAGTCATCACCAAACTGGCGTATAATCGACCGCTTCACTTTGGCAAACACTCTATCCTCATCCTTGCCACAATGGTGAGCAACGGCTCTCACCACCCCCTCAAGCATCAATATATTCTCCACTTCGGCCACTTCAGGCACCAATATGCGCTTGCCGCGCAAATATGCCACTTCTTTGGCATCTCGGCGGTCGCGATCCACTATGCCGAAAGAATCCATATGATGAAAAGCATTGAGCGAATTGAAGGTGCGAGTGGCTTCAATCACTTTATTACAACTACCCAGGGGCTTAACCGTGAATTCTTTAAAAATCAAAGAGTAGAGCTTGGAATCAATCGAATGACGCCCATCGCCCTCTATGAACAGCACCGGCTTCCTTGCTCCGAGAATCGCGGCATAGATTTCATCAGAAATAGCAGTGTCGGGAGTGAGAATAGCATAGTCCCACGTTGTGGCTGCTGAGTCGCAACTACGCACCCACACTGTGGTTGCGTCTGAGCGAGATGCCGCAAAATCAAGATCGTGAGTGGTGTAAACAAATGTGCAATCCGGGCGGAGCAGTTCTATGCGATTCCACACCGACTGCATTATTGTTGGATGAAGAAACATCTCCGGACTATCAACCATCACCACCGAATCCTGTGGAGCATAGGTTATTGCACCAAGGTAGTAAATTACAGCGCGTTCACCAGCCGACAACTTGCCTGCCGAATAAGAATCATTAGCCTCTCCTTGATGACTTGAAAAGAGCATTCTTCCACGCTCTATTAATATCTTATTGCCGGGGAATATCTCTTGCCATAGCCCTATAATTTCATCGAGCTTTGTGGCTTGCAATCTAGCATCAGGATTTTCGGTCAACTGAAGTTTATACCCGATGAGATTAAGCATTTCGTCGCGCATCAACATTGCCATCAATCGCTCAAGTTGAGTGGAGTCGGCATCAAGCATTCTATTCACATGCGAGTCATTATAGAGCTGATCGATGCCATAGACATCTTCGTCAAATTTTCCTCGCTGGAAAAGAGCATTAAGAGCTGAAAGCACAAATGCACGCTCACCCAAGTCGGCAGCCATTCGCGCTGTGAACCTACTTTTCCCTGAGCCGTTGGCCCCAACCACCACAATCCTTCGAATTGATGAATCTATTCGACTGACGGTGCCTTCGCTATGCGGCGGGAGCATTATTTCACTCTTCTCTTTCATGACCATAACTTATTAATATTCCAAAATGCCAACACCCTCACGGATTATTTCCGGCGAGTGACTATCTGTCAAATCAACCACGGTAGATGGCTGATCTCCTCCATTGCCGCCATCAATCATCATATCCACTTGCATATTATCTGCACGAAGAGAGATTTCTTCCGGCATGACAATTTCATCGACACTCAATCCGTCGGTAGGCAACGATGTTGAAAGAATCGGATTGCCGAGTTCCTCAGCAATACGTCGAGCTATCTCATTATCGGGGATTCGCACCCCAACCGATTTTCTACCCTTGAAAGCCTTAGGCAGAGTGGTCGAAGCTGGGAGTATAAATGTGAATGCGCCAGGAGTGTGAGCCCTCAAGATATTAAATGCCGCGTTGTCAATGCGGGCATACTCACTAGCCTGTGATATGCTAGAACAGATGATTGACAACGTGTTTTTTTGAGGGTTCAACCCTTTGATTCTACACACTCTATCGATTGCCGGTGATAATAAGGCATTACAACCGATGGCATAGAAAGTATCGGTAGGGAATATGATTACACCACCACCGCGAAGCGTATCAACAACCTGCTGAATAAAGCGGTCGTTGATTGAGGAGGGATAAATACGAAGTGTCTGCATGCCGCAAAAATCTTTGTTTTCACAAAAATAATCAAAAACTGCTTATCTGCAATTCTTGCGGCTTAGGTTTTTCGACTTTAGGGTGTTATTTCTTCTTGACAGGCTCGCAGGTAAGGCCCACACCGAGCTTTTTGAAGATTTTGTGGTCCACTTCGCCAAGCATCACTGTGGAGTGAACCTGACAACCATTCAACTCCGGCAGTTTCTCAAGAGCAAGTCGGCAATTTTCATCGTGAGTGCTCAATACTGACAGCGCCACCAACACCTCATCGGTGTGTAATCGAGGATTTCGGCTGCTCAGATAGTTAGTCTTGGTGTGCTGGATAGGCTCAATCATCTGCTGAGGAATCAATTTAATGTCATGATCTATGCCGGCAAGATGCTTCAGCGTGTTCAATATAAGAGCTGCGCTTGGACCGAGCAAATCGCCCGACGATGCAGTGATTATTGTTCCATCGGCCAACTCGATTGCCGAGCAAGGAACACCGTCACGCTCAGCGCGATCCTTAGCCGCAGGCACACAACGGCGCAGCGAGGTATCAATCTTCATCTGCTTCATCAGCAAGGCTATTTTATTCACCTCACTGTTCGAGCCATCACCGGTTGCCAAACGATTCAGCGCAGTGTAATAGCGACGAATAATTTCATTTTTCGATGCTTCGCAGCAAGCCTCATCATCACAAATGCTGAAACCCACCATATTCACCCCCATGTCTGTGGGCGATTTGTAGGGATTCTCGCCATAAATACCCTCAAAGAGAGCATTCAGCACCGGAAAGATTTCAATATCGCGATTATAATTAACTGCCGTAGTCCCATAAGCCTCAAGGTGGAATGGGTCAATCATATTCATATCATTAAGGTCGGCAGTTGCAGCCTCATAGGCAATATTGACCGGGTGTTTCAGCGGCAGATTCCACACCGGGAATGTTTCAAACTTAGCATACCCGGCTTCAATGCCTCGCTTATGGTCATTGTAAAGCTGACTCAGACACACAGCCATTTTGCCACTGCCCGGGCCGGGAGCTGTGACAATAACCAAGGGGCGAGTGGTTTCGATGTAATCATTCAATCCGAACCCCTCGTCCGAAGCAATCAGCCCAACATTGTTGGGATAGCCTTCAATAGTGTAGTGGAAATATGTGGGGATACCCAAATTCTCCAAGCGGCGGCGGAATGAATCCACACTCATCTGCCTGTTATAGTGAGTAATAACCACAGACCCAACCATAAAGCCCCTCTCAATAAATTCTTCGCGCAATCGAAGCACATCCATATCATAGGTGATGCCCAAATCTTGACGCACTTTATTTTTCTCAATGTCGAGGGCACTGATCACAATCACAATCTCGGCATGGTCACGCAACTGACTGAGCATGCGCAGCTTAATGTCGGGCTCAAAGCCTGGCAACACTCGACTGGCATGGTGATCATCAAATAGTTTACCACCAAGCTCCAGATAGAGCTTATTTCCGAACTGAGCTATTCGCTCCTTGATGTGTTCAGACTGAATTTTTAGGTACTTATCGTTGTCGAATCCGTGTATCATAACGGAATGCAAAGATAATGTTTTTCTCATTACTCACAAACAAAGTGCCCTTTTGATTTTCTCACAAATAATTATTATTTTTGTTGAGTTAAAAACTAAAAATAATCACAAAACAATGAAACTTAGATATTTATTAACAGGCCTACTATCACTGGCTGCCGGAAGCGCATTAGCTTGTACCGGTCTTATCGCCGCTCCCGGCGCAACTGCTGATAGCTCAATATTAATCACATATGCTGCCGATAGCCACACTCTGTATGGCGAATTATACTTCAAACCCGCTGCCAACCATGCCGAAGGCGACATGCGTAAAGTCTATGAATGGGACACCGGCAAATATCTCGGTGAAATCCCCGAAGTGAGCCACACCTACACCACTATCGGCAACATGAACGAACATGGCCTTGCCATCACTGAAAGCACATGGGGCGGCCGCGAAGAGTTGGCCGGAAGTGGCATGATTGACTATGGTTCACTGATTTACATCACTCTTGAACGCGCCAAAACCGCTCGTGAAGCACTTACCGTGATGACTGATCTAGTAAAAGAATATGGCTATGCTAGCAGTGGTGAGTCATTTACCATTGCCGATAGCAAAGAGGTGTGGATTATGGAACTTATTGGCAAAGGGAAAGAGGACAAAGGTGCAGTATGGGTGGCTCGCCGTGTTCCCGACGATTGTATCTCGGGCCATGCTAACCACAGCCGTATCCACAAATTCCCCTTGAAGGACAAATCGGGCAACACTATTTACTCACCCGACGTTATTAAATTTGCTCGCCAAAAGGGCTATTTCACCGGAAAAGATGAGGACTTCAGCTTCTCATTTGCCTATGCTGTCACTGATGCCGGCGCACTTCGCGGTTGCGACGGTCGTGTGTGGGCTTTCTACAATAAATATTCTGCCGAACCCATGGGAAAATATCTCGACTGGGTGCTCCGTGGCGAAGGTGAGCCGCTCCCTCTATGGGTGAAACCGAAAAAACAGCTCACAGCCAACGACATGAAATGGATGATGCGCGACCACTTTGAAGACACACCCATGGACATGACTCTCGACATCGGCGCAGGTCCCTACAAAGTGCCCTACCGCTGGCGTCCAATGGGCTACGAAGTGGATGGCGTTAAATACACCCACGAACGTGCCATTGCAACTCAGCAAACAGGCTTCTCACTTGTGGCTCAATTGAAAGAGAATGCCCCCGAGCAGATGCGCGGCATCCTTTGGTTTGGTGTTGACGATGCAAACACTTGCGTTTACATACCCATGTACAGCTGCTTGACAAAAGCACCTCATGAATTTGCCGTTGGTAATGGCGACCTCTACACACTCAAATGGGACGCAGCATTCTGGGTGACCAACTTTGTGGCAAACCAAGCCTACAACCGCTATTCGCAGATGATACCCGACATTCGCAAAGTGCAGAATGAAATGGAATCAGCCATTGAATCGGAAGTGGAACAGCTCTATCGCGAAGTGGGCTCTCTAGCACCATCTGTAGCCGTTAAATTCCTCAATGAACACGCCACTGATTGGTCAAAGAAATACACCGATGGCTACCGCCAGCTTGGCGAATACCTTTTGGTGAAATATCTCGACGGCAATGTAAAGAAAGAACGTGACGGAAAATTTGAACGCACCGAGACAGGCATGCCCGTTTATCCCGATTTCCCCGGATATGACGAACGCTATTTCCGCTCTATCGTGAACGATCCCAATGGTGGCGATCGCTTGAAAGTTCCCGAAATTAATCGCACAAAATAACACCATTTCCTGTTATGGAACATATGGACCTTAACATCAAATATAGTGTAGCTACGATTAACGACCTTTCGGAAGCTGATCGAGCTCTTGTGGAACAAGCACGCTTGGCAACACACCGCTCTTATGCACCATATAGCAAATTCAGCGTTGGCGCAGCTATTCAGCTCGACAATGGCGAAATCATCACCGGTGCCAACCAAGAGAATGTGGCCTACCCTTCAGGCACTTGCGCCGAGCGCACTGCTTGCTACTATGCCCATGCTCTATATCCCGACGCTAATTTCAGCGCCATAGCCATAGCCGCTCGTGGCACCGATGGCAATGAAGTGACACTGCCGATAGCTCCATGTGGCGCTTGCCGACAGGCCCTATTGGAATATGAAACACTTGCAGGAAAAGATGTCAGAGTAATCCTAACCGGCAGCGAGAAGGTAATCATTCTTCCATCTGTAAAGTCCCTCCTGCCATTTGCGTTTTCTGAATTCAGCTAGAATAATCGCACAAGATAGAAATCTGTTATAATCTAAGTGGCAAATATCACATAATCAAATGGAACTGTGCAAAACCTTAATTTTGACACAGTTCCATTACTTTATTTCAACCAACTACTGAGTGGTTACAACGATAACAAATCAAGGAGATACATTTTATACTATTACTGCACACCCAATTTGTATGACTTACCAGTATATGATTGTCCAACCTTAATCGATGTCTCTCCAGATTGCGTCTTGCCTGCTGGAATTTTAACGACAGAGCTCGCCACAAGTTCGTTTTCCACCACAACAACTACCGTAGCATATACATCCGTCTCTTGCGGACAACTAAGACCAACAAAAAAATTCTCAGTACGAATTCCTTTTACTATACCAGTGTAGTGAGACAACGAAAACTGACAAACTTGAGGAGAATTTCTTGCCATGAGAATCGAATTTGTTTGAGCTTCCGAAGCACAAACAATTGAGGCTAATGACAAGACAAAAAACAGAATCAAAAAACTTATTTTTTTCATAACAAAGCAATTTAATGGTTAGAGATCACCGAATTTTTCGTTCAAAGAACAACCCATCAAAGGATATTGCTTTTCCATCTTCAATCGCCCACATCCAGTGTCCTTGATATGTTCGTCCTCCTTCGTAAAATTCTATTGTCCAATTATTTCCAGGGTATATAGGACCATCTATGTTATAGGTAACATATTTTGTTTCATTATATTCTACATCTGTAATAATAGCGGTTCCATCGCCCTTCAACTCTATCCGAGCTACAACTTTACCATACTCTTTTGCTTCATACACACCTTTGTCTGTTTCAGCATTTGCAATAACGCAAACTAAAATGGAAACAAACAAGAATAATATTTTTTTCACAGATTGTATTTTAATTAGTATTTTTTATATGTAACCCCATTATAATAAATGCTTTGACCATTAGAAGCGATTGTAGCGCTCTCTCCATTGAATTTCAATATATAGCCTCCCCAAGGATCCATCTCTACAGTATAGTTATATTCCTTCGCGTTACCACCGATAACGATTCTTAACCAGCCATCATTAACTTTTATAAAATCGTTCCCATTTTTAAAAAATCCAGTTGGAACATTAGCTTCAGCTACAGTTTCAACAGCTGAAAAAGTAGTCGATGTTAGCTCAGAGCTATTTGCTACACATACAGAAAGGCCCATAACAACGGCACTTACTAAAACAACATTTTTTTTCATAAACAAATAATTTTTTATTGGTTAATCATTTTCTTGGAACAACTTTTCGAGTGTCTTTTCGAGTGTCTTTTCGAGGCACTACCTTGCGTTCATCTTTTTTATTACTCTCCGTTCGCTTTGTCTTTGTTGGACGATTCCGAGCATCCCGAACCTGACGACCATCTCGAGGGTTCTGTTCTGTTACCACTTGACTTTCGCTTGTTACCGCATAAATTGAAACCGCACCCGTACAAACAACCGCTGCGATACATACAAGCGCAATAGCTTTACATTTCATAACAATTATTGTTTTAATACATCAAAATACGTTAAAATGTTTTTGACAAAGAAACAACATATTTTTCGACTATTTACACCGTTTCGCGTCAGATAGTTTCACGGAAGTGTCAAAACATTTCACAGTGCATCATCACTCACCCCCAGTGAAATGAGAGTTGTGCCATAGTATTTAAAGAAATTATGATTAAGAGCTACTGAAATTCGCAAAAGCAAATCAGTATTGATTGAGGGCTGCGAAAATATATAATACACATTAGTGCGCTCGCAATTGATTTTCTTTGCAAGCCATGTCGGAGTTCGCTCTTGCCGCGCGAGTTCCAGTTTGATAAGTTGTCCAATGTGTATCATAAAAGGGCGGAATTATTTGTTGCCAACCTACATCTGAGGCACCGCCAAGCGCCCGAAACCCGGAATAGCACACAAACAATCACGCCCATAGGGCATGAACATTTGAGAGATGCTTATTCTCAGGGTTTCTTCAAATTGGCGGTTTTCAGATGTGAGAATAAGAGCTCAAAAGCTCACAATATCATTTATGTTATTTTAAATATCTTTTTTCTGAACTTAAATTATACTTTATACTGATGATTTCGCTTTTTCTTTAGTTGCTTCCACAAAGATACTGAAATAATTCATAATAATTTATTCATTCTGCAATTAAAAAGATTGGATACTTCTCAAATTGAAGAATCGAACACAAAAAAAGCAACCCCCAAAAGCCTCAGCACCTTGGAGATTACTTTTTTGTGCGAATATTTATTATTACTCGAAATGCTTGCTTGCAATTAGTTGCAACCGCCGCAACCGCATGAGCTATCGTCACAGTCGCAACCACTTCCGCAATCGCCACCGCCGCAGCTTCCACAGCCACATGTGGGGGGATTCAATTCAGCCTCTGTTGCCTGGCGAACCGTGATGATTTTGCCATTGAAACGCACATCCTTGCCTGCCAAGGGGTGGTTAAAGTCCATCTTAACATCTGTTTCGGTCACTTCAGCCACTACACCATTGATGCGGAAGCCGTCGGCTGTCATCATTGGAAGAACTGCGCCGGGAACCACAACATCAGTGTCAAACTTGCCGTCAACTTCAAAGATGTCACGAGGAAGAGTTGCCACCTGTTCGGGATCATGTGGGCCAAAAGCTTCTTCAGCCTTCACAATGATATCAAATGTTTCGCCCACTGCAAGACCTTCAACAGCCTTTTCGAGCGGTTCAATCATGCCCTGAGTGAAGCCAAACACAAAACGTTCGGGATCATTTTCATCAGTTTGATGCACAAGAGTCTGCTCTTTGCCATTCACTTCATAGAGGTCATAGCCGAGCTCCACATATTTACCTTTTTCAATCTTTTCCATATTATTTTGTTTTTACTTTATTATCCTGCTATACATAGTAACAAACTTCGTGCCAAAATCAGAGCGACTCTGTCACCGTGTCATAGAGATTTTGAGTTGCCTCAGTCAGAATGTCAAGCACCAACTCAAAACCCTCGGCTCCGTCATAGTAGGGATCGGGCACATAGTCGTGCCGCGAATAACTACCGAAAAACGCAGCCATAGGGAGTATTTTTGCTTCAGCTTCAACTGTTGGAGCAATCCTATGCAAGCGCGACAAATTAGAATCATCCATGCCGAGAATCAAATCAAAATTTTCAAAATCAATCTCCTTCACTTGACGGCAAATGTGGGTAAGTTGCAACCCTCGACGGCGAGCATGTGCCCTCATTCGAGAATCAGGCAAATCACCAACATGATACCCCCCTGTGCCGGCAGAGTCAATAACCCAACGCTCTGAGCCCATTTTCTCTGCCACAAGCGCATGCATCAACCCATCGGCGGCAGGGCTTCGGCAAATATTGCCCAAACACACAAAAAGCACTCTGATTTTTTCCGGCGATTCTATCTGTTCAATGGCACGCTTAACTGCCGGAGTGTGGGATGTGGTGAGTTTCAGTATATTCATTTTGAGATGTTTTTTAAGTCGGAAATCACACATTCGGCAGCAGTTGCGGCCGCTTCATTTCCGCCCAATCGAGCCCTCATTCGAGAATACCCCTCCAATTGCAATCGACACCCCTCCTTACCGGGAAGAATCTTGCTAAGTTCCGAATCAACCGAATCAACTGTGCAAAGATGCACCAGCATTTCAGGGATAATAGGCTCATCGACAATAAGATTTGGCAATGACACATAGCGCACTTTCAGCAAATGCTTCATAATGTTATAGCTAAGCTTAACACCATTTGCCCTGTAGCACACCACTTGCGGAGTCCCCGCCAAGGCACACTCCAATGTAGCAGTGCCGGAGGTCACAAGCGCCGCATCAGCATAACACATCAAGTCAAATGTCTTGCCTGTGATGACCTTCATGTCGGTAATCTCCTTGTACAAATCGGGATTCACACCGGGAGCTCCTGCCACCACCACTTGCATGTCGGGGTGTCGGCGAGCCACTGCATCCATTATGGGCAGATTGCATCGGATTTCACCTCGACGACTTCCCGGAATCAACGCAAGAATCGGGCGAGAGGCATCCAATCCATGAGCAGAAATAAATTCGGTTTTTGATGGCATTGCGGCAATGCGTCGGTCAATTTCTTCGCGAGAAGGATTACCCACATAAACCGAATCAACCCCCTTGCCGGCAAAATACTCCTCTTCAAATGGGAGAATGCTCAAAATTCGCCGAGTGTAACGGCGCAAATCCTTCACTCTCCACTCCTTCCACGCCCACACCTTTGGCGCAATGAAATAATAAGTAGGGATACCGAGCTTCGCGGCCTCCTTTGCCAATTTTAGATTAAAACTCGGATAATCCACCAGAATCAACGCATCGGCTTTGGAGCTGCGCAGCGCTTGCTTGGCTACTTTAAAATTGCCAAAGATAGTGCGCAAATTGCGCAACACTTCACTGAACCCCATGAAAGCCATGCGGCTATAATGAATCACCGGTTCATGCCCGGCCGCTTCAATCATCAAGTCGCCCCCTAAAAAGGTGAACTGCGCTTGAGAATCCTTAATTTTGATGGCTTCCATCAAGGCCGAAGCGTGAAGGTCGCCCGATGGCTCGCCTGCTGATATAAAATAATGCATAGCCCAAAGGTACGAATTTTGAGCATTTACTGCAACAACAACCAACAATCAGCCGCAATAATATCCGAGATATCAATAAAAATGCTTACTTTTGTAGCAAACCAGGAAATATTTCTATGGAGCAACTTTGGTCACTATTAAAGCGCTTTGTACCGCCGTACAAAAAATATTTGGTGTTGAATATCCTATTCAATATCCTCTCTGCATTTCTCACTCTTTTCTCATTTGCCATGATTATGCCCATTCTGGAAATGCTTTTCCAGATTAAGAGCGACGTTTACACCTATATGTCTCTCACCGACGGAAGCATTAAAGAAGTGGCCATAAATAATTTTTATTTCTACACTCAGGAAGCTATAGCCGAATGGGGGCAATCTGTCACACTGGCCCTGTTGGGTGTAATGCTGATTATAGCCACAGGCTTGAAAACCGGCGCAGCCTATTTGGCATCCTACTTTATCATTCCGCTCCGTTCGGGAGTGGTTCGCGACATCCGCGACAGTGTTTACAACAAGATTGTGCGCCTCCCGATAGGATTTTTCACAGTGGAGCGAAAAGGTGATGTAATGGCTCGAATGAGCGGCGACGTTGCCGAAATCGAATACTCTATTGTGTCGTCGCTCGACATGATGTTTAAAAATCCGGTGATGATTATTGCCTGCCTGACAATGATGATTGTCATGAGTTGGCAGCTGACAGTGTTTGTTTTAGTCCTACTCCCCATTGCCGGATTGATTATGGGACGAATAGGACGCCGACTGAAACGAGCATCATTAGAATTGCAACAGCAGTGGGGCACCATCCTTAGCAACATAGAAGAGACCCTCGGTGGCTTGCGAATCATCAAAGCATTCAATGCCGAAAAGAAAGTTGAATCAAGATTTAACCGTGAGACTCAACGCTTCTTCGACCTCTGCAATGGTGTGGCACGCCGTCAACAATTGGCACACCCAATGAGCGAATTTCTCGGCACAATAACCATTGCAATCGTTCTTTGGTTTGGTGGCACACTGATTATTTCAGGCACCTCATCAATCTCAGCGGCTGAATTCATCTATTACTTGGTGATTTTCTATAGCATCATCAACCCGGCAAAGGACCTGTCAAAAGCCACTTATGCCATCCAGAAAGGGCTCGCATCCATGGAGCGTGTGGACAAGATTCTCAATGCCGTCAACCCCATTACCGACCCTGAAAACCCACAAGAAATCAACAAATTGAAAGGCATTGTAGAATACAACAATGTGACCTTTGGCTACGACTCGGAAAAGCCTGTTGTCCGGAACATCAACCTTAAGATTCGCGCCGGCGAAACTGTGGCTCTTGTGGGGCAAAGCGGCAGTGGAAAATCCACCCTTGCCGACCTTCTTCCGCGATTCTACGATGTCAATTCAGGCGCAATCACTGTTGACGGAATTGACGTTAGAGACCTACGTGTCCACGATTTGCGCGGATTCATGGGCAATGTCAACCAAGAAGCTATTCTTTTTAATGACTCATTCTATAATAACATAACCTTCGGTGTGACCAATGCCACACAGGAGGAAGTGGAAAATGCCGCTCGCATTGCCAATGCCCACGATTTTATCATGGCAAGCGAAAATGGCTATGAAACCAACATCGGTGACCGTGGTTGCCGCCTGTCGGGAGGGCAGCGTCAGCGCATCTCTATTGCTCGAGCCATCCTGAAAAATCCCCCAATCTTGATTCTCGACGAAGCCACGTCGGCCCTTGACAGCGAAAGCGAACTCCTTGTTCAGCAAGCACTCGAACGATTAATGGCCGACCGCACCACTCTTGTCATCGCTCACCGACTATCCACAATCAAGAATGCTTCAATGATTTGTGTGCTCCACGAAGGGGAGATTGTGGAGCAAGGAACACACGATGAACTCATGGCGCTGAACGGCTACTACACCCGATTAGTGTCAATGCAATCAATGACAGCCGACAAATCAGAATAACACTAAAAAATCAATACTCAAATGGGAAAATTCACAGCCTATAAGGTCCCCCTTGCGAGCCTTGCACAGGGCGTTCACGAATTCGAATACCACCTCAACAAGCAATTCTTCCTTGACATGGAGAATGCCGACATTCATGATGCCGATGTCACTGTGAAGCTGAAGGTGAACCACAAATCAGAACTCTATCAAATGGAATTTGCCGTGACCGGGGCAATAACTCTCATTTGCGACCGCTGCCTCGACGACCTTGTTATGCCGGTGGACACCAAATACACCCTCGGCGTTAAATATGGCGAAGACTATAACGACGACTCCGACGAGTTGCTCATAATTCCCGCATCAGATGCCTATCTGAATGTGGCATATATGATTCACGACACAGTGGCTTTGACCATCCCAATCAAGCATGTTCACCCATACGGAAAGTGCAATCGCCAAATGAGCGACTTATTAAAAAAACACCGCGCACAGCAGGCCGACGATGTAGAGCTCGATGTAGCCGAAGGCAATGACGATGGCGAAATCCAGATAGACTCCCGATGGGCCGCCTTAAAAAACTTCACCCCCGACGACCCAAGCGACAATTAACTCATCGCAAAACATTCCCCATAGACAGACACCTTGCAACAATAGCGAGGTGTCTGTGTTTTCATATAGCTATTTTTACGCACTTTTAATTTGTCATCATACTGATTTTTCATAATTTAGCACAAAATACTTACAAACACACCTAAAGCTAATCATTATGAAAAAACTATTCTTTATTTTGCTATCTGTAATAGCATCAACAATTTCATCAGTTGCACAAGAATATGATGGTTGCGAACTGCAACATGAATCAGGAGGCCATAAATGGTATCGCACACACAAATACATCAATGGCAGACTCTATTACGGAATACTCGATGAGAATAGAAAGCTGATACTCGAACCAAAAGCAAAATTTGTATCAGCCGAGTGCTGGAATGAAAACATGGTATTTCAATTAGACTTACATTCCGGGCATAAAATCATCATGCAACCTAATTGTGAGCAAATTGTATCAGGCAACATTGACAACTGCAGCTTAGGCCTCATCTACGACTCTGAGCTAAACAATATCAAAGATTTATTCTACATCACAGTCACCCATCGAGGAACAAAATATGCCATATCAAAAGATTACCAAATCATTGCCAAAACCAGCCAAGGATCTTTTAGCAGTGCACAGTTAATCCACAGCGTAGGATGCTATTTTGTACAAACATTCAACAAAGGCTCTTATGGCGCTTGGGCAGATGGCAAAGAGATATTCCCGGCCATTTACCAATACACAGGCATCCGAAAAATCGAACTAAATGGCGAGCGTCAATATTATGCCTATGCTGAGGATAAAAATGGCACCACAATCTACAAATCATTAACAGGAGAAACAATCCCCAATCCATATAAACATCAAAACGAAGCATTTACCCAACTAAAAAACATATACAAACAGCGAGGAGAATCACTATTAGCCAATTGCGACTATGTGCTGACATTTAAAAACAACCACACAAAAGGCCAAGGTGGAAAGCTAGGAATATGTAATGACGGAACCATCGTGATCAACCATGACAATGTGTACCGAAAAACAAGTATAAGAGCCTATTCACAAAAGAACGAGACAATAGCATTATCAATCAACGTTTCAAATAATATAAGACTATTTTATTCACCCGACAAACGCACCGGGAAAACGAATTTAATGGTAACAGCTAAACTTGGTTCTCATCCAGATGATGTTATCATCCTAAACAATTGCACAAATATGCAAATAGCCAATAAAGTCAAATCAACCTTCACAGGCACATCAGCAATCCCTGAAATTCGGCTATTATAATCATTACATATTTAAATCCTGAGGAATCCCAAGAGGATTCATTATGCTCACAACGCTATAATCGAAGCAAAACAAAAGCACTCAACATCAATGATAACATCTGAAAAGCGAAGTTTTTTAGGCTAATTCTTGTCTAAGTGGAAGATATTCTATACCTTTGCACAGTTTTTTCACCGGACATATCGCCCGGCGAAAGGTATATAATTGTATAAACAAACAACTTAACGCAATAATAACTTAAAAAAATGGCACATCCCAAACGAAAACAATCGAAGACTCGTACCGCGAAACGCAGAACACACGACAAGGCTGTAGCCCCCACATTGGCTGTATGCCCCAACTGCGGTGCATGGCACATCTACCACACAGTTTGTGGTGAATGCGGTCACTATCGCGGCAAAATCGCCATCGAAAAAGCAGAAGTTATCTAATAACGCCTCTAAGGAGTCTTTATTTGGCTTCACTTCCGCAGCGGCTTAAAAATAGCCGACATGGCCATTACTTTTATTGACATACAGAGCCTTCTCCCGAATATCCTACACTGATTGCAGGATATTCAGGAGGACTTTTGTCATACTACACATCAACTAACCCACACCCCCACACTTAAGGATTATGCTAAATGCAAGAATATCGGGTGTCGCATCATATATCCCCGACGACATCCTCGACAACGAAATGCTGTCGAAAATGGTGGACACCAGCGACGAATGGATTACAACTCGCGTAGGCGTCAAAGAACGTCGCATCCTTAACAAGGAGGGCGAAGGCTCCTCTTACTTGGGCATCCAAGCAGTAAACCGACTGCTCGAATCAACCGGCACAAAACCGGAAGAGGTAGATTTGCTCATTTGCGCCACATCCAATCCCGACTATCGTTTCCCATCCACAGGCTCTGTTATTGCTCACGGATGCGGACTGAAATCAGCCTATGCTTATGACATTCAAGCTGCTTGCGCCGGTTACATCGTGGCATTGGAAGACGCAGCCGCTTACATCAAATCAGGATTGCGCAAGAAAGTAGTGGTTGTTGCTGCTGAAAAAATGTCATCTATGGTTAACTACCAGGACCGCACCACTTGTCCGCTTTTTGGCGATGCCGCAGCCGCAATGCTTATCACCCCGACAGAAGAGCCCGTTGGCATCATGGATGCCGTGTTCCATGTTGATGGTATCGGTCGCGACCACTTAGTGATGCGTGCCGGCGGTTCTGTAATGCCCACAACCCACGAAACTGTGGAGCGTGGCGATAACTTCCTCTTCCAAGATGGTCGTTTCGTTTACAAGCACGCTGTTACTGACATGTACGAATCAACACTCGAGCTCTGCCAGCGCAACAATTTGACAATGGAAACAATCGATTGGTTGGTACCACACCAGGCCAACCTCCGAATCATTGAAGCTGTTGCAACTCGTGCTAAGATTGCCCCCGAAAAGGTATTGGTAAACATTGAATACCGCGGCAACACCTCAGCTGCATCAATCCCATTGTGTATTGATGAAAACAAGCATCGCCTCAAAAAAGGTGACCGTGTGGTGTTTACTGCATTTGGTGCAGGCTTCACCTGGGGCTCTATGTATGTAATTTGGGATCTTTAATCGCAATTACCCGCTTCAATCAATAAAAGAAATCCAACACTAATAGCACCTTACTCAACGCAAGGAGCTATTAGTGTTTTGTTGTAAATATCAGCCATTACTCCTATGACCGAACAGCACAAATGTGGATTTGTCAACATTGTCGGCAATCCTAATGTGGGGAAATCAACCCTAATGAATGACTTAGTGGGCGAGCGCATTAGCATCATCACTTCAAAAGCGCAAACCACACGCCACCGCATCATGGGCATTGTCAATACCGACTCCTATCAAATCGTGTTCTCCGACACCCCGGGTGTTCTCGATCCCAAATACAAACTTCAGGAAAGCATGCTCGGATTTTCTGAAGGCGCACTGACCGATGCCGACGTGTTGCTCTATGTTACCGACGTAATCGAGGACCCCACAAAAAACGCCGACTATCTTGCAAAGGTGGCTAAGGAAAAGATGCCAATCCTGCTTGTTATCAACAAGATTGACCTTCTGAAAACTCAGGCCGACTTGGAAGCAATCATTGAACGCTGGCGCCAACTGCTGCCAAACGCCGAGGTGTTCCCAACATCGGCTAAAGAGCATTTCAATGTAACAAACTTGATGAACCGAATCATCGAGTTGCTCCCCATCCACCCACCATATTTTGGAAAAGATGCTCTAACCGACAAGCCGGCCCGCTTCTTTGTCACCGAAATTGTGAGAGAAAAAATCTTGCTCAACTACGACAAGGAGGTCCCCTACTCTACAGAAGTAATTGTTGAGAAATTCGATGAAAAAGAGAAATCAATCCACATAATGGCTGTAATCTATGTTGAACGCGATTCTCAAAAAGGGATAATCATAGGTCGCCAAGGCGCTCATCTCAAGCGCGTTGGAGCAGAAGCTCGTCGCGATATTGAAGCTTTCTTCGGGAAGAAAGTGTTTCTTGAATTGTTTGTAAAAGTTGAGTCAAACTGGCGCAACCGCGACAATAAACTCCGTGCATTCGGATATATTGAGTAAAACGTATATTTGAGATAAACCTCGAAAATATTTTTCACTCACTGAGAAAACATTCAAACAAGTTTGATGTTTCTCGCTCGTTTATTTGTATCTTTGAGACAAATCTCGAGAATACTCTCGCTCGCAGTGAAATATTCAAGCAAACTTGATATTATTTCGCTCGCTTATTCGTATCTTTGTAACTATCAGAAAACATAAACTCATAATCATATGGGACAACTAATAGCCATTGTAGGCCGCCCCAATGTAGGCAAATCAACCCTGTTCAACCGCTTAACAGAATCACGCACAGCGATTGTTGACGAAACAGCCGGCACAACACGTGACCGCCAGTATGGCCATGTGAGCTGGAATGGCCGCGACTTCTCAATTGTTGACACCGGCGGTTGGGTTGTTAACTCCGACGACATCTTTGAATCGGAAATCAACAAGCAAGTATATCTTGCCATTGAACAAGCCGACGAAATTCTTTTTGTAGTGGATGCCATGAATGGTGTCACTGACCTTGACGACCATGTGGCCGAAATTCTTCGTAAGTCAAAAAAACCGGTGCTTTTGGTAGCCAACAAAGTAGATTCAAATGATTGGCTCTACAATGTGCCTGAATTCTATGCCTTAGGTCTTGGCGATCCATACCCGATTTCAGCAATTAACGGATTTGGCACCGGCGATTTGCTCGACGAAGTGGTGCGCGAATTGCCCGAACCAAATGAAAATGATGATGCCGACAAGCTCGACGACATCCCCAAATTTGCTATCGTTGGTCGCCCAAATGCCGGAAAATCATCAATAATCAACTCATTTATAGGCGAAGACCGCAACATTGTTACCGACATTGCCGGCACCACACGCGACTCTATCTACACTCGCTACAATAAATTCGGCTTTGATTTCTATCTTGTGGACACCGCCGGTATTCGCAAAAAGACCAAAGTAAACGAAGATATTGAATACTATTCAGTGATTCGTTCAATCCGTGCCATCGAGGCATCCGATGTATGTATCCTGATGATTGATGCCACTCGCGGCATCGAATCGCAAGATGTCAGCATCTTCTCTCTGATTCAGCGAAACAAGAAGGGCCTGGTGGTGTGTGTCAATAAGTGGGACTTGGTTAAAGATAAATCGGAAGCAGCCATCAAGCACTTTGAAAACACTATCCGCGAACGCTTTGCTCCGTTCACCGACTTCCCCATCATATTCGGTTCAGCCTTGACAAAACAACGCATCTACAAGGTGCTTGAAACTGCAGTTGATGTGCACAACAATCGCTGCCGCACTGTGTCAACATCACAACTCAACACTGTGATGCGCGAAGTCATTGAAGCATATCCGCCCCCTGCAAACAAAGGGAAATACATCAAAATCAAGTATATCACAATGCTCAAAGGCTCTCCGATACCAACATTCATATTCTTCTGCAACCTTCCGCAGTGGGTTAAAGAGCCCTATCGCCGTTATCTTGAAAACAAAATTCGTGAACACTGGAACTTCTGTGGCACTCCCATAAATGTGTACATGCGCGAAAAATAAAATATCAACTCAGCAACAAATTTAAGCTCCCATGAGAAAACAGCGTTTCATCACATCTATGCTCGCAATGGCATGCCTTGCTATCGCTGCCATAGCTCAAAACACCGGATATAACAATCTGATGGATAACACCTGGCGATCACTGGTGTTCAACAAGGGTGATTTCGGTTCACAATACTATCGTATTCCGGCCATAACAACTTTGCCCGACGGCACACTTATTGCTGTGGCCGACAAGCGAATCAACTCGCTCAACGACCTTCCGGGCGATATCGACGTAGTGGCTCGCCGCTCAACTGACAATGGCCGCACTTGGAGCGACTACATCACTGTGGCGGCTCATGATGAATTTGGCGGCTATGGCGACCCGGCATTAGTACGCGACAAGCGCACCGGCGATTTACTCGTCATCTCGCTTAATGGATGCGGCCTTTGGGGCGACAATCCGGGCAACATCAGTGTGTCACGCTCAAAGGACAATGGTTTGACCTGGGAAGCTCCCGTCAACATCAATCCTCAAATCCTCACTTCAGACCTCAATGGCAAACAGCCGATAAAATGCAATGCAGCATTTGCATCTTCAGGGCGCGCTTTGCAGCTCAAAAACGGCCGAATAATGTTTGTACTTGTCACTCGCATTAAAGGAGTAGAAGGCTTCCCATGCTACGCTATTTACAGCGATGACAGCGGCTACACTTGGAAAGTTTCAAAAAATCCGGCAACATTAAATGGTGACGAATCTAAAGTGGTTCAGCTCCCCGACGGAACTGTATTGATGAGTATACGCAATCGTTTCAGCGGCCCCCGCCGCTTCTCTGTGTCGAAAGACAACGGCACCACCTGGGAGGAACAGCCCGCAGAATTCACATCGCTTCACGATGTGGCTTGCAATGGCGACATCATCGCTGTGCGCCACAACAACCGCGACTATCTATTGCAATCCCTTCCTGCCGGCCCATGGCGCGATAACATCACCATCTATGCCAGCGAAGATGGCGGTCACACTTGGCCCCACTCATACAGAGTTGCAGCAGGTCCCGGCGCTTATTCTGCCCTGACACAGCTTGCTGATGGATCTATCGGCATTCTCACTGAAGAGGGTGTTCACAATGTGGACAAACGCCATTCTGAAGGCTATCGTATTTGGTTCACACGAATCCCACTAGAAAAAATTATCCCTGCCGAATAATTTAGCAAAATAAATATAATAGGCTATTCTGTCGTTCCGTTTCGCTCGTAATCGAGGAAGCGGAACGATGCTTTTGAACGGGGGTCTTCTTGGTATTCCGATTCATAGACACGCTCCCACTGGGCGAAATCAACTTCGGGGAAAAATGTGTCGGCATCCTCTACTTCGGCATCCACCTCGGTTAAATACAAGTTGGTTGCTATGGGCATTGCCTGACGATAAATCTCTCCCCCTCCAATAATCATCACTTCACTCGGATTCTCGGCAAGCCCCTTTGAAACAGCCTCTTCAAGTGAAGCCACGGTAACCACACCCTCTGCTTGCCAATCACGATTGCGAGTAATAACTATGTTTATTCTTCCCGGCAAAGCTCCACCCGGAAGAGCCTCAAAGGTTTTTCGCCCCATCACTATGGGCTTGCCTAATGTCAAAGCCTTGAACCGGCGGAAATCTTCTCGGATGTGAAACGGCTGATCGCCTCCGCGCCCTATGGCCCTTTGTCGAGCCACAATTGCTATTACACTTATTTTAGGCTTCATATCACACACACTCTCTCACACTACACTGCTACTACTCCGGCAATATGAGGCAGCGGATCATAGTCCACTAATTCAAAATCCTCATATTTGAATTCAAAAATATCTTTCACATCGGGATTGATTAACATACGCGGCAACTTGCGCGGCTCGCGTTGCAACTGCAAATCAACCTGTTCAAAGTGATTGGTGTAGATGTGGGCATCACCAAGAGTGTGAACAAATTCGCCCACTTCCAGCCCGGTCACTTGCGCCACCATCATCAATAACAATGAGTAGGATGCAATATTGAACGGCACTCCAAGGAAGCAATCAGCTGAACGCTGATAGAGCTGCAAACTCAATCGACCGTCGGCTACATAGAACTGAAACAGCGCATGACAAGGAGGAAGGTTCATATTATCAATATCAGCCACATTCCACGCACTCACAATGATTCGACGCGAATCGGGATTATTTTTAATCGTGTCAATTACATTCTTGATTTGGTCAATTGCGCCACCGTCATAAGCCGGCCATGAACGCCATTGATAGCCATAGACATGCCCCAAATCACCATTTTCATCAGCCCATTCATTCCAAATTCTCACCCCATTGTCCTGAAGATACTTAACATTGGTGTCGCCCTTCAAAAACCAGAGCAATTCATGGATAATGGAGCGTAGATGCAATTTCTTTGTGGTGAGCACCGGAAACCCATCAGCAAGATTAAAACGCATTTGATAGCCAAAGACACTGCGAGTTCCGGTTCCTGTGCGGTCACTCTTATCAGTGCCGTTTTCACGAATGTGACGAAGAAGATCGAGATATTGTTTCATTTTTTCAGATTTTTAGATATTGAATTAACCGAATCCAGCGAAGGCTCGGCTTGCTGTTCTCCGGGGCCCACTCGCTGCATGAGCGGTGATGAAAGACGTTTGCGATTCGCCGTATAGCGCATTGCTTTATTTGGACACACACTGACACAATTAAAACACACCACACACCGCGATCCGTCAACCACATGGTCTTGCATGTCAATGCAATGAGCCTTACAAACCGACTCACACCGACGGCAGTGGGTACACAAATCGGTGTCTATATCGAATTGAAACACCGAGTAGCGACTGAACACACCCAAGATGGTTCCAATCGGACACATTGTGTTGCATATCGAACGACCAAAAATCATGGACACAGCCACTGTGGTGCAAAGAAGAAGAGTGGCAAGAATCGACGATGCCACAGATGAGGACACTGCCATCGCAACATAATTGCTCTGAACGCCCACTTCTGCCAACTCTTGCTTAAAAAAAGCCAAAACCGGATTAAAAACACCGGCACAAATTCGACAAAACAGATTATACGGATCTAATACCGATGGCAAAAACATAAATCCGGCAAGCACACTTATAGCCACTATTGCAAGAAAGAAATATCGAAATTTGCTATCCGGAAGTTCGTAACGATATGTTCGACGCCTCCCTTTAGCAGTTAATTTTGCTGCTCGAGAGGAGATGTCCATGAGCGTTCCCATCGGGCACACTGTGGAGCAATAAATTCGGCCCAAAACTATTGTAACAAGCAACCAGAAAGCAATTACAGCAAATGAGAAACCCAAAATTGCAGGCCCCAACTGGATGCCACAAAGGAAGCTATCAACTCCGGGGATGAACCAAGCAGAACAAGTCAAACCGGCTCCAAGCAGCATAAACACCACCATCGACACCACTACGCGTGTTATTTTAAGTGCCTTGTCCATCATCGGATTGAATCAATATTGACGTAATTTTATTTCAAGAGCCAATCTCAAAATCTCATCAGTGCTCTCAACTATGTGATCGGCATAATTTTCTCGCAATTCCTTTTCGCCTCGGAATCCCCAGGTCACACCAACAGATGTCACTCCGGCGCGGCGTGCAGTAACCATATCAACCCCGGAATCCCCCACATAAAGCACCTTGGCTTTCGGTGTTGGGCACTCCGATAGAATTCCAAACACAATCGACGGATCGGGCTTCACAGGAACCCCCTCACGCTGTCCGGAGATTGATGCCCATTCCACATCAGAGAAGAAATGGCCTATCAATTCCTCCACTGCTGCTTGATATTTATTTGAAGCAACAGCGATGTCAATGTCATTATCGCGAAGGTCGCGCAAGAGCTGAGAAATGCCTGGATAGGGCTCCGTGTAGCGAGTGAGATTCTTCCCATAGTACTCAATAAAATGCCCAAACATAAGCTCAACATTCTCCGCTGTGCGCTCATCTTCCGGCAACACGCGCTCCAAAAGTTTTCGCACCCCGTTGCCCACATAATATGGGTAGGCAACAGGTGAATGTTTGGGATAGCCACACTTTTCGAGTGCATAATTTGCAGCTTCAGCCAAATCAGCTATTGTGTTTAGCATTGTGCCATCAAGGTCAAATATAACAAGCATATCTTTAAACATTTATTAGAAAGGATATCCCACAGCAAAATGGAATGACGCATCTCGTTTCCAATCAGGATGTATCAACGGCCATCTTTCTTGCCCCATTGCAGGGTTGTGGGCTTTCATACCGAGGTCAAATCGCAACAAGAAATAAGAGAAGTCCATGCGCAGACCCACCCCATAAGCCACTGCAATCTGTTCCCAGAATGAGTTGAAGCGGAACTTGCCTCCAAGTTGGTTTTCATAGCTATGTATGGTCCACACATTTCCTGCATCAATAAACGCGGCACACTCAAACACCCAGAACAGCTTTGCCCTATACTCCATCGACAAATCAAGGCGAATGTCACCACACTGATTGATAAAGTCGGTCACTGAATTGTGGGAGTCAAAGACCCCGGGACCAAGAGTGCGCACTCCCCAGCCCCTCACCCCATTGGCTCCACCGGCATAGAAACGCTCTTCGAATGGAAGCACTCGTGAGTTGCCATAAGGAACAGCCACACCTGCACCAACATGAAATGCCAGCGCATGGCGGTCATTGAAATTGCGCGTTGCCGAATAATCAAACTCCGCCTTAGCATATTGAGAATACTGTATACCAAACAGTTTATACACCCCCTCGTCACGCTTCTGATTAGTCAACGAAGATATGGCATAGAGAGTGTTACCGGCTGTTTCAGCCGAGATGCGCAACGAATAAACCCAAGGCTGCAACTTGTAGCGACCAAGCGATGCGTTGGCAATCTGACGATTTGTTCGATTATAGCGATAGCGCATACGCATAATGAAGTGGTCCTCATAGCTGTAACGAAGCAGCGGGTTCGTTGGTGCTATTTGATTGATAAAATCAATGGTGCTTTCTGGCAGATAGACGTAGTTTATATCCAGAAAATCCCATGTGCGACGCACTCTGTTGTCGGGTGAATTCCATTTATATTTCCAAGCCGCACCGGCAATTACGCGTGTGTACTCGGGGCGCTCTTGATAGTTGGCCGATAGAGTCAACTCCGATGAGGCCTTACTGCGACGCTTAAACGAGCTGCTGAGGAATGGCATCATAAATTTGGGGAATGTGATCCCAACCTCACCGGCATACTCTGTGTAGCGGTCATTTATCAAATTTGACAAATCGCCGGAAAGGCTTTCATAGTTAACACGAAACTTTGTTGTCAAAAGATTGGAGCGACGTCCTAAATTGCGATGCTGATAAGTCACCCCTACACCAAATCCAAAGTCACCCTCCGAATTTGTGCCTTCAACCTCAAATGTCACCCCTTGTTTCTTATTGCGAGTCAGCCCTATATAGGCATCCAAATATTCCACCCCATCGATATTCCCCACCGGGACCATCTCGATGTTAACACCGCGAATTATCCCCAGCTGTGCCAGCGACTCATAGGTTCGGTCAACCGCCTTTGCACTATATGGACGGCCTGAGCGTATAAAGCATTTTTCTTCGAGAATTGATGGCACTATATAGTGATCTTTATCGGGATATAAGACTGTGATTCCACGATAATTAACCGTGTCGGCGCTAAGGAGCTCCGACAATGAGGGCATATGCATTGTCGAGGTTGAACCGGCTACAAAAATCACTCTATTGATAATAAACTTATTATGATGTGCCGCCGAATCTATCAAATTTGCGGCATTGCGACTGCGCGGCGGCAACACCACCATAGTCAAGTCAACATCCAATGAATTTTCAGCCGTGTCGGCAATAAAGGATATATATTCCTTTGAAAAAGCAAAGTAGCCCCTGTTTCGCAAGCGCGCAGTGAGTCGGGCTCGCTCCTTATCCAGTGTGTTTCTATCAAAATTGCTCCCCGAACGAAGAGTAAAGTTAGCCGAATCGGCCATCACTATATTGGCAATTGCCGTATCTGCAATTTCATAGTTCATGGAGCGAATCACATGAGGCTGCCCCGGGACTATGGTATAAGTCACTTTAACTTTTCGACCATCGCGACTCATCACAGTATCAAATGCGACTGTTGCATCCATATACCCTCTATTGACAAGGGCTTGAGTGAGTTGACGCTTTGATGCATCAGTCATATCCGGGTCATAGACCACAGGCGCTTGTCCTAAGCGTCGCAACCACTTATTATACCATCGCGAGCTGTCGCTCCCAGAGAGGTTATAGACCCCGAGCTGCAATTTAGCAAACCCAAGCACTTTGGCATTTGGAGTTTGGCGCAAATAATTGGTTAAATCCGAGCTTTTGACCTCAGTGGAATCATCTACGAGAATCTCCACATCATCGAGAAGCATCTTATCTTGCGGCACATGACGAGTAGAGCTGCAGGCCCACACTATTACGGCTACAACCAACACCACCGGTATTTTAAGATGTTTCAACACCATTTTCAACTACAAAGGTAACTCTCACACACGAATTTTGAAAGTAAAAGCGCTTGAAACTTCAACTATGCATAAATATATCCGTTCACAGCAATGCTATATGGTAAAAAAAGCGTAACTTTGCAGCTGAAAAATCGAACTTACAGGAAAATTTCTATAATCAACAAAGTTTCAAACACAAGCAATGGATTTTAATTGGCTCACGCAACTCATTGCACCAGGACAAACCGGATTGGCAAGCACCATAGTGCTTTATTCATTTGTCATCGCATTAGGTGTATTTTTGGGCAAGCTCAAAATTGGCAGCGTTTCGCTCGGTGTCACTTTTGTGTTGTTTGTCGGAATTCTTATGGGTCACTTTGGTTACATAGTTGACCATGAAGTGCTTCACTTTGTCAGAGAATTCGGTCTGATTCTATTTATCTTCGCTATCGGTCTTCAAGTAGGTCCCAGCTTCTTCTCTTCATTTAAGAAGGGAGGGATGAGACTCAATGGGCTTGCAGTGTTGGGGATTTCACTCAACGTGCTCATTGTGCTGACTATCTACTACTTAAACAAAGACAACACATCTATTGAAGCCCTCGTCGGCATCATGTCGGGTGCGGTTACAAACACCCCTGGCCTCGCTGCTGCTCAACAGGCTGCCGGCAGCTCTGATGCTGTTAACACCATGGCAATGGGTTATGCCGCTGCATATCCGCTCGGTGTGTGTGGTATCATCGGTGCTATTCTTCTTGTTAAAACCATTTTCCGCGTCAAAATTGACAAAGAAATCAAGGCTATTGAAGAGGACTCTGAAAGCTCACAGACCAAGCCCAACTTCGTTTCTATCGAGGTTACCAACCCGCTTATCAACGGTAAATCGCTCCGCGAACTTCATGAAATCATCCAGTGTGACTTCGTGATTTCTCGTTTGATGGACCAAAAGGGCAATATCATCATCCCCACATCGGCAACTCAAGTGAGAGTTGGCGACAAACTTTTTGTGGTGCTCTCTGAGACCGACACTCAGCGTTTTGAATCATTCATTGGTCCGAAAGTTGAAATGAACTGGGAAGAGGTGACCCCCAACCATGTTGTGAGCCGCAGAATCCTTATCACAAAGAGCAAATACAATGGTGTGGCTCTCGGAAGCTTGCGTCTACACACAGCATATCAGCTCAATGCCACTCGTGTTAACCGTGCCGGCGTTGACTTGCTTGCCTCTCCATCTTTACGCTTGCAGATGGGCGACCGCATCACTGTTGTTGGCGATCTTAACGACATTGACCGCTTGGCCAACCGCCTCGGCAACTCAATGAAACGCCTCAATGAGCCCAATTTGATCACTATCTTCGTTGGTATCATGTTTGGTATCATCGTTGGCTCAATCAATGTTGGCTTCGGCATGAAACTCGGCTTGGCCGGTGGTCCGCTTGTAGTGGCAATCTTGCTCAGCCGCTTCGGTTACAAATTCAAACTCATCACCTACACCTCATCATCGGCTTCACTGCTGATGCGCGAACTTGGCATCTGCTTGTTCCTTGCCTCTGTGGGTATATCTTCAGGCGCAGGATTCGCCGAAACCGTGTTCAACGAAACCGGTATGTGGTGGGTCCTCTGGGGCTTCCTAATCACAGTTCTCCCCTTGATAGTGGTTGGATGCATTGCTCGCGGTGTTTATAAAATCAACTTCCTCACCATCATGGGTCTAATGTCGGGTGGCTACACCGATCCCCCGGCACTCGCCTATGCTAATTCAGCAACAGGCCACGATGCTCCGGCAGTAGCTTACTCTACTGTTTATCCGTTGACCATGTTCTTGCGAGTTGTAGCTGCACAGGGATTGATTATTGCATTGCTGGGATGATCCGAACTTTGCAACACATCACAAAAATATCATCAGAGAGCGTGCCCAAAACAAATGGCGCGCTCTCTATTTTTTTAAAGAAACTTTTTGCCTATATTTGTATTCTGACACATACGCGCGCATGAATGGCACACTGATTCGACAACGGCTCAAACCATGGATGCTGCCGGCAGCAATGCTTAGCGGTGTGTTGTTTTATGACTATATCAGCCATGTGGCTTTCTTGATGCCATATCTGATATTCACAATGCTGCTCATCACATTCTGCCGAATCGACCCGCGCGATTTCGGATTTTCAAAAATGATATGGCAGCTACTCGCGGTGCAAATCATAGGCAGCATAACCCTTTTCTTGACAATCGCACCGATTGACCGAGAAATTGCGCAAGGACTGTTCATCTGCGTTCTTTGCCCCACAGCGACAGCCGCTCCGGTGATTACAGGAATGCTAGGTGGCAGCATTACCAAGCTTGTGGCCTACTCGCTGGTCAACAATGTGGCTGTTGCCTTGACCGCCCCCCTGCTGCTTGCATGGGTTGGCAATTCTGATGTTGATATTTTTAATGCCGGAGTGTCAATCCTGACTCAAGTGTCCCCGCTAATCCTCGGCCCCCTATTCCTAGCTCTCGCTCTGCGTAAATTCACTCCGAAGATTCAACAAAAAATAGCATCCCGCCAATCGATTTCTTTCTATATATGGACTGCCGGACTATTCATTGTGGTTGGCAAAGCTGCTTCATTTATCATGGCCGAGCCTATCAAAGAGATTCCCACCATCATCATCTTAACAATAGGAGCCGGCATTGTGTGTGTGCTTCAATTCTTGATTGGCCACAGAATAGGTCTAAAGCATGGCGACGGCATTTCCGGGGCACAAGGCCTTGGACAAAAAAACACGATATTGGCAATTTGGATGGCTTTCAACTATTTGAATCCAATCGCGTCAGTGGCTCCGGCCGCTTATATAGCTTGGCACAACACTATTAACTCAGTGCAACTTTATCTGCATCAAAAAAAACACTCAAAACTCGTATGAAATCAATGTTTGAACTGCTGATGTCACTACCGATTTTCCACGGCATCAGTCAAGAGAAGATACCCGAAGTGCTTGGAAACACTAAATTTCACTTCTTCCGATTTAAAAAGGGGGATACAATCATCACAGCAGGTGAACCATGCACCCACATCAAATTTATCATCTCCGGAGCGGTTAAATCAAGTATTGAAAGCTCAGATGGCAGTTTCTCTGTCACTCAATCGTTAGATGCTCCAAATGTTCTAAATCCCGATTTCCTATTCGGGCGCTCAACACTCTACCCTTGCACTGTTGTTGCAACTAAAAATGTAGGGGTTCTGCAAATATCAAAAGCAGAATATATGACTCTTCTGAGTTCCAGCAAAATTTTCATGTTCAATGCGCTCAACATGCTATCGAGTGATGCTCAGAAAGCTTTTGACGGAGCCATCTGCGAGAACTCAATTGAGAAACAATTGGCATTCAAAACCATAGCCCTTACCCAACATCGTGGTTACGACATCTCATTGAAGAGCAACAATCCGGCTGCTGTTTTCGGAGTCACAGAACGGCAATTGAGCATTGCACTCGAAGAGCTTAAGCAGCGTGGCATAGTTGACTTCTCTCCAACTGAAATCAAAATTCATTCACGCGCCGAGCTTGTCGCCATTCTGACAAGCCGATAAACGGGAGGGGAATCAGAAATCAAGTGTCAGCTGGCGATCCAGCAAGCGAAACGACATGCGATGGTGGGGCGTAGGCCCATATTGGGCAATTGCCTCCCTGTGGGCTGCCGTGGGATATCCTTTATTGACATCCCACCCATATTGAGGATACTGTTCATGAAGGCGCATCATATATTCATCGCGGTGTGTTTTAGCGAGAATTGATGCCGCGGCAATATTCCCAAATCTGCCATCACCCTTGACAAATGTGGCCCAAGGCAAATCACCATAAGGCTTAAATCGATTCCCATCCACTATAACCGAAGTGGGGCGCACCGTCAAGGCATCGAGAGCACGATGCATGGCCAAGATAGAAGCATTGAGAATGTTGATCTCATCAATCTCCTCATGGTCCACCACACCCACAGCCCAAGCCACAGCCTCACCCTCAATAATGGGGCGCAATTGCTCTCTGCGGGCCTCAGTGAGCTTCTTTGAGTCATTGAGCCAGGGGTGTGAGAAATCGGCCGGCAGAATCACTGCAGCAGCAAATACAGGACCAGCAAGACAACCTCGCCCGGCCTCGTCACAGCCTGCTTCTAAACTCCCAACGGCAAATGCCGATGGGAGCTTGGAAACATTATCAGATAAAATTTTAGTCATTTGAAAGCCTGATAAAAGGCCGGAATATTAATTCGCTTTACGCATTTGAGTCTTAATAGTCTCAACAACATTGATGATAAAGTCACCCAGACTTTCAAGGTCAGAAATCAAGTCCATGTAGAAGATACCTGCCTGATATTCATAGTGACGATTATTAATATTTTCAATGTTACCTGTGCGCAACTGGCTTCTATAGTTGTTGATTTCACGCTCTTTATTATATGAAGCTGCAATCTCTGCATCACGAACATGTTCAGCGTTTTTAAGCTGAGCAAGCATACCTGCCATTGCTTCCTTCACGTAACCAAACATGATGTCAATATTTGCATAAATCTCATCATTGAAATCAATAGAGCTCTGGTTCTTACGCACCAAAATCTTACCTACACCGAGGCTGCAGTCGGCAATGCTTTCAATTTCCGATACAATTCGGAGCATCGCTGCAATTCGCAGTTTACCTTCATTTGACAAGCGGCCTTCCGAACAGCGATTTAGATAGTGTGCGATTTCGATTTCCATGCGGTCAGAAATCTCTTCATATTTTTCAAGACGAGAGAACTGCTCAGTAAATTCATTAGAATCGCGCTTAGTATGCACGAGTTTTTGAGCCATTTCAATCATGCGACCTACACGCTCACCATACACTGCAATTTCTTTCTCGGCCTGAGCGATATTCAATTCTGAAGCGTTCATCAAGCCACCAGAGATAAATTTGAGCTGGAATTCATCCTCTTCGTTACGTTTAGAGGGCACAAGGCGTTCCACAATGCGAACGTATAGTTTGGTCAACCAAATCATCACAGAAAGATTGATTAGATTGAACACTGTGTGGAACATAGAAAGCCCAAATGAAACACTAAGCTGCAATCGCGCCACTTCAGCCTGTGCCGCCGAAATCTGGGTGTATAACGGATGATCGGCACCTACGGTTGAAAACAGATTGCTGTAAACTTCGGGAGAATTATTACGAATCTCTGTTACATAGCCAAGCAATGCTTCAGGATTGCCCTGACCCATAGATTGTGTAATCCATAAAATCAGCCCTACATAAGGCATGAATAATATCAAAGTCCACGCACTACCTAGCACATTGAAAAGCAAGTGTCCCATAGCTGTTCGTTTAGCAGCCACATTACCACTCATTGATGCTAACAAAGGTGTGATTGTTGTACCAATATTAGAGCCCAAAACCAAAGCACATGCCAAGTGGAAATCAATCCAACCTTTAGAGCACATGATAAGTACGATTGCAAATGCTGCCGATGATGATTGAATGATAGCTGTAACCACCAAACCTACCAAGAGGAAAAGCAACACAGATGCAAAGCCCATATCAGAGTAGTGCTGAAGGAATGCAAAAATCTCAGGATTCTGTTGCAAATCAGGCACATACTCACCAATCATATCAAGACCCATGAAGAGCAATGCAAAGCCCACAAGGAACTCGCCTATAGATTTTGTTTTGCTCTTGCTTGAAAACAATAGTGGAATTGATAATGCAATTGCGGGCAACACAAATAGCGATGTATCAACCTTAAAACCAAACAGGGTGATAATCCATGCAGTGGCTGTGGTGCCTACATTGGCTCCCATAATTACTGCCATTGACTGCGCTAGTGTCATCAAGCCTGCATTCACAAAACTTACCACCATCACAGTGGAAGCTGAAGAGCTTTGGATTAATGCTGTAATTGAGAACCCGGTCAAGGCTCCGGTAAATCGGTTACGAGTCATTGCAGAGAGAATATTACGTAAGCTATCGCCTGCTGCCTTCTGCAAACCTTCACTCATCACTTTCATGCCATAAAGGAACAAACCAATGGCACCAATCAAACAAAAGAAGTCAAAAAAACTATACGACATAATTTTTTATTTATGGGATGTTCAGTTTTGAATGGCTATTAACACGTTTCACCATTCAAAACACAAAGATAGCAATTAACCCGAATATTCATTAACAAAACGAAACATTTTTGAAATGTTTTTGAAATGTTTTTGAAATATTTTTGAAATATTTTTATTCGATTTTCTTTTCAATTCAATCAAAATGGGGCTGCGTCAAAATAAAACGCAACCCCAATAAAGATTTTTTTATATTTGCTGATGTATTACTCCACAGTCCAAGTCTCTCCGGCGAGTATCATCGAACGAAGGTCTGTGAATCCTTTTGCAGCACGAACTTCAGATACCTGGCGTTCAACTTCCGAATCATAGGTCAACGATTCTACATCGCGAATCACACCAATAGCCAAAGGCAAATCTGTACCATCCATCATAGCAAGTTGCTGATGCAAGAAATTGCTTGGTGTTTTTGCGTCATGAACCAACACATCATCAATTGTGTAACCATCTTTTCCTAATTCCACTGCTTTTAGCAAGAAACCATCCTGCACAATACCCTTCTCTTTATCCTTACCGAAGAGCATTTTTTGGCCATGAACAAGATGAATAGTGCGGTCGGCGCGATATTCCTTGTCGGCAATCTTATAGTGGATACCATTATTAAATATCATACAATTCACCAACACTTCAACCACCGAAGCTCCTTTATGACGAGCGGCTGCGAGCAACACTTCTTGTGAAATCTGCAATTCGACATCAATGGTTCGAGCAAAGAAGTTGCCACGTGCACCAAACACCAATTCGGCTGGGATGAATGGGTCTTCAGTGGTACCGTAAGGCGATGACTTGCTGACAAATCCGCGATCGGATGTGGGGGAATACTGCCCCTTTGTCAAACCATAAATCTTATTATTGAACAGCAACATATTGATGTCGATGTTTCGGCGAACAGCATGAATGAAATGATTGCCACCAATAGCAAGTCCGTCGCCGTCACCTGAAATCTGCCACACAGTCATTTCAGGATTTGCCACTTTGAAACCTGTGGCAATTGCTGCGGCGCGGCCATGAATGGTGTGAAAGCCATAGGCATTCATGTAATAGGGCAAACGCGACGAGCACCCGATACCGGAGATTACAGCCGTTTTGTGGGGCGGCACTCCGAGAGCAGCCATTGCTTTGTGAAGAGAATTAAGAATGGCATGGTCGCCACAACCGGGACACCAACGCACTGGTTGGTCACTCTTAAAGTCGGCCGGTGTGAATGTTTTTGTATCTTGAGTGTCCATGATTTATTCGTTATCCATGATTTTCTCAACGGCACTCACCACTTCTTCAACCAAGAAAGGCTGGCCTTGTATTTTATTTACTCGTTTAATTTTCACATTAGGGAATTTAGCCTGAAGGAAGTCGGCAAACATTCCTGTGTTCAATTCTGCAACAATCACACGTTTATAGCGCGAGAACACCTCTGCTGTGTTTGCAGGAAGCGGATTTATATAGCGGAATTGAGCAAATGCCACCTTACGACCGGCAGCCAACAATTCAGTTGCCGCTGTGCGCAAATGTCCATATGTTCCACCCCACCCAACAAGCAGAGTATCAGCATCGGCTACTTCGCTTATCACTTCAAGCTCAGGAATATCAGTAGCAATGCGCTCTATCTTCTCGCGACGGATATTAACCATCTTTTCATGGTTAACCGGGTCGGTTGAGATTGCACCGGTCTTATAATCCTTTTCAAGACCTCCAAGTCGATGCATTGCGCCTTCTGTTCCGGGAACTGCCCAATAGCGAACAAGCGTTTCTTCATTGCGTTCATACGGGCGCCAGCCGCCTTGCGCTATGCGCTCAGCAGGAAGGAACGGGGGCTTGATTGCAGGAAACTCGTCGGCTTCAGGTACTCGCCATGCCGATGAGCCATTGCCTATAAATGCATCGGTAAGAAGAACCACAGGAGTCATATGTTCGAGCGCAATGCGCGAAGCCTCAAACGCCATTGTAAAGCAATCGGTGGGCGATGCCGGAGCTACTACAACCAATGGAGATTCACCATTGCGGCCATAAAGCGCTTGCATCAAATCGGTCTGCTCCGTCTTTGTGGGCAAGCCGGTTGAAGGACCACCTCGCTGCACATCAATAATCACCAATGGCAATTCAGCAATAACAGCCAGGCCAATACCTTCGCTCTTCAAAGCCAAGCCGGGACCCGATGTTGAAGTAACACCCAAGTTACCGGCAAACGATGCTCCAATAGCTGAGCAAACACCGGCAATTTCATCCTCCATTTGCACAGCTTTCACACCTAAGTCTTTGCGTTTAGCAAGCTCATGAAGAATATCTGTGGCGGGAGTGATAGGATAGCTACCTAAGAAAAGCGGACATCCACTCTTTTCAGAGGCCATGATAAGCCCCCAAGCAGTGGCTGTGTTGCCATTTATATCGGTATAAACACCCGGCTGAGCCTGATGGCTCTCTATGCGATAGGTGGAAACAGAAGCATGGATATTGTGACCATAGTCAAATCCTGCGTTAATCACCTTTGTGTTTGCATCAAGGATTGCCGGCTTTTTGGCAAATTTATTTTTTAAGAAGTTCAATGCTCCCTCAAGCGGGCGATCAAATAGCCAACACACAAGACCAAGCGCAAAGAAATTGCGACATTTAATAACCGACTTATTGTCAAGTCCGCTATCGGCAAGCGCAGCCTTTGTCATTGTTGTGATAGGCACATCAAGCACTTGCGCGCGGATACCGAGTTCAGCAATGGGATCGTCAGTGGCGTAAAGTGCTTTTTTTAAATCAGCTTCTTTGAAAGAATCGATATCGATGATGATAACACCACCCTCTTTCACATGCTTGGCATTCTGCTTCAAAGCCGCAGCATTCATAGCCACAAGCACATCACACTTATCACCCGGAGTGTGTACATTTGTGCCAACACTTACTTGAAATCCCGACACCCCGCCAAGCGAACCTTGCGGAGCACGGATTTCTGCCGGATAGTCAGGGAATGTTGACACTTCATTTCCCATCCCGGCTGAAACATTTGTAAAGATATTGCCCACGAGCTGCATGCCATCTCCGGAGTCACCGGAAAAGCGCACCACAACTTTTTCGAGGGTCTTTACGCTTGCATCTGTTAACATCTCTGTCAGAAAATAATGATTAACGGAAAATTTATGGTATTAAATGAATTTACTCTGATTTTTTGAAATCGTGCAAATATAGCTTATTAAAATGAATTGGCAATATTTTAGCGATTGTTTATTAACGATTAAAGCGCAAGGGACGTCCCAACGGGGTGTCAAACACCACTCCATGACGATAGGCCACTCTACCATTGACCATTGTCAGGTCAACTTTATTGCTGATTGTCAACCCGGCAAGCGGCGTCCACCCACAGCGGGACAACACCCAGTGGTCGGTAATGGTGTAGGGCTCACACTCATTATTGACAAGCACCAAATCGGCATAATAACCCTCACGAATATATCCGCGTCGGTCTATACCAAACACGTCGGCCGGAGCATGACACATTTTTTGCACTATTCGCGGAATGCTAAACATTCCCTCGTCGGCCATCTGAAGCATCAATGGCAGTGAGAACTGGATTAGCGGCATTCCCGAAGTTGCAGTCAATGCTGTTCCTTGTTTCTCCTGTGGCAAGTGTGGTGCATGGTCGGTTGCCACAGTATCGATAAGCCCATTTTCAATTGCCTGACGTAAAGCATCGCGGTCAGCAGGTCGCTTAATTGCAGGGTTACACTTTATGCGAGTGCCAAGCATGGGGTATTGCTCATCGGAGAAAGCAAGATACTGCGGACAGGTTTCGGCAGTAATCAGCTTACCTTCGGTGTTGCCGGGTTGCAAAAGTTCCAATTCATCGGCTGTGGACACATGCAAAAGATGCAAGCGCTTGTTATATTTGCGAGCTATCTCCACAATGCGACGCGATGCCTCGAAACACACTGAATGGTCGCGCAACACGGGATGAAAACCTATTGGCAGATTCTCTCCATAGCTCTTTATGATCGCTTCGCGGCGCTTCTGCAATCGAGTTTCATCTTCAGCATGAACAGCTATCAACGCAGGCACTTCGGAGAAGATACGTTCCATTGCTTTATCATCATTCACAAGCATATTGCCGGTTGACGAGCCCATAAAGAGCTTAACACCCGCCACTTGTGAATAATCTGCATTTATAAGCTCATCGATATTTGAATCTGTAGCTCCGATAAAGAATGCATAGTTTGCCACACTCACATCCTCTGCACGACGCATTTTAGCTTCAACATCGGCAATGGTCACTGTGAGGGGCTTGGTGTTGGGCATATCAATAAAAGAGGTGACACCTCCGGCCACAGCCGCACGGCTTTCTGTTGCCATGTCCCCTTTATGGGTTAAGCCGGGATCGCGGAAATGCACATGAGTGTCAATCACCCCGGGCAGCAACAATCGGCCTTTGCCATTGACTATCAGTTCGCATTTCATAAACTCGGCATCGGGGTCTCCCTCGCCAACACGAACTATCACATCATCGCTCACCACCACATAGCCGAGCCATGATTGCATTTCATTGACTATATAAACATTGTGTATAAGTGTAGAACGCGACAAGTCAATCTGCTGTGCCATTTCTTATTAATATTTAATCAATAAAATCGTTATTTAATCATCACTTTGACAACCTTATTAGCAGTTACCACAAAGTAAACTCCCTTGTTGAGTTCAATCTGAGCAGTGCCCTCAACTGAAACACTTCTGAGTACTTGTCCCTCAACATTCACAATTCTGGCATCGCCGGTGTAGTTCAAAATTGACACTGTGCGATCAAACACCGCAATGTTGAAGTCATCGCCATAGAGCCCATGGAGCCCCTGAACCACACCCTCAAACATCGCAGTAAATTCAATGCTTTCGGTGACACTTGTGTAAGGAATGTGATAATACCAATAATGGGGTTGAGTGCCTACTGCGGCAACCTCTTTAACATCACCGTCATTTTCTCCATTTTGGATAGTCAATGACTGACTTCCGCTCATTGTGGAGATAGTTGCCGACGAGATAGTGTTTTCCTTGCCATTATACTGGTGTGGGATAAGAATTATATAAATGTCGCTTTCTATAACAGAACCACTCTCTATGGTATTTGCTGTTGCTTCCAGCCCATCTTTAGCTTCAATAGCCCCACCCGTATTTGCCGAATAGGTAATAGTGGGCTGTGTGGATCTGACATTAATCATAAAGTCAATGATTCCACCCGCATTATTGGTGATAATGTTACCGGTGTATTTATCGCTTGTGCGACCACAAGGGTCTATACAGTTCCAGTCCATTTTGTGACGCACGCGATAGAGTCCGGGCTTAATATCCAATGGCAAAGTGAATGCCGGAATGTCACAGTTAAATGCTTCATTATAGTTATAATCATAGATTCCGGAATTACGTTCATCGTATCCCACAGTTCCACCATCGGAAGCAACCGAGGGATCCGTTGTGCTATATACACCCGTATAACCGGTATGGCTAACTAAATCACCATCTACGTTTCCATTATAACAATTGGCCTCACTAACATCAAACACTCCATCATTCCCAAAGTCAACATACACATAGCTGTGCATCCAAGCTCCGGCGCCATTATTGCGAATATAAATAGTGGCTCCCGGTTCAGTGTTCAGGATTGTTGTCGTTCTGTCAACATATAGCGCACGATTTGCTACGGTCCCAAGACCGGAAACAGAAACTGAATTGCCCAAATCATCGGAAACGTCCAATGTTGTGATGCCGCGATCATTACGACTAACGCTGCCCAACGGCTCACAATACTCAACTACATCGCTGCCTCCACCTTGTGAACTTTCCTGGAAGTTTGCCACAAATTCCACATTAGAGGTGATTGTAGCAACATAGGGGTTTTCAGTGCTGACTACAGATGTGCCTATAGTCCAATTCACAAATTCATATCCATCATCAGGAGTTGCGGTGAGAGTGACAGTTCCTCCTGCCTTTACGGCATAGGATGAAGCCGTTGCACTACCACCTGCTCCGGCAATTACACCGACATTATAGGTTGGCAATGCTTGGAAATTGGCCACAAGTTCCATATCACCGGTAACTGTTGTTGTGTAGGGGTTTTCAGTGCTGACTACAGATGTGCCTGAGGTCCAATTCACAAATTCATATCCATCATCAGGAGTTGCGGTGAAGGTCACTGATTCGCCCGCCGCAACCTGCGATGCCGATGCTGTGGCCGAGCCACCTGTCCCGGCAATTACGGACACACTATATTTATTTTCAGCAACTACATTGATAATAAAATCATATGCAATGCCTTTGTCAAGACTTGTTGTACAAGCTGTAGGGAATGCATTCCATGCATTTGTGTAAATTACACGTATATGCGAAGTGCCTTCAGGTGCATTAGCGGGGACATTGATGGTTGCTGCAATGTTCATAACCTCATCATAATTACCATACACATTATTTGACGGTGCATTATTTGCGCCTCCATTGTTACCCCATTTGCCGACTGCGGAACCAAAATCTCCATCTAGGTCAAAATCAGTAAACAGTGATGCATGACAATATCGAATATCCTCTCTAATCACTGATGAGCTACCGGCTCCTAATGAATTTGCCACCAAGTTCAAAGTAAATGAATTACCGGGCGACACTTCAATAACTGTGGGGACAATAACATGCGCATTTCCGGGGTGTGACGACGCTGTATATTCAAGATTTGTATTTGCTCCGGTTGTTGTTATCGAAGTGAGATAGTTATTTGAATATGTGTCGCCTGATGGTTCGCAGTAGGAAGGGGTCTCACCGCCACCTCCCGAGGACACAACGTTAAAGTTGGCAACAAACTCAGTGTCGGCTGTGATAGTTGCCGTATAGGGATTTTCTTCGCTGACTTTTGATGTACCAACACTCCAATGATCAAATTCATATCCGGCGGCAGGCTCAGCTGTAAGAACCACTGTTCCACCGGCCACAACTTGTGATGCCGACGCTGATGCTGTACCTCCTTCTCCGGCGCTCACGGTTACATTATATTTGGTGACGGGCTTCACTTTAAAGTTAGCTACGAATTGAGTATCAGAAGTGATGGTAGCTGTATAGGGATTTTCTTCGCTGACTTTTGATGTACCCACACTCCAATAATCAAATTCATATCCGGCAGCAGGCTCAGCTGTAAGAACCACTGTACCACCGGCCACAACTTGTGATGCCGACGCTGTGGCTGTGCCACCCTCTCCGGCAGTCACTCCTACAGTATATGTGGTAGGCACAACCGGAGCTGAGCTACCCTCTTTCATAATAGTGACTGTAAATTCTTCAATCGAAATAAACTGTTGACCCACCTGTGATGCTGACAATGTAAACGAAGTGGATTGTGTGTTCAATCCATTTGCGCTTAGCGTGTGGTTTTCTGTATCCGTAGGCGTTTGAGTCTGTTGGCCATTTGCGACTGTTACTTGCCCTTTATAAGAATTGCCTACGAAATATGTCATATCATATTTGGTGATGACATATCCTTGCGGGACAGACAATGTGTATGTAATATTGCTGTAGCCCTTATCACTGCTATCAAAAGCATAAGCATAATATCTATCGTAGCTGTTTGATATGCCATAAACGACTGTCGAACCACTCGTTGTTTTTAGTTGCAACGCAACTGGATTTGCAGCCGAAGTATTATAAGTCCAAGTGCTACTCCTTGATGTGCCATCATTGGATTTAGTGCCGGTTTCATGCATAACTTGATAATCGACAACAGCAAGAGAGAACTCAGCTGAAATTCGGATACCATCTACGGCAACAAAGGTCAATTCGTTGGTAAACACATTTTCAGTATTTGTTCCTTTCTCAACGGTCCAACCGCCAAAAACATATCCGTCAACAGGAATTGCCCTGAGAGTTACTTCTTGGTTTTCTTTTACAGTCAAACCGGTGCCTGAGATTGGAGCATCATTGTATGTAACCGAGCCATATGAGCTATTGTAAGAAACCGAAATTGTAACATCATTTGTTCCCACTGCCACGAAATTTGCCACATAGGTGTTATCATCGGCATTACTTGTCACTCTCGCTTCATAAGTCTTTTCAGAACTTACCACATTGCCGTTTTGTGCCCAATTTAGGAATGTGTAGCCATCATTGGCTTCTGCCGTTAAAGTAGCTGTTGAATTCTCAAACAACGATGCTGTTGCAGAATTTGATGGGGTTCCGCCATTGATTGAAACAACACCGGCTGTTGCAGGACTTGCTGAGGCTGAGATTGCATAAGTAGCTTTATTGGGTGCTAAGTTAAAGTATGCTTTATTACTTTGAGTGTACAATCTATCTGCAGATGGGCCCATTGTTGATAAGGTAAACCAACCATTTCCATCTCCACCCCAACCCCAATTGAAGTGAAAATAATTATTTTCTGAATAACCATCAAGCACAAACATGTGAAGATAATGAGCTGTACCTGACCCACTTGTACGTGTCCCCGAATAAGGTATTGGACAATTGTTATCTATACTTTCTATAATTTTTCCTATCCAACCGGCTTCATTATCTGCATATTGTACATCTTTTTGAGATAAATCATACTCTCCGGTATAATCAAAATTTTGTTGGAACTTGCGGCCAATGTTTGAAGTCACATTAACATCAGTACTACCTGAATTATATGTAGCTCCCATTGAAAGTCCCAAATCACTCATTAATTGAGCTACTGCATTACCTTGTTCTTCTGTATATCCGTTTAAATATGATAATGGCATTTTACTCCAATCATAGGTATGAGAGCTTAAATCAATCGTTTCTGAACCGGATGGCAATGTCGCAACTTTCCCCTGTAGAGGCCATTGATGATAACGCATTATAATAGCAAATGCTGTAGGCACACATCCTGAAAGGCCATTGGATGCATTTTTATTAAATGGTGCTCCTTGATCCCAAATTGCTGTTTCAAGAAGTCTATATTCGCCTAACTCATCCTCTATCGCGGTAGGTGTTAGAATGGCATTGTTATTGGCACGCACAGACTTAATCTCTGCATCGATTCCCGAAAGATACTCTTTCATCGGTGCTGGGAGGTTTTCTACTGATGAGATGCCACCTTCGTTTGAAAATCCGAGAATCGCGCGTGTCGTACTTTCGCCTGATACAATTACAAAACTGCTTTCATTCGAGTAAACATAAAATGTTGACTCGTTTGAGACACTGGCTGATAAAACACTTTGTGTGCTATTTGTTACATTATCCCCTAAAAGTGTTTTGCTATCCCATGCATATTGCATTTGTGTAGCTCTGCTTTTGGTCATCAATTTGTAAGTTGTGCGCTTGGCTATGAAGCTATTTGCTTTGGCTCTTGCCTCTGCCTCTGTCACAACCGCTGCATTCACACTGCTGAAAATTGCAGTTACAATGACCAGGATGTTTAATAATAAAATTTTTCTCATTTCTTTTATTTAATTGTTTGTTTCTTATACTGATTTATGCTTTAGGATATTTTCTGAAAAAACTGTCCCATTTCAAGCGAATCACCCCGAAAACTGCTTCACCAAATATGCCCCCTGACATTTTGCTGGTGCCGTTTTCACGGTTTACAAAGATTATAGGTACTTCTTTTATCGTAAAACCACACATCAATGTGGTAAACTTCATCTCTATTTGGAATGCATAGCCTTTGAATTTAATCTTGTCAAGTTCGATAGTTTGCAACACTCGGCGACGATAACAAGCAAATCCGGCAGTAGTGTCTCTAACACTCATTCCCGTTACAATTCTCACATAGGCCGAAGCATAATAGGACATCAGCACACGTCCCATAGGCCAATTGACGACATTGACTCCGGTCAAATAGCGTGATCCAACAGCCATATCAGCCCCCTCTTTTGAGCAAGCATGATAGAGTCTCATTAAATCATCGGGCTTGTGAGAAAAATCAGCATCCATTTCGAAAATATACTCATAATTCGGACGCTCCAATGCCCAGCGGAAGCCGGCAATGTAGGCTGTTCCGAGACCGAGCTTCCCGGTTCGTTCCACCATATGAACCCTATCGGGATATTCTGTCATTTTTCGGCGCACAATATCCGCTGTTCCGTCGGGCGAACCATCATCAATGATAAGCACATCCATTGGGTGTGGCTGCCCCATCACAGCATCGATAATGGCCGAAATGTTTTCTTTCTCATTATAGGTCGGGATAACGACCACGCAATCAGATTTCTGAATCATTGCAATTAGAATTTATAAGTAACACCGATGAGTCCGGTAATCCCCTGTGAGGGCATTCCTCCAATCAATAGGCTTTTACGGTTCATGAGATTTTCTCCTCGCAAAAATGCACTCCACTGGTCATCAATGCGATAGAGCGCTCCGGCTGTGAGATTATTTATGCTACCCAAGCTTTGCAAGCCGGTGTAGTGATTCACATTCACTCCATCATATTCTATTACCGATGAATAGATTGAGCGGCCGCCGCGATACTCCCAGCCAAGCTCCACATCGAGCGGCTTAATGGGAGTGACACACAACTGCACAGACGCTACTGTTTTAGCTCTGTCTTTCCACAGATAATAGCCCTTATCAATTTTCTGAGGGGCAATATCAATTGAGGCTTTGACATCGATAATATTTTTCCAGTTATACCCCACAGCTCCATGCAGTTTGTAACCACTGATATCGCAAGTTCCAAAGTCGGTAATCATTTTTGGCGACATTCCGGAGAGCATATTTTCTGAGTATAGCAACGATCTCATCTGCGGCATAACCCAATCATTGGCTATGGCATAAGAGGCTGAAATCTCAGCATAGAAGCCTTTTATTGAGCCTACCATCACTCCAACTTCGGCATCAATAGGGACTTCTGAATTTCTAAACGACTGATAAGGCATTGCATAGGGGGTTACATCATATAACGAGCCTAATGTGTTAGCTACCGAACCACCTGTGACCTTAGCATAAACTTTCACTAATTCGGAAGCACACCATGTTGCTTTCACTTTGGGTGCAATATGGAACACCTTTCCGGCGTTAAATGTCAAATCAATTTGTGCTCCAATATCAAATTTCAGTTGATTTATATCGAAACGATAGTAGGGATTCAGCGATAGCGTGGTCAACCTATTTTGCTCTTGTGGCACAGCTAAAACTTCGTTAGGCACACCACTGGGAATCACCTCAAAAGTCTGTTCATAGGAATTATGGCTCAACGATAAATCAACTCCGGCCAAAGATGCGCCCGCAAACTTTCCGGAGAAGAAGCCATTAAATCGGAAACGATTTTCACGCATCGGATTTTTGGGCATTGAAGAAACACCCATCTGATTTGCAACCTGATAACCGGTGTGGTTCACATAAGCAAATCGTCCATATTCAGCACCTGCTCCATAATTGAAATCGCCATCTTTAAGAGACCATAGCATTGACGCATTGAAGCGATGAGCCGCCTGATGATGTGTTTCCGGGAAGATAGGTGTGTTGTAGTGAGAATATGTGTAATCAACTCCGGCATCAATGAATGATTCTTTTGCAATAGCTTGATGCAAGCTACCACCGAGCGACACAGTGTGGCTACGCACATACAATTTACTCTCCTGCTCAGTTAATGACAATGGCATTCGAGTTCCTTTATAAGCAGTGCCGTCATATTGCATCCACGCATTCAAGCGAGTACGGTCTGTATCGAGAATTTTATATCCTGCCGACAATGCTGCATTATACATTGGCATAAAGCCCAGTGCTGCATATCCTCTATAAGGGGAGGTGTAGATTGTGTCGGCATAAGCAACCGGCTCCAATGTTGTTATTGTTCCGGGAACACCAATTCCGACATTTGCAGTGCTATATGGCAACTGCGACACCTTTTCAGCCGGGATATTCAGGGTTGACGGTAAGTTCAACTTGCTAACTTCGCGCAGCTGCGGTGTTTCATTGTATTTAACCTCCACTTCTGTGTGAATCTCTTGCGCGGTTGCCGACAAAGCTATCAATGCGCAAAGTGTGGTCAAAATCGCTATGTTTCGTGCTATAATAGTCATTGCTGAGATTATTGTTGCAGGTTATTGTTGAAGACGTGATTCTATCATATCAAAGATATCCGGATCGGAGTCGGGATAGTTTGACTTTAATGCTTTAAGGTATTCATTGGCCTCAAATGTTTTGCCTTGGCGACGCAAAATGTCGCTATAAGCGATGAAGCCTCTTGCATACCAATAGTTGTGGGGCGAACCGACATCGATGAAATCATTGGCTATTTTTTCGGCTCGAGCATCATTGCCAGCACTCACCAATGACTCTATCATATACACTGCGCTCTTTGAGCCGGCGAGTGTTGATGGATCTTTTGATAGCGGCAACCACAATTCATAGGCCTCATCCGCACGACCTAAACGGTCAAAAGCCAATCCTCTAAAGAATTGAACATTGTCAACATCAACATTTGCTGCCGAAGAAGCGAGCAACTGCTCTGTTGCTTCAAGCACCTCTTCGTAGCGATTGAGATCAATGGCGGTTTGCATCACACCCACTCGAGCATCGCGCAGCAACTCCGGTGTTGATGCTTTATTTGACAACTGAAGATAGGATTTAAGAGCCAACTCACCCATTCCGAGTGCCACTTCACAGTCGGCTTTAATCGCCAATGCAGCTTCGGCTTGCGATGCATCGGGATAGTCCTCTACCAAGCGTGTAGCATGGGCCAAGGCATTCTCTTTGTCGCCGCGCACAAATGCATCATCGGCCAAATAAAGAAGTGCTTTGGGAAGGTTCACTCCTTCAGGGAATTGCTGCATGTAATCACTTAGACGTGATAAATCGTTATTCACCAGATACTGCTCTTCGGCAGCAGCAAATGCGGTTGCTTCAAACTCGGAAATATCCACTGTCTGCGCATTCTTAACTGAGTTTACAAACAACACGTAATCGGGCAACATGCCATCTTCGGCATAAATATTTTTCAAATCTTCAAGTGCCACTTGCGCTTCCTCACTGGTGGGATAAGTGGTGACTACATATTGATATGCATCCACAGCATCTTCGCGGTTCCCGTCATTGAGCAATGCAATTGCCATTGACAATGACGCTTTGCGGGCTTGAGCTGTTGCAGGATATGTTTCTGCCACTTGCTGCAAAGTGAGTGCTGCCTGGTCATATTTCTGCTGCACATTATAAGTTTCCGCCTTTGCCATCAGAGCATCAGGGGCTAATGCCGATGAGGGGAATTCATCGAGCATCTGATCGAGTAAATCCAAACGAGCATCATAATTTCGATTCAGCCCAGCCATTTCTGCTTGCTGAAAAAGAGCATAGTCACCAGCTTTGGGATATACGTCATAGGCTCGTTTATAGTACTGTGCTGCTTCATTGAAACGGCGCTGACAATACAGACAGTCGCCTATTCGATTCATTGCATCGGTTCTCACTTGTGACGATGCTGTGTAGCTACCGACAACTGCAGTGAAATCAATCAACGCATCTTCATAACGCTGCTGATACATTCGGGTGTAGCCCAAATTATAGCGTGCGTGAATTGTATTTTCATCGGAAGCCGATGCTCCATCAAGGAAAATCAAATATTCTGCAGCCGCCGAATCATATTCCTCGAGATCATAGTAACAATCTGCAGCCCAGAGGTGACATTGATTTGTTACACTCGGCACTCCGGGCTTTATGCCTGCACCCTCTTTGAGATAGACGAGCGCATTGGTAGGATTACCATTTTGATATGTTCGCGCTCCCAAAGCGAGCAAAGCCTTCTGCTTAGACTGCATCATGGCCTCTGATGGCTGCTCCATATCGTTGATAATGCGAAGAGCATTAACATAGTCACTCTCTGTCAGATAACCACCAACGAGTCCTTCACGCACATAATTGGCATAGATTGATTGCGGGTAGCTTTTCAAGAAGCTCTCCATCATTTCAACTGTTTTACCAAACGGAATGCGCGCTCCATCACGGCAAGTGGCAATGTAGTTATAAGTGGCTACCTCTGTGATTCTATCATCAAAAGGCATTTTCGAAGCCTTTTCAAATGCGAGCATTGCAGCATTTGTTTCTCCGGTTCTCACATAAGCCTGGCCAAGATAGAGATAGGCACTCTGAGCTATTATATCATCTTCCGATGTTGCTATCTGTAACATTGGAATGGCCGCGGAATAATTCTTTGATTTAAACTCGCTGACACCAAGCATGTAATATGCCGACGGGCGCACATTTTCCGACGAGGCTACATATTTTTTCAAATACGGAATTGCCTTGGCAGTCTGACCAATATTGTAGAGCGATTCACCGGCTATTCGGTTCAACTCCGGAGCAAATTCAGGCATTTTGTCTTCCGACAATAGCGCCACGGCTTCTTTGTGGGCTTTTGCATAGTAGCCATCACGAAAATCAAGCTGGCAAAGATAATATCTTGAAGCTTCTCCGGGCGTTCTACTCTGGTCAACATCTGCAAAAAACTTACGAGCCGATTCATAATCCTTCTCTTGATAAGCAATATAAGCCTTATAGAATCGAGCTGCATTTCCATATTCTTTTGTTGCCGAAAGACGATCAAAAAGAGGAAGTGCATTGTTGTTTTCACCAAGCATCATGTAGGAATAAGCCGAGCGATAGGCCAACTCCTCTGCTCTACCGGAGGTCAAAGCATCGGCATTGAGCTTTGTGTAGACCTTCAGCGCATCGCCATAAATTCCGCGAGTGAAATAATAGTCCCCCATAGCCATTGTCACATCGGCTGTTCTTGCCGATTGAGGGAATCTGTTCAAAAAAGTCTGCAAAAGCTCAAGCGCTTCATCATCGCCGCTATATAGTGTTGACATTGCAACATAATAAAACGCCTCTTGCTGTTCGGCTGCATTCGGATCCAAATTACGCAGTTGCAACATCTGATCAATACATCCATTATAGTTGCGGTCATTGTACATTGCAACACCACGCTCAAAATATGCTTTTGCATCATTTCCGTTGATAGCTGCAATTCCCCTTACCGGAGCAATTATAGCCACAACAGCCAATGCGCAAAGGATTATCCTACGTTTCATCTTCAAATTTGATGCTATTAATGTAATTTATGCAAAGATACAATGCTTTTCTCGTTTACCACCACTTCAAAGCAATTTTATTTTCCCCAATTCATCATTTTCTGCGTTTTTTAAAAAAAACGGCAATAAGATTGCACTGAAATTCAATAGCCTACGACAAATAAATTTCAATCAACCTCTTACATTTCGCTCATTTACGTGTGCCTTTGAAGTAAACCTCGAGGTTTTTCTGCACTCGCCGTGAAAAATATTCAACCAAGTTTGATATTTCTCGCTCGTTTGTTGTTATCTTTGCTCTCGATTTCACGAACAAATATTTGCCATGGCAACAAAACCAATTATATATCAACTGCTCCCACGTTTGTTTTCAAACCTGAATCCAAACTGTGTACCTAACGGAACTATCGAACAAAATGGTTCGGGTAAACTAAATTACTTGACACCTACTATTCTGCGCTCGATTCGCGACTTGGGAGCTACACACATCTGGCTCACCGGTGTGATTGAACATGCACAAAAAACAGATTACTCAAAATATGGCATCACACCCGACAACCCCTATATTGTGAAGGGTGAAGCAGGCTCTCCCTATGCTATTAAGGACTATTACGACATTGACCCCGACATAGCTCTCGATGTTCCAAATAGAATGGCTGAATTTGAGGACACTGTTGCCCGAATTCATCGTGCCGGCATGAAAGTACTCATTGATTTTGTGCCTAACCATGTGGCTCGTTGCTATCATTCCGATGCTCGCCCTGCTGATGCTCCCAGCGATTTTGGCTCGGATGATGACACCACTAAGTTCTTCTCCCCCTGCAATAATTTCTATTATATCCCCAAACAGCAATTCGCGCCAACAATCCCACTTGGCTTAGGCAAAGACCAATACATCGAATTCCCGGCAAAAGCCACCGGCAACGACTGCTTTACAGCATTTCCCGGAGTTTGCGATTGGTATGAAACCGTCAAGTTGAACTATGGTGTTGACTATGGCGATGGTTCACGCCATTTTGTGCCGGTTCCCGACACTTGGATGAAGATGCTCCATATCTTACTATACTGGGCATCGAAAGGTGTTGATGGTTTCCGCTGCGACATGGCCCACATGGTTCCGCTCGAATTCTGGCAATGGGCCATTAATCTTGTAAAAGTTGACTACCCCAACATCATTTTTATCGCTGAGATTTATGATGTAGGACTCTATTGGTCATACATAAATGTTGGTGGCTTTGACTATCTCTACGATAAAGTAAATCTCTATGACACACTGCGCGCCATTCAGACTTCAAATCACTCCGCCGCACGACTAACCGACTGCTGGCAACGTCTTGGCGACATGGAACCCCACATGCTCAACTTCCTTGAAAATCACGATGAACAGCGATTTGCTTCGGCCCAATATGCCGGTCGCGCCGATGTGGTTATCCCCTCTCTCGTGGTTGCATCAACCCTCGGTCGCAGTGCCATGATGATATATGCCGGACAAGAGCTTGGCGAGAAAGGCGCTGACGCCGAAGGATTTAGCGGAGCTGATGGTCGCACCACCATTTTCGACTATTGGAGCATCCCCTCTCTCCGCCGCTGGCTCTCAGGCGACAAACCTTCACTAAAAAATCTCAGCAGCTTTGAGCAGCAGTTGCGCCGCAGCTACAAGCGAGTGCTTAACATTGCGCAAACCGAGCCGGCCATCACCGATGGTGAAATGTTTGACCTGATGTATGTCAACCTCTGTAACAAGAATTTTGACCCGCATCGCCAGTTTGCTTATCTTCGCCACAAAGATGATGAAACAATTTTGATTGCGGTGAACTTTGCTAACTCTGCTGCCGATGTATCCATCGAGATTCCGGGCCACGCCTTTGATCACCTCAACATCACTGAGGGCACACGCAAAGCCGTTGACCTACTCTCTGACGCTGAAATGGAAATCGAATTCAGCCGTGACACACCATTCAAAACCGCTATCCCCGCCAATGGCGCTGTGATGTGGAAATTAACCGAAGTTAAATAATTTGAGATAAAAAAAGGATTTAGTAACTATCGGGGAATTTACGATAGTATTCTTCCAGAATCGGGCGGATATTGAAATAATATCCGCCTGCTTTATTCCCCTCGGAGTCAACCACTGTCAAATATTCATAGTTAGGCTCATAGAAAAGGTGGTTTGTGACGGTAAATCCCATCATATTGAGTAGCATATATTCATGCTGTGGCTCAATAACATACCACGCATTATCCTCATCAACACCGGTTCCTGTTGAAATAATTGCCATCAGAATGTAGTTTAGCTTATACTGCCATATCTTAGCAAGATTCTCCTGGCGATCCTGACGCAAGGCGGCAATCAAGATAGCCATGTGTTGCAAGTCAAACGGATCATTCTCCAAGGCAGCATTTGCAGCTTTAATCACTTCGGCACACTCTTCTTTGGTCAGACGCGCACGCTCAATATCAACTGCCGATGATTTGATGGCTGCAGCCGAACGATAGGGATTATAATCCTCCTGCATGGCATACCCCAGATAAAGATAGCGATATTTATCCAATTTCATCAGTGTGTCATTGCGCTGAAACTCCTCCATCAGGCGAGGATAGTAATAATCTGAATTGCGATTATTTATATCTGCCTTAATTTTTTCAAAATCAGGCTTAACACGGGCAATCTTGTCGAAATTTGACTGAGCAAATGATGACAAACCAAGTAGAGATAATATGATTAAGCTAAAAATATTTTTGAGCATTGACAATTATAGTTTTATCGTTATTTCAACTCATTTCCGGCAGAAGTTGCAGGTTGCTTGACTGCATCGGGATAGGAAATGCGTGAATGATACATTGTAGATAATGATGATATGAATGATTTCTTTATTTCAAGAATATCACGGAACGAGATAGGAGCCTCGCTATGAAGCCCTTCCGCAACTTGCGCATCAACAATTTTATTCACGAGCGCCTCAATACTTTGCGTAGAATAATCGCTTAATGAACGTGATGCAGCTTCAACCGCATCAGCCATCATCAAGATTGATGTTTCGAGTGACTGCGGATTTGGCCCGGGATATGTGAACAACTGCACATCCACCACTTGTTCGGGATGTTGATTACAATACATAGTATAGAAATAACGCGCTGTTCCGCGCCCATGATGTTCAAGAATGAAATCCCGCAATCGTGATGGCAATTTTGCTTTTTCGGCTCGGCGAATCCCCTCTTTTACATGCTCAATCACAATTTGTGCACTTTGAATAGGCGACAAAGCTATGTGAGGATTCACACCATGCTGATTTTCTGTAAAGAATGCCGGATTGGCAATCTTGCCAATATCATGATAAAGCGCTCCGGCTCTGACTAACTGCACATTAGCCTTAACCTTGCCCGCTGCGGCTGCAGCTATATTGCTCACAGCCATTGAGTGTTGGAATGTGCCCGGACACTCTTCGGAGAGCTCTCTAAGAAGCGAATTGTTAATATCCGAAAGTTCTATAAGCGTCACTCTTGACACCAGTCCAAGGCTCTTTTCAATGAGGAAAATCAAGATATAGGCAAATGAAATCAACACTGCGTTGATGGCAAAAGCCCCAAACATTCTGTGATTAATCATTGCAACAGTCCCGGTCTGCATACATTCAATACTGAAATAAAGCAATGAATAGACTAAGAACACATATAACCCGGTCTGCACCAACTGTGAACGACGGCTAAGTTCTCGAATCGAAATCAGAGCCACAAAGCCTGCAACAAACTGCATCACAATAAAATCCCACATGAAGTGAGTGGTTGCCGCCACTAAGACCATTGTTACCATGTAGGTGAAAAAGGCTGTGCGCGAATCAAGAAACACAATCAAAATGATAGGAATGATTGTGAACGGCACCATGTAGATTCCCTGCTCAAACGACTGGTTCATCACAAAAGCAAACAGAGAGAAACCCACTATTGTCATGGATGTCAGTAATACTACTTTCGGATTTTCAAAAAGGTCCTGGCGCATGATGCGCAAGTAGGCAAATTGTGTTCCCATTAGAAGCAACAGAAGCAACACGATGCCAAGATTTGAAAGATTAACCTTGGAAGTGTTGTCTTTTTCGGCCTGAAGCAATTGCTTTTCATAGGTCTGAAGAATAGTGTAAATGCGAGGAGTCACTATTTCATTGCGTCCCACGATTTTAGTGCCGGCTGTCACCCTATCAATCGCCGAATGAGCAAATAGCTCAACATCTCTTGCCGCTTTGGCATTGGTCAAACTGTCATATACAATATTTGGACGCAAGTCTAACGGAATACTCGAGACAATGCTGCGTGTCAGAGTGTCACTACCCACCACTTGTTTCAGCCTTTCATGGGCTGTGGAGAATGTGTAATACTCAGAAGTATTGGCATTCCTCACATTGGTGTCCGACACACGAATTCTCACAACGTTAGGCAGTCCTCCACCATGAGAATCGATAATCCCGGTGTCATAAATACCGCGCAAGGTCAATACCAAACGGTTGCTTAAATGCGGCATCATTGCCAATCGCTTATTCGCACCAATAGCGCGGGTATAGTCCTCCACAACCTTTTTAGCTATTGCATCATCACGCAAAAATATCGGCTTCAATTCGCGTTTCATGGAGTCCTCAATCTCCTTTTGGCGAGCCGGCAACTCATAAATCGGGATATCGACCGATGCCACAACAGCATCATAGTCCCATGGACGCCCCACGGCATATTTATAGCTCACTTCCTCATTTCGCGGGACCAAGCTGTAAAGCATCACTACGCTGACAACAAAAATCAATGCTCTGACCAACATTCCTTTGGTGATATGTAGCTTTTTAAACATAGCTTCTAAGGGGATGGGGATTGTTAATTCTCTTTATTTCGAATAGCTGTATGCACTCCGGCAATCTTCTTGATTTTGCCACACAATTCCGTGATTGCTTCCGTGTCACTAACCAAAACACCTAAGCGGCAACGGAACACCTCTTTATCCGTGTCGATGTGAAGTGAGCGAATATCAATATTGAGCTGCGTAGATATCAATTGTGTTAATTCTTGAAGAATTCCGTGACGGTCAACTCCATCTATCTTGATTTCAGCCGGGAAAGTTGAGTGGACTGTGGCCCAGCGTGTTGCAACAATGCGCGAACCACAACCGGCTTTTAGCACTTGTGCTCTATGGCAAGTCAATGAGTGCACCTCCACTTGACCTTGGTCATTAACAAAGCCCATCACATCATCGCCTTGCACCGGACGACAACAATTGGCAAACACAAAATTCTGTTCCTCGGCATTATAGGTCAATGAATAGACCTCTTTTGTGTTCACCTTTTCGGGGGTCACAATCCGTGGTCCTTTGGCTACCGCAGGCTTATTTTTACCCACTCCGATACGGAATATTTTTTGAAGTAATCCGGGTGATGTTTTCGGCGAATCCTTCAACACATATCCATCGAGCGACAATTCACCCATGCCAAGTTTATAGAAGAAATCATCGCGTGAATTAATGTGATAATATGCCATCATCTTTGTGAGCACTTCATTTGTGAGTTCCACTTCTGCATCTTTGAGAAACTGCTGCAACACTTCGCGCCCTTTCTCTATTATCGGTGTCATTTCCGAACGAAGAGCTTTACGCAATCGGGTGCGTGCCTTTGCCGATGCCAAAAATTGTTCCCACTCGGCCTTTGGTTTCTGTGACTGCGAAGTGAGCACTTCTACTTGGTCGCCACTATTTAAGCGATGTGAAAGCGACACCAATTTATGGTTGACCTTCCCAGCAATGCAGTGACTCCCTATTTCGGTGTGGAGTGTAAAGGCCACATCAAGCACACTCGCTTTTGCCGGCAGAGTCAGCAACTCCCCTTTGGGTGTAAACACAACGATTTCGGCGGCAAAAAGGTTCAGTTTCAGAGTATCCAGAAAATCAACGGCATTGGGATTAGGATCTTCAAGAATATCCTTAATAGTGCCCAACCAGGCATGAAGTTCGGTTTCCTCTTCACCCTCACCCACTTTATACTTCCAATGGGCAGCAAAACCCTTTTCTGCAATTTCGTCCATGCGACGAGAGCGAATCTGCACCTCAATCCAATTTCCGTCAGGGCCCATAACAGTCACATGAAGTGCCTGATAACCATTAGCTTTGGGAGTACTAATCCAGTCGCGTGTTCGCTCCGGATGGAGGCGATATAAATCAGTAATTGCCGCATAAATGTTCCATGCCACCACTTTTTCGTGGGCCGGGTCATCGCAATCAAAGATTATTCTGACCGCATATAAATCATAGACCTCCTCAAAGGGGATCTGCTTTGTTTCCATCTTTCGCCAAATCGAATAGGCCGATTTGACACGAGCCTTAGCATCAAATTTAAGCCCCATAGAGTTAAGGCTCTCGACAATTGGCGCCGAGAAGTCGCTATAAACAGCTTGGCGACGGGCTTCCGATTCTTGCAGTTGCTCCGAAATGCGCTGATAGGCAGCCGGATGCTCATACTTAAAACTTAAGTCTTCCAACTCGGTTTTAATATTGAACAACCCCAATCTATAGGCCAATGGAGCGTAGATATACAGTGTTTCGCCGGCAATTTTGTACTGCTTATTCGGCGCCATCGAAGCAAGAGTGCGCATATTGTGTAATCGGTCGGCCATTTTGAGCAACACCACACGGATATCCTCGCTCATGGTCAGCAGCAACTTGCGGAAATTCTCTGCTTGCAACGATGCTCTATCGCCAAATATACCACCGGAAATCTTTGTCAATCCGCTGACAAGCTCGGCAATCTTCGGGCCAAATTGCTGCTGAATATCCTCAACAGTATAATCAGTATCCTCAACAACATCATGAAGCAGCGCAGCACATATTGAGGTGGAGCCAAGCCCCATCTCTTGCGAAGCAATCTTCGCAACAGCAATTGGGTGCAAAATATAAGGTTCTCCACTGCGACGGCGAATACCCCCGTGAGCCTTCTTGGCAAAACGGTAAGCACGCTCTATGATTTCAACCTTCTTGCGATGATTGCTATTTAGATATCCCGATAGGACATCCTGAAAAGCAGCTTCTATAATGCGCTCTTCCTCTTCTATATTGAGTTGTTTTTTATCCAAATCCATTGCTGCAAACAGAATTTAGCCTCGATAATCAAGATGTTTAGAATACAAAACTACAAAAAATGATGAAAGATGTCAAAAAAATGGCGTAACTTTGTGAAATAATTAAGATTTAACCATGGGAAAATATAATTTTGACGAAATTGTAGATCGACGCGGCACCCGCGCCATGAAGTACGACAACCTTGCAATGTTGTTTGGTCGCTGCAACTTAATGTCGCTATGGATTGCAGACATGGAATATGCTGTGTGTCCCGACATTTGTGATGCTCTGCGCAAACGCATTGATCATCCGGTATATGGCTATAGCTGCCCCGGAGAGTCCTATTGGAATTCAATCCAGAATTGGCTGCTTCGCCGCCACTCCATTAAAGTGGAGCGCGAATGGCTCGCTTTTGTTCCCGGGGTTGTTCGCGGGATTGCCTATGCTCTCAACTATTTCACATCTCCCGGCGACAAAGTTGTTATCCAACCGCCTGTTTATCACCCATTCCGCTCTGTAACCGAAGGCAATAAGCGCATAGTGGTTGAGAATCCCCTCATTCCCGGCGACGACGAATTTTTCTATCGCATGGACCTTGAAGGTCTTGAGCAAATCTTTGCCAATGAACACCCGAAATTGATGATTCTATGCAACCCTCACAACCCTGTGGGCCTACAGTGGGATGCCGACACTCTTCGCCAAGTGGCATCGCTCGCTCGTCGCTATGGAGTGATTGTTTTGAGCGATGAAATCCACGGTGACCTAATGTTGCGCGGCCGCCATCACATTCCGTTTGCATCAGTGAGCGAAGATGCAGCCGCTGTGTCGGTTTCTTTCGGCGCTCCGTCAAAAACATTCAACATCCCCGGATTGGTAAGCTCTTGGATGATTGTCCCCAATAAAGAAATCCGCGACGGATTCTACGGCTGGATGGAAGCCAACGAATTTTCATCGCCATTCTTCTCTGCCACAATCGGAGCTGAAGCGGCCTACAATCATGGTGAGCCATGGCTCGACGAGCTAATCCCCTATCTCGAAGCCAACATCGATGCCGCCGACGAATATCTACGCCGCGAATTGCCTCAAATCAAAGCCATTAAACCGCAGGCGTCATTCCTAATCTGGCTCGACTGCCGCGAACTCGGCCTATCTCAAAAGGAATTGGAAAAACTATTCATTGAAGGCGCCGGACTTGCACTGAACACCGGCACAATGTTTGGCTCTCAAGGCGAAGGATTCATGCGCCTAAACATTGCCACATCGCGCAAGCAGCTCCTTGAAGCCCTCTGCCGCCTCAAAGGAGCAGTAGCAAAGCTGACTTAAACATTACTCACTGCCAATTGTTTTCATATTGACATTAAACCTTGAATGAAGCAACCATTTTTATATATGCGCCTTCTTCTTGCCTTTGTGGCAGCAGCAATAATTGCCGCTTGCGCCAGCATGGGACGCCCTGAAGGGGGACCTATCGACGAAATTCCCCCGATGTTTGTGAAGAGCAATCCGGCTCCCGGAGCCACAAATATCACTGCGGAAAAACTCACCATCACCTTCAATGAAAATGTTCAGATTAAGGATGCGATGAACAAAGTTGTTGTTTCACCGCCACAAAAATCTATGCCAAAAGTTTCTGCAGTAGGGAAATATGTCAGTGTCGAAATAATTGACTCTTTGAGGCCGAACACCACCTATACAATTGATTTCACCGATGCTATTTCCGACTTAAATGAAGGGAATGAACTTGACGGATTTGCCATCGACTTCTCCACCGGAAATACCGTTGATTCTCTGTGCATCTCAGGGATGGTTTTCGAAGCCGAAACCCTTGAACCAGCACAAGGAATGCTCGTTGGAGCTCACTCAAACCTGTCAGACACAGCAATAAGAACACTTCCTTTTGACCGAATCACAAAAACAAATCAATTTGGGCAATTCACACTGCGAAACCTCGCACCCGGCAAATACCGAATTTTTGCCTTAAATGACATTAATCGCGACAACATGTGGGACCGAACCGAGGATGTGGCTTTTTATGATGCCATCATAGAGCCGGCGTCTGAACGCATCACCGTTTACGACACTCTGCAAGCTGCTGACGGCTCCGACTCAATAGTGCCACATCCGGCAACTCACTTTCTCCCCGACGATGTTTTGCTGACATGGTTCAACGAACGCTACAAATCGCAATATCTCGCCAAATATGAGCGTAAAGAACGAAATAAAATTTATTTTGAATTTGGCGCTCCATCCGACACACTCCCCGAATTGCGATTTATAGGCGGCCCCCGCCACGGACAGCTCATCAACGAGTGTGCCGTTCTCGATGCTGTGCCCACACGCGACACCATCACCTATTGGCTCACAGACACTCTAATCATAAATGCCGACTCTGTGACAATGCAAGCACGATACCTCCGCACCGACACCCTTGACCAACTATCGTGGACCACCGACACGTTGAAATTCAACATACGCAAGTCAAAAGCGAAGAAGAAAGAGAAGAAAAAGGAGGATAAAGCCGACAGCACTGCTACCGAAGCCCCAAAAATTGAATTCCTAAAACTAAACACAAACGCATCAGGAACAATTGATGTGTTTGCACCCATTTACATAACCCCTGAGAAACCTCTGAGCCGATTCTGCGATTCAGCAGTTCATTTGGAGATGCAGGTTGACACTCTTTGGACCACATTGGAAGCTCCGAAATTCCGCTTGGCCGATTCTCTGCGACCTCTAATCTACCGAGCCGACATCAAATGGGAACCGGGCAGAAAATATCGCCTAACCATTGACTCTCTCGGAGCTGAAGACATCTATGGCAAATGGTGTGCGCCAACAAAATTCGAATTCACTGTACGCGACTTATCGGATTACGGCAACATCTCATTCCTTATCGCGAACCTAAGCAGCGAAAACGCTGTGGCGCAGCTATTAAACAGCCAAGACAAGCCCACTCATACAGTAAAAATCACCGGCTCGATGGCCATTTTTAAGCACATAATGCCGGGCGACTACTATGTTCGCCTATTTATTGACCGAAACGGCAATGGCATTTGGGACACCGGCAATCTGACCGATTCCATTCAGCCGGAAGAAACCTACTACTATTCCAAGAAGATTGCACTAAAGAAAAATTGGGACATTCAGCAATCATGGGACCTATTTGAATTGCCCGTTGACATGCAGAAACCTCTTGACATTAAGAAAAACAAACCGAAGAGAAAACGTGGCGAAACCGAGCGCCGCGAAGATGAAGAGGAAGAACAGTACTACGACGAATTTGGCAACCCGGCCGTTGACCCCGATGACCCATTCGGCAAACGCAAAAACCACCGATACAACACTCTTGATGGACGCGACAACCAATCAAGAGGCATGGGTGCGGGCTACAGATAACCTCTATTCCACCGAAACTTAACACTCCAACAAAACAGATGGCCAGAAACAATAAAACCATAATCTCAAAAGAATTTCCACCGGAGCCCACCCTCAGGCGCCTACCATGGTATCTTGCCTACCTCGTACTGCTGCGTGCCCAAGGCGTTGAATATGTGTCATCAACCACCATATCCAAAGCCATCAATGTTGATGCATCGCAGATAGCCAAAGACCTTTCAGTGCTTAATGTTAAGGGAAAGACAAGAATAGGCTATCAAGTAGCCGCACTTGAAGATGCCCTCAGAAAATTCCTCGGATTCGGACGCAGCCACAATGCTGTGATGCTCGGTGTGGGTTCGCTTGGCTCGGCTCTCATTGCCGATAGCGGTTTGAATCGATTTGGCCTTAACATTGTGGCTGGCTTCGACACCAACCCCGGCATTGTAGGACAGGAAATCCAAGGAGTGCCCATCTACGATATCAAAACACTCTCCGAACGCCAAAAGGAGCTTCAAGCTCAAATTGCCATCATAGCTGTGCCGGTTGAAGTGGCTCAGCAAGTTGCCGATCAAGCCGTTGATGCCGGCATAAAAGCCCTATGGAATTTCACACCCTTCAGAATTCTGACCGCACCGGGAATCGTGATTCAAAACACATCGATTTACGCACACCTGGCCGTGATGTATAATCGTCTTAATGCCTTAACTCCCGATTATGAAAGCGATTCTATTTGACCGTAACATCAACCACTCAATATCATTCCCCCCGAAGCTGACTCTCATTTCAGATTCGGCAATAACAATAGCCGGACGCCCGGTGTTCTTGCCCGACTTTGATTCTCAATGGCTGGCCGAATTTCATATCGCCATAAAAATATGTCGCTTGGGAAAATGCATTTCCGAGAAATTTGCACCCCGCTACTACGATCGCATCACAGTGGCCATGAGACTAACCCCGGCAAATATCACCGCCGAACTTCGCTCACAAGGCGCACCCACTGCCATAGGCGATATTTTCGACAACGCACTGACCTTGGGCGATTGGATTGAAATCAATGAGATTGGCGAGAACACAACTGCGGCAGTTGAAGAAACCACTGCCACAATTGAATCCATAAAAAAGATAGCCAACGAAGCAATCGCAAGCGTCAGCCGCTACACCACATTGAAAACCGGCGATGTCATAATGCTCGGCCGAGTAAGAGACTTTTTCAATGTTGAACGAGGCTCTAAAATCCGCGCCACAATTGACTCCAAGGAGTGCCTTGCACTGAAAATCCATTGATTATCTATGGTGTTATGCAATAAATTGACCAGTTTTTAGTTATTACTAATGACACATTTACTTTATGCATAGCATCCCCAGTAGAACAATATTTAAATGAAAACAAAAATATCACTCCACGCATTGATTTGCAGCCTATTAGTGGTTGCTGCTTTAACTTCAACAAGCGCTTCTGCTCAAAGCAAGGACGATTTCAACCCGATTGAAACCGGTGTCACCTCTTTGGGTATTGCCCCCGATGCCCGCGGAGCCTCCATGGGAGATATGGGTGCCGCCACAGATCCCGACATCAACTCTCAGTTTTGGAATCCTTCAAAATATGCATTTACTTATAGCCAAGGTGGAGCAGCACTGAGCTACACTCCATGGTTGCGCAAATTGGTTAACGACATCTTCCTTGCCAATCTTGCAGGATATTGGAAAATAGGCTCAGGCGACAATCAGGCCATTAGTGCTTCACTGCGCTATTTCTCTCTCGGCGAAGTGACCACTCACCAACCGGGTGACTGGGAAGGCGCATCACAAACATTGAGCCCCTATGAAATGTCGGTCGATGTGGGCTACTCTCGAAAACTCTCTGAGAAATTCTCAATGGGGGTTGTGTTTCGCTACATCTACTCCGATCTCGGATTCTCCGACTCTTATGCCGGCGACCAGAGTTCAGGTGCATCGGCTTTTGCTGCCGACATTGCCGGTTACTACACCACCTACCCCGTCATTGGTCGTAACGAATGTCAATGGTCATGGGGTTGGAACATATCAAATATCGGCACAAAAGTGTCGTACAACAATGGTGAGGACCCCGCATTCCTCCCCACAAACCTACGCCTTGGTACCACTTTTGCATTCCCATTGGCCGACTACCACACTCTTGCTCTTTCGCTCGATGCCAATAAACTCCTCGTTCCGACTCGTCCACGCGAAAGCGACTATGTCACAGCCCCTGAAAACACCCAGGAAAACTTGGACCAACAGAGAGAATACAACGAAAAGCTCGAAGAGTGGGAAAACATGTCGCCCATCACAGGCATTTTCAAATCATTCGGTGACGCACCAGGCGGATTTGGCGAAGAATTAAAAGAAATCAGCTGGTCATTCGGTGCAGAATACAACTATAATCAGCAATTCTTCCTGCGTGCAGGCTACCACTACGAAAACGAGATGAAAGGCAATCGCTCTTACTTCTCAATGGGCGCCGGATTCTCACTCAATGTGGTGAAATTAGACGCAGCCTACATGATTGCAGCTGCACAAACATCGCCCCTCGACCAAACATTGCGCTTTACACTCTCATTCGATATGGACGGCCTGCGTGATTTGCTCGGCCGCCGATAACCCACAGCCCAAAAGAGAGAATGACACCCGACATTCGAATTGGAAACGGATTTGATGTTCATCGCTTTGTTGAAGAGCGTCAACTGTGGCTTTGCGGCGTAAATGTCCCCTACACACTTGGATTACTTGGGCATAGCGATGCCGATGTGGCGCTACACGCTTTAAGCGATGCGCTCTTAGGAGCAGCAGCAATGCGCGATATCGGCTACCACTTCCCCGACACCGATCCTACTTATAAAGGGGCTGATTCACGAGTGCTGCTGCGCCGCGTTGTAGAGCTGATTTCCGAAAAAGGATACTCCATTTCCAATGTCGATATCACCATCATAGCGCAAAAACCAAAGCTACTGCCATATATCCCTCAGATGATTCAAACTGTGGCATCTGACCTTGGGATTTCCCCCGACAGAGTGTCGGTAAAGGCCACTACTACCGAAAAACTCGGCTTCACCGGGCGTGGCGAAGGGATTGCCGCAACAGCTACCGCGCTGATTTACCGCGACTAACGTTTCTTTTCCTCTCTATTCAAAAAAATGCGCTATTAAGATTGCAAAATAGCTGAACAAAATTGGATATTTTTTTGTACCTTTGCACTATCCAAAACTCATCACTATTTTTATGCATTCTAACGTCCATCCCATCAAGATTTTCGCCGGTACCGCATCGCGCTACATGGGCGAAGAGATTTGTAAAGAACTCGGTGTAGAACTCGGCAAAATGAACGTACAGCACTTTGCCGACGGTGAATTCGAAGTATCATTCGAGGAAACAGTGCGCGGTTGCGAAGTTTATCTTGTGCAATCCACAATCCCCAACTGTGACAACCTCATGGAGCTTCTCCTGATGATTGATGCAGCAAAGCGTGCATCGGCTCACTCTGTAATTGCCGTAATCCCCTATTTCGGATGGGCACGACAGGACCGCAAAGACAAGCCGCGCGTTTCTATCGCTGCTAAGCTCGTTGCCGATTTGCTCAGCGCAGCAGGTGTTAACCGTGTAATCACCATGGACCTCCATGCCGACCAGATTCAGGGCTTCTTCAACGTTCCCGTTGACCACCTCTATGCTTCTTCGGTATTTATCCCCTACATTGAAAGCTTGAAACTTGAAGATATCGTTGTTGCTACCCCCGACGTTGGCGGTGCCAAACGTGCTAACTCTTATGCAAAATATCTCAATGTTCCTTTGGTTCTCTGCCACAAACAGCGTGCTAAAGCTAATGTTGTAGAATCTATGACCGTTATCGGCGACGTTAAAGACAAAAACGTCATTCTCGTTGATGACATGGTGGACACTGCCGGCACAATCACCAAAGCTGCCAACCTAATGATGGCAAACGGAGCTAAATCTGTTCGCGCCCTCGCCTCTCATGCAATTATGAGCGATCCCGCATCACAGCGCATCGACGACTCTGATATGTGTGAAATGATTTTCACAAACTCATTCCCATTCAACAAAGAGTGCAAAAAAGCTACAATCCTTTCTGTGGCTCACCTCTTTGCCGACACTATTCGTCGAGTTCACAATAACGAGTCAATCTCTCAGCAATACCTCTTCAAATAATCCGATTCACAAAATCGCATTAAATAGCAGGGCATATCACACCGATATGCCCTGCAGTTTTTTTGTTTGTCACCCATATAGTACTACCAAAATGTTTCTTATCTTTGCAACATGAAACAGACATTGGCCAACAATCTACTCACAGTAGAGATAGCATCGGCAGGCGCCGAACTTCAAAGCATAGTAAACAACCGCACACGCCACCAATACCTTTGGCAAGGCTACAAAAAATTTTGGGGGCGTCGCTCCCCGGTTTTGTTCCCGATTGTGGGCTCTGTGTGGAATGGCGAATTCCGCATGGATGGCTCAGTTTACTCCATGAGCCAGCACGGATTTGCCCGCGACATGGAATTTAGATTCGTAGAGGATTCCCCTGAAGATGAAGCATGGTTCATCCTTGAATCAAGCGAAGAGACATTGGCTAAATTCCCTCGCAATTTCATCCTTGAAATTGGCTATCGCCTGGAGGGGGAAAGACTCATGGTGATGTGGCGAGTAAAAAACACCGACTCCCGCCCAATGGACTTTCAAATCGGCGCACACCCGGCATTCAACATGCCAGAATTCAACGCTTGCGACAATATTCACAGCTACTTCCTCTTTGACAAACACCAAATCAAGAGCCAAGTAATAGCACAAAAAGGGTGCATTGGCACCGAGGAAAGGGCAGTAGAACTCAATGCCGACGGGATGCTACCCATTGATGCTACGACATTTGCATCCGATGCGCTGATATTTGCCGATGACCAAGTGCACCGCGTTTCGATTCTCGACAAAAACAAAAATCCCTATATGTCATTGCTCTTCCGCGCTCCACTTGTGGGGCTATGGAATCCAGCGGCCGATTGCCCCTTTGTGTGCGTAGAGCCATGGTGGGGAAGAGCCGATTCTGTGGGATATGACGGCGAATTTGCCAATCGCAGATATATCAATCACCTAAACCCCGGTGAAACATTTGAAGCCTCCTACATGGTGATTTTCGAAGACTTATAATTATATTCCTAACAAAAGTGGCGCGACTCCAACCCGGAATCGCGCCACTTCATTTATTGTGTTATTGAAGCTGATTACTTCTTCACATTGGGCGATTCAAGCCCGTAATTGTGCTTGCCATTGAGAGCCTTCAACCAGATGGCAAAGAAGATAGCCAAAATGCCAAATGATGAGAAAATCAACATAGGCACAAAGTAACCACCGGTGGCATCAAGAGTCACACCAATCAAAAGCGGCACAAGACACAAACCGATATTCTGAATCCAGAAAATCAAGCAATAGGCCGAGCCCAAGATATTATTGTCAATAATCTTCGGAACAGAAGGCCATAGCGCTGCCGGAACAAGCGAGAAACTCAATCCCAACACAAGAATCAACGTTACAGCGAGCCACACTTCTGGCACAGCGGGGAGAAGGAATGCAAACCCGAGGTGACAACAAGTCATAATCACCGCACCGACAATCAACATCGTAGCTCCATAGCCTTTGTAGTCTAGGAATGCACCAAGGAAGGGGGTGAGCACCATTGCAAGGATGGGGAACACACTGAACAAACGCGAAGCCATTTCGGCATCAACCCCAATAAGTGTTTCCTGAATATAGTTGGGCGCATAACGCTGGAAGGGGAAGATACCGCTATAGTAGAGCACACAGAGCAATGCCACAAGCCAGAACATCTTGCTTTTGAAAATCTTGCCCAAGTCGGAGATGTGGAATTCCTCATCGTCACCACCCTCAGCAGCATTAAGTTCACCGGCAGCAGCGAGATCTTTATCGAGAGCCTTATCCATGAGCACAAACACACTATAGCTGATCAATCCGATGAAAAGCAACGCTGTGCAGAAAGCCACCGGAGCAAGGATTGACTGATCAAACCAACCTGAAACCATGGGTGCAGTCCACATCACAGCAAACACACCCAAGCGGGCAATTGACATTTCAACCCCCATTGCAAGAGCCATCTCTTTACCCTTAAACCATTTAGCGATAGCTTTTGATACTGTTGTACCTGCCATTTCACAGCCACAACCAAAAATCATGAAGCCAAATGAAGCCATTTTTGCACTGCCGGGGAATGATGTCCACCAGCTATCGAGCCAAGCACATAGCTCAGTAGCCGCAAACCAATCACTGATACCAACAAGTTTGATAGCCGCACCTATAACCATCAGCGAAGCCGATAGCAAGCCGGTGAAGCGAATACCCATCTTATCAAGAATAATACCGGCAAAAATGAGGAAGAACACGAATACATTCAAAAAGTATTCCGAAGCTGCATATGTGCCAAATGTTGAGCTATCCCACTGAAGTTTTTCCTCCAGAAGCGATTTCAACGGCGACATAACATCGACAAACATATAAGCAAAGAACATCATTGATGCAATCAACACCAACGCTATCCATCTTGCCCATGCTTTATCACGAAGAGTGTTTTTGATAACTTCTGTCATAGCGATTTTTTAATAATATTTGATTTTTAATAATTTGACCACAAAATTACATAAAATCTGTATATAAAACCATTTCTTGCTTTTCAGCTACCAAATATTTACATAAATTGGCTCTTTTGTTAAATTACATTAAACACACCTGTTGTTAGTTGTTAACAAGTATAAAAAGACTACATTTGCAAACACTAACTATTCTACTAACTAATTAACTAATCAAAATCTAAGATTATGGAAGAATTACTCGGTTTTGGCACAGGGTTTATGGTATTCACTCTCGCTTTAATGATTATTATGATTGTTGCATGGTGGCGTATTTTTGAAAAAGCAGGAGAACCCGGTTGGGCTGCTCTAATCCCCATATACAATACAATCGTTTTGCTCAAAGTTGCAAAACTCTCTCCCTGGTTGATTTTTGTGTTCCTATTGGCCATCATTCCGGTTGTAGGCATGATTGTTGTGGGTGTTTTCTCTATCATTGTACAAGTTAAACTCGGCACAGCTTTTGGCCGCGGTGCCGGCTTTATCCTTGGCATGATTTTCTTGCCCATCATCTTCTTGCCGATCCTTGGTTTCGGTGACAGCCGCTGGATTCCCAATGCCGCTTGCGAGAAGCCTTGCGCATAAAGCATTAGCAAATCATTAAAAAGAATTTCTGCGAGGACTGCGTCAATCCGACGTCGGTCCTCGCTTTTTTATGTCAGTTAACGGATTTTGGCTTTGAAAATCGTGCAAAAATCGCTATTTTTGCTGATTATGAATTACAGAATCTATCCCCCGGAAGATATACTACAAGCCACCATTGATTTGCCACTATCTAAAAGTGTGAGCAATCGCGCACTAATAATTGGTGCGCTCGCCATGGAACGCATTATTCCTCAACCACTTGCACAATGCAGCGACACGGCCGTAATGCTCCACGCACTTGATTCGACCGATAGCGTAATCAATGCCGCTGATGCCGGTACCGCTATGCGCTTTTTAACTGCCTACTTTGCATGTCAAGAGGGGCGCACTGTGACAATCGACGGAACCGAGCGAATGCGCCGCCGCCCCATAGGACCATTGGTTGAAGCGCTACGCCATTGTGGCGCCGAAATAGACTATGCCGGCGAGGAGGGATTTCCGCCGCTCACCATCAAAGGGAAACAACTCTGCGGAGGCGAAATCAGCATTGATGCCACAATCAGCTCTCAATTCATTTCGGCCCTACTGATGATTGCTCCGCGCATGACAAATGGGCTGCGCTTATCGCTCGTTGGCGAGGCTGCATCGCTCCCCTACATTGATCTCACTCTATCAATGATGCAACTTGCCGGAGCTGATGCCGAGCGCATAGTAAATATTATCAATGTAACCCCCGGAACCTACACTAATGCTACGCAACTGAAAGCCGAAAAAGATTGGAGTGCAGCAGCATTTTGGTACGAAATAGAAGCCTTGACTTGCGGATTCACCACTCTAACGGGGCTTGATATCAACTCTCATCAACCCGACCGCCGCGCAGTAGAGATATTCACCCAACTCGGTGTCACCACCTCAGAAGGGGAAGAATCACCCGAAGATATTGACTTGGCAGGAGCTCCCGATGTGTCACCAAGACTGACGGCCGACATGTCGGCAACCCCCGATCTTGTTCCGGCTGTTGCTATCACTTGCGCCATGAACGGAGTGCCATTCCGGCTTTCAGGGCTCGAATCATTGAAAATCAAAGAGTGTGACCGCTTCTCCGCCCTGGCCACCGAGTTGCTGAAGGTGGGAGTAGAGGTTGAGAATGTTGACAATCACACCATGATTTGGGATGGCCGCCGCCGACCAATATTAGAACTCCCCGAATTTGACACTTATGGCGACCACCGCATGGCCATGGCCCTCGCTCCGGTTGCCACCTATATCCCCGGCATTGTGATTCGCAACATAGAAGTTGTTGGCAAATCTTACCCCACATTCTGGGACCACCTGCAACAAGCAGGCTTCACAATCAACCCTGAATCCTCAAATTTAGAAACCGAATAATGATTGTAGCATTTTACATATCAATTGCGCTGATTATAGTGGGGACAATTCTCTACATTCTTCACAAACGTGATTTGCACCGCAATCCACCGACAGAGCCCGCTGCCGAAGCCGAGAGTGAAGCTGAAGAGGACTGCTGCGGCATGCACATCACCTGCGAGAAAGATTCGCTATTGGCCTCTGTCAGCCCCGAAATAGTGTACTACGACGATGAAGAGCTTGACCGCTTCCGCGGGCGCGCATCCAATAATTACACCGACGATGAAATAGAAGAGTTTCGAGGAATCTTGATGACACTCCTCCCCGACGACATTGCCGGATGGGGGCGAAGCATCCAGCTTCGCGGCATTGAGTTGCCGGATATTATCCGCGAAGAACTTCTGTTTATTGTGGCGGAAGCCCGCAAATCAAAAACACATTAAAAAAACTCTCAGTCTTTATCCGTTAAAAGCCTATGTTGGAGATACTTCAATATCCATTCTTCAGAAATGCTATAGCCGGGGTGCTGATTCTCAGCATTGCATCGGCCATCATAGGCACATACATTGTGACTCGCCGATTGGTAGCCATCAGCGGAGGAATCACCCATGCCTGCTTTGGGGGCCTTGGATTGGGCTATTTTCTCGGAATAAACCCCGTAATTTCAGCCGCAGCCGTGGCTGTGTGCGCTTCTTTGGGTGTTGAGCAGATGTCGCGCCGCATGATGCGCGAAGACTCCGCCATAGCTGTTATTTGGGCATTAGGGATGGCTATGGGCGTGTTTTTCGTGTTCCTCACCCCAGGCTATGTTCCGGAATTAAACTCCTTCCTTTTTGGCAATGTGCTGACAATAGCCTCGAGCGATCTTTGGGCTTTTGGAATTTACACCATCATTTTAATAGCCTTCATTGCCATATTCTACCGCCAAGTGGTGGCTTGCGCTTTCGACCGCGACTTTGCCCGCGTGGTCCATATGCCGGTGAAGTTTATTACCCTCACAATGACAGCTTTAACTGCTGTGTGCATAGTACTCACCATTCGCCTTGTGGGAGTGATGCTACTGATGTCAATGCTTGCCATGCCGCAAATAATATCCGAAATATTTTGCCGACGATTCAGCACCATGATGTTCTGCTCAACAGCCATCTCCATGGTGTGTTGTCTGACAGGATTGATGCTGAGCGCCTGGGTTGATGTGCCATGTTCGGCCCTGATAGTGATGACAATGGTAGTGGCCTATATTGCAGCTCGCCTTACCACATGGCTCTTAAAGCGCCGAGCCATAGCAATAGCCATCATCGGGCTTGCACTCATTGCTCCGCTCAGCAGCTGCAGCCTCAAGCAAAACACCGCTGCAACCCGCCAATACACAGCATTCATCACCCGCTACAACATTTACTTCAACGGCGATGAGCACTACCGCGAAACACTGGCAAAAATGGAGAGCAACTATGCCGATGACTATAGTCGCACTCTTTTCATGCACCCCGCCGAAGCAAAAACCGATGAAAAAGCCCCACAACCGGAAGGTGACTTCAAACGCTCCATTGAAAAGGCCCAAAAAGCAATCCAATTGCGCTCCATAAAGAAGCGACCAAAACGCAAATCCGGAAAAGGCTCCGACCCGGAATACAAAAAATGGCTTAAACGCGAAGAGTATAACCCATTCCTTCACAATGCCTGGATGATGATGGGACGAAGCCAATACATGAATGGCGACTTCCTCGGCTCTGCCGCCACATTCTACTATGTGTCGAAACACTTCTCTTGGTTGCCCGAAACAGTAACCGAAGCAAAACTCTGGCAAGCTCGATGCTATTGCGCCATTGACTGGCTTTTCGATGCCGAATCCATACTCTCGAAGATAAAAGAGAAAGATATTGCCGAAAACTCTACTCTGCAAGAGCTTTACTATTTCTCTTATGCCGATTTCTATGTTCGCTCCCACGACTATAAGCAAGCAGCGCCAATGCTTGAAAAAGCGCTCAAATACGCCAAAGGCGCACAAAAAACGCGCTTGACATTCCTCTTGGGGCAAGTTCAGCAATTAAATGGAGAAAACAACAAAGCCTATGATGCGTTCAAAAAAGTGGGGGGCACAGCCTCTGCAAGCTATCGCACTCGATTTAATGCCCGCATCAAGCAAAGCGAGGTCTATCAAGGAAGTGACATCTCAAAAGAGGTGAAATCACTGGAAACAATGACCAAATATGGCAGCAACAAGGAATATCTTGACCAGATATACTATGCCATCGGCAATCTCTACATTTCAAGAGCCGACACTGCCAACGCAATAGCCAATTATGAAAAAGCCATAGGCCTTTCCACCCGCAACGGAATCGACAAGGCCCTTGCCCAAGTGGCCCTCGGAGGTCTTTACTATGAGCAACATCGCTACGATAAGGCACAGCCATGCTATTCGGAAGCCATTCCACAGCTACCCGAAACATATCCCGACTACAAAAACCTCAGCAAGCGCAGCGATGTGCTTGACGAGCTTGCCATATACTCCCAGAATGTCACCACACAAGACTCTCTACTCCGACTGGCCGATATGACTCCGGAGGAGCAACTCAAAGTGATTGAAAAGACCATTGAGGAGCTCAAAAGGCGAGAACAAGAGGAGCGCGAAAATGCCGAGCGTGAAGAGTATCTTGCTCAGCAAGCCGCAGCAGGCACCGGTCTGAAACAAGGCTCCACCTCGGCGCCTACAACTTTTGTGCTCAACAATGACAAGTCATGGTATTTCTACAATGAAGCCACCCGAAATGCCGGGCGCACTGAGTTCCAAAAACGCTGGGGCAGCCGCAAATTAGAGGATGATTGGCGCCGTCGAAACAAAACCACCTATACTCCCTTCAGCGACCAAGAATCCGAGGCAGAGTCAGAAGAAGAGATGACAACTCCCGATATGGAGAACGGTGATGCCACAGCCGAAGAAACATCGGCCGAACGCGAAGCCAAAGAACGAGCCGCCGATCCACACTTTCCGGAATACTATCTCAAACAAATTCCCTCAACTCCGGAAGAGCGGCAAACAGCCCACGAAGTGATTCAAGAGGGGCTCTACAACATGGGGGTGATACTCAAAGACAAACTCGACGACATCCAGGGTGCCGAATACCAATTCAACAGATTGCTTCAAGACTATCCCGATAATACCTATCGCCTTGATGCCTACTACAATATGCACCTAATGTATGCTCGAAGCGGCGACAAGGAGAAGGCCGAAATCTATCGTGCTATTATCCTTGAGCAATTCCCCGAATCGCGTCAAGGAGTAGCCCTCACCGATCCGCAATATTTGGAAAAACTCATGCGCATGACCGAAATGGAGCAAGCCCTATATAACCGAGCCTACTCGGCCTATATGGCCAATGACAATCAACGAGTGCACGAAATCTACACCGAAGCCCGCAGAGATTACCCCTTGAGCCGCATAATGCCGAAATTCATGTTCCTTGAAGCGCTGAGCTACGTCACTGAAAATAATTCCGAGAAATTCGCTGAAACGCTGCAACAGCTTGTCAGTCTATATCCCGAAGCCGATGTGTCACCGCTCGCTTCATCCTACCTCAAACTGCTCTCCGACGGCCGACAGTTGCAATCATCAGGGACAAATATGCGCGGCATGGTGTGGTCAACTCGCCTAACAGCCGACTCCACCACCATTGCCACATCCGAGCAATCCGAATTTGACTTCGAAAGTGACGGCGAGCAGACATTTGTTCTCATATACGCCGCCAATAGAATCAATGGCAACCAGCTCCTGTTTGAAATCGCACGCCACAACTTCTCATCCTACGATGTGAGCGACTTCGACATTGAACAGATGCAATTTGGCAATCTCGGAATGATCACAGTAACCGGGTTCAGAAACGAGAGTGAAGCTGCCGAATATCGCACCACCCTTGAAAAGAGAAGCTATGCCAAAATCCCGGCAAGCGCTGTGCCTCTAATTATCAGCTCCCACAATTTCAATATCCTAATCTCGGAAGGGCGCACCCTCGAAGAATACTTTGAAGCGGCCGGTGATAATCGCATAGAGCGAATCCACGACATTATAGTGCAACCCGAAGAGGATGAGACACTTGAAATCCCCACCTCGGAGGCTCCCACATTAGATCCCAAAACGGAAGCTAAACCGGCCACACAAACTCCACAGAAACCCACCGAAGATAATAACAGCCAGAACGCTACAACCGCGCCGAGCACATCACCCCCCCCAACCACACCTCCGGCCGTGGCAACACCAAATGAACCAACATCGGCGCCGGATGTTAAAGAAGAACCGGAAGAGGAACCCTACGACATCCCTATCCCCATGCTGCCCAAAGTGCAGCCCCCGATTGCTCCGCGAGTAGACTAACACCCTCACTAACCACAACTAAAGATGAACCGAATGACACTGCTTTGGGCCGACGACGAAATAGATTTGCTGAAACCACATGTGATGTTTCTGCGAAGCAAAGGCTACGACGTTGAAACCGTTTATTCCGGCAACGACGCGCTGGAATTAGCCTCTCAACGCCACTACGACCTTATCATCCTCGACGAAAACATGCCGGGGCTGACCGGACTTGAAACCCTGTCACGAATAAAGATGATTCTCCCTAGTGTGCCGGTAATCATGATTACCAAGAGTGAGGAGGAAAACATAATGGACCAAGCTGTTGGGAGCAAAATTGCCGACTACCTCATCAAGCCGGTCAATCCAAACCAAATACTGCTCTCAATCAAGAAAAATCTTCACTCCGCACAGCTCGTGTCGGAAAAATCATCAACCGGCTATCGACAAGACTTTGTAAAGATTACATCGCAAATCAATGATTCCTACACAATTGATGATTGGATGGAAACCTACAAGACTCTCGTTCACTGGGAACTCGAACTGACCGCTGCCGAAACCACCGACATGGACGAGATGCTCTCGCTTCAGAAAAATGAAGCCAACAGCGCTTTCACCAAATTTATTAAGAAAAACTATGCCTCATGGGTAAAACCCGATTCACAAAATCGGCCATTGATGAGCCCCGACATTTTCCGTCGCAAAGTGTTCCCGCTGCTTGATGCCGGCGAGAAAGTGTTCTTCATCTTAATTGATAACTTCCGCTTCGACCAGTGGCGTGCCATTCGCCCCATCCTGAGCGAATATTTCACATCCGACGATGAACTCTACTGCTCAATCCTCCCCACAGCAACTCAATACGCACGTAATGCCATATTTTCAGGATTGATGCCTCTCGACATTGAGCGCATGTTCCCGGAACTATGGGTCGACGAAGATAGCGAAGAGGGGAAAAATCTCAACGAGTCACCACTGATAGCCACCCAATTTGAGCGTTTCCGCCGTCACTGCCGATTTTCATATCACAAAATCAACGACTCTGTCGGAGGAGAAAAACTGCTGCGCGATTTTGCCACATTGGAACAGAACGACTTGAACGTCATAGTGTTCAACTTTATCGATATGCTTTCACATGCCCGCACCGAAAGCCGCATGATTCGCGAACTTGCATCAAACAATGCCGCTTATCGCTCACTGACTGAATCATGGTTTCGCCACTCTTCAGCGATTGAGCTATTTCGCCGCATAGCCGCAAAGGGATATAAAATAGTGCTAACCACAGACCATGGCTCAATCCGTGTTGACAATCCGATAAAAGTGGTAGGCGAGAAGAACACCAACACCAACTTGCGCTATAAACTTGGGCGCAACCTCGGCTACAACCCGAAGCAAGTCTATGAAATTACCCAACCAAAGGCTTTCGGGCTGCCATCGCCAAACGTTTCCACAGCCTACATCTTTGCCCACGGACGCGATTTCTTTGCCTACCCCAATAATTATAATCACTACGCACAATATTTCACCGACACATTCCAGCATGGCGGCATTTCAATGGAAGAGATGCTCGTGCCTATTATCACTCTAACAGCAAAATAAAAATCCCAACAGATATGGCTAAACATATAATCAACATCCCCTCAACCGAAGCTCTCCCCCAGGCAGCACATGACTTTGCTGCTTTAATGGGATCATACACAGTGTTTGCGTTCAACGGACAAATGGGTGCCGGAAAAACAACATTTATCATGCAGCTACTTCGCACCCTCGGTGTGGAAGAGGACCTCGCCGGTTCACCCTCTTTTGCCCTCATCAATGAATACCGCTCCGACACCACCGCCGAGTTGCTATATCATTTCGACCTCTATCGCCTCGAAAATCTTGAAGAAGCACTCGAAATCGGCGTGGAAGACTACTTTGATTCCGGCGCTGTGTGTCTGATCGAATGGCCCGACCGTATTGACGACATCCTCCCCTACGATACTGTTACTGTAGAGCTCACCGTTAATGACGATGACACTCGTACTATGATCGTTACAACGCCTGAAGACTAATGAGCATAGGCACCGCAGCCGCCATTATGGCAGCAATATTCGGCCTATGCGGAGTTCTTGCTCTCGCCGCCTCATTGCTGAACTGGGATTGGTTTTTCCGTTCAGCCAATGTGCGTATGCTCACATTCGGGCTCAAACGCCCCTGGCAACGACTTATCTACACCCTCTGCGGAGCTGCCATGATCTACATGGCCTATCGCCTCACCCTCGATGCCTTGGCTCTATAATCAGTCAAAAATCAACAAAAAAATATAGGCCTACGACAAAAAATAGGCAAAACCCTTTGCAGAATAAAAAAATAGCAGTACCTTTGCAACGCAAAACCGCGATACACGGTGGAGCAATTTTAAAATGATGACTCCGTAGCTCAGTTGGTAGAGCAAATGACTCTTAATCATTGGGTCGAGAGTTCGAGCCTCTCCGGGGTCACAAACAAAATAAGCTGTGTTTTTCAACACAGCTTATTTTTGTTTTATCATTTGAGGTGCACTTCTTTTAATTGAAGTAGTAATATTTTCTGCCGGCGCTGAGGCTTGCTCCCGGATCTATGGCCTTGTATTTATAGCCCGACACATCATAATGAGCACACTTAGTATCAGTGTTGGTTGTTGCCGTATGGAATTTACCATCCTTAGTTCGGAATATACACCAACGATTGCCATAAAAACGCTTATACCAGTTGTGGAATTGATGTGTAGCCGTAGCTTTTGACGACGGACCCGGAACCCACACTTCCAATACCTGAGTTGGAGTGTATTGCGACGAAGATGACGAAGATGTACCTGCTCTATTGGAGCGTGATCCTTGGGTGTAAGTCTTTGTCCGATTTTTTGCCCTACCGGAATTAACAGCAGCATTTACATTATTGGCCATATCACCAAGAGCAGCAGCTAGATTTTCCCATTTCTTTAGACGCTCCTTGCGAGCTTGCTCCGCTATAGCTTGTTGTTGTTGACGTTGTTGCTCTTCATATTGTTGCAATCTCAACTCATCCATTCGTTTTGCTTCTTGTTTCAGATTTGCGATAGTGCCAGAACTTGATTTTAGATATTCATAGAGCTCATCTTTCATATCTAAATGATTGTATGCCATTTTTGCAAAACTTGTTAGCTCCTCATCTATTCCATTAGTCCAAGAAGCATAATTACCAGTTGCAATTTGATCTAACAATTCAGCCTCCCTTTCATGCAAAACACTATATACTAGTGCCTTAAGAAACGGCTGATAATCGATATATACCGCCAAACTATAACCTTCAATAAACTCATAATCGGAACAATATCTGTCCCAATTATAATGGCTAACAAAATTCCCATCCTTTATAGAAATTTCCATCGTAAACGGAAAGGTTTCTTTCGCATAATACCTTTTCCAGTTCCTAGAATCTTCTCCTTTTACAAATGGAATCCCATTTCTTGAAAGAGTTATTGTATCAGCTTTATATTCAACGTCAGTAAAATATGGCAATGTTATGGTTGTTTCAGGTGATATCAGGCCAATCTTACCACGATAATAAGAAACAAACATATCATTATAGACATCATCTATATTTTCTACCACACTATTAATTGTCTTAATACTATCATATACACAAGGTATTAAAAGCCCGTGTTCTTTGTCTGTTAACCCATACACACCATCTTTTTCAACCATGGATAAAGTCTTGCTAATCGGTGTTATAGTTGCTCCCTTATATGCATCACTCTTATTCGTTAGAAGTACAACTGAATCTTTATTACTTGTAAGATACGCATAATAACTTTCTGTTGAATCCTTTTCAACCAAGAAGAATCCATCATTAACAGTACTTTTTTGAATTTTTGTATATATAGGAGCTAATATCTCTTTTTTTAGTTTTGCATTATACAGACCATATACTATTTTTTTGTTATATAGATTCTTTACCTTGAAAATTTCAGCGGTATCGCTTGGCATTGGCTCAAAATTATCAATACTTTCGCCATCGTATTTTGCTTCTATCTCATAACCATTATCAATAACAAATCCATTTGCGATTCCATTATTATATGTATAATACAAATTCCTTTGGGCTCTCAATACAGCTTCGTTCTTGACTGTATCCAGAACTATCTCCCGCCCATTATTCATATCATATAACACTCTTTTGCCATCTTTTTTCAACAATAACGTTTTTCCAAAAAACAACGTAACATAGTCATGTCCTATATTATTAAAATATTCATTAGATGTTTTGAGATATAACCCATTATAGTTGTGATGATAGTAACCTGAATGTTTATCTTTTTTATCATAATTTCCTAATCGAAATGAACTTGCATCATAATTTGGTTCAATTATTTTATTTTCTATCCTATCATACAGCCCATATTTGTCCCCTTTTATGATAATGAAATATTTAGCATCTCTATATTTTAATCCTACGTCAAAAGGTAAATTGTGAAAGTAAAACTTTTCATGGAACCGATTGCCTCTCCACTCATCTTCAACATTAACCTTACAATTATTTTCAGGTATAAAGATATAGTCATAATCAAAATCTAATATAGTTTTAGCTTCCCAATTAAATTGAATTATACCCTTTTTACCTTCTTGATTTTTAGCTATTACTATATCGTTATTCCTTATATATGTGCTCCCTACACTACTATCCTTATCGGAATAGTGTTGTACATTAGAAAAATGCCACTCCCCCGTAATTTCAGTGCCTTTAGTAATTTTATCATATATACATGGCACAACTTCCTTCCCATTAAGGTCAATTATCCCAAACTTATTGTCCCTTTCCACTACAATCCATTGATGCTCAAAGTTGACTTCAGAAAAAACAAGAAGATCTCCTTTTTTACCTTTGTCACTCACATCATAGATGTAATCAGTCACATAGTAATCGTCATACCCTTTTTGTTTTCTAACCAACGCGTATTTACCTTTTTTCTTTTTCCAACAGAACGACATTCCTGTTTCTAACTTTTTGATAAATGGTCGTTGATTCTCAGCATCAACTTCTCTGGGCAACAAAGTCACTAATGCAACGATGATAAATAAAATAACTCTTTTCATATCGTTATGTTTTCGATTACTTTATGAGTGACTAATATTAGGTGATTCTAGAATGTAATGATTAAAACGCCAACTGCACCCTTAAAACGTTTAGATTAGTTGAAGTAGTAATATTTTCGGCCGGCGCTAAGGCTTGCTCCCGGATCTATGGCCTTGTATTTATAGCCCGACACATCATAATGAGCACACTTAGTATCAGTATTGGTTGTTGCCGTATGGAATTTACCATCCTTAGTTCGGAATATACACCAACGATTGCCATAAAAACGCTTATACCAGTTGTGGAATTGATGAGTTGCCGTAGCTTTTGACGACGGACCCGGAACCCACACTTCCAATACCTGAGTTGGAGTGTATTGCGACGAAGATGACGAAGATGTACCTGCACTATTAGAGCGTGATCGCACATTCTGCTGCGAGCTGTATCGCCGCTTTGAAACTGCATAATTATTAAATGCACTATTGACTCCTTGTGCCATTTGGCCTAAAGCATCAGCCACCCGTGCCCACGCTTGAAGATTAGCTTGCCTGTTTTGTTCAGCTCTTATAGCCGCTTGTCGCTGCTCCTCTAATCGCTGTGCTTCAGCCTCAGCTGCCGCCTGCGCGTCCAAATAAGCATAGTAATCTTTTGTGCTCTCTTCCGTTTTCTGAGCTTCTGACACGATTTCGGCTAATGTCTTATTATCTTTTGGCGTTAGCCATCGAGCGTAGGCTATATAGCCATTTGCATTTTTGATTAAATCCTTATGGTCCATCAACCAATATGCATGTTTAATAGCATTGAGAGCTCTAAATTCCGGTAAATCCAATGCTGCTCCAAGAGCTTCAAGATGCGAGTATAGATTAAACGCATCAGATTTATGACTGTAACTACTGTATTTATCCAACAAGCTATCAAAATTGTATTTATTCTCCCCTGTTTCGGGATCAAAAGTCATAGTCAAAGCTATATCCCACCATCCCATTTGATGTTTATTCAAGTCAAATGGACCATATAAATCAGGCCAACTCACACGACGGAATATATATTTGCCATCTTTGGCAGTTTCAAATCTATCAAACTGAGCCGGAGCTATTACTCCATCCGGAGAAACCAAGCCATACAATTTAATGTTACCAACGCGATGAGTAGCTATCACAAGATAATCGCCGGCAGATTCAATTGGAGAGATTTCACTGTACACAGGTGGGAGTGAAAAGCCCGTTTTAACATGGCGTACAGCCACATAATTTCCTATCTTGTAATGTTCCCATTGCCCCGATTGCCACACACTATCTGCCGATGCGAAAGCTCCGTCCACAGAATCGAAAATTCGTGGATCGCCAAAGTTCCAATAACCTATTTTTTCATTGCCAACAGAATCTTTACACATGATCCAGCCTGACTTATCTGCAGAGGCTGTTAGATCAACATATTCAACCGGCTTTATGCCCCATTTTGCCTGCCACACAGCCGTATCGGCATAAGAATATATATCAAAAAGATCATCCGGCAGAGGTCGAACTCTTTTATATTTTGGAGTAACATAAATAATTCCACTATTCAGAGAACCCACCACCAAAGATTTTAAACCGGAACCATACAAAATAGACAATCCATCACACCCATCGTTATGTTTATCGAGCGACAACTCCCTCTCTTTATATCCAACCAAATTTTTACTCTTGATAGTATCCGGATGAACATAGAGAGGCTTCTGATGTTTTGCAAAAACCAGACACTGATGTTTATCCTTTACCATCTTAAAGAGTTCGCCATACTTTGTCTCATAATAAGTCAACCCCAAAAAAGTATTGCTTGAAAAGGAAGCCCTATCATAAACCGGAGGAAGCACTTCTTTATTCCAACGATGAATCACACCATAACAACCACCAAGCTCAGCTATTGCCCAATATCGTGAGTTGCCAGATTTTGTTGATTTTGTTTCTTGTGGTGACCGATGATACTCATCCGATAATTTTACTGCAAAGTAGTTAACCGGAGTAATATCATCATATTTCGGAGCCATATCCTCCTTATATGTAACACCATTTTTACTATCGGAATTAAGCTCAATCAAACCGACCTTGCCATCTTTTTTTACTCTGATAATATGTTCGGATGCTGAGTTATCCGAATTCTGTCCATGATAGGATCCCATCCAAAATCCGTAGATGAAATCAGATTCATAAAATACATCATACTTCCCATAAGGGACCACAACCTCTCCTAATCCATTGATAATCCCTACTCCATCATCAGTTTTAACTACGAAAGCTTTCTGCTTCTGCCATTCGTCAGAATTACCTTGATAAGAGCTAATAACCGGTCGAGGTTCTCGCTTTTTATTGTAAGTATAGTAGCTAATAGTGTAAGCCGCATCATAGATAAAGTCTGTCACCAAAGCCTTTTTCCCCTTTTTGGGCTTATAACCAAGGGCCATCTTATCCTTCTTTTTCTTCCAATAAAAATCATTAGAATAGGCATCAATCGAACCAAAAAGGAGAAGCGATACCAATACAAATCTAACAAGATTCAGCAATCGATGTGTGGTCATAGCTAAATGTGTGTAATGGTTAATAATTATCCAGAGTTGCATTCTCATTGGCTATAGCAACCAATTTTCGCAAATATATAAATTATTTTGTCATCTCTTTGCAAAATCACATCTTTTATTCATGCCGTGCTAAACAGCAAGGGCTGCGCTCACACTTGGCAAGCACAGCCCTCGGTATGATTTCAGCCTATATTATTGATTTTTCTTAAGCCACTCTGTGCGGCGCTGGTCGGGAAGATGAGTCACTTTGAATGATTCGAATCTCACCTTAAACCCATTACCATCGGGACTTGCTGCCATTGGCCCCACTTGAATAGGAGTATTATCCTGCATCCAAGCATTGCGCATCATGGTATAAGTCACATCATCGTATGAGTAGAATATTTCAATAGCATCTAATCTGCGAACAGCCTTAATCCAAATCTCCTCAACAGGATGATCCAATGCTATTACACTCCAATCGCTGGTTTTATGAGTGACCACGGTACTCAAATTGTATTTTCCGTCCACAAATTCTATACCCGCTTTAATATAATTCTCATGGTCAATACGGAGCATAAGCCCTGCCTGATCAAATCTAGCCACATAATCACCCTTGATTTTGATTTTCACCTCAAACTCTCCGCCATAAGTGGCATAATAAAATGGGGCGTCATCAACGGTGAACCCATAGTGAGATATTCGCCAATAGTCGCTCTTTGGAGTAACAAACATCTCCAATGCGTTATCTTTGATTTCCCACTGCTGAGGTTCATTGAACCAATTCATTTTCTCTAATGTTTGTGCTGCGACACCTAAGAATGCACATCCCAAGAGCGCAATAATGGCTATTCGTTTAAACATCACAACTATGTTTTTTATGTTATTTTTGCGGATTTAGTTCGGCGAGAATAGCGCGAAGCTCTTCGTCGGTGGCTGTGAGACGAGCACGACATTCGTTGAGCAGTTCAGTGGCGCGGCGAGTGTATGCAGCCAATTTGTCTATATCGCAAGCGTCGCTCTGCATGGTGCGCAAAATAGCATCAAGTTCAGCTACCGCTTGATTGTATGTCAGTTCCTTTACGGGTTTGAATTGAGATGTTTGTTCCATTATTTTGAGTTTGTTTGATTAACGATTGAAGTTATAGAGCCGGAAGCAAAAGCAGTGACAATTTCATCGCCAGGATTAAGAGCTTCGACACTCTTGACTGCTTTGCCATTGAGAGTGGTAATTGAATAGCCTCGAGCCAAGGTTGCAGCCGGCGAAAGGGCTTCGAGCAACTGTTTTCGGGCCGTCAAACCATCACTTGCACGCTGAGTGCAATTGCCTGCAGCTGTTGCAATGGCACCCCCGATTGCATCGAGTCGAGCCAATTCGGGAGCTATGCGGCGTGCGCCGGTCTCGGCAAGCATCATTGATGCCTGTTGCAGCGATGTTTTTGCCTTTGTCATGACAGCCTCCGGAGCCAGAGAGAGAATGCTGTCGAGATAGGCCAGCCGTGTCTGCTCACCGGCAATCACATCGGCCGCCACCGACATAATATCGGAGGCTATGCGACGAAGATTCTCCAGGGCTACCACTCCGCGTGAAATCAACCATTCAGCAGCTGCAGTTGGCGTTTTCACGCGCATATTAGCCACAAAATCAAGCACAGTGGTGTCGCGTTCATGACCTATGCCAATGATAATCGGGAGCGGGAATTGCGCCACGTTAAGAGCAAGATTATAATCATCGAAAGCGAGCAAATCGCTCGTTGCTCCACCGCCACGAATAATCACCACACAATCAAAATCGTCGGCAACTGCCGCTATGCACTCCAATGCTGCTATAACCGACGGTGAGGTTCTATCCCCCTGCATCACGGCCGGAAAAAGTCGGGTGGTGAAGTGCAGCCGCTCTTGATTGGTGTAGAGCTGATTTATGAAGTCGCCATAGCCGGCAGCTCCCGGGGCAGAAATCACAGCCACACGCAGCGTCACCTCCGGCCATTCGAGCGTTCGGTTCAAATCAATCACCCCCTCCTTGGTCAATCGGTCGATAATCTCTCGACGGCGGCGTTCAGCCTCCCCCATTGTGTAGGAGGGGTCAATAGCTGTAATCACAAACGACATGCCGAATGCCGAATGATAGTTTACCGCTCCATAGAGCATCACTTTCAGCCCAGATTCAAGTCGCTGCCCCGTAGCGGCATAAAACTCCGCATTAAGCCGCGAATAACTACTTGCCCAAATAACACCACGCATACGAGCCAACACCGAGCCAGTTGATGGGTCTTTCTCCATCAGCTCCATGTAGCAATGGCCATGATTTACTCGCAAATCCGACAATTCGGCAACCACCCACACCCCCTGCAAAGAGGGCACATTCAGAGCCTGTGCCACACATCTATTGAGTTGCGAAAGCGTTAAGGGAGTTTTCATTTAATCAATACGAATTTTTTACCATTCCAGCGATAGGTTAATTTATCAAGGAAATAGGGAGCCACCTTCTCCGACACCTCCACCGAAAGAGTTGACGATGAATTGTTTTTCAGGGTCAAAATCTGTGTTTCGGGGTCAAAATCATAGCTCACAAGCATGAATGAGACAAGCTGTTCGGCCTCACTCTTATTCTTTCGGCCGGCAGCGGTCAACCAATCTTTAAATTCGGGACTCTTGAAAAGCTTTTCAGAAGCTACCGGAGTCCAATCGCTATGATATATCTCCATTTTACTATCGGCAGCCGGCAGAAGCAGCGTAGAAATAACCGCAACAAGAGTATCCTGCTCCGCTGCACAGGGCAATATCATAAGTTGATAGCGACTTGATGATGTCATGGCAATGCGCATAGATCCGGACACAATTTCAGTGATGCGTGAGCGTCCGTAGAGTTCATTGATTGCCCCAATATTGTTTTGGCTATCATAATAGTCAACCATATCCAATCGCGCCGAGGCATCAACAAGGGGGAACAACTCCTTAGGTGCGCTATTAAAGGCCGCAACCACGGATTGACGAGCATCAGCACTCAGATTTGAGGCGACAATCACCACCAGAGTCAACAATATATTTCTAATCAAATTCATAGACTTAACGCTTTTTTGACTTGCGCGATGCTTTTTTAGAGCCACCGCGATTCTTCTTCAAAAAGTAATCAAACGTGGTTTCTTCAGGCTCCTCAGTGCGCTTTGATTTTCGGCCGGAAGCTTTGGCATAGTCTTTATTCAAATCGGCAACCTCAGTAAAGACACGCTTTCCCATCCAATCGCCACCACGGATACCCTCAATCACTCTGCGAGCATCGGCCTTGTCAACATCGAAGAGCGAATATCCTGCCAGCAAATCAATGCGACCAACATTGATTCTCTTGCCCGGAATGTTATGATTCAATATATCAATCAAATTGCTTGCAAAGAAGCCATCGGCCTTGCCAAGATTGATATAAATACGCTCCATCCCTTTTTCGGCTGTGCGACGATCTTTTTCAGCATCTGTCAGCGGCTTGCGATTCTCCTTTTTGCGGTCCTTCGAAGCCTTTTCATCAACAAAATCAATCTGTGGAGCATCGCGATAATAATCCAACAGACGATTGAACTCCAACGACATTACACGCTTTAACAAGTCTTCGGCTGAAAGCCAACCCAATTTGCGGCTTACACCGGGAATATACTTTCCTATTTCATCTTCATCAACCTCAACTCGTTCAAGTCGGTCGGCAAGATTATATAGTTGCTTTTCTATGATTTGCTTGGGTGTGGGCACCTCTTTGCGCTCAAACTTCTTGCCAATCTTCTTCTCAATCTCACGAATCTTGCTTTTTTCGCGCGAATGGACAATTGCTATTGACACTCCGGTTTTCCCGGCTCGGCCTGTGCGCCCTGAGCGGTGAGTGTACACAGCTGTATCATCGGGGAGTCCATAGTTAATCACATGAGTCAAATTATTAACATCAAGCCCGCGGGCAGCCACATCAGTGGCAACCAACAGCGACACCACACCATCGCGGAACTTACGCATCACAATATCTCGCTGCTGCTGCGACAAATCGCCATGAAGAGCCTCTGCATTATAGCCGTCGGCAATTAATTTATCGGCAATTTCCTGAGTGTCGCGACGAGTGCGACAGAACACAATCCCATAGATATTGGGATTATAGTCGGCGGCACGCTTCAGCGCAAGATACTTATCGCGGGCATTCACCATATAGTAGATATGGTTTACACTGGCAGCTCCCTCATTGCGATTGCCCACAACAAACTCCACCGGATTATGCATGTATTTTTTTGCTATTCCGGCAATTTCAGAGGGCATAGTGGCTGAAAACATGAGCATTTTGCGATTTTCGGGCACTGAGGCCAAAATTTCATCAATCGACTCAAGAAATCCCATATTAAGCATTTCATCAGCCTCATCAAGCACCACAGTGTGAACATTGTCCAGCGACACCACACCCCTACCTATCAAATCAATCAATCGGCCGGGAGTGGCCACTATAACCTGCACTCCGCGACGAAGGCTGCGAATTTGGCTCTCGATACTCGAACCACCATAAACCGGCAGCACCTTCACTTGTGGCATATATTTGGAAAAATCAGCCAAATCGCCACCGATTTGCAAGCACAGCTCTCGAGTTGGCGAAAGGATTAGCGCCTGAGGCACAACCGCTTCGGCATCTACGCGCTGAAGCAGCGGCAATCCAAACGCCGCAGTCTTGCCGGTGCCGGTCTGGGCCAAAGCCACAACATCACTATCCTCACTGAGCAAATGCGGAATCACCTTCTCCTGCACAGGCATTGGATATTCAAATCCAAGCTCTTCAACGGCACGGAGTATATCTTCACGAACTCCAAGTTCTTTAAATGTCATATTCTCATGTATAATTTTCAACTTACAAAGATACGAATAAGCGAGCGAAATATATCAAGCTTGCTTGAATATATTTCTCAGCGAGCGAAGGTATCTTCGAGATTGACCTCAACGATACAAATTTGGACTGCCGAAAATATATGAACAATCTTTTACACAAACACTCAAACAATATCACAATGATGGTTTACGTTAATTATTCGTGAAACTATCTGAAATCCGACATCGCTATGGCACTATGGTATTCCTTTTGGCTTCCATAGTGGTTGTTGCCACGTTTCTACATTTATCAAACTTAATTGTAACTGACTTGGCCACTCAGGAGCGTGCTCGAATGCAAATTTGGGCCGATGCCACTAAAGAGATTGCCAATTTAAGCTCTGCCGACGAAAACCACACCGGCTCAAACATTGAATTTCTACTCAACATCATTGAGGGGAACAATAATATCCCGGTGTTACTGACCGACAATCAGGGTGAGATAATAGGGCAGCGCAACTTTACCCTGCCGGATCCCAACGCAGAAATCCCCCTTGAAAGTGCTGAAAACAGGCTCTTTCTTGAAGAAAAATTAGCTGCCATACAAAGCACCGACAATGTGATTGACATAAACATTGCTCCGGGATTCGTACAACACCTCTACTATGAAGACTCCACACTTCTGCGCCGACTAAGCCTATATCCATACATCCAACTCGTGGTTATGGCAGCATTTGTCATAGTGGTATATCTCGCCGTGACCTCTTCAAAACGAGCCGAGCAGAACAAGGTGTGGGTAGGGCTATCGAAAGAAACCGCCCACCAATTAGGCACACCCATTTCATCACTCATGGCTTGGGCTGAGTTATTGCGCGATAGCGGCACCGACCCGGAAATAGTTGACGAAATGAACAAAGATGTTCGTCGACTCTCCACCATAGCATCACGCTTCTCCAAAATCGGTTCACAGCCGAGCATGGAGCCGGGCAATCTCAACGACGCCACCACACACGCCGTTGAATATATGACCACACGAATCTCGCCGCGTATCAAACTGACACTAACACCACACCCCTCACCCCTACCGGTTGAGATGTCAGAACCGCTTATTCAGTGGGTGATGGAAAATCTCATTAAAAATGCCGTTGATGCAATGGAGGGCGTAGGAAGCATTTCAATCATCACAGGCATAGACCACAACATGGCCACAATAGATGTCACTGACACAGGAAAAGGGATGTCGCGTAAACATCGCAAAGAGATTTTCCGCCCCGGATTCACAACAAAAAAACGAGGATGGGGACTCGGGTTGACTTTGGCCAAACGCATCATTGAGCAGTACCATGGCGGCCGAATATTTGTCAGCAATTCCGAACCCGGTGTCGGCACCACATTCCGCATACTCATCCCACTGAAATGAAAAAACTCTTCATAACCGACCTTGACGGCACTTTGCTCAATAGCGAAAGCCGTGTTTCAAAACGCTCGGCCAACATCATTTCTTCCCTTTCTCGCCAAGGAGCTCTTATTTCAGTGGCCACAGCCCGAACTCCGGCCACCGTTGAACCACTATTAAGCCACACACTGACCACCCCACCGGCAATCGTCGTAACGGGGGCCACCTTATGGGATCGCCATGAGCATCAATTTATATCTCCGCGATTCATAGATTGCCATGCAACTCAAAAAATAGTGACCACATGCCGCCTTTGCGGAGTCAACCCATTCATCTATTCAATAGAAAACAGAGGCGTTATCCACACTCTTTTCTTTGGCTCGCTATCCGCAAGAGAGCAGAAATTCATTTCTGAGCGAAGCAACCTTCCACTAAAACAAGTCACCATTCTGCCCGATTCTGCCTACCTGGATTGGCATGCCACACCTGAAACCATTCTAATCCTTGCACTCGGCCACACCTCGCTGATAGCTCATCTTGCCGCAACACTAAGCGCTGCTAATGCTTATTCAATCTCAACCTACCCCGACAATTTAAATCCCAACACATCCTACATTGAGATTTTTGCACAGGGTGTTGACAAGGCCTCTGCTGTCAAACAGCTCAAAGAGCAAACCAAAGCAGAGCAACTGATTGTGTTTGGTGACAATCTCAACGACCTATCCATGATGGCCGTAGCCGATATAGCCATTGCGGTAGAGAATGCGCTACCACAAGTTAAAGAGGCAGCAGATATAGTAATCGGCAACCACAACAACGATGCAGTGGCACTCTATATTGAATCACATTTATAACTATTTTAAAACAGCTCTCGAAGCACATCCAGCGAACGCAACGACTGCAATCCGGCATAGTGCAAAGAATAATAATTCAGCACCCCGTCAAGAAGCTCATTTCGCTCAACACGGCTCATCCTAAACAGATGCATATTAACATAGGTCATTCTTGACACCGCCGCAACAGCCTTTGAATGTAGCGAATCAAGATAATTAGGGTGCATCGGAGGAGCCACCCGAAAACAGCCGTCACGCATATCGAATATCATTCCGTCACGATACCCCTCAGTATCCGGCTCAATCCCTATAAACCGGCCAAGTCCCCAAAGAAAGCAAATGTGAAAATTAGCCGCCCGATCGGCCGGAAGGGCATCCAACACCTCAATCGAGCTCCTGACATATTTATATAATACGGCATCCGGCGGCCCGTCACGCAACACCACACCAAGCACCTCGGCAAGAAACATGGCAATGGAGCTTTTTATAGGATTAGCTCTCAGCCCCATCAATGGAGTCAAAGCCCTTGGCTCACTCATCAGACTCACATCGCGCCCCGGCTTAACATCGGCCACACACTCCACAATGCTCAATGGCATCAAAAGAGCTCTTCGGCGAGCAGCCTCACGACCGGCACCGGCAGGCACGGCAAAAGCCACCCTGCCACACTCATCGGAATAGGCCGACAGGATTGAGTGACGGTCATTATGACGCACCATACGAAGGGCTATAAACTGCAGTTTCTGCTTCATAGAGAACAAAATTAGCAATTTTTGCAATATTTCTTTCAAAAAACTTGTGTAATTTAAAAATAGTGCTTAAATTTGCACTCGCTTTTGAACGCTATCGCGTATTAAGCATGGCCCATTCGTCTATCGGTTAGGACGCAAGATTTTCATTCTTGAAAGAGGAGTTCGATTCTCCTATGGGCTACAATTAAGAACAACAAAAACAAAAAAAGAACAAAATAAAGCAATGGCAAATCACAAATCATCGCTTAAAAGAATTCGTCAGACTGCATCACGCCGCCTTCGCAATCGTTATTATGCAAAGACTGCACGCAACGCCGTTCGCAATCTTCGCAAAATGACTGACAAAGCTGAAGCTCAGGTTGCTCTCGTAAAAATTACGAAGATGCTTGACAAATTGGCTGCAAAGAAAACTATCTCTAAGAACAAAGCATCTAACCTTAAGAGCAAACTTCAGCTCCACGTTAACAAACTTGGCGCATAAGAAGCTCCGATAGGTTGAAGTAAATAACATTTGCTTCCACAAGATATTTTCGAGGCCCATTCGTCTATCGGTTAGGACGCAAGATTTTCATTCTTGAAAGAGGAGTTCGATTCTCCTATGGGCTACACAGAATCAGAAACACTGCAATGCACTCGCATCGCGGTGTTTCGCTTGATATATACCCCTACTACTAATAACCCATGACCAACAACCAGACCACCATACCCTCCGACATTCGCGAACTCCTTGACTCTGAAGCTAAAAGAATAAACCACCCCGACTTTATTTCCCTCGACCCGGTACAATTCCCCCGACGCTTCTCAACTCTGCCCGACATAGAAATTGCAGCCTTACTCTGCGCATCAATTGCATGGGGAAATAGAAAGATGATTTGTCGAAACTGCGACCGAATGTTGGCCTTGATGGGACACGACCCATACAACTATGTAATGGACCGAGGTTATGAAGATCTCCCCGACCAAAACATACATCGCACATTCTTTGCCTCAAACTTGCGCCATTTTCTTCGTGGACTTCACAGAATATACTCCAAGCACGCATCCCTAAACGATTTTGCCTTGTACCACCACATTGCCGAAGATGAATTCCCGGCATGGAAATTAGTGGAACTGATAAATGGCGAACTTGCCGATGCAAATAATGGCACCAACGATAGCCGCTGCCTGCCCCTAAACCTGAAACAGACTGCATTAAAGAGAGTTAACATGGCGCTGCGATGGCTCGTGCGCCGCGATGGCATTGTTGACCTTGGGGTTTGGAACGCAATCGAACCGGCTCAGCTTTTCATTCCGCTCGATGTTCATGTGGGGAACACCTCTCGCAATCTGGGACTTATAACCCGAAAAGCCAATGACCGACAAGCCACAGTGGACCTCACCCACACCCTGCGAACCATACGCCCCGATGACCCGGCAATATATGATTTTGCACTCTTCGGCATCGGAATGCAATTATAAAAAACTTTAAAGCATAATGCAGGGTCAAAATTGTTTTGTAAATTTGAGCATATCTATTTTGCATAGACATGAAAAAACTTTCTTTAATCATCTTGACAGCAATAATTGCCTCATTATCTGCCATTGCAGATAACAATGGCGCTGCTATCTCTTTTGCTGAAACCACCCACGATTTTGGCACCATAAAAGCGAGTGACGGCAAAGTGTCGGCCACATACAAATTCACAAACACAGGCACAGAACCGCTCATAATAATCACGGTGACAAATGGCGGATGCGGATGCACCACCCCCACCTATACAAAAGCCCCCATTGCCCCGGGCAAATCAGGTGAAATCACAATCCATTTTGACCCAAGCGGACGTCGCGGCGAATTCAACCGCGAAGTCAAAGTGAAAACCAATGCACAAAAAAAACGTATTCCCCTGAAATTTTCAGGAGTCATAATTCCATAACAATATGCGCAAACTCATTTTTTTACTCTGCATCACCATAGCAGCCATAGCCTCAGCAGCTCCGGAACTGAAATGGCTAAAATATTCCCACAACTTTGGCATCTTTAACGAAGAAGACGGCCTTGTTTACTGCACTTTTGAAGCAATAAACATTGGTGATGAGCCACTCGCAGTGATTGACGCTCGAGCAAATTGCGGATGCACCCAACCCACATACACTCGCGAACCCATAGCTCCGGGCGACACCCTCGTTGTCAAAGTTGCCTACAACCCGGCAAGCCGTCCCGGCAAATTCAATAAGCAAGTGAAACTCACCACAAATGCAAAATTAAAAACAAGCATCTTGACTGTCCGTGGCACAGTACTCGGATCTCCGGCCACTATGCGCTCTCGCTATCCCCAAGAGGTGGGAGCATATCGGGTCAGCAACAACATAACACCCTTTGGCGCAACAAGAAAAGGGCGCGTTCTTGCTGCCGGGCTTCAGATCTACAACCCCACCTCCGACACCATTCAACCGGTTGCTAAAAATTTCCCGCCCTACATCAACGTTGTGTTTAAACCCACAGCCATTCCACCCGGCGAGCAAGGAGTGATGTCCATGACAGCCTACACTGCTCAGGCTCCATCCTATGGCATTAACGAAGGCTCTTTGACTCTATTCCCATCAAAAAACTCAAGCGATTCTATAGTCCTCACCACCACAGCCAAAGTCAATGAGGATTTCTCTAAACTAACCCCTGTCCAGATTGAAAAAGCTCCAGTAGCTAAACTTTCTAATGATTCCGTTGATTTCGGAATCGTAAGCGCAATTGACTGCAAAGAGCCCACAGCCGAACTCTCCTTGACAAATTTAGGGGAAACACCCCTAATCCTACACCAGCTATACACCAACAATAAAGCCCTGACCATCAACACCTCGACAACAAAAATCCAAGCCGGAAAGAAAGCTACAATCAAAATCAGCTTAAACCCGGCTCTATTAACTGAGAAACAGCGATTGGAAGGAATTATTGATTTAAGCATTATCCTCACAACCAACGACCCCAAGACTCCTGAACAAATCATCCGAATTGTTGGGCAGTTGAAATAAAAAACTTGAAGAAATGGACATCCACCACAATCACCCCGAAAATAACGAGCAATTTGCATCGCTAACTGTAAACTCCGGAGTTGAACAGCCTCCGGTTGTGAACCCATATAGCCGTCCGCGACGCAAGCCATTACCCTCGGCCGGAGAGTTAGTGGATGGGATTCTCAAAGGCGACATCACAATGCTTTCACGCGCTGTGACATTAGTGGAGAGCCTTTCGCCATCGCATCAAGCCATAGCCCAAGAAGTGATTGAAAAATGCCTTCCCTATTCAGGGAAATCACGACGAATTGGCATCACCGGTGTTCCCGGCGCAGGCAAATCCACATCTATTGACTCCTTCGGGCTTCACGTCCTAAACAAAGGGGGAAAGCTTGCGGTTTTGGCTATAGACCCCTCAAGCGAACGCACAAAAGGCTCGATTCTCGGCGACAAAACCCGAATGGAACGCCTATCGGTTCATCCGGCTGCATTTGTACGTCCTAGCCCCTCGGCCGGTTCGCTCGGTGGTGTTGCCCGAAAAACTCGTGAAACCATTGTCCTTTGCGAGGCCGCCGGATTTGACAATATATTTGTGGAAACTGTCGGTGTGGGGCAAAGTGAAACTGCCGTTCACTCAATGGTTGACTTCTTCTTGTTGCTGCAACTTGCCGGCACAGGCGATGAACTTCAAGGCATCAAACGCGGCATCATGGAGATGGCCGATGGCATTGTCATAAACAAAGCCGATGGAGAAAACATACCTAAAGCACAGCTTGCACAAGCTCAATTCAAAAGCGCGCTTCAGCTATTCCCTGCCACTGAATCGGGCTGGAAACCGGAAGTACACACCTACTCCGGCTACTACGAAATAGGCATTGACCAAGTGTGGGATATGATTGACCGCTACTTTGAGTTTGTCACCAACAACGGCTATTTTGAAAAAAAACGCCTTCAGCAAGCTCGCTATTGGATGTATGAAACCATTGACGAAAAACTACGTCGCCATTTCTACGAAAGCCCGGACATTGCGGCCCTTCTTGAAGAGAAAGAGCGCAGAGTGCTCTCTAACATGCAGAGTTCATTTACGGCTGCCCGTGATGTACTGAATATTTATTTCTCTAAATAGAAACCCGTGGGATAAATCTACTTCGCTTCATCGTTTGGTTCATAAACCAGCGTATTTGAACACTTGCGACGGAAGATTTTTGCCGCTACGCGGTTCACATCCTCAACGGTCACCTGTCGGTAATCAGGGATTGTGCGGTTAATATCGCGCCCTTGCATCACAGCTTTTGCCAATTGTTCGGCCTTTGCCACATAGTTTAGGCGCGAAAAAGCCTTGTTTGTTTCAAATCGATTCAGAGCACGCTCAAGTTCATGCTCTTGCACTAATTCTGCTGCAATCTCATCCAGTTGCTCCCAAATAACCTTTTCTGCAGCCTCAACGGCTTCTTCTCCATTCCGGCGAAGACAGGCATGAACCATCAAATATCCAGGTTCATCGCTGCCTGAAATAGACGCATCAGCCATTGTAAACAGGTCGGTGCCCATCACCAATCGGCGATAGAACCTCGACGAATTTCCCGAGGCTAAAATATCTGTGAGCAAATCAGCCACTCGATAATCGGGGTGCGAAGCCCGCACCATGGGGAATGCAATCACAAGTCGAGTTTGAGGCACATCCGCTTTTACAACAAGTCTTCGCGCTTCAGTTTGCTCCGGCTCAATTTCATAATTTCGGGCAACAACCTCTCGAGCCGGCACTTCGCCAAACCATTTTTCGGCAAGTTCCTTGGTGCGCTCCAATGAAATATTCCCTGCCACAGCGAGAACAGCATTATTGGGGGCATAATGAGAATAGAAGAACTGCTTCACATCATCTATTGTGACGCGCTCAATATGCGACAGTTCTTTCCCGATTGTAGGAATCCGGTAGGGGTGTTTCTTAAATATAAGACCACGCAAATGATGTCCCATATCGCCATAGGGCTTATTCAAGCACACCTGCTTGAACTCCTCCATCACAACATCACGCTGCACTTGAAGCGACTCTTCGCTGAATGCCAAAGAGAGCATTCTGTCGCTCTCAGCCCAAAATGCTGTTTCAACATTTTCTGCCGGGACCACATCATAGAAATTAGTAAAATCATTTGAGGTCCAAGCATTATTATTCCCTCCGGCCATTTCCAACGCATAGTCAAACTCCGGTACATTAACCGAACCGCCAAACATCAAATGTTCAAACAAATGGGCAAGCCCGGTCATTTCGGGCGATTCATCGCGAGCGCCCACATTGTAGAGCAAATTAAGCGCCACTCTGCCTGTGGTGCAGTCCTCATGATGCACCACACGCAATCCGTTGTCCAAAGTGAAAAGCGAGTATTCAATCATTTGTGATTGACTATATTCATTCCTATGATGCGCACATCATTAATCGGGCGATCGTAGCGGTCTGTGGCCGACTTCTCAATTGCTTCCACAACCTCCATTCCGCTGATCACCTCCCCAAACACTGTGTATTCGCCATCAAGGAATGGAGTGCCGCCAACTGTTGTGTAGGCCTCTATTTGCTCCGGAGTCAGAGAGTATTTGCGCTCGCTCAACATTTCATCGGCTTTCATAATTATCTCATCCTGGATTTGCTGCAAAGCGGCAAAATCGCGGGCTCGGCGCAAGGCCATCAGTGTGTCGCGATTCTGGTTCATCAATTCATTCTTGATGTCCTGTTCAATCTCAAGATTGCGATTTCGCTCAAATGCACGCAACTGGCCGGAATTCAACACCTTCCCGGTGACAATATAAAACTGCGAACCACTTGAACGTTTCTGAGGATTAGTGTCGTCACCTTCGCGTGCTGCAGCCAAAGCGCCACGCTTATGAAAAAGCTTGGGATTGCGAATCTCAGCATCAATATCATAACCGGGCGAACCTGCACCGAGCATCACGCCGGGCTGAGCCGTTCGCGATTCGGGGTCACCGGCTTGCACCATAAACTGGTTTATTACGCGGTGAAACAACACCCCATTATAAAAACTATCAGCTACGAGCTTCACAAAATTATCTCTGTGCAGCGGAGTTTCGTCATAAAGACGAACTCTTAAATTCCCCTCTGTAGTGAGAATTTCTATTTCGATATTTGTCATCTGTTTGGTCTGAGAATAAGAATGAATAAACAAGCCGGAGTATAACATCACTGCAACCGAAAGCATCAGCTTACCGGCACTAACTGAAATCGCTTTGAGAGCATCCATAATCAGAATTCTGCACCTATGCATTCTTAGATTCCTTTGGGATAGATTCTCTTGTAGATGCGTCGGAAATTATCATCGCAAGCGCTCAGTTCTTCTGCCTGGTCGGCATAGTCAGCGCCCCAAATATCAGCCAACAGCTGACCGATATAAGCTCTTTCGCGGTCTTTCTCTATAGCTGCTGCTATCAATTGCTTTATTGCCGCAGCATACACACCGGCATCAATTGCATTAAGATAACGAGCCGCGCTAACGCAGAACTGTCCGTTTCCGTCCACAGCTATCATATTCTCAACCAAATCAGGAAGAACTGATTCTATCCCGTTGATATTGTTAGCAATATATTCATAGGTCAGCAGACCATCGGGGTCTTTGCTGAGACGCTTTTTCAAATCTTCGTCCATAGTTACTTGCATTTGGTTTTGTCATTCAACCGACACTCCCGATATTTCGTCCAACTTTCGACGCAAAGCATCAGCATGATCGGCACGAATACGCAGTGTCATCCGACATGTATTATCAAACTCCTGCCCCACAATCTTGATTTCAGGGTCTTTCACCGCTCGCATCACATCATTCATCCCGATATAGGGGAATGTGAACACCACATCGGCTGTTTCATATTCGGTCACCAGTTCGGCTGCATCAAGCGCTGCACGAGCAGCTTCGCGATAGGCTTGAATCAACCCCGATGTGCCGAGCTTAATCCCCCCGAAATATCGCACCACAGCGATAACCACATTCGTTACTCCGACCGAGCGAATCTGGCCAAGAATGGGCTTCCCGGCTGTTCCCGAAGGCTCTCCATTGTCGGACCATTGAAACTCCTCCATTGCAGCCCCGAGCATGTAGGCCCAGCACACATGGCGCGCATCGTGATACTCATTCTCTACGCGTTTAACCGCAGCGCGAGCTTCTTCGGCGGTGCTCACCGGAAAAGCCAAAGCAATAAATTTGCTCATCTTTTCTCGGATTATACCCTCCGAAGGGGCTGCAAGGGTCTGAAACTCGCTTGAATGAGACATTACTCGGAAGAATAAATCAGATTATCAACATTGCATCACCGTAGGCACCGAAGCGATATTTCTCTTTAACAGCTTCGCGATATGCATCCATAACCAATTCATAGCCGCCGAATGCTGCTGTTTGCATCAACATGGTTGAATAGGGCATGTGGAAATTTGTCAACAACGCATCGGTGACAGTGAAATCATACGGAGGGAAGATGAATTTATTGGTCCATCCGCTATAGGTCTTCATGTGACCACCCATGCTCACTGCGCTCGCAATTCCTCGCAACACTGACGCTCCGATGGCACAAACTTTGTGACTGCTATCCTTAACGCTATTAACCAGGTCAACAAGTTCTTGAGTCACCTCCATCTGCTCAGAGTCCATGCGGTGTTTTGTCAAATCCTCAACGTCGATTTCTCGGAAGTTACCCAAACCGCTGTGCACTGTCATAAAGCCTTGATGAATACCCTTGATTTCGAGGCGTTTCATCAACTCGCGACTAAAGTGCATCCCGGCAGCGGGAGCCATCACTGCACCCTCATTTTTGGCATAAATGGTTTGATAGCGCTCTGCATCCATCTCCTCCGGCTCGCGAAGAATATACATGGGCAATGGAGGCGCGCCGAGGCTGAAAAGCTCTTTTTTAAACTCATCGTGGGGGCCATCATAGAGGAAGCGCAGTGTGCGACCACGCGATGTGGTGTTATCGATAACTTCAGCCACCATTGATTCGCCATCGCCAAAATAGAGCTTATTCCCAATACGAATCTTGCGAGCGGGCTCAACAAGCACATCCCACAATTTATTTTCCTCATTGAGCTCACGCAGCAAGAACACTTCAATGCGTGCGCCTGTCTTTTCTTTGTAGCCATAGAGCCGTGCCGGGAACACTTTTGTGTCATTAAACACAAAGATGTCGCCCTCATCAAAATAGCCGAGAATCTCTTTGAATACTTTGTGTTCGATCTCGCCGGTTGCACGATTTACAACCATCAAGCGAGATTCATCACGTTGCGGAACCGGATGCTGCGCAATCAGTTCATCGGGCAGGTTGAATTTAAATTGTGATAATTTCATATTCTGTAAGTATATGATTTATTGGGATTCATTTTTTTACTTTATTTTTCAGTTTTCTTCGTTGACATTATCGCTAATTCGCGTTCCTTCATACCAATCAGGATAGTTCACCGATGAGGTGCGAACCAACTCTATTGCCTGCTCCACTGTCAAGCACTCTTCGATTCGTGCATTGCCCACTCGGGTGCGCCGCAGCGCGGTCAAATGGCCGCCCGACGACAAGGCTTCGCCAATATCGCGAGCCAACGCTCGAATATATGTCCCCTTGCTACACACAATGCGCAGAGTGATACTCTCAGGAGCATATTCCATCAATTCTATTTCATCTATAACAAGAATCTTAGCTTTGAGATTCACCTCTTTCCCTTTTCGAGCCATATTGTAGGCACGAACACCATCAACTTTACAAGCTGAAAATGCCGGGGGCACTTGCTCAATGGTGCCAACAAATTTGGGGAGTGTGGCTTCAACCAATTCGCGTGTTATATGCTCTGTGGGATATATAGCATCAACTTCGGTTTCCAAATCGAAGCTCGGAGTTGTGGCTCCGAGGCGTATTGTGGCGATATACTCCTTTACTCCGGCTTGCAATTGCTCAATGGTGCGGGTGGCTCGACCGGTTGTGATGATCATCACTCCCGAGGCCAATGGGTCAAGAGTGCCGGCATGCCCCACCTTTAATTTCTTCACCTTAAGGCGACGCAATAGCGCACCACGCACTCGCTTGACCACATCAAACGAGGTCCAGCCATATGGTTTATCCACATAGAGTGTTTCACCACTCATCCAATCCAAGCCGGCACTGCCTACCATACCAAACATACGATGCCAGCAATTGCGCAATAGAGCGCAAACCACACAAGCTTTCCTTTCTTAACCAAGTCAATCATCCACTTGCAAGCTATGCAACCCACGATAAACGCTGTTGCAAATCCCACTATAAGCGGAAGAACCCCCACCGATGTTTCCGCTACAGCATCGGCCGCGGGAAACAGCATATCTTTCAAATCAAGCAATGCTTTACCCAAAATTGGCACCACAACCATGAAGAATGAGAATTGGGCCAACTTATCACTGCGATTACCGAGAATAAGACCGGTTGCAATTGTTGTTCCGCTACGGCTCAAGCCGGGGATTACAGCAACCGCCTGTGCACAGCCGATTATAAAGGCGTCAATCCAGCGGATATCATGCTGGCGGATTGAGCCGTCGGCTTTCAGATTTGACTTGCGACGAGGGAAGAAATAGGAGAAGGTGAGCAGCAAGGCGGTCACCAACAAACAAGCTCCCACAACCATCAAATTTCCCCCAAAGAAAGCCTCCACTTGTTTTTCAAAAAACAAGCCCATGATTGCCACCGGGATACACGAAAACAGAATCTTCAAGACATATGTGGTGTTTTCATCTCGTTTCAATCTAAAGAATGATGAACACAATCCGGCAAATTCGCGCCAAAGAATCACAATTGTGCTTAACACTGTGGCCACATGCAGTGCCACAGAAAAGTCAAGGGCCTCAGCACCTTGCAAATCCAAGCCAAGCACTTTGCCACAAATCTCCAAATGACCGCTCGAGCTGATTGGCAAATATTCTGCCAACCCCTGAACAAGCCCCATTATAAACGCATCTAAAATATCCATCGGAAAATTTATTTTTTATCTTCGTTCTTATTGCGCGTACCTGACCACATGATACCCACTCCTATTCCAACGAATCCAATCAAAGCCACAGTCGGGCCCACTACGATTCGCATAGTGCTGAACACTTCAGGATTAAACTCATCGCCTTTTGGGGCGCCACCTGAAATCAAAGCAAACCCAAGGACTATCAACACCGCCGAAACTGCCATGATGATAAAGTTCACTTTCTTCAATGGAAAAACATATTTGTCATTGGGGTTCTCAACGCTTTCCAACATTGGTGTTTTTTTATTTAATGAATTGTTTGTTGCCATTTTATATCTAATATTTCATTCTTAACAGTTTAAATCACACTCGGTGTACATCTTCATAGCTGCGACGCAAATAGCGATTGACAGCTACCACCGTAGCTACCACCCCGACAGCAACACCCGCAGCCATCAAGCAAAGAAACACCGCAACCGCCATTTGCCAGCCAATTGCATTGAAAATCGCCGGAGCGACACTGCGCACCCACAGAAGCAATCCGGCAAGCACCCCCGAGGCCACCACTCCGGCTATAAGCCCCGACACAGCACTGCTGCCAACATAAGGGCGGCGAATGAATCCGGGACGAGCCCCGACATACTGCATGGTGTGTATAACCACACTTCGCGCTTGAATCGACATGCTCACAGTGTTGTAAATCAACACAATTGTTATCAGAAGCAACACCGCCGCAATAACCACCAACACCAGCATCACCATGCTGATAGTGCTATTGACATTGCCGGCTATATCCAGCGGCACCTTCACATCATAAACCGCAGCATGAGTTTTCAGCCGGGCAACAATTGCCTGCAAACTATCGGCCGAGAACCAGTCGCTTTTCACCCTGAGGTCATACTCGGCTTGAAACGGGCATAAATCAGCCAGCTCATCATCCCCTAAGCGACTGCGCCATTGCTCATTGGCCTCAGCGGCCGAAACATATTTCAATTCAGCCACATAGGGCGCGGCTTTGAGCGCTTGCGAAAGTGAATTCACTGCGCTATCCGAAGCCATGTCATCAACAATCACCACCGCCTCAAGTCCCGAACGAAGATCGCTGGTTATCCTATCAGCCACCAATCCGGTAAAGGACACAATGCCGATAACCACAAGCACCAAAGCAATGCTCACTGTGGACACCAACTGCGACCCATGGAAGCCAAACACTCCACCTCGCGACTTGTTTCGTTTCTGATTCATACTATTTGGGGTAATATCGTGCAAAAATACTAATTTTTCGCCGACTTTCACCACACTCCACCACCTTTTCTGCTCACAAAAAAACTTCTCGCGCAATTTATTGCATTTCTACCCCGCAAAACATGAATATCAAAGCACACAGCACAGAATAACCTGCATTGTTCTTTTTATTATTGGATTTTATCTTTATCTTTGCAAGATAGCATGATAGCATGATACATGCTTAAATTTCTCTACACACAAAGACAAAATGACCAAACGACTATTATCACTCTCTGTTATTGCTTGTTTTTCGCTAATTGCAAGCTATGCCCATGTTTTCAAAGCTAATGGCATATATTTCAATATCACCAATAGCAAAGAAAAAAAGGTTGAAGTCACTTTTAGGGGCAACTCTTTCAAGTCACACCCTGAGGAATATAGCGGCCACATCGAAATTCCGGCAACAGTGAAACATAGGGGCAAAACATATTCTGTGACAAGCATTAGCAACGATGCTTTTAGAGCGGCACGAAATTTAACTTCAATCACGATCCCAAGTTCAATCTTAAGCATTGGCGACAACACATTCAAAGATTGCCGAAACTTAACCTCTGTAACAATCCCCGGCTCCGTTACCAGAATTGGCAGATACGCATTTTCGGGCTGCAGAAATCTAACATCTGCAGCAATATCAAACTCTGTTTTGAGCATCGAAGATTATGCTTTTGCCGATTGCCCCAATCTAACCACAGTCAGTGTTGGCGAATCTGTAAAGCACATCGGCAAATCAGCATTCAAGGGGTGCGGCAACCTTCTCGCAATCTCCATGCCCGGCTCGCTCTTAAGCATTGGAAATAGCGCTTTTGAAGGTTGCAAGAGATTAACTGCTGTTATCATCCCCGACTCCGTAATGAGTATTGCCGATAACACATTTGCAGGATGCAGCAACTTAAACTCTGTCACAATTGGCAATTCAGTTACATCCATTGGAGCTGCCGCATTCAATGGCTGCACCAGCTTGACATCCATCACCATCCCCAACGCTGTGACAAGCATCGGAGATGCCGCATTTGAAGGTTGCGCCAACCTAACTTCAGCAACGATCCCAAATTCTGTTACAACCATTGGTGAGAAAGCATTTTTGGATTGTCGCAGCCTGACTTCCTTTTCAATTCCCAATTCCGTTACTCAAATTCTTGACAACACGTTTGAGGGTTGCATAAGCCTATCCATGATCAGCATCCCAAATTCAGTTACAAGCATTGGCGACTACGCTTTTTGGTGTTGCAACAGCTTAATCTCTGTCACAATCCCCGGCTCTGTCACAAACATTGGATGTTCGGCTTTCCGTGGGTGCGTGTCATTGGTAGAACTACTCTCTCAACCGACAACACCCCCCGCCTGCAAACTAAATGCATTCAGCGGCATAAACACCAACAAATGCACTCTTTACATTCCGGTAGGCACCACAAAAAGCTACAAGGCCGCCGAGAACTGGCAAACATTTAGAAACACCGCCGAACTCAACTTCTAATCCGGCACATCACCCCGTCAATCGATTATTGACAGCACAAAATAATTAAAGCACCATCGGATTCCCGGTGGTGCTTTAATTCTAACTATTTGAATATCTTATCGGATTGCTATTTTGCGAGTGAAGCGGAAATCGGCGCCACGAGCCTCAAGCACATACACACCCTGCTGAACGCCCGATGTGGCTATTGTCGCTTTGCCATCTACACCGGCTACTGATTCAACAGCGCGTCCTTGCATGTCATAGAGTGTTACTGCAATGTCATTGGCACCGGCTACAAACACTTCGTAGGCTTCACCATCGGCAGTCACCACCAAGCGACTCTCAGCATCATCAGCCCAGATGTCGCCGATGCCGGCAGCACGCTGCTCAAGCACATACTTAATGCCTTCAAGGGCATTGATTTTGCCTGCACCCCAGCGCTTTGTATCACTTAGCGAGGCGGTTGATGTTTCATTGATGACTTCCATTACTCGAGTAAAATCCAATGTGGGATCGGCTTCAAGCCATAGGCCTATCACACCTGTCACATAGGGAGAAGACATTGATGTTCCGCTGCTTTCTGCCCAATAGTAGGTATTAGAGCCTTTTTCCACTTTTCCCGATGTGTAGTCGCTATAAGCATTGGCATCAACAAAGTATCTGCTGTAGCTTGATATTATTGCAGCACCGGGGCCACACACATGTGGTAATTTCTCACCCTGAAATGTTGAGCCATAGCTTGAAAACGGAGCGATAGAGCCAACGGCGAAACTCGGCATATAATATGCGCTGCCACTGAGCACTCCATAGTGTGTGCGTGACACATAAGCACCAACTGAGATTACATTGTCACCACAAGCTCCATCGTTAATAGAGTTTGCAGCCGAGCCTTTTGTAAAAGCCACAGGAGTACCACCGCCGGAAGTAGTTCTGTTTTCAAAGAAAACGCCGTTTCCGTAAAGATAGAGTTTTGTGCCTGATGCTCCGGTTACTTCTATAATTAAGTGGCGAGTGGTATTGGTGCTGACAGGTCTTACGCCGTTGAATGTCATGTACACTTGATAGCGGTTATTGTTTGGATCGACTCTTGCTTGCAATGTGGCACTGCCGCTGAAATAGTCGCCAAAGTTTTCGCTGCTTGACGAACTTTTTGTGCCGGCAGATGTTGAAGTCAACACATCGATAGCCGAATTAAAGTCGCCACTGAATGCTCTCAATTTAACGGTTACCGGCTCAGAGCTATCAGTCCATAAGTCGGCATAACCATTAGCGTAATCATACACAAATCCCGACTGATCCATAGCCACAGGCACAGTGCGAAGATAAGCATTGTTTCCGATAGAAGAGAGTGTCTTGGTTATCGACATTTGGTCTTCTCCTTCATTTCCGGCACTCATACAGATAATACCATCTTCCCCAAGACGAGCAAGAGACTGGGTATAGTAGTCGGTGCCATCGTGAGGACCGGTATTGTGACCGAGCGACAGGTTCACGACTACGGGTTTACCCTGGGCTTCAGCATAATCAATGATGTTGGTTACGCCCTGAATAATGTTTTGAGTGTAAAGTTCACCCACAGCAAATGCCAAGTCGGCTCCGGTTGCGACACCATAGTATGGATTGTTCATAGTACCTAATGAAGCATTTGTTGTTGATGATGGTCCGGATAGTTTGACAAAAGTACCGCTCTTTTTGTATCCGCCACCGATGATGCCGGCAACATGTGTCGCATGGGTTTCGCTTGTTTTGTCTGTGGTAAAACTAGAAATAGTCTCGTCGGTATATTCTTTTGAAGAACCATTGCTTGAGTTCATGTGCCAAAGGCGCTTAATGCGCGATGTGCCATCGTCGTTTTTGAAGTTGATATGATTGCCCTCAAGGCCGGTATCCATCATGCCGCAAATAACACCGGAGCCATCGAAGCTCACTGTTTCGCCATCATAGGTGAAGCCATCTTGGACAGAGGTAACCTCTGAGGCAGGGCGAGCAAAATCAAGAGTGGGCTTGAGTTTGTCTCCAAAACCAATGCTCAACACATCCGGCAATTCTGCAATCTGCTCACACACCGTTATCGGGCAGTTTACCACAACCACTCCGCGACGACTTGAGAGAATTTCTACATCAAAATTGCTCAGTAGTTGCTCTGCATTTGCTCCTTTTTCAAAGATTATAATCGCTGAAACTCGGGGCTCTTCTGTTGTCGATGTGCTGTTTGTCTTTGAAACAATTTCGCGTTGTTGCTTATATTCAAGCAACATATTACGCCCCACTAAGTTCAGTTTGTTAACTGCGCTCGTCGCGTCTTGAGCCACTACTGATAATAGTGCGGTCGGCAACAATGCGCAGGCGAGTAAAAGTTTTTTCATAAATGATTAAATATAAATGTGAATAAGTACTGATTAATTCTTCTCAAAATTCAAAGACGCAAATTTAGCTATTTGCTTGTGAATATCAAATAATTATAGCAAAAATCCACGATTTATGAGTATATATTATAATCGGTTAACATTTTTAGCTCATTTATGGCAATTTATACACAGAATATACAATTCGGGAGCTAAATATCATCCCAGCGGAAGCAAAAAGAGCAGTAAAACGAAGCTCGGGGTATGTGATAGAGGTATAATAACAAAACAAGTTAACCCGCATGGTTAGTTAGTATGTAGCCGGGATAGATTTCTTCATAGCCGTGCGGAGGGTAAGAAATATAGAACATTATATTCTGAAGATATTGGAAAATAAGGGTAAAAAATTAGCGCGGAATCAGTGATTCCGCGCTAACAATATAACAGAAGTTCGTTATCTGATTAATGTAAATTACTGAACTTTCTGGAATGTAATAGGTTCTGCTCGGTCATATACATAACCCATGAAGCCCGCAGCTGTATGATTACCAGGGGCAAAGATACCAGCGGCTGCACCACCATCGAATGTGAACTCAGTTCCTGCAGGGTCGTAAACAGCGCTAATAGAACCACTGAGATACAAACCACCATCAATATATGGTAAGCAAACTACATCAGCAACACCGATAGGAGCACTAAAATTGAGGTTCTGTCCTAACACCTGTGGCATAGTCCAAACAAGGCCAATCATACCTGTTGAAGCATCAAGGCTGAAACCGAGATCAACAGAGAAAATTGGTTGACCAAAGAGGCCCACTACTTTCACATATTTGAGGTATTTTGGATCGTCAACAGGATAGCCTTCAATTGTACAATTGTAAGCACCATCCAATGATGACGGAGACATCCAATTTCCAATAACCTTGGCATAGGCTTCAGGAAGCAAGCGTTCGTTGTCAAGGAGGCTAACGACTGTTGTTGCCTGGCTACCAATAGTAGCACCTTCTGCTGATACAATAGTTGCCTTAAACTGTCGGTCAGGGTTTTCGATATCATCACCTGCTGTGTGGAATTCAAAAGCGCCTTCTGATTGTCCGGCAGGTATGGTGATAGTCTTTGATGTGAAAATATAATCTTCGTTTTCTACTGCAGGCTCTGCTCCAATTTTTTCCACCTCAATAGTCACAGTAACAGGACCATTAGTTGCTTCGCCAGAGAGCACAACTGGAATGTAGTTGTAATTGTTTGCAGTAAAATCTTCGCTCATAGACAACTGTGTTTCTCCCATGTTAACGGTTACATTAACAGTATTCACAGAAGCGTCGTCATCGCAAGCTGTCATCGTCAAGATGGCAAGAGCGGCTGCAAATATTTTATTTAATTTCATAAAAATCGTTTTAAATATTAGTTATGTTGCTAAACGCTTATTAGTAACCAGGATTCTGTTGTCCAGAAAGAGCAGCACAGATTTGGATTTCATCATAGGGGATAGGCCAAGTATAGCGGTAGTCTCCAGGAGTATATACGGTGCTTGCGTCAAGGTCAACGAAGAGTGTAGCTACGTCAACTGTTCCTGCTGCTACAACACCATATTCAGCATCACGAGAGAAACCAAGTCCCCAACGACGAAGGTCGCTCAAGCGGAATCCTTCACCAATGAATTCTTTGCCACGTTCTAAGCGGATTGCATCGCGAAGAGCTGTTCCGGTAAGAGCTTCGGGAGTATAACCGTCAATACGATTGGCACGAAGTTCGTTGAGATAATCTACTGCGTCCGATTTGCCTAATTCATAACCGGCTTCAGCCATGATAAGATACATTTCTGAGAGACGGAATGGTTTAGCCTTGTTCAAGTAATCATTAACGGCAGGATCAACATTTAATGATGCATTGCCGGGATATTTGTTGAGGATATAAGCTGCTGTTTTCTGAGCATCAATAGTCATAACTTTACCAGTGAAGAATGCGTCAAAACGCACGTCACCATTTTCGTATTGAAGCAACCATTCCATTGTGGGCACACAGTTAACGCGTGTTGCAAATTCAGGAGTGTAGTTGTATGTGTAGAAGAATGATGCAGCACTGCTTGCTTCTGCTTTGTCAACATAGGGAACGAAAAGCAATTCGTTGCTTGCGTCAGTTGACCACATGTCAACATACTCATCACCAGATGCGAGAGCGAAGTAAGCGCTATTACCATTTACTACATCGTCAGCATAGTCAAAGGCATTTTGGTAATCCTGAGTAAGAAGAGCTACACGAGCCTGCAATGCACGTACAGTAGCACTGTTTAGGTAAGATGCATTGGGTGCGAGGTTAGAAGCATCAACAGCTTCCCATGCTACAAGTGCATCGTAAGCATCCGAGAGATCGCCATTAATCAATTCTATAGTCTTGTTCATTGAGCTACGACCGGGATACTGTGATACTGAAATCGCAGGATCGTAAACAGTTACGAGCTGACAGCCATATCCTTCCATATCAGCAATGCTTGCAGAATAAGGTTGGCAGTAATGATCAAAGAGATAGTAGTAGAGATAAGCGCGAGTGAATTTCATCTCACCGATATAGCGTTCTGCTACTACAACTTCATCAGCTTCAATAACATTATTATCAATGAGTTTCTGACCTTCAACGATAGCAAAATTGATATGCTTCATTGAACTGTAGATTGACTGATATTTATCGCTAGGTTCGCTTGAAGAAGCTACATATCCACCCTGAATCTGACGTGATGTACGACCACCATTGCCACGAAGACCAATGTAATAGTCAGCTTGCAAGTCAGGATCTGTAACCCAACTTCCTGCAGTTACACTGCGAAGAATGTTATAAGACTGGTTGCGGAATTCGCCAAGTCTTTCGATATTCGTGATTGCTTCACCTTGATTAATCGCTCCGGGGACTTTAACCTCCATATCACAGGATGTGAAAGAAAGCCCTACTGCGACCATCAATGAATATAATATTTTTTTCATAATAGTATTTGTCTGAATAAATTAGAATGTTACTTCAATACCAAATTCGTACTGACGAGTGTTGGGATACATAATGTGAACTACATTTCCTTCATATTCAGGGTCAACACCCTTGAAATCGGTAAGAGTCCAGAGGTTACGGCCTGTGAAGTGGAATGACACGTCAGACAATTTTACTGCATTTATCCAAGATTTGGGCAATGAATAAGAAACAGTGAGGTTTTTCAAACGGAGGAATGAACAGTCTTCAACAAAGCGGCTGTCGGCCTGAATTTCCTGTGGTTGTCCATAGAGGTCGAAACGGTTGGGGATATCAGTTACATCACCAGGCTTAGTCCAGACGTTGAGAAGTTCAACTGATGCATTGGTGTTACGAGATACTGAAACTGTTGGATCTTTAACATACCAGTTTGTTGCGTTGAAAATATATTTTTTAGCACTCCAGTTGAAGTCGGCACGTACACTTAGACCTTTCCAACGTGCATTAACGCCGAAACCACCATTCCAAGGTGCGATGAATGATTTATTTAAATCAACTTCATCTGCTTCGTTGTATTTCTTTGTGAGATTGCCATCTTTAGTGTACCACATCTGCTGACCATCACGGGGGTCAACACCTGCATAGCGTACATTATTGATAGTGTAGGGGTTCTGACCAATACGATATGTAACACCGGTTCCGGGCTGAGTGAATGATTCCAAGCCATTGAAGAGTTCGGTGATGGTGTTTTTATTGTAGTTGAAGTTTACATCAGCACCTACATACCAGTCTTTGCTTTGATAGATATCAGCACCTACAGTTACATCAACACCAACATTGCGCATTGAACCGCAGTTAGAAACTTTAGAAGTCCAACCGGTTGTGGTTGAAGTAGGAACTGTCATCAACATGTCGTAAGTGTTTTTAACATAGAAGTCAACATTAGCGCGGAAGCGTTTGAGGAATTCTACATCAACACCAACATTGAAGCCTTTCACAGTTTCCCAGGTCAAGTCAGAGTTAGCAAGGCCTGAAATACCCATAGAGGTCTCACCGTTGTAGATTGAGCCGGATGTTACAGTACCGATATAGTCGTAGTTGCCAATACCACTTGAGTTACCAGCAGCACCATAGTTGGCACGGAGGCGTAACTGGCTGAGCCAATTTACATCCTGCAAGAATTTTTCGTGCTTTGCATCCCACATAGCACCTACAGAGTAGAAAGTACCCCAACGATGCTCGGGTGCAAACTTAGAGCTACCGTCACGACGAACAGAGAAGTCGAAGAAGTAACGATTGTCAAATGAGTATGCGCCGGTCATGAAATATGAGTTCATGATGCTTTCACTCTTTGAGTGAGAAAGTCCGTTTGCGATGTCAACATTTGTACCTTGAGTCAACAAGTTTCTATCAGCGTCAGGCTGGCCGGTAGATTGAACACCGAAACTGTTTGAACGAGAAATGATAGATTCCTGACCAATAAGTACAGAGAAATCATGAACGTCGTTGATAGTAGCCTTGTATTCAGCAGTATTTGTGTAAGTGAACTGATAATAACGCTGGAATGCTTCAGATGTGTAAACAGAAACATCAGAGAAATCGATTATGTCACCCATCGGTGTTATCTCATTTTCATAAGGAGGACGTGTGCGAGAATTACGATAGTCAAATGCATTCACGTTCTGTTGAGCACGTATTGTAAGACCTTTGATGGGGTTAATCTGTTCGTAAAGTGTCATCACACCGGTTAAGTTAGTGCGTTTCCCGGGGAAATACTTCCTATTGAGATAGTTGGGATCAGCAGTTGCTGAGTAGTGGTAGTATTTAGCACGATCACCAAATACAATATCTCCATTCTGGTTGAATGAGTAGTAGTAAGGAGAGTCATAGGGGAGCAAAGTGTACATCTGCAAGAAGGGGTTGTTGGTGTAAACACCATTAGCTTCAGCAGCTGTGTTTGAATCGTATGTTTCGAAACCAAGGTTTGCAGAAAGGCCTACAGTCAACCATGAGTTAAGTTTTGAATCGAGGTTGAAGCGAAGAGTCTGACGAGCAATACCTGAGCAGTCAATCAAACCTTCCTGGTCATAATGGCTGAGCGAAAGATAGTAGCGTGTTTTTTCAGTACCACCCTGGATGCGACCTTCAATACGATATGTGGGAGCAGAACTACTGATAATATAGTCTTTCCAATTAGTGTTGATGCCAAAATTATTAACGAGATTTCTAACTTCGTTGCTAACGGGAGCACCAACCATGTCGCGGAACTGAATAAATTCCTGAGAAGACATCATGTCGATATCGTCGTTTGCCATATCACTCCAACCATAGCTTGCACGCAAAGAAACTTTTGCATTTTCGCCATACTGGCCTTTCTTAGTAGTAATAACGATAACACCATTTGCGGCACGGCTACCATAAATAGCTGTAGCAGAAGCATCCTTCAACACAGTCACACTTTCAATATCACTGGGGTTAAGTGTGTTGAAAATTGAAGATGTAGTAGGAGCTCCGTCACAAATGAACAAAGGAGTTGTACCTGACAATGAGTTGACACCACGAATACGAATGTCAGCTACAGCTGTAGGCTCACCGGTATTAGAGAAGATAGCCAAACCGGCAACCTGACCCTGAAGAGCATCTACGAAGTTTGCAGAAGGAGTTTCCTCCATAACTTCGTTACCGACTACAGTTACAGAACCAACCACTGAACCAAGTTTCTTAGCAGAACCGTAACCGGTTACAACAACCTGGTCAAGAACCATAGCATCGTTCTCGAGTTTAACTTTCATGTTGTTAGAGAGAGCAACTGTAACAGTTTTCATACCAACGTAAGAAACAGTAACTTCTTTAACATTAGCAGGTACGCTGATGGTGAACTCACCGTCGACATTAGTCATAACGCCGTTTGCTTTAACGCCTACGGGTTGAACTGTTGCGCCGGCCAATGGTTCGTCATCGGCTGAACTCAGAACCGTACCGTTATATGTGCGATTCTGCGCAGATGCGCTCAACGCCAACGTTACGATTGCTGCAAGTAATAAAAACAGCTTTTTCATACTAAATAAAAATTAGACAATATAATTAATTAGGATTTTCCTTTTTCTCTAAATTCTTATACCTTGCACCCCATTAAAACAAGAAACAAGATTCCGCAAAGTTAGTAATAAATATTAACACTGCAAGAGTTGTAAGTAACACTACTACACTTTTAACTAAAAAAAGAAGCTAATTTTCATCCAAATCTATAATATAACACCCTATACATCAATTATTTAATAAAAATACAAAGCTCACATTTTCACAATTGTTAAAATTTTGCACAAAGTTTGCCTATTTAATCTTTTAATATCATTTGGTAAGCATTTTTGGTTTTTTTCAAACAAAATGAAACTACAAATTACACTAAATCACGCCTAATTGAATCAAAATGACACAAAACCAGGCAAAAAACCGACAAAAAATGGTAAAAACAATAAAAAAAATGTCACACTTTTTCACTCCACAAACCGAGCCTTGCGCGCGATATATATAATAAGGTGTACAGCCATCTATCATTGGAAGATATACACTCTGCCACACAGACAGCCACCCCCCCCTCATTGCACCCCGTGAACTCAAGGGAAAAAACAGTAGAGGCGACGCAAATTCGAACGCCGCCTCTACGAGTATGGTTTTTACAGATGTTTACAACACTATTTTGTGGTTACGAGTTTTTCCGGCACCACTGACCACAATCAGATATGCACCATGGGGCAGTCCGGCAGCAGAGACCGATACTGAATTAGTGGGTTCTACCACATCTACTTTTGAAACACAAACACCACCCATATTGTAAAGTGCAATGCTTGTTCCGGCTGCGATATCGCCCTGGCAAATCACCAGCTTGGTTTCTGAATCAAAATTGATGCTCAAATCATTGAAATCATTATTGATGTCACCAATACCGGCGCTTAAAAGGCCTACGGGGGAGAATCGCAAATCATAGGTGTAGGTGCCGGCCGACGGAATTTGGTATTTGCTGATTGTTCCTGTTCCTTGACCACAGCTACCATTACCAATACCGCGCTGAATAGCATCAAAATGGGCATAAACATCACCCTGGTTAGGACCTAATTCCCATGTGTGCTGAGCACGCTTCAACGTTTCATCATCAAAGTGGAGCACTGAGAATGCCACATTGCCTCGCGCTTCCACCTTAACACCCTGCTTGGTTTCCGGATTAAGGAGAGTCATATCGCGCAAGCCTTCGCGGTTGCCCATACTCTGGGGTTTGGGATATGCTTCATAGAAATCAGCCACAGTTGATGTGTAACGTCCCAAAAGAGAAGCCTCATGACGGTCAATATAGTTTTCCCATGGGCCGCGTGCATAATATTCCACCTGGTCAAATCCTTCGGGGAAGGTCATATCCAAGCCCACACGGCGCAAATTGGTTGCACAAGTTTCATAGGCAGCATTCAAATCCACCACACCATTATTTCTCAAAGTGTAGGTGAACACGTAGTTACATTTGTTACCACGGGCAGTTACCACCACCTTCACAGCCTCACCATTAGCACCGATTTCGCTAACACTGACACTCTTTGATGTGATGCCTGATTCCGCGCCATAGCTATAAAGGCCTTCAGTGGGTCCGTCATTCTCAACCCAGCGATAGTTGGCATATTCGGGTGTAGTTTTCAGCAAATCAACGCCATCCACACACCATGTTTTCCATTCGCCGCTTGAAGTGAATTCATATGTAACATCCTCATTTGCTATCACATAAACACTTGTGTCGGAATTATCAATCACAAGAGGCTTAACCGAAGGCTCTATCGCCGCAAATTGAGTGGCGCGAGCTGCCAGTTCCTGCTGGAATGAAACCATGGGGTAATCTTTTTCAGCCCATGTTGTTGACTGCTTCAAGCACAAATCAAAATTGGCCAAGAGTTCTGTTCCCTCCTGCGCAGTTGCAGTGTAAGGAATAGTCACCGACACTTCTTCAGCCGGATTTGTTGAGGGGATCTCCACAGTGCCATTTTCAACCTGCACTCCATTTTCAAGGATGGTATATTTCAAATAGAATTGATTGAGATTAATGAAGTTATAGGCATTTTTCAATACAAGAGTTTTGCTTTTTGCATCAAATCCGAGAAGCTTTATATATGCATAAACGCTCTTAACCTCAGTCAATTCAGGGCTCCAGGCACGCTCAGCAGTTATGAGACCATTGTTCACAAAGTTGCCCTGGTGAGGACCGGGATAGTCATATCCGGTGCGATATTTATTAAATCCGTTCACCTCCAAAGTGCCGGCGGCAATATCAGCAGCATCATAGATTGACTGATCGGTCCAGTCCCAAATACAACCACCTATACCATAGCGGCTATTCTCAATAATGTCCCAATATTCTCTCAAGTTGCCAACTGCATTACCCATTGCATGAGCATATTCACACATAAAGTAGGGCTGCTGACGAGAATTGTTGTTTGCTTCGCTTTCGCATCGCTGAATGCTCGGATACATCACTGACCATATATCTGTGGGGCTTGTGCCGCCACGAGTAGCGCCTTCATAGTGAATAATTCGTGAATCCAACTCTCGAACCGCTGCATAAGTGGCATTAAAGTTAGAGCCACCACCACTTTCATTACCCAAGCTCCAGAACACAATTGAGGGGAAATTGCGGTCGCGATACACCATTCTGACTGTGCGGTCAACATACTGAGCTTTCCACGATTCTTTGTTGGTAATCCCGCCGCGCTCACCATTATTATTCCAATCAAGGTGACATTCCACATCGGCTTCATCCATGCAATAGAGCCCGTAATAGTCAAACATTGCATACATTTTGGCCTGTCGCGGATAGTGGCTTGTACGAACTGTGTTCATATTTGACTGTTTGAACAGCATCACATCTTTCAGCATTGTGGAGACATCCACTGTGCGACCATGAACAGGGTGTGTATCTTGCAAGTTGGCCCCTTTGAAGAACACCTTCTGACCATTGACATACACTAAGCTGTTTTTAATCTCCACATGGCGGAAACCATATTTGGTTGAGAACACATGTTCTTCAACTCCTTCGGCATTTTTCTGAGCCACCTCTACAGTGTAGAGAATCGGAGTTTCTGCCGACCAAAGTTGCAGATTGCTCAGATTGAAGCTGGCATTACCCACCTTCTCTTCCTCGCCGGCAGCAAAGCTGAAGGCCACAGTTTGACGTGCCAATTCAGCTCCCTCGGGGGATAGCAATGCCACATCAACAGTTTTTTGAGCCGCAGCCAAATCGCTATTATTCATTGTCAACTCCACATTGAGAGTGCCGCTCTTATAGCCGTCGGCCTCATTCAGTGAGCTGGTGATATAATGGTCGCGAACAAATGTTTTGGGAGTTGCAAAGAGATAAACATCTCTATGAATACCACTCATGTGCCACATATCCTGCCCTTCAAGATAAGAGCCGTCGCTCCAACGGAACACCTGCACGCTGACATTATTCGATCCTTCACGCACATAGGCTGTCACATCAAATTCAGCATCATTGTTTGCACCCTGAGTGTAACCGACATAATTGCCATTAACCCACACAAAGGCCGCACTATAGATGCCATCAAAATGGAGAAACACCTGCTTTTCGCCCCATGCGGCGGGCAGTTCAAAGTCGCGGCGATATGATGCCACAGAATTGGTCAGCCCGTTTTTCATCACAATATATGGGGGCGAATCTGAGAACGCATAGTCAACATTGATGTAGAGCGGCACTCCATAACCCTTCATTTCCAAGCAAGATGGCACGCTGATAGTGTCCCACTTAGAAACATCAACATCGTCACCATAGAAATCACTCTTGCCTGGACGCTTTTCGGGTGCATCAACATAGTTCAGACGCCACACCCCATTGAGGCTCAACATCTCAGCGCCCTCAGCATCCAACCAAGGCAATTGATAACGAGCATCATTGCGCATGGCCTGAGTAGATGTGTAGGGGATATACCACGCATGGCCCGGCTCTTTGTTTATGTCAAACACGGTTTCATCTTCCCAAATTCGCGCTTCGGGCATAACATCAGGCTCAATGTTTTCAAAAACAAAGTAGCTATTATTGGCAGTTGCCGACTGAGACATAGCTGTTGAATTACCGTTCACTGTCAGATAATAGGTCTGAGTGCCGCTACCGGTTTTGCCCTTTAGCTGATAAACTCCGGGCATCCCCTCAACAGCCTCAATATAAACTTGTTGATTCTCATTGGTAAATTCAGAGGTCCATTGCAACGGGCGCAACTGATTACCCAAAGCCATGTCGAGAGCTTTCTTTGCATAGGGATTGAATAGTTGGAAATACTCCACCCCATCACTTTCTCGGCGCAACTGCCAAGTGCAATACTCATATTCATCATCGCTACACTCATCAGCATAAATCAAGGCATCATTATTCACATTACCGCGATTGCTGAGCGTCTTGCTGGTGTTGTAGCTTTTAATTTTATAGTAGCCATTCACAACCAAGAAGGGTGTGGAATAATCTTTATTTAAATCAACCAACTTAAAGTAGGTTTCCTCGCTACTTAGATTTGTGCGCATATACATTGAGCCATCAGCCTGAACTGTTACCACTTTGCTATTATCGGCATTGCTCAAAAGCTGCACCACACCCGAACGCCCTTCAACCTCCTTGACATAGAATTTTTGATTGTCGGAGCAAGTAGCCTCCCACTGCAAGAGTCGGCCGGGGATTGCAGCCGTCATGGCCATATCGGCTACCTGGTCATAATTATGATTGTAAAGCACAAAAACCGGGGTTGATGCATCTACTTTGTGGAACGTCCACTCTTGCCCCGGCGTCACCGGAGAAGCATCAGCCAAGTTCAAATAGGTGTCATGCACACCTACATCGCCATTTGTTATCACCTTTCCGGTCGACAAATGGACAATCTGGTAGGTCTTGCCGCTAACCGGCCCACCTTCGGCCTTTGCAGAACTCGAAGCCACAGCAACCATCAGGAGAAACATCATCCACCCGCAAGGATGCAGCGATTTTAGAAAACGTTTAATCATGTGAATATTATCTTGAGGTTTATTATTTTTTCAGATTATGAGGCAAAAGCGCCCATTTTGCAAATATACATTTTTTTGTGGTAATCACAATAACCCACCCCCGGGAGAAAACAAACCATTTGCCACTAATTAACATGATTTTGTGAACTTTTGTTTGTTTTTTGTGTGCATTATGCTAATTTTGCAACCTTACTTCCCCTTTGGGGTGTGAATTTTACAATTTTCTAAGGTAGCAATAATGAATCGACAATTATACAAACTGCCTCTTCGAAGCGATTTGTCGACAGGCGGACGGCGCATGGCCGGAGCGAGAGCTCTTTGGCGTGCCAACGGCATGAAGCAAGAACAATTTGGCAAGCCGATTATAGCCATTGCCAACTCGTTCACCCAATTTGTTCCCGGCCACACACATCTTCATGAGGCCGGACAGATAGTCAAAGCCGAAATTGAGCGCTTAGGTTGCTTTGCTGCTGAGTTCAACACCATTGCTATTGACGATGGCATTGCAATGGGACACGATGGAATGCTCTATTCTCTCCCCTCGCGCGAAGTGATTGCCGACTCCGTGGAATATATGGTCAATGCCCACCGCGCCGATGCAATGGTGTGCATCTCCAACTGCGACAAAGTCACCCCGGGAATGCTCCTTGCTGCCATGCGGCTCAATATCCCCTGTATATTCGTCAGCGGCGGGCCGATGGAGGCCGGCATTGTTGATGGAAAAGCTGTTGACCTTGTAAATGTCATGGTTGCAGCGGCCGATGACTCTGTTTCCGATGCCACCCTCTCAGAGATGGAGCTAAAAGGCTGCCCCACTTGTGGCTCTTGCTCCGGAATGTTCACAGCCAACTCTATGAACTCCCTCACAGAGGCTCTCGGGCTCTCACTCCCCGGCAACGGCACCATAGTGGCAACCCACACCAAACGCACCGAATTGCTCAAACGTGCTGCCCGACAAATTGTTGAAAATACTATGGCGCATTATCGCGACGGCGACATGAATGTTCTTCCTCGCACCATTGCCTCGCGCCAAGCCATGCTCAATGCAATGACACTCGACATCGCTATGGGTGGCTCATCAAACACCGTGCTCCACCTTTTGGCTGTGGCCCACGAAGCTGAAACCGACTTTAACCTCGACGACATCGACCGCCTCTCGCGCCAAACTCCGGTGCTATGCAAAGTAGCTCCAAACTCCACATTCCACATCGAGGATGTGAACCGCGCCGGAGGAATCCTCTCAATTATGAAGGAACTTGCCGATGCTAATTTGATTGACACATCAGTTACTCGCGCCGACAGACTCACATTGCAGCAAGCCATCAATCAATATGCCATTGGTGGCAACAATTACACTGCCGAAGCCGCAGCCCTTTGGCTCAGCGCACCCGGCAGAAGAACTTCGCAACGCATGGGCTCACAATCGGCCACTTATCCCACCCTGGACACAGACCGTTCAGAGGGGTGCATACGCGACACAGCCCATTGCTATTCGGCCGATGGTGGCTTAGCTGTTCTTCGTGGAAATATAGCTCCTGATGGCTGTGTGGTCAAGACCGCAGGTGTTGACAGTTCTATACTCACCTTCCGCGGACCGGCAAGAGTCTTTGAATCTCAAGACCAAGCTGTTGATGCAATTTTACGCGACCAAATTAAGGCCGGCGATGTGGTGGTCATCACCTATGAAGGTCCGCGCGGAGGACCGGGAATGCAAGAAATGCTCTATCCCACAAGCTACCTCAAAAGCAAGCATTTGGGCGAACAGTGTGCACTAATCACCGATGGCCGTTTCTCCGGTGGCACATCAGGATTGTCAATCGGACATATCTCCCCGGAAGCCGCAGCCGGTGGCAACATTGCCTTGGTGCAAGATGGCGACATCATCAGCATCGACATCCCCAATCGCAGCATCAATATTGAAGTCACCGATACAGAGTTGACTCAAAGAAGAGCTGAAGAGGAGCTGCGCGGAAAAGAAGCATTCACCCCGCGAAACCGACAAAGAGAAGTTTCACGAGCCCTACGCGCCTATGCTGCCACTGTTGCATCGGCCGACAAGGGGGGCGTGAGAATCATATAAACCCAATCATCAAGAAAAGTAAATAAATGTCCAACAAAATAACAGGAGCAGAAGCCCTCATCCGTGGATTGATAGCCGAAAATGTGGATCGCATTTTTGGTTACCCTGGAGGATACATCATTCCGGTTTTTGACCGCCTTTATGACTACACCGACAGGCTGACCAACGTGTTGGCCCGACATGAACAAGGGGCAATTCATGCTGCACAAGGCTACGCGCGAGTGTCACACCGCCCAGGAGTGGTTATTGCCACATCAGGGCCCGGCGCCACCAACCTTATCACCGGCTTGAGCGATGCAATGATGGACTCAACCCCATTAGTGGTTATCACAGGTCAAGCCCCCTCAAACATGCTCGGCACTGACGCATTCCAAGAAACCGACGTGATGGGTATCACTCAACCAATTGCAAAATGGAGCTATCAGATCCGACGTCCCGATGACGTAGCTCCGGCATTGGCTCGCGCATTTCATATCGCCACCACAGGCCGACCGGGGCCGGTGGTTCTTGACTTGACTAAAGATGCTCAAATCGGGCTGACCGACGACAGCTACACTCCATGCCACTTTATCCGCTCCTATATCCCCACACCGGAAATCAACCAACAAGAGATAGAACGTGCGGCTGAGATGATAAATCGTGCCAACCGCCCAATGATTTTAGCGGGTCAGGGCATCACTATTTCTGAAGCTGAAAATGAGCTCACCGCTTTGGCTGAAAAAGCAGGGATTCCTGTTGCAGCTACTCTTTTGGGACTCTCCTCTATGCCCACTGACCATCCTCTATTCAAAGGAATGCTCGGAATGCACGGCAACATTGGACCAAATGTAAACACCAATCGCGCCGACTTGATAATCGCCATCGGCATGCGTTTCGACGACCGAGTGACCGGTGTTGTTGAAAAATACGCGCCAATGGCCGAAATCCTACACATAGACATCGACCGCTCGGAATTCAACAAAAATATTCGTGCCACAGCCACTGTTCATGCCGATGCTCGAATGGCTCTCAATGCACTCTTACCGTTGGTCAAACCCACTTCACACACTGAATGGAGCGAATCATTTGACATCCATAATCGAGCCGAACAGCGTCTTGTGAGCCGCGATGCCACTTCAGGTGTCAACCCCAATGAACCGGCTCGAATGGGAGAGGTGGCACTGAAAGTCTCTCTTGCCGCAAAACCCGGTGCGATCCTAGTCACCGACGTAGGCCAGAACCAGATGCTATCATCACGCTACTTCCGTTTCACTGCTCCGCGAAGCATTGTCACCTCCGGTGGCTTGGGCACAATGGGATTCGGTCTGCCGGCTGCCATAGGTGCAAAAATGGGGACACCCGAAAGAGATGTGTGTCTATTTGTAGGCGATGGTGGCATACAGATGACCATTCAAGAATTTGGCACTATAATGCAGTATGGCACAGGTGTGAAAGTAATCATCCTCAACAATGACTTCCTTGGCAATGTGCGCCAATGGCAAGATTTATTCTGCGGGGGGCGTTTCTCTCAAACCCCCATGCTTAACCCCGACTTCAAAGCACTTGCAGCAGCCTATGGTATACCCGCCGAAAATGTGGCTACACGCAAAGATCTTGATGGAGCTATTGCTCGCATGTTTGCCACAGACGGTCCTTACATCCTCAATGTCAATATCCGCGAAACCGACATGGTATTCCCCATGACACCTGTAGGCAAACCGGTTGACTATATCATGCTCAACCCCAAAGATGTTTATCACCTATGAACACCAAATCAACACTCTATACAATAGTGGTATTTTCTGAAAACCACGTAGGATTGCTCAATCAGCTTTCTATCATCTTCACTCGTCGATGCCTCAACATTGAAAGCATCTGTGCTAGTGCATGTTCAACACCGGGAGTTCACAAAATTGCCATCACATGCCATAGCAATCCCGAAATGATGGACAAGGTGATTAAGCAAATTGAAAAACGTATTGATGTCATCAAAGCGTTTTATTTCGAGGATAGTGACATTGTGTATCAAGAAGTAGCGCTTTACAAAGTGGCCACACAAAACATGCTTGAACACAATCAAGTAGAAACCATCATTCGCCGTCATGGAGCCCGAATACTCGACATCACACCGGTATATACCGTAATAGAAAAGACTGGCCATTACGACGAAACCGAAGCTCTATTTCACGAGCTAAAACGCTATGACTTAAAGCAGTTTATGCGTAGTGGACGTGTGGCTATCACTCGTTCAACCCACGAAGCTATTGACGAATATTTGGCACTTAGACAGAAACAGCAACCAGTAGAAAATTAATAATCAGAACAAACATAAACAATATGGCAAAACTAAATTTTGGCGGCGTTGAAGAAACTGTGGTTACTCGCCGCGAATTCCCATTAGAAAAAGCCCTCGAAACACTAAAAGATGAAACCATCGCAGTGCTTGGCTACGGCGTTCAAGGCCCCGGACAGAGCCTCAACCTACGTGATAACGGATTCAATGTAATCGTTGGTCAGCGCCCCGGCAAAACCTACGACAAAGCTGTTACCGACGGATGGGTACCCGGCGAAACTCTCTTCTCAATCGAAGAAGCAGCTCAGCGCGGCACCATTATCATGTGCTTGCTCAGTGATGCTGCCGTACTTTCTGTGTGGCCCACAATCAAGCCCCACTTGACAGCAGGCAAAGCACTTTATTTCTCTCACGGATTTGCCATTGCGTGGCCCGAGCGCACAGGCGTTGTCCCTCCGGCCGATGTTGATGTTATCATGGTGGCCCCCAAAGGCTCTGGTGCATCACTTCGCAGCATGTTCTTGGAAAATCGCGGTGTAAACTCAAGCTACGCTGTTGAACAAGACGCAACCGGCAAGGCTCTTGACCGCACAATAGCTTTGGGCATCGGTGTTGGCTCAGGCTACCTTTTTGAAACCACATTCCGCCGCGAAGCCATCAGCGACCTCACCGGCGAGCGTGGCTCTTTGATGGGTGCTATCCAGGGACTTTTTGCCGCACAATATGAAGTACTCCGCGAGCATGGACACACCCCATCAGAAGCGTTCAATGAAACTGTCGAAGAACTCACACAGTCACTCATGCCGCTATTCTCAGCTAAGGGTATGGACTGGATGTATGCCAACTGCTCTACCACTGCTCAGCGTGGTGCGCTCGACTGGATGACTCCATTCCACGATGCTGTCAAGCCGGTGCTCGAACGCCTATACAAGAGTGTTGAAGATGGCACAGAAGCTCAGCGATCTATCGATTCAAATTCACAGCCTGACTACCGCGAACGCCTCAACGAAGAACTTCACCAGATGCGCGAAAGCGAACTATGGCAAGCAGGCGCCACTGTACGCCAACTCCGCCCCGAAAACGACTAATTCCCCTCCTATAACACAATAACACGAAAGGGACTTCCTCAAAGAAGCCCCTTTCATGTTTTATTTTTCAAGCATTATGGACGTGGAGTGACTCCCTTGGAGGCAAAATAGCGCATCATAGCTTCGTAGCCGTGGTCAAACACTTTGTTTATACCATTGAGGTCAAACACTTTATGATCGGCTATATCATCAATGCTCACCACCATGTCACACATCTCCATATCGTAAGTAGCATTGTTTTTTGCCATCAATTCATAGGAGCGAAGCGCCACTGAAAGAATGCTGTCGCCCGGCTCATCAGAGTTCAATGGAGAACAGTTAATCCCTACCAAAAATTGACACTGATCGCGCAGCGCCCATGCAGGAAGATTGGCCAGAACGCCGCCATCCACATAGCGCACACCATCAATCTCCACCGGCTTGAAAGCCACAGGTATACAGCAAGATGCCGCCACACAATCCACTATATCACCCTCGCGGAAAGCCACTTTGCGTCCGGCATCGAAATCTGTGGCACAAACCACTGTGGGCAGAGGCAACTGTTCAATTCGTTTATAAGGGATGGCTTTATCAATAAAATCCTTAAACTTATCCATTCGAAACAGCCCGCCCGTTGGCACCGTCCAACTTGCCAAATCGCTGAACTTCAGTGATGCAAACAGATTGAGCATTTCACGCGGCTCTATTCCGGCAGCATACATCACCGCAACAACAGAACCCGCGCTCACCCCACACACAATATCGGGCTTCAGCCCCACTTCAAGCATTGCTTGGATGGCGCCGGCATGAGCAAAACCACGCGCACCGCCACCACTCAGCGCAAGGCCCACTTTGTAGGGATACTTCTTGCGCTCACTTTTACTTATTTCATATCCAAAAAAATGCATAATCTCAAAGACATTTAAAACTTTCAACCAGTGCAAAATTACAAAAACTCACGCTAAAATTGTGAAAATCCAAGATTTAATACTAACTTTGCGTGATTTTTTATGCAGAAAAAAATTCCAAAGAAAAATTCATATAAATTTTATGCTGAACCCAATTAAAAAAACCATCGAGCTGCCCGACGGTCGCAAGATTACTCTTGAGACAGGCAAACTCGCCAAGCAAGCCGATGGAGCGGTAGAGTTGCGCATGGGCAACACAATGCTTTTGGCAACTGTTGTATCGGCCAAAGAGGCCGGCGAAGGGGTTGACTTTATGCCCCTACAAGTAGAGTACAAAGAAAAATTCTCTTCAATCGGGCGTTTCCCCGGTGGATTCCTCAAACGCGAAGGTCGTGCTTCAGACTATGAAATTCTGACTGCTCGCCTTGTTGACCGCGTGTTGCGTCCCCTCTTCCCCGACAACTATCACGCTGACACTTTTGTCAACATCACCCTCTATTCAACCGACGGTGTTGACATCCCCGACGCTCTCGCAGGCCTTGCTGCATCGGCTGCTATCGCCGTTAGCGACATCCCCTTCAATGGTCCTATCTCTGAAGTGCGTGTGGCTCGCGTTAATGGAGAGTTCGTTATCAACCCCACCTACGAACAGCTCGAAAATGCCGATATGGAGCTCATGGTTGGCGCCACTTATGACAACATCATGATGGTGGAAGGCGAAATGAACGAAGTTTCTGAAGCCGACCTCCTTGCAGCCCTCAAAGCCGCTCACGATGCAATCAAAGTGCAGTGCCAGGCTCAGATTGAATTTGCCGAAGCTGTAGGTTCAACTGTTAAGCGCGAATACTGCCACGAAGTGAACGACGAAGCCCTACGCGCCGACGTTCACGAAAAATGCTACGACAAAGCCTATGCAGTGGCTAAAGCCGGATGCGCCGACAAGCATTGGCGTGCCGAATCATTCGCTGCCATCTGCAATGAATATCTCGAAACAATTCCCGAAGAGGAACGCGACGAAAAAACACCCCTCGTTAAGCGCTACTACCACGATGTAGAGAAAGAAGCTATGCGCAACTGCGTGCTCGACGAAGGTATTCGCCTCGACGGCCGCAAAACCACTGAAATTCGCCCCATCTGGGCTGAAGTGGACTATATTCCTGGCCCCCACGGTTCAGCAGTGTTCACTCGTGGCGAAACACAATCGCTCTCTACAGTAACTCTCGGAACAAAACTCGACGAAAAGATTGTTGACGACGTAATCAACCAAGGTCGTGAACGCTTCCTCCTACACTACAACTTCCCCCCCTTCTCAACAGGCGAACCCAACCCCACTCGCGGTGTAGGCCGTCGCGAAATCGGCCACGGCAACCTTGCTCATCGTGCGCTCAAACGTATGTTGCCCGATGATTTCCCCTATGTGTGCCGCATTGTCAGCGACATTTTGGAATCTAACGGTTCTTCATCTATGGCCACTGTTTGCGCCGGCACTCTCGCATTGCTCGACGCCGGTGTGCAGATGAAACGCCCCGTCAGCGGTATCGCTATGGGCCTTATCTCTGACTCAAAAACAGGACGTTGGGCAGTGCTCTCCGACATTCTCGGCGACGAAGACCACCTCGGCGACATGGACTTCAAGGTGACCGGCACAACAAATGGTATCACAGCCACTCAGATGGACATCAAATGCGATGGTCTCTCTTACGAAATCCTTGAAAAAGCGCTCAACCAGGCTCGCGAAGGTCGTCTCCACATCCTCGGCAAAATCAACGAAACCATCCCTGCTGCTCGCGAAGACTATAAACCCCATGTTCCGCGCATCGTCACTATGGTAATCCCCAAAGAATTGATTGGTGCAGTTATCGGCCCGGGCGGAAAAATCATCCAGGGTATCCAGGAAGAGAGCGGTGCTACTGTTTCTATCGACGAAATTGAAGAAGGCGGTTACATCGAAGTTGCAGCTGCCAACAAGGCTTCTATCGACAAAGCACTCAGCATGATTAACGCCATTGTAGCACTCCCCGAAGAGGGCAAAACCTACACCGGCAAAGTGCGCTCAATCCTCGACTTTGGTGCATTCGTTGAATTCATGCAGGGGCGCGATGGCCTTCTCCACATCTCAGAAATTTCATGGGAACGCCTCGCCAACATGGAAGCCGCAGGCTTGAAAGAGGGCGACGAAGTGGAAGTGAAGCTCATTGAAATCGACAAGAAAACTGGCAAATACCGCTTGTCAATGCGTGCGCTTCAGCCCAAACCCGAAGGCTATGTAGAACGTGAACGCGCTCCACGCGCACCTCGTCGTGAAGGTGGCGACCAGCGCCGTGGCGGCGATCGCGGTCCCCGTCGCGCTCCACGCAACAACAACCCTCAAGAATAATCCTCGATTTAATCTCAATAAAGACTGAGCCGAGACAATCTCGGCTCAGTCTTTTTTTTTACACCCTAACCATTCCACAATCTTGCTTCGCCGAAGGGACAGCTGCAAATTCTTTACCCCCGACCACACTCACATCTCAATTATAGCGTGACGCAATGCTTAAATTGAACCAGTGTACAGTTTGTACCCTGGATCCCATGCGTAGCGAATATGGCAAAATGCATAAAGAAATGGCTGTCGGCGGGCGGAAACGAAGTTCAACAACCGACAGGACAAGTGTCTGCCGAACAAGCAAAAGAACATGCAGAAAAGGAGTTTGAAAAGTATCGTATCATACAAGAGCGCCAGCTCCAAGGCGATTTCGACTGGTTTATGGACACTCTTCCTTTTGAAATTGCTGTTTTTAATGCAAAATGTGAGGGTTGAAGATTGTTGGCAGTGTTTCTTATGAAAAAATTGTGTAAATTTGCGTTTTAATATATATCCGTAACTTGTTATACACAATGGAAAAGAATTTCAAACGCACACTCATAACCACAGCTCTACCCTATGCTAATGGTCCAGTACATATAGGCCACCTTGCTGGTGTTTATGTTCCGGCCGACATTTATGCTCGCTATCTTCGCGCTCAAGGTCGCGACGTGGTGATGATTGGCGGCAGCGACGAACATGGTGTGCCTATCACCATCAAGGCCCGCGAAGAGGGTGTCACCCCGCAAGATATTGTTGACCGCTATCACAATATCATTAAGAATGCAATGGCCGGGCTCGGAATCTCGTTTGACATCTATTCACGAACCACATCGGAGATACACCATAAAACGGCGAGCGAATTTTTCCGTCGTCTCTATGACACTGACCGCTTTGAAGAGCAAACATCAATGCAGCCCTACGACGAGCAAGCCGGCGAATTCCTTGCCGACCGCTATGTGATGGGCACTTGCCCCCACTGCGGCAGCGACCGCGCCTATGGCGACCAGTGCGAGGCTTGCGGCACATCACTCAATGCCACAGACCTCATCAATCCACACTCTCGATTGACATCAGCACCTGTGACCATGCGCTCAACAAGCCACTGGTATCTTCCACTCAATAAATGGGAAAATGACTTGCGCTCTTGGATTCTCGACGGACATAAAGAATGGAAAACCAACGTGTATGGCCAGTGCAAATCATGGCTCGACTTGGGTTTGCAACCACGCGCTGTGAGCCGCGACTTGAAATGGGGGGTTCCCGTGCCTGTGGAAGGCGCTGAAGGGAAGGTCTTATATGTGTGGTTTGATGCGCCAATCGGCTATATCTCAAACACTAAAGAACTTCTCCCCGACACATGGGAAACATATTGGAAAGATCCCGAAACACGCATCATCAACTTTATCGGCAAGGACAACATCGTGTTCCACTGCATTGTGTTCCCCGCCATGTTGATGGCCTACGGTGACAATTATCAATTACCCGACAATGTGCCGGCCAATGAATTCCTCAACCTTGAAGGCGACAAGATTTCGACATCACGTAACTGGGCTGTGTGGCTCCACGAATATTTGGTTGACTTCCCCGGCAAGCAGGATGTGTTGCGCTATGTATTGACAGCAAATGCGCCTGAAACTAAGGACAACGACTTTACATGGGCCGACTTCCAAGCTCGCAACAACAACGAGCTCGTTGCCATCTTTGGCAACTTTGTCAACCGCGCAATGGTGTTGACACACAAATATTTCGAAGGGAAAGTCCCTGCAGCCGAAGAACTTCAGCCCATTGACACCGAGGTATTTGAAGCCATGAGCCGCGTGAAAGAATCTCTTGAAAATAATCTTGAAACATTCCACTTCCGCGAAGCCCTGAAAGATGCCATGGAAATAGCTCGTCTTGGCAATAAATATCTCCAAGAAACAGAGCCCTGGAAAGTGGCAAAATCCGACATGGATCGCACTGCCACAATCCTCAACACTGCTCTTCAGATTTGCGCCAACCTCGCGGTTGCTTTCGAACCATTCCTCCCCTTCTCTGCTGAAAAGTTACAGAAAATGCTTGGCATGGAGAGCCTCGCATGGGAAAACCTTGGCAAAACCGACCTCATTGCAGCCGGCACCGGTCTTGAAACACCACAATTGCTCTTTGAAAAGATTGAAGACTCAGCAATTCAGGCCCAACTCGACCGTCTCAGCCGCATAAAAGAGGAAAACCGCATAAAGAACTTCAAGGCTGCACCACAAGCCCCCGATGTGGATTTCGACACCTTTATGAAGGCCGACATCCGTGTTGGCACAGTGGTGGAATGCGAAAAAGTACCCAAGGCCGACAAGCTGCTTAAATTCCTCATTGACGACGGCATGGAGCGCCGCACCATAGTTTCAGGCATTGCAAAACACTATAGCCCCGAAGATTTGATAGGCAAGCAAGTGTGTTTCATTGCCAACCTCCCGGTGCGCAAGCTCAAGGGAATCCCCTCACAAGGCATGATTCTTTCGGCTGAAAATGCCGACGGCTCGTTGGTAGTCATTGGTCCGACAGCTCCCGTTGTCCCCGGCGCTCAGGTGAAATAACTCTCTCAATAAACCTCTTACTCCTATGGCATCGAAGCAGCCACGCATATTGCTAATCTACACAGGCGGAACAATCGGGATGATTGAGAATCCCGAAACCAAATCTCTTGAGCCTTTTGATTTCACACATTTAATTGACAATGTGCCAAAAATCAAAATGCTTAACTACGTCATTGACAATATCTCCTTCGATCCGCCTCTTGACTCAAGCGATATGTCACCGGCCCACTGGATCGACATTGCACGAGCCATAGAGAGCAATTACGATAGCTATGATGGATTTGTGGTGCTTCATGGCACAGACACCATGGCCTACACCTCCTCGGCGCTATCATTCATGCTGGAAAACCTGCGCAAACCGGTGATAATCACCGGCTCGCAGCTCCCAATAGGTGAGGTGCGTACGGATGGCGAAGAAAACCTGATTACAGCCGTTCAGATTGCCGCTGCCGTAACTCCTAGCGGAGAGCCTATGGTGCAGGAAGTGGCAATCCTGTTTGAAAACTACCTTTGGCGTGGCAACCGTGCCACAAAGCGTAGTGCCGACAACTTCAACGCCTTCCGAAGCCACAACTATCCCGAATTGGCAACAATAGGCCTGGGTATAAACTTTCACGAGGAGGCTCTATATCGCCACAAAACGTAGTTTGAGCCACTGAAAGTGCACTACTCGCTCGACACCTCAGTGATGGTCATCGACCTCTTCCCGGGCTTAGATGCCCGAACACTCCGCCACCAGCTTGCCACCCCGGGGATCAAGGGCATTGTCCTTAAGACCTACGGCGCCGGCAATGCGCCGACAGCCGAATGGTTTACCTCGGCAATACATCAAGCGGTGTGTCGCGGAATCATTGTGCTGAATGTGACCCAGTGTGTCAACGGCTCTGTAATGCGACGCTATGCATCCGGCGATGCCTTGGCAGCCGCAGGCGTAACCTCAGGTTATGACATCACCACCGAAGCAGCACTCACCAAAATGATGCATCTTTTCGGCTCCGGACTTGCGGTTGACGAAGTAAAAACACTTTTGCAAACATCAATTCGCGGAGAATTGACAACTAGCTCAGCGCCTTGGAAAATCATCTCTTGAATTTGACTTTTTGATATGCAACTGAACCTCAACGAAATCTCACCCGAAGTTCAACAAGCCAAAATGCGTTTTGGCATTGTTGGCAATGCACCTGCCTTGATGGCAGCCGTGCAACGCGCCATACAAGTGGCTCCGATTGACTTGTCGGTGCTCGTCACCGGTGAAAGCGGCTCGGGAAAGGAGTTTTTCCCACAGATAATCCATGCGTTCAGCCCCCGAAAACACAATCGCTACATAGCCGTAAACTGCGGAGCTATTCCTGAAGGCACCATTGACTCTGAGCTATTTGGTCACGAAAAAGGGTCGTTTACCGGAGCCGTTTCAGCACGTAAAGGCTACTTTGAAGAAGCCGACGGCGGCACTATCTTCCTTGACGAAGTGGCCGAATTGCCTTTGACCACTCAGGCCCGACTGCTTAGAGTGCTTGAAAGTGGCGAATTCCTAAAAGTAGGTTCATCAACAGTGCAAAAAACCAATATCCGAGTGGTTGCAGCCACAAACGTAGATATGCTACGAGCTGTGGAAGAGGGGCGCTTTCGCGAAGATCTTTTCTACCGTCTGTCAACAGTGCAAATCCATGTGCCTCCATTGCGTGAACGTGGAAACGACATTCTACTACTGACACGAAAATTTGCCCGCGATTTTTCGGAGCGCTACTCAATGCCCACAATCTCATTTTCAGAGGAGGCACGCGCCGACCTACTGCATTATCGCTGGCCCGGCAACGTGCGTCAGTTGAAAAACATTGTGGAGCAGCTTGCACTCTTCAATTCCGGCGAGGAAATTCCATCGGATGTGGTGCGCTCCTACCTCCCCGACCATGCCATGGTCTACACACCGACCGTGACATCGGCTTCCACACACTCCCACTCCTATGAGCAAGAACGCGAAATCCTGTTCAACATGATTTTCCGCCTGCAGCGCGAAATAGATGAATTGCGGTCGGAAGCCGCAGACCGACGCGGAGAGCGACAGTCGGTTACAACCACAGCCGTCGTGCCACGCTCATTGGTTAGGATGAGCGACAGCACGACCGACAAATTTCTCCCCAGAACGTCAATCCCCCCACAGGAGGTTGACCATGAAATCATTGACCTCACCGACAGCCGGCAGTCAGTGAAAACACTTGAGGACACCGAGCGCGAAACCATACGCCGCTCCCTCGAAAAGAATGGCGGACGGCGCAAAGCCACAGCTCGCGAACTAAACATTTCAGAGCGAACACTCTATCGCAAAATCAAAGAATACGGACTTGAATAAAAATATATCATGGAAAAGCTAAACAACATAGTGTCGCAATTTGCTATCACAGGCACTACGATTGAAATCAAGCCTTTAGGGAACGGCTTAATCAATGACACTTACATCGTTAAAACCCAAGAAGCAGAAGCCCCCGACTATGTGCTTCAACACATCAACCACCACATCTTCACCGATGTTGAAGGATTGCAACGCAACATTTCGGCCGTAACCGGACACATACGCCGCAAATTAGAATCCGAAGGTATCGACGACATCAACCGCCGAGTGCTCACCTTCATCCCCTTGTGCAACAACGCCGATAAAACTTATTTCTTTGATGGCGAGAGCTATTGGCGAGTGATGATATTCATTCCCGAAGCCGACACATTCGACGCTGTCACCCCTGAATATTCTCGCTTTGCAGGAGAAGCATTTGGCGAATTCCAGTCAATGCTCGTGGACATACCTGAAGAATTGACCGAAACAATCCCCAACTTCCACAACATGGAATTCCGCTTGCAGCAGCTACGCGAAGCCATTGACGCCAATGCCGCCGGTCGCCTTGAAAGCGTTAGCGACATTGTTAACGATCTTCTTCGTCGCGCCGACGATATGTGTCGCGCCGAACAGCTTCACCGCCAAGGGGTTCTACCCAAACGCATCTGCCACTGCGACACCAAAGTGAACAATATGATGTTTGACCGCCAAGGGCGTGTGCTATGTGTGATTGACCTTGATACAGTGATGCCCTCTTATATCTTCAGCGACTATGGCGATTTCCTACGTACAGGCGCCAACACCGCAGCCGAAGATGAACCCGATTTGAGCAAAGTCAGCTTCAACATGGACATTTTCCGAGCATTCACCGAAGGCTACCTCAGCAGCGCAGGCAAATTCCTGACCGACATAGAGATAGCAAACCTCCCCTATGCAGCCATGCTCTTCCCCTATATGCAAGCTGTTCGCTTCTTTGCCGACTATCTCAATGGCGACACCTACTACAAAATTGCCTACCCCGACCACAATTTGGTGCGCACACGCAATCAAATCAGATTACTTGAAAGCGTAGAGTCACATCTACCGGAAATGACATCATTCATTGAAAGGTGTAGAAAATAGCTCCTTACAAGGTCTATAAAAGCTTGCAAAGCCGTAAAAATACAACATTTATACCCCTGATTTGAAAAGAAAATTGTATATTTGCAAGCTGAAAATGCGAAATTTATAATATTAACCTATATCATTTATTAACTCACAATGCAAAAAGGAAAATTAGGAAGTGTTGTTGCCGGAGTATTGGCAATCTTCTTGATCTTGGTTTGCCTTTTCTACATGTCGTTCACATTGGTGAATAACCACCACCAGGACAAGGCAGTAGAATACGCAATTGCTAAATCAGGAGATAAGACTCAGAGCGACGAAGCTTACCGCAAAGCCTACAAAACTTATTTTGACTCAGTTGCCAACAAACCCGTGTGGATGGGCTACACCTACAAGCAAGTTGAAAAACTCAGCATCGGCTTGGGCCTTGACCTCAAGGGTGGTATGAACGTAACCCTCGAACTTTCAGTGCCCGACCTATTGAAATCAATGGCCGGCGAAGGTGCAAATGCAACTCTCGACAAAGTTATTGCACTCACTGACTCAGTAGTTAAAGCCGAAAAGAGCAGCGACTATGTTCACGCTTTTGTTCAGCAGAGCGAAGCAGAGGGATTGGATCTTTTAGCGACTTACCGCGAACAGCTCGACGGTGTTGCAAAAAGTGACATTGAAGCAACACTCAAACAGGAAATCAAAGACCGTGTATCAAGCTCAACCAACGTACTCCGCCAGCGTATCGACGCATTCGGTGTGGTTTCACCCAACATCCAGGAGCTTGAAAAAGATGGTCAGATTCTTTTGGAACTCCCCGGCGTTACCGATCACGAACGTATGGAAGAGCTCTTGAAAGCATCGGCCAACTTGGAATTCTACGTTGAACGTCCTGTAAACGAATATCTCCCCGAGCTCGACGCTATTGACCATGCAGCACGCGAAAATGGCGACTCATTAGGTTTGTACGGCCACTTCGTACAGCGCAGCGCAGCCGGCATGGAGCTCGGCATCGCAACCAAGAAAGAGATGGGCGCAATCGATTCATTGCTCAACGCAGCATTGACCGATGGCAAACTCTATGACTTGAAATTTGCTTGGAGCGCAAAAGCCACTCCTTCAGAAATCGGCGACCTCTACACCCTCTATTCAATGAAAACAGATGGTGGCGAACCCGTACTTGCCGGTGACGTTGTTAGCAACGCAACAATGGACTTCGACAAACAGGCAGGTGGCACTTACGTTTCAATGTCAATGACACCCGCTGCAGCAAGCCGCTGGTCAAGCATCACAGGCCAGAACATTGGCAAACGCATTGCTATCGTTCTTGACGACCATGTGTATTCAGCACCTAACGTGCAGAACCAAATCACCGGTGGCAATTCACAAATCACAGGCAATTTCACACCCGACGAAGGCAAAGACTTGGCTAACGTACTCAAGAGTGGTAAGATGGCCGGCAAAATCAACATCATCAGCTCAACCAAAATCGGTCCTTCATTGGGTCAGCAGGCTATTCACGACGGTCTTCTCTCATTCGTGTTTGCCCTTGTATTCTTGATGATTTTCATGTGTGCTGTTTACGGATTCATCCCCGGTTTGATTGCTAACCTCGGTTTGATCTTCAATATCTTCTTCACCTTCGGTATCCTTGCTTCATTCCAGGCAGTGCTCACACTTTCAGGTATCGCAGGTATAGTGCTCGCGCTCGGCATGGCAGTTGACGCCAACGTGCTCATCTACGAACGTACAAAAGAAGAATTGCGCGCAGGCAAAAACATGCGTAATGCTATTGCCGATGGTTACGCAAACGCATTCTCAGCAATCTTTGACTCTAACTTGACATCAGTAATCACCGGCGTTATCTTGATGATGTTCGGTACAGGTCCCATCAAAGGGTTCGCTACCACACTCATCATCGGTATCGTATGTTCATTCTTCACTGCTGTTTACTTGACTCGCTTGGTGTACATCGCATTTGGCAAGACAAAAGCATTCAGCAACTTGACATTCGACACCAAGATTTCACGCAACATGCTTGCCAACACTAAGATTAACTTCCTAGGCGCACGCAAAGTTACATTCAGCATCATTGCTGCAGTAATCCTTGTATTCGTTGGATTCCTTGGTGTACGCGGTTTGAGCTCAGGTATTGACTTCTCAGGTGGTCACAACTATGTAATCCAGTTTGAAAAACCTGTAAATACTGTAAACCTTCAGAACGAGCTTGCTGCTTCATTCGAAGGCAACAAACCCTCTGTAATCAACATCGATGACCCCACAAAGGTACGTGTTTCTACCAACTACCTCATCGACGACGATACTCAAAATGTAGATTCAATCATCACTGCACGTCTTTACGATGCACTCGCTAAAACCGGCGACATCAATCCTGCAGATATGACAATCGAAGAATTTGCTGCATCTGACGAAACTCAGGGTATCATCAGTTCACAGAAAGTAGGTCCTACAGTGGCCGACGATATGCGTGCCGATGCAGTAGTAGCTGTGGCGCTCTCACTCATTGCAATGTTCCTCTACATTCTTATCCGATTCCACAATGTAGCATTCTCAGTTGGTGCACTTGCAGCAGTAGCATTCACAGCATTCTCTATCATCGGTCTCTACTCAGTGTTGTTCGGAGTATTGCCCTTTGCAATGGAGCTCGACCAGACATTTATCGCAGCAATCTTGACCGTTATCGGTTATCAGATCAACGATACCGTGGTGGTATTTGACCGTGTACGTGAGAACGTAGGTCTCTATCCCAAGCAGGATTTCTTCGCTACCATCAACCAGTCAATCAACTCAACATTGGCTCGTACAATCATGACATCAGCATCAACTCTCCTTGTGTTGATCTGCATCTTCATCCTTGGTGGTGACGCTATCCGTTCATTCACATTCGCTATGATTTGCGGTGTAATCATCGGTACATTCTCATCAATCTTCGTAGCATCACCTGTAGCTTACTTGGTTGACGCTCGCAAGAAAAACAAAAAAGCTAAGAAATAATCCGAAGCTATAACAACCTATATATTACGCATTCAAGGCGGTGGACCAGCGGTTTCACCGCCTTGTTTGTTTAATTTCCTTAGTATATTTATCCCCTCGCTGACTAATGCACACAAATATACCAATCTAACTCAAAAACATCATCTTATCCTTTGATATTCAGATATTTATTCGTATTTTTGAGATATATACGATAGACATAGTTATTTTTAATAGATAATACGAAAATGAGACTCGTAGCAAAACACATAATTATAATAGTCAGCACAGTAACATGCTTAGTGGCATGCAATAATCACTCAGCCAATTGGGAAACCTTAAACTCAATTGAAACCATCATAGATCAGAACCCCGACAGCGCACTGAATTTGCTGAATGACATTAATTGCGACACCCTTTCAGAGGCCGACAAGAATTATCATCACTTCTTGACTGTAAAGGCTATGGATAAAGCATATATCGTCCACAAATCTGATAGCCTTATCAGCTTAGCCTATGATTACTTTCAATCTCACAACACTGAACGACTTCCAGAGGTGGTGTACTACTGTGGCAGAGTAAATAACGATTTGGGTGACTATCCCACAGCCTTAAACTTCTACCAAAATGCTCTTGACATGCTTCCCGCTGATACTGAGAATCAAAAACTACGTGGTGCTGTTTTATGCCAAACTGGAAACCTATTAAACACACTTAGGTTGTATGAACAAGCAATTCCCTATATTCAAGAATCAATTATCACTGATTCTATTTTATCTGATTCAACAAATCTAATGTATGATTTACAACTGCTCGGAGCAATAAACCTACACGCAAAAAAATACACAGATGCAGAATCTCTTTTCAAGCAAGCCAAACCAATTGCCATTAATCACAAGCCTGCAGACATGGCCAGAATCGATGTTTACCTTGCTGCCGCAAAACTTTACAATGATGAGATTGACTCCGCTTTGACAATAATTCGGCCAACAATCAAAAAATTGCACGATATTGATAAGAACTTTGGATTAGCCTATGCTACACATATCTATTTAAAATCAGGCATACTTGACACAGCGTTTCTCTATGCTTCCGAAATAGTTAAAAATAACAACTCTAATAATAAAGCCACTGGATATCAAACCCTATTATCTCCAAAACTACGCGATTTTATTTCTCAAGACTCTCTACACTATATTGTTACTGAATATCGTTGGCTTCTTGAAAACTCCCTAAATAAGAATGAATCTCAAGCGGCACTAATACAAAACTCTTACTATAATTACCAAATACATGAACGAGAGCGTTTGAAAGCTGAAGAAAATAATGACACTTTGCAAAAATGGATTTATGGCTGTTCTTTTTTAGTGTTTGTTTTTATGCTTATGACTTTATATCTTAAATACCGTAACAAATCACAGCAGCTTCAATTACAAAAAGCGATAAATGATGTGAGTGTGTTGCGCCAAATCATAAGAAATTCAAGCAATCCTAATCAAGGGCAATCAACCAATATTACAATCTCATCAAAAGCAGATATTAACACTCTTCGTACAAAATTAGGCGAAGAACTTTTGATGATAATTAATGAAAATAAATCCATAAAAACGCCAGCAGCTATAGAAGAATCCGATGTTTATAAAACAATAAGTCAATACATACAAGGGAAACAAGTAATCCCCGAAGAGCATAAACTTTGGAGTGAAATAGAAGATATTGTGATTAAAAGTTCGCCTGACTTTAAGTATCGTTTGCAACTTTTAGTTGGTGACGAACTAAAAAAATCCGATCTTCATATGGCGCTACTGATAAAATGCGGAATAAAACCCACAAACATATCAATACTTGTAGGTAGAGCTAAAGCAACCATAGCCTATCGTAGAGAAACTCTCGGCACGAAGTTTTTTGATAGAAAAATGGATATATCTACAATCGATAAAATAATACGCTTATTATAAGCTCAATAATTTGTTCGATTTTTATTCGAAAACGAAAAAACTGAACAAATCTAAACAAAAACTGAACAAAATTATTGCCTATCAATCCACGAGCCGTTGTAGATTTGCGAAAATCAAATACAACGCCAATGAAACAAATATCATTCCTATTTGTAGCAATTCTAATGCATTTTTCAGCTATATCTACCATGGCTATAACTGATGATAGCATAATCGTTGAGCTAACGTTAAATTTAACAGAGCAAGACCCACTTGTTAGCATTGATGATCCTAAAGAGCTACACAGAACTGGGCCTACAATTGTTTTTTGTACGATGGGCCATGATGACATTTATTTATCTAACATTGATGTCGCCGAAATCTTGTCCTTTGAAATTTACAACGATAACGGGGACTGTCTTGCTATCTTTTCTGACAAGGAATCATTTTTGAACTATCTATTCTCCACTAGAGGATACTTTGAAATTAGGCTCCCCTCTGCGCAATACACACTTTCAGGGTGGATTGAAATATGTCAGTAATTGATTCCCTTATAATTAAATGACAATGCAATTATTCTAAAATTAAAATTACAATTTGCTTTATTTGTGGTTAATTAATATATTTGTCAAACCACACAAAACAATGAGCCATGAAAAGGAATTTCTTCATTAGTCTTATTCTTATGTGTTTGGTCGGTGTGATTAATGCCGAAACTGTATCGCACACATTTAAATTTTCGGAATCGGATTTTGCAATTACTGCATCTGATACAGATTCACTCATTATTTCATCAATTAAAGGTGTAGCCACCTATCCGGACCCATCCCAACCTGGCATCCCTACTCTTGGAAAAAACCTTGCCCTTTCGGCAAATGAAACTGTAAAAGAAGTAACATACACATTGAGCAAACGCCTAATCCGCAGTGGTGTCGATTTGAAAAACGCACCTATGGCGATACCTATGAGTATGACAGAAATGCTCTATTGTTTTCCTTCGAGATTAATTGTTGAATAATTATAATTAAAACTAAAGCTATGAAACTGAAATTTGGTTTTTATGCTATGATCATGGCTCTGTGTGCAGTTACTTTTGCTGCATGTGATTCAGATGAGCCGGGCGGAAACACCGACCCTGAAACTCCTGAAACACCAGCTGAACCATTAACCGATGAGATACGCCCGGTGCTAACCGACGGTAAAAAGTGGACCTGCATGTATATGTGGGCTAACACTAAAAAAAATGGATACGATATCATCGATTGCCATTTTTATGGAGAAACCACCGTTAACGGCGTGAATGCAAAAATCATTAAGTGCGTTAATTCAACAGATAAAGAATCTTTTTACATACAGAGAGAAGAGAATGGAATAGTTTCGGAAAAATGGCCCAATGAGGACGACTATTCTCAGCCTACAGAATCTGATTTTTTATATGCCTATGAAGTAAATCCTCAGGAAGGCAAACAGTTTACCGACCACATGTCGGGGTTTAAAATCATTAGCAAAGGCACTATTGTCCTTATGGGTAAAACTCGTCGTGCTGTCCTCGTTAAAGAGACTCGTGATGATATAGGGAAACACTACGTTTATGACTTGTGGGTGGAAGGTATTGGCCCATTGTTTGGATCTAAAGGGTTCTACGAGCCGGGGTTACCCACAACACCAAGATACTATTGGCGTCCGATGTATGTTAAAATATTAGAATGTTATGATGGTGATGAGAAAATTTATGACCACAGTGAGTTTTCGCCTGAACGCTATAAGCCGGAAGTGGTGTTCCACGAGCCGGATGCAGATGCGTATGAAATTTTGGCAAAAATGGCCGATGGCAGTTTCGTAAGCGAGTGGAACGAAAGAAATACCCCAACCGAACCAGATGGTCCTGCAGAGCCACTGACTGATGAAATTAGACCCGTGCTGACTGAAGGGAAAAAATGGGTTAAACAAAACATGTGGCACTCAGAAAGTGAACAAATGTGGGGAAGCATCCACAGCACACACACAGAGTATTTTGATAAAGAAATTGAGATGGATGGTGTGTTGGCAAAAAGAGTTAAGCGTGTTGAGAGTAATAATTATGAACAATTTTTTGTAGAAGAAAATGGTGTGGTTTATAATCGATGGGAGTTTTTTAATCACGACACATTTGAAAATGAAATTAAATACCTATATTCCTACGAAGTGAATCCACAAGAAAACAAGACATTAACCGATGCTCTGCATCATACAATAAGTTTAATGAGCAAAGGCACAGTTGTTTTGTGGGGAAAAACTCGCCGTGCAGCGATGGTGAAAATTTATCGCCCTCGTGCTGGTTGTACACTTTACGATTATTGGATTGAGGGCATCGGCCCTATATTTGGTGTAGTACCATATTATGCCTATGAGCTACCGACAACCGCTCTTGTTAACTGGAAGCCGTTATATGTACGCTTATTGGAATGCTACGATGGCGATGAAAAGATTTATGACTTCCGAACATTCTCTCCTGATCGCTATACCCCGGAAGTGGTGTTTGAAGAACTTGATGAAAACGCCCTTGAAATTGTCAATAAAATGATAGATGGCACAATTATAGATATACCGCAATATTGGTAAATGACATCAGATTTTATGACGAGATAATGAAAAAAATGATGGAAGGCAGTCTTGTAAGAGAATATCTCAGCCTATTCGGATCTGACGCATAAAAAAAGGCAGAGAAGAATAAACATAAAAGCAAACTCTAATACGATTTGATACACTTGTAAAAGCGAGCCCGGTGTATAGCCGAGCTCGCTTCTTTTGGGTGGTAATGGGAGGGTGATAGCCGCGTTAGGTACTAATTAATCCTTGCGGATTATGTTTGTTAGATATTGAAATTTCTGATTCGGCTATCATTGGTGCCTGAAAGGCTCCTATAGCTATGCTTTCTCGTTCTCCGCACGCACTTGTGAATGATAGTTTCGTGGTCACCCGCCATCACATTCTCGTGCTTCACTCGCCTTTGTATTGGAAAAGCCATGTAGCAAAACATTCATTTCATGCGCTATTGTTGATGATATATAGGCAAAAACTAGCTATCTTTGCATTTATGATAGCCCGAAGTATAACTCTTTTATTGGTAGCATTTTTGTCAACTGTAGCATCAGCCACAGTTCCGAAAACTATAGCGCAAGGCGATGATTTGTCTTGCTTCTCTTGGAGTGCAGACAGAATAACCGAAGCTGATTTAGAGTCACTTAATCTACTTTTCAGCATCGACACCATAGCAGATGCGACAATGGCCAGGATGGTTGGCAAGTCATACCCCGAAAAGGGGTGTGAGATATCACGCTCAGATTTGCGCTATCTAATCCTTCCTCACTACGACGGCAAGGGGGCAATACGAATTGGCGAGATGGTGTGCAACAAAGCTATTGCCGGTGAATTGACAGCACTATTTAAGGAACTGTTTAGGCATAAATACCCTATAGAACGTATGGTGCTGATTGACAATTACGATGCCGACGACATCAAATCAATGGAGGCCAACAACACCTCATGTTTCAACTATCGCACAGTGGCCGGTTCACGCAAGCTCTCACGCCACGCACTCGGGATGGCTATTGACATCAATCCGCTCTACAACCCCTATGTTAAAGGCTCTTATGTATCGCCGGAATCAGGAAAACCCTACATCAATCGCCGCAAAAACTTCAAGCACAAACTCTATAAGGGGGATATAGTCTATCAGATATTACACGATAAATATGGATTCACATGGGGCGGGACATGGCGTAGCTGCAAGGATTATCAGCACTACGAAAAATAGCACCCAATACACCCTAAAAAGGCTTTTCAACAGCAATAAGACACTCTCATTTATGCACATATACCCCGATGAATTTGCTCTTTAGAAGGGAAAATAGTAACTTTACATCTAATTCATAGTAATCAAATTCCACACATCGGCAATGGCAAAGAAAATAGCAGAAACCCCGTTGATGAAGCAATACCTGGAGATGAAACAGAAGCATCCCGATGCCGTGTTATTGTTTCGCGTGGGCGATTTCTATGAAACTTTTTCTGACGACGCCATTGCAGCATCCGAAATTCTTGGCATCACATTGACACGCCGCGCCAACGGAGCCGCAATGACAGTGGAACTTGCCGGATTTCCCCACCATGCCTTAGATACCTATCTGCCGAAACTCATCCGAGCCGGCAAGCGAGTGGCCATCTGTGAGCAACTTGAGGATCCTAAATTAACAAAAAAACTTGTTAAGCGCGGCATCACTGAGCTTGTAACCCCCGGTGTTACTATGGGTGACAACATCTTGGACAATCGCCGCAACAATTTCCTTGCAGCAGTGAGCATCACACCACGTCAATGGGGTGTTGCATTCTTGGACATCTCAACCGGCGAATTCATGACCGCCGAAGGAACCAGCGACTATGTAGAGAAGCTTCTGACAAAGTTTGCCCCCAAAGAAGTGCTCGTGGAGCGCGGAAAGAAGAAGGAATTTGCAGAAAAAACCACCACATTATATCTAACCTTTGAGCTCGATGACTGGGTGTTCACGGAACAATCGGCCCGCGAACGACTCATGAAGCAGTTTGAAACCGGATCGCTAAAAGGATTCGGCGTGGAATCGATGACACAAGCCATCATTGCTTCCGGAGCTATTCTCTACTATTTGGATATAACAAACCACACCAATATAGGCCACATTGCAGCCCTTTCACGCATTGATGAAGACCAGTATGTGCGCTTGGACAATTTCACCATTCGAAATCTGGAATTGACCGAATCAATGGCCCCCGACGGCAAAAGCCTCCTCGATGTCATTGACCGTACACAAACCCCTATGGGGGCTCGACTGCTTCGCAGATGGGTGTTATTTCCACTAAAAGATGTGGCAAAAATCAATGGCCGATTAGATGTAATCACTGAATTTATGCGCCAACCCGACATGCGCGAAGAGCTATCATCGGCATTAGGCCATATCGGCGATTTGGAGCGATTGATAAGCAAAGTTGCAGTGGGGCGCGTTAATCCTCGCGAACTCAACCAATTGTATCAAGCCTTGTGCACCATAGAGCCTATTAAAACTCTTTGCCAAGAATCAACCGACAGCACACTCCGAGCCATCGGAGAGCAGCTTAATCCATGCGTTACAATTCGCGACCGTATCTCCCGCGAAATTGTCAGCGATCCGCCGGCAGCGCTGAATCGTGGTGATGTGTTCCGCACCGGCGTTGACACCGAGCTCGACGAGCTTCGCCAAATAGCTTTCCATGGGAAAGACTATTTGATGCGCATACAGCAGCGCGAGAGCGCCGCAACAGGCATTCCAAGCCTTAAAATCGGCTATAACAATGTATTTGGCTACTATATCGAAGTCACAAACACCCACAAGGATAAAGTGCCCCAAGAATGGATTCGCAAACAGACTCTCGTCAATGCCGAGCGATATATCACCGCCGAGCTGAAAGAATATGAGGAGAAGATTCTCGGAGCACAGGAAAAAATAGCCATCATTGAAACACGCCTATACAACGAGCTGACCGCAGCCGTTGCTCAATACACACAGGCCATTCAGCTCAATGCTTCGCTGACCGCGTGCCTTGACTGCCTACTGTCATTAACACGAGTAGCTATAGAGAACCGCTACTGCCGCCCCACAGTGGATGATTCGCTTGATATTGAAATCACAGAGGGGCGACACCCCGTTATCGAGCGACAGCTTCCTCCCGGCGAACAGTATATCTCCAACACAGTGCGCCTATCCAATTCGGGGACTCAAATCATGATGATTACCGGCCCGAATATGTCGGGTAAATCAGCACTGCTTCGACAAACAGCGCTATCTGTATTGATGGCTCAAATTGGCAGTTTTGTCGCTGCTGATTCAGCCCGAATAGGGATTGTTGACAAGATTTTCACCCGTGTAGGCGCAAGCGACAATATTTCCCACGGCGAATCAACCTTCATGGTAGAAATGACTGAAGCCGCATCAATCCTCAATAATCTCAGCGCACGCAGCTTAGTATTGTTTGATGAGCTTGGACGCGGCACATCAACCTACGATGGCATTTCAATAGCATGGGCCATTGTTGAGCACATCCACAATCACCCCACAGCCCAAGCAAAAACCCTATTTGCAACACACTACCATGAGCTCAACGAGATGGAAGAATCATTTGAGCGAGTGGAGAACTACAATGTTTCTGTAAAAGAGATAAATGGCAAAGTGGTGTTCCTTCGCAAATTGGCTCGCGGGGGCAGTGAGCACAGCTTTGGTATCCACGTGGCAAAACTCGCCGGCATGCCCTCATCCATAGTCCGCAGAGCCGATGAAGTACTCAATCATCTTGAGAGCGCACATCGCAACAATAGCGACACCTCACGGACCATCTCAGAGGCTGCGACAAAACAGGGTGGCGATGGTGTTCAATTGTCGTTTTTCCAACTTGATGATCCCGTTTTATCTCAAATTCGCGATGAGATTCTGTCAACCGATATCAACAATCTCACCCCGATGGCAGCGCTCAATAAGCTCAACGATATCAAAACCATTCTTACAGGTCGCAACTAATTAATTCGCAAATCTTATTTAAGCCGCATATAAAAAAGACAATGGGATGCATCGATTGATGCATCCCATTGCTATTAGGGTTCAGAAAAGAGAATTAATTACTTTTCCGAAAGTTTTTCTTTGAGAGCAGCGAGAGCTTCGAGGTCACCGAGAGTAGTTTTTTCTACATTCTGGTTGAGAACGGGAGCTTCTTCTTTCTTAGCAGCAGTAGCAGCAGCACGTTTAGCTTTGCGCTGTTCGTTACGTTCTGCTTTAGCTTCATCTTCGAAGATGCGGCTGTGAGAAAGGATGATACGCTTGCTTTCTTTGTTGAATTCGATAACCTTGAAGCTGATCTTTTCGTCAACTTTAGCCTGGCTACCATCTTCTTTCACAAGGTGTTTGGGAGTAGCGAAGCCTTCAACACCGTAGGGAAGAGCAACAACAGCACCCTTTTCAACCAATTCAGTGATAGTACCTTCGTGTACTGAACCTACAGTGAACACTGTTTCAAATACATCCCAGGGGTTTTCTTCGAGCTGTTTGTGGCCGAGAGAAAGACGACGGTTTTCTTTGTCGATTTCGAGAACCTGAACTTCGATATCAGCACCGATTTGTGTGAATTCGCTGGGGTGTTTGATTTTCTTAGTCCAAGAGAGGTCAGAAATGTGGATCAAGCCGTCAACGCCTTCTTCGATTTCAACAAAGACACCGAAGTTAGTGAAGTTGCGAACTTTAGCTGTGTGCTTAGAAGCAACGGGATATTTTTCTTCGATATTTTCCCAGGGATCATTCTTGAGCTGCTTGATACCGAGGCTCATCTTACGATCTTCGCGGTCGAGAGTGAGGACAACAGCTTCAACTTCGTCACCTACTTTCATGAAGTCCTGAGCTGAGCGGAGGTGCTGGCTCCAAGACATTTCGCTAACGTGGATGAGACCTTCAACACCGGGAGCGATTTCAATGAATGCACCGTAATCAGCCATAACAACTACGCGGCCTGAAACCTTATCGCCAACTTTGAGTTCAGCGTTAAGAGCATCCCAAGGATGGGGCATAAGCTGCTTGAGACCGAGAGCGATACGTTTCTTTTCGTCGTCGAAGTCAAGGATAACAACATTGAGTTTCTGATCGAGCTGGAGGATTTCCTGCGGATGGCTTACACGGCCCCAAGAGAGGTCAGTGATGTGGATCAAGCCGTCAACACCGCCGAGGTCGATGAATACACCGTAAGAAGTGATGTTCTTAACAGTACCTTCGAGAACCTGACCTTTTTCGAGCTTAGCGATGATTTCGCGTTTCTGCTGTTCGAGTTCAGCTTCGATAAGAGCTTTATGCGAAACCACAACGTTTTTGAATTCCTGGTTGATTTTAACAACCTTGAATTCCATGGTCTTACCAACATAAACATCGTAGTCGCGGATGGGGCGAACATCAATTTGAGAGCCGGGGAGGAATGCTTCGATGCCAAATACATCAACAATCATACCGCCCTTAGTGCGACACTTGATGAAGCCTTTGATGATTTCGTCTTTTTCCAAAGCTTCGTTAACGCGATCCCAAGAACGGGTAGCGCGAGCTTTGCGGTGTGAGAGGATAAGCTGACCTTTCTTATCTTCCTGGTTTTCAATGAACACTTCTACTACGTCACCTACTTTGAGTTCGGGATTGTAGCGGAATTCATTCATGGGGATGATACCGTCTGATTTGTAGCCGATGTTAACCACAGCTTCGCGCTTGTTAAGAGCGATGATGGTACCTTCGATTACTTCTTTGTCCTTAACGGTGTTGAGTGACTCATCGTAAGTTTTGGTGAGTTCTTCGCGAGTCTTTTCGCCTTGAGCATCTCCGTTCTCATAGGCTTCCCAATCGAAATCTTCGATGGGTGAATTTTTTAATTCTTCAGTCATTTAAATAAGTTAATAAATAAGGTTAATTACACACAAACGACCGCTCAGCCATGAGGCTTGCGGCGATTGCGATGCAAAGGTAGTGATAATTTTCTATTTCACAAGCATTTCGGCACATTTATTTTCACTTATTTTCAGCCGCCGAATCAATCCAACCGAGCAATTTATTCCGCATGATTTTGTGAGAAAAGATTAAATCTTTGGCTCAAGTCGGGTTTTTACACTATATTCGCACCCAAACATCTAGCGACCAAAGACAGCTGCAACCAATCTTCATTCAGACTAACCGAATTTCACATGAAAAAGATTTTGACCATTTTAGCCATTGCGACAACCATTACCGGCTGCAGCGGCAACAAAGGATATGAGTCGGTTGACTCACAGAAATTTGAGGAATTTCTAATCACTCCAAATGTACAACTCGTTGACTCCCGCACACCCGAAGAATTTAGCGAGGGGCATATCCCCGGAGCTCAAAACATAAACATCAAAAGCGAAGACTTTGATGCGCAGATTTGCTCACTCGACAAATCACAGCCCGTTGCCGTCTATTGCCGCGGAGGCCGACGCAGCAAAGAAGCCGCCAAACGCCTTGTCAATGCAGGCTTCAAGGTTGTGGAGCTCGATAGCGGCATCCTTTCATGGAAAGGGGCTATTGAAAAATAAGCGACCGCTCCATTTTCACCAAACAGAGCATTATAATGTAGGAATTTGGTGGTTATTCCAACGTTTTTAATTACCTTTGCAATCGGCTAAATCAAAAATAGCGAATAGCCCAACTTGAGAATGAAACAAAAAGTACTAATTGTAACAAAGTTTTACTACCGTCGCGGCGGTGACTGCATATATGCGTTGAATCTGGAGAATCTTCTCAAATCTCAAGGGCATGAGGTAGCTATATTTGCAATGCAATACCCCGAAAATCTACCATCAAAATGGTCGGAATATTGGCCTTCAGAGATAAATTTCTCAGGAAGTCTCAGTCAGAAGCTAAGTGCCGTCGGTCGCACACTTGGCATGGATGATGTCACAAAGCAATTTGCTCGTTTACTAAAAGACTTTGTACCCGATGTTGTACACCTGAACAACATCCACTCCTACTTATCGCCCGTGGTGGCTCAGATGGCACGAAACTTTGGCGCCAAAGTGGTGTGGACCCTACATGATTACAAACTGATTTGCCCAAGCTACTCCTGCCTACGCAACGACAAAACCTGCGAACTTTGCTTCAACTCAAAGCTTCCTGTGCTTAAAACTCGCTGCATGAAAGGCTCATTAGCAGCCAGTGCAATAGCTTATATCGAAGCTATTTATTGGAATCGCAAAAAACTTCAACGCGCCACAGATAGTTTCATTTGTCCGAGTCTGTTCATGGCAACAAAGATGGCACAAGGAGGTTTTAAACAAGAAAAACTTGTTACGCTCTGCAACTTCTTAGCACCCGAAATGACTGAGCGCTACTCAGCACTCACCGCGACATCAAATCGTCAAGACTATTATTGCTATGTGGGACGTCTATCAAAAGAGAAAGGGATTTCAACGCTATTAAAGGTGGCCGTCACTTTGCCACACAAAATCAAAGTGGCAGGAGATGGGCCATTGGCTGATGAATTGCACGCAAAATATGGCAACAGCAAGAATATTGAATTCCTTGGGCATCTTGACTCTACCAAAGTCAATGAACTTTTATCCAACGCCCGTTTCTCTGTGCTTCCATCAGAATGCTACGAAAACAATCCCCTTGGCGTAATTGAATCTTTTTGTGCAGGCACACCGGTAGTTGGAGCTAATATCGGTGGCATCCCCGAACTCATAAACCCATCAAGAGGCATCACATTTGAGAGTGGCAATCAAAAAGATTTGTCGCGTGCCATCTCAGAAGCATGGGACAAAAAGTTTAACTACTCCGCCATCCAGGCACAAGCGCTTGAAGAATTTTCAGCAACAGCCTATTATAAGTGCCTCATTAACGAAATCTATTAAACCTCCAAAGATAAAAACAGCATCGCCGACAAGCCCACGCTTATCGGCGATGTTATTTTTATATTGACTAGTTATTTTTTAATCAGCAGATTCGTCGGAACGTTTCCAACCGCGACGAGAACGCATCACAGGCTCACCACTTGGTGGCAATGTGGGCTTTTTGCCGACGAGCATCTTCAGCGCATCTTCATTGCGTCGACTAGCAAAAGGATTTTCGCTATTCACCTCCAGCTTCGATTGCTGAGCAAAATCTTTGCGACGATCGGATGCTTGTGCACCCTTTTTACCGCGATCCGAGGCTTTCTTTCCACCAAAGCCACTCTTGCGAGCCTCTGCTCGCCATGCCGCATCGGCAACACGTCGGGGAGCCCTTTTCTCCTTGCGGGCTTCAGAGTTTTTGATTGTTCCGCCCTGCGCACGAAAGCTGCGATAATCACCATCGAAAATCACATATTCACGCAATTCACATTCGAGCGCACCATTATAAATTGGCAATTTCTGCGACGGAGTAAGCCCGATTTTACGGAAATACTCTTCACGATAACCGATAATCCATGCTCTGCATCCTTTGAACACATGCTTTAGCTTTGTTCCGATTGCAGCATAAAGCCCATCCATATCATCAGCACTAATGCGCTCACCATAAGGCGGGTTAGTGACCACATAGCAATTTTCCGGAGCTTCATCCCAGCGCTGCACAGACTTAACTTGCAAATCAACATACTTTGCAACACCCGCACTCTTAAGATTTTCAAGAGCTATAGCAACCGCTTTGGGTGATATATCCGCACCCATAATCGGGAATTTCACCTCGCGCTCTGCCGAGTCATCATTGTAGATTGAATCAAAGAGGTCGGCATCAAAGTCGGGCCAGGCTTCAAAGGCAAACTTGCGACGATAAACACCCGGATTAATTCCGGCAGCAATCAATGCAGCTTCAACCAAGAATGTTCCGCTACCACACATCGGGTCCACAAAAGGAGCGTCACCCTTCCAGCCGCTCTTGAGAATAACCCCTGCGGCAAGCACCTCATTGATAGGCGCTTCAGTTTGAGCCACGCGATAGCCACGCTTGTGGAGCGACTCACCCGAAGAATCAAGCGACACAGTTACACGCTCACCCGAAATATGAACATTAATCATCACATCCGCATCCTGCAAACGCACTTTCGGACGGCTGTCGGGGCCATATTTATCACGGAAATAATCAACTATGCCATCTTTCACACGATAGGTAACATAGTGTGAGTGAGTAAACTCATCGGAATTAGCCACAGTGTCGATAGCAAAAGTCTTTGATAGAGACAACACCGAGTCCCAATCAAACTCTTTAATTACCGAATAAAGTTCATCGGGATCTGAAGCAGTAAATTTATAGATAGGTTTTAGAATACGCAAGGCTGTGCGGCAACACATATTCGCACGATAAAGCATTGCTAAATCACCTTTGAACGACACCATTCGTCGTCCTGGCTCAACATCAACAGCTCCGAGCGAACGGAGCTCATCAGCCAACACATCTTCCAATCCCTGAAAGGTTTTGGCTACCATTTCAAACACTTGCATACTCATAAATTCAAATATCGCATTAAGATTCTGCAAAGTTACGCTTTCCACAGAAAAAATCAAAGACTTTTATCTGAATCTTATAGGGATAATCTTGTCTGTACAAATTGAATTAATTAATTTTGTCAATGAATCAACCTATCACAGCTATTATGAAAAAATTGACGTTAATCACACTCCTACTCCTCTGTGTTTTCACATCTGCAAGAGCGCAGATTTTCTATAAAGTGTCGGGCAATGGACTTGAAAAACCATCCTACCTATTCGGTACACACCATCTTGCACCATTAAATGTTTTCAGCGAAAACAAGTCGGCAGCAGAAGCGTTTGAATCAGCCGATCAAATTGTGGGAGAGATTGACATGACAGGCAATCAGATGGAAATGGCAATGAAAATGCAACCATATATGATGGCACCAGCCGACAGCACACTCTCAAAAGTTATTCCCGAAGATAAATTTTCTGAAGCAGACTCTCTTTTACAAGGCATCCTTAAAATGCCGGGAATCTCACTAAAAACATTTGACATTCTGAAACCGATGGCCGTAACCCAACAAATCACAATAGCCATCACCATGCAAAACATGCCGGGATTTAAAGCCAACGAGCAATTGGATGGATATTTTCAGCAACAAGGCAAGGAACGCGGAAAGAAAATAGTGGCACTTGAAACCATCGAGCAACAAGCCGATTTACTCTTTTGCACACGAAGCATCAAAACACAAGTCGATGATTTAATGGAGATTTTATGCAATCCCCAAGATTTAATATCCGAATCAAAAGAGCTCAACGAAGCATATTTTTCACAAGATCTGGATGCACTGTATCAGATGACAAAGGATGATGATAGTGACCCCGAATATTTTGAAAAGTTGCTCAATGAAAGAAACAATAACTGGATTCAGCAACTTCCGGGAATAATGAAATCGGGAGCATCATTCATAGCTGTGGGATGCTTGCACTTAGCCGGGGAGCATGGTTTGGTGCAGCAATTGAGACAACTCGGCTATAAAGTTGAAGCCCTTTAATCTCCCCAACTTGTTGATATAAAGCATTTACCACTCCTACAATCTTCGACACATAAAATTTTTAATGAGACTCCTACACCCTTTAATCCTACTGATATCGATTCTTGCAATAGCGTGTTCCAACCACGACATCAAGAAAGCTACAATCAGGCCTAATTCCGTAGAGGATTTCGGTTTTGACAAAGATAGCTCTGCGGGCTACGACAACCCGCTCAAAACCCTTCCGGAGCCCACCATAGCTATGCGATTCAGAAACATTGGAAGCTACGCCAAAGTGTTCAATGACAGCAACTATATCCATATCAATGAAGCCGAGCGCATCGGCTTGCAGCCACTGTCCGACACTCGCTCTCATTGGCAATTAAATGTACCGCTGGAAAAAATCACATCATGTGCCGACTTCTACGTTGAGCCGATGAAATATTCGCGCCCCTACCTTGTGCCGCAAGCAGCTGCAATGCTCCATGAAATAGGACGCCGATTCAATGACACAATCCATGCTCGCGGAGGCGGCGACTATCGCATTAAAGTGACCAGCGCACTTCGCACACCCACATCAATCGAACGCCTGCAAAAACACAATGTCAATGCCATCGACTCCTCAGTCCACCAATATGGCACCACTGTTGATATCTCATATGCAAAATTTGCCTGCTTCAGCGACAAAACGCCCCGTTCAATGACCGACCTTAAAGGCGTTCTTGCCGAGGTGCTTCTTGCAATGCGCAACGAAGGGAAATGCTGGGTAAAATACGAAGTTCACCAACCATGTTTTCACATAACCGTCAGAGACCAACGCCATGACAAAGCAACAAAATAACACAGCCGAAGCTAAAACCACAAACGCAAAACCGACGAAACCATTATGGTGTCGCTGGCTAAAATGGATTTCTCTGACACTGATTGCACTGATTTGCATTGCATTAGGAGCTATCAGCATAGTGTTATGGTACTTAACTCCGGAGAAACTCACTACGATTGTCAATAAATACGCCGGTGAATTTGCCGATGCCGACATCAAATTGGAGCGTGTGGAGCTGACCTTTTGGTCCACATTCCCTCGCCTGAATCTTCAAGTTGACAATCTTGAAGTTATCAGCCACAGTCTCAATTCACTATCTCCGGCCGAGCGTGGCAATCTCACTGCCGATGCCGACTCACTGCTGCGCATTGAACGCCTTAGCGGAGGGATTGACTTATCAGCCCTGAGTTTAGGCAACATTGCACTCTATGATTTAGAATTGACAAATCCCTGGGTAAACCTGATTATCGTCAACGATTCAATCAATAATTTCAACATCATCCCCCCAACAGAACAACCAAGCGAATCCTCGGAGCCTTTGAATGCAGAAATTTCATTCAACCGGTTTGAGCTTATTGGCTCTATGCCTATTCGATGCCGAATGCTTGCCGACTCAATTGATGCAACACTTTCGCTCGATAGGACAAAAGTGGACAACTCCACCGTTCCCCTCTATAAACTGAATTTAAGCGGCAACACCGACTTTGAAATGGAGGATTTCAACATCCCGACATTGCCTTTCAGCATCAATGGCGATTTGAGCGTTGACATCAACAACCCGCAGCAAGTGAGCCTAAGTGACTTCACTTTTGAAATGCTCGGATTGAAAGCTAATTTCAATACTGACATCACTTTAGCCCCGGACCTCTGCGTAAACAAATTTGACATTCAACTACCAAACGTTGAAGCAGCCCACCTGATAGGCCTAATGCCGAAGGAGAAAATCGGTAACCTCCAAAAACTTGACACAGACCTCAGCTTCAATCTCAGTGCAGAATTGCTTGAGCCATACCTGCTCACTTCAACAAAGCTACCAAAAGCAAAAGTTGACTTTTCAGCCAATGCCCGACGACTACGCTTTGAGCAGATGAACCTATCAAAAGTTGATGTTGACATTTCAAGCACCGTTGATGCCAATAATCTTGACTTGACCACTATTGCCATAAAGAAACTCAATGTCATAGGCCACGCAATGGATTTCCAAGCCCATGCGAATATCAGCAGACCTATGTCGGATCCATTCATCAATGGTGTGTTCAGCGGGAAACTATCATTTGACCGACTTCCGGCAATCTTGCTCAGCAAATTGCCCATGGATATAAGTGGCTCACTTCGCGGCGAAACCGACTTCAGTTTTCGCTTGAGCCAATTGTCGCCAAAAAAATTCCACCACGTTAAGCTCAATGGCAAAGTGACCTTGACAAGCTTTAGCGCCTCAATGCACGATGAAAGTGCCAACGCTTATGTTCGCAATGCAGAACTCAAATTCGGAGCAAGTTCAAATGTGACCTTTAAAGACAAACACATTGACTCTCTGCTCACTGCTTCACTCAGCATTGACACCACATCCGTCAATATCCCCGGCTTGCAATTTGCCGGCCGAAATCTCTTTGCCGGACTTGGAATGCGCAATGTGGCCTCCTCATCCGACACAACCCAAATCAACCCTATTGGCGGGACTATGCGAGCCGATTTAATCTCCCTCAAAGCCGACAGCGCAAAAACCAGTATTCGCTTGCGAGAAGCCACAATCGGAGGAGCGTTGCAGCGCTACAACAATGAAGCTCGCAGTCCACAGCTTAACCTCGACATCTCAGCTCGCCGCATGAGCTATCGCGACATATCGACACGCGCATCAATATCCCGAGCCAAAGCATCATTAAAACTGCATCCTCGCAAGCGAAAAGCTATGCCCCGACAGATGCAGGCACGCTTTGACTCCCTCGCTAAAAGCCACCCGGAGCTCTCAACCGATTCGCTAATGCGACTCGCTCAGAAACAACCCCGACGCAGAGGCACCACTCAACCGACAGGGCGTGAGAATTTTGACTTCGCCGTTGACAGCTCCCTATCTTCATGGCTCCAACTTTGGCGCTTGACAGGGTCAATGACAGCCGAAAGAGCAATGTGTTATTCACCACTCTTCCCCACACGTAATTCGCTGACCGGGCTTGATATTAAATTCTCTACCGACACCGTCAAAGTGAATAATGCCCGACTCAAATCCGGGAAAAGTGACTTCACAATCAATGGCTCGATCAACAACATTCGCCGCGCATTGACCTCTCGCCGACACACTCCGATAGAAATCAGCTTCAATATCAAGTCCGACACAATCGATGTCAATGACTTGACAGCCACATTGATTCGCGGAGCAGCATATTCGGCAAACGTCCCTGATTCAACCGTTTTTGCCGAAGCAGAAGATGACTTTGAAGAGATCATTCCCGAAGAAGAGCCGGCAGATACCACAATGGCCGCTGTTGTCATCCCCTCAAATATCAATGCCGAACTACGCATGACGGCCAATCACATTCACTATGGGGATATGTGGCTCAATAATTTTGGAGGCACTGTCAGCATCTTTGACGGGGCACTATCGCTAAACAAAATCCAAGCTCAAACCGACCTTGGCTCTATGAACATGTCGGCAATGTACTCCGCCCCCACTCGCAACGACATCTCATTTGCATCGGGGATAAGCATCACCAAACTCAACCTGAACAAGCTGCTCAACATGATGCCTCAGATTGATTCGTTGATGCCTATGCTCAGCAATGTGGAGGGAATTGTGGATGCACACATAGCTTTAACCACCGAGCTTGACTCAGTAATGAATATCGACTTTAACACCCTCGATATGGCGCTGAAACTCTCCGGCGACAGCCTTGTGTTACTCGACTCTGAGACCTTCCGCACCATTTCAAAATGGCTGATGTTCAAGAACAAGAATCGCAATATGATTGACCACATGGATGTTGAAGTAGCCATTCATGAGGGTTGGCTTGACTTGTATCCGATGATGTTCGATATGGACCGTTACCGCCTCGGCATTGTTGGTCACAACGATTTGAACTTAAACTTAGACTATCATGTTGCAGTGATGAAATCGCCCCTTCCGTTCAAATTCGGCATCAATATCAAAGGCACGCCAGAGGATATGAAAATCCGTTTAGGCAAAGCTCGCTTGAATGAAAAGAGTGTGGCCTCACAGCGACATTTGACCGATTCACTTCGAGTGAACCTAATGACTGAAATCCAGCGCACATTCCGCAGAGGAGTTCGCACAGCCGGCACACACGGATTGCGCATGCAACAAAACCGCCGTCGCGCGTCGGCCTCGGTAATCGAATCTTCGGCCGACACGCTCTCAGCCGCCGATTCGGCCGTGTTCATTCGTGAGGGGCTGATTAAAGCTCCGGCGCCACCGACCACCATAAATCAGGATTCATCCGAAAGCACACCGCAGAAAAAGGATGACAACAACATCACGAAAGAGAATGCCACCGAATCAACCGATAAAAACCGAAGGAAATAACGCTTAATCCAATGTTCAACGCAAACATTCTAAAATATCTTCAGCGTCAATCGCAGATTTCAATCAGGCCCCAAGTGGCACTTATTGACATGGATGGCACACTCTACGACTCTATGCCGTCACATGCACGTGCATGGCGCCAAATGATGCTTGAAGTTGGAGTTGATGTGCCGGAGGAGGAGTTTTTCCTCTACGAAGGGCGCACCGGTGCGTCAACAATCAACTTACTGTTCAACCGAGCATTCAATCGCGATGCCACTGCCGAAGAGAAAGAAAGCCTCTATAAACGCAAGAGCGAACTCTTTGCCGCAATGCCCGAAGTGAGTCCGATGCCCGGAGCAAAGGAGTTTTTGGATTTTCTTGAACAGGCCGGCATACGTCGTGTACTTGTTACCGGTTCCGGACAGCGCTCCTTGATTGACCGCCTTGAACGCGATTTCCCCGGAGCATTTTCATCCAACATGATGATAACCTCTCGCGAAGTGACAAAAGGGAAACCCGACCCGGAACCCTACCTCAAAGCAATGCAGCTTGCCAGAGTGCAACCACATGAATGCATTGTGATAGAAAATGCGCCCCTGGGTATAGAATCGGGGCATCGCTCCGGAGCTTTCACCATAGGGATAAACACCGGCCCAATCCCCATAACCACACTTGAAGAGGCGGGAGCCGATATTGTTTACCCCTCAATGCCTGAATTTGCCGAAGGATTGCCAGTGTTAATCTACGGCATGATTACAACAATGAACAACTTCAACTGATATGACTGCTCACGAACCATCTATCATATTCACCAATACTGTCTCATCGGAATTGGCAATACAAATCAAAAAAATAAATCCAACTGGAGGTATTTTTGTGATTGGCGACACATATACAGCACCTCACATAGCTGCACCTTTAATCGCTGAATGTGACGCACTAAAAGAGGCAAAACTAATCACAGTGGAAGCCGGCGATGAGAATAAAGATATAACACAACTCGCTCATATTTGGGCTGAATTGTCCCATGGTGGAGCTACTCGCCACTCGCTTATCATCAACGTTGGCGGTGGTGTGGTCACAGATATGGGTGGTTTTGCAGCAGCAACATTCAAACGCGGGGTGCGATGTATCAACATCCCTACAACACTTCTCGGGGCTGTGGACGCCGCCATTGGAGGCAAAACTGCAATAAACTTTGCCGGGCTCAAAAATGAAGTTGGCGTATTTTCCAACCCTGTGTCAGTGATTGTCAACGCACAATACTTTGCAACACTACCCTACGATGAGCTCTCTTCAGGCTATGCTGAACTTCTCAAGCATGCTCTGTTGGATTGTGGCAATGCTCTAATGTCGGCTATAAGTTTTGACTTGCATGATCCGGACTTTGAGTGGTTGCAGGGGCTTCTGGAGTTAAGTATAATGGTGAAACAGAAGATTGTAACGGAAGACCCTACAGAAAAGGGGATTCGTAAGGCACTCAACTTAGGACACACCGCAGGACACGCATTTGAATCGTTCTGCATAGAGAGAGGCACTCCTGTACCTCACGGCCATGCCGTGGCTTGGGGGCTTGTAGTGGATATGGTGTTGTCAAAAATGCTCCTTGATTTCAACTCATACACACTCCATGCCACATCTCGCTATATTGCTGACCACTATCCTGTAATCCCCTTCCAGTGTACAGACTATGATAGACTCATAGAGTTGATGCGTCACGACAAAAAGAACATTTCGACCGACAAAATCAATTTCACACTAATAAAAAAACCTGGTCAACCAGTGATTGACCAGGAAATATCTACTACCGATATCACAGCAGCAATTGATATTGCTCGTGACCTATTCGGATGCTAAAAATCTTTTTATTGCAATTTAGCGAGAGCCGCAGCAATGCGGTTCATAGCTTCGCGCAAGTTTTCGTCGGATGTTGCATAGCTCAATCGGATGTATCCGGGGAGAGCAAAAGCAGCACCATCAACAGTGGCCACATGTGCTTCATCGAGAAGATACATAGCCAAATCGCCTGAGTTCTTAATAACAGTGTCGCCGAATTTCTTACCGATATAGGCAGTCACTTCAGGGAAGAGATAGAATGCACCTTCAGGGACATTCACTTTCAAGCCGGGAATTTCATTTGCCATAGCAACCACCAAGTCGCGGCGACGGCGGAAAGCCTCACACATTTCAGCTACGCAATCCTGCGGAGCAAGATAAGCGGCTTCGGCAGCCTTCTGAGCAATTGAAGAGGGGCCTGAAGAGTATTGACCTTGCAATTTTGTTACAGCTTTAGCCACTTCAACCGGGCCGGCCATAAAACCGATACGCCAACCGGTCATTGCATAAGCTTTTGACACACCATTGATTACCACAACACGACCTTTAAGTTCTTTGAACGAAGCCATTGATGTGAAAGAGTCGGTGTAGTTAATATGTTGATAAATTTCATCTGACACCACCAACACATTGGGGCAAGTTTTCAACACATTTACAAGTTCTTGAAGCTCTTCACGAGTGTAAACAGCGCCAGTGGGGTTAGAGGGAGAGCAGAAGAGCACCATGCGAGTGCGCGAAGTGATGGCTTTGCGCAACTGATCGGCAGTGATTTTGAAATTCTGACGAATATCAGCCGGCACAGTAACAGCAACCCCTTCAGCGAGTTTAACCATCTCAACATAGCTCACCCAAGCCGGAGTGGGGATAATCACTTCGTCGCCCGGATTCACCACTGAAAGAATCACATTACAGAGAGCCTGCTTTGCGCCATTACCAACCACAATCTGCTCAGGAGCATACTCCACACCATTTGTTTCCAGCAAATTAGCGGCAATAGCCTTGCGGAGGCTCAAATAGCCCGGCACCGGAGAATAGAATGAGAAATTATCGTCAATTGCCTTTTTTGCAGCCTCTTTGATATGGTCGGGAGTGTTAAAATCAGGCTCTCCGACAGAGAGATTGATAACATCAACACCCTGAGCTTTAAGTTCAGAGCTACGCTGCGACATAGCCAATGTCTGCGACACTGCTAACGATCTATTTCTATCAGAAATTTGTATCATGAATTTGATATTGAAATGTCTATAATATTTTGGCTCACAAAGGTAAGTAAAAAACCCGATTTTTCACTATTTGAACGCAATATTTCAGATTTAATAATTAACAATTTATTGACAAAGGCGAAATTAATCGCAATCTCATTGAAATGCTTTATGGAACCCGACTGTTGCCGAACAACACAAAATTAGCTGATTTGACATCCACTTTCGATTCTTTATTGTATCTTTGCAACAAACCCTATATTTTTTGAATTTTAGAATATGTTTTCAGGAATAGTAGAAGAAGCGGCCACTGTGGTGGCTGTGACTGACGAGGGTGGCAACCGCCACATAAGAGTTCGCTGCTCATTTACCGATGAGTTAAAAATAGACCAATCAGTGGCCCACAATGGTGTGTGCCTAACAGTTGTTGCCCTTCATGGCGACGGCACATATACTGTGACTGCAATTCAAGAGACTCTTGACCGCAGCAATCTTGGAGATTTAAAAGAGGGCTCGGTGGTGAACCTTGAACGCTCCATGCTCATGAACGGTCGATTAGATGGCCATATAGTTCAAGGGCATGTTGATTGCACAGCCGTGTGTGAAGATGTTCAGGAGGTTGACGGTTCACGATATTATCGTTTCCGCTACGATGTTGACCTGGCAATGGCAGCAAAGGGCTATGTGACAGTGGAAAAAGGCTCGGTAACAGTCAATGGAGTAAGTCTCACTGTGTGTGATTCGGAGCGCGACAGTTTCCGCGTGGCAATCATCCCCTACACCTATGAACACACTAATTTTCACACCTTTACACCCGGCACACGTGTCAACATCGAATTTGACATTATCGGCAAGTATCTCAGCCGCTTAATGGAATTTTCAAATTGATTGATTGATTCATTATCAACTTATAGTAGATGGCGCAGATTTACACAGTCGGCGCCTTTTTTCATTGTAGCTTTGCCGGTGAAAAACCTAAATCCTTTATCAAAAACACTAATCGCTATGACCACAATTGCACTTTCGCCCGTCACCCTTAAAGCTATCCAATGGCTTCTTGCGCTTTTGATTATTGACTATGTTTCTGTAACCATAGCCACTATAATCGATTTTCGCAGCGGAATAAACCGCTGTCGCCGACTGGAAATCCGACGCACATCGAGTGGTTATCGCCGCACAATCGACAAGCTAAGCCGCTACTACACCACATTGATTTCCCTCACCACAATCGACGCCATGATTGTGGCCACGGCCATGCTTTTGAAATCAACATCGGGGTGGAGCATCCCGGTGCTTCCGCTTTTCACCACCATCGGAGCCATAGCCATGACATTGATTGAGGCAAAGAGTGTGATAGAAAACACTCAGCGGAAATCGGACTACACCTCAACAGCCCGATCGATCACACAACTACTCAGTAATCCCGATCTTAAATCACTGGCTGACCAGCTTCGCGCAATCATAAATAACACTGATTTACCAAAAAAGCAGTAATTTTACACGCAATTCGAGATAGCAAACCAAATCTCTGCCAACAATCCTACAAATCAAAAACAACTCATGTGGTTACTATTAGCCTTTTGTTCAGCCACACTGCTCGGGCTCTATGATGTGAGCAAAAAACAGTCGCTCAGCGGCAATGCCGTGCTACCGGTGCTGACGCTTAACACCCTGTTTTCTTGCTTGATTTTCCTCCCCTTCATCCTACTCTCGGCCGGCGGTGTTGTCACCCCGGAGAGCATAATGTATGTGGAATCAGTGGGGTGGGATGTTCATCAACTTGTGTTTTTGAAATCACTCATAGTCCTATCCTCATGGATATTAGGCTATTTTGCCATAAAGCACTTACCCCTCACCATTGTTGGGCCGATAAATGCCACACGTCCGGTGTTGGTGTTAACAGGCGCAATGCTAATTTTTGCCGAAAGGCTAAATTTCTACCAATGGATTGGTGTAGGCCTGGCAATAGTTTCATTTTTCATGCTCAGCCGCTCCGGCAAGAAAGAGGGGATTGATTTTAAGAGCAATCGGTGGGTAATATTCTTGGTGCTTGCCGCACTGTTAGGCGCCGCCAGCGGTCTCTACGACAAGTATCTGATGGGTAGCTGCAAACTGAGCCCCATGGTGGTTCAGTCATGGTTCACAATTTATCAATTTGCAGAGATGCTACTGGTTTTGATAATTCTATGGTTGCCCAAGCACCAACAAACCAGACCCTTCACCTGGCGCTGGAGCATCCTGCTCATCTCGCTCTTCCTGACCGCCGCCGACTTTGCCTACTTCTATGCACTGAGCCAAGAAGGAGCAATGATTTCGGTCATTTCAATGATTCGCCGCGGCAGCGTCATTGTGAGCTTTCTTTGCGGAGCGCTATTATTCCACGAAAAGAACCTCCGCAACAAATTCTTTGACCTGCTGCTGGTGTTGTTAGGGCTGATATTTCTATTCATAGGCAGCCGGTAGTAAGTTAAATTTTGCAAAAGTTTGTTATAAAACACATAATCACATAAGTAAAAGCGCCTTTAAGAGGGCAATAGGACAACGGGCAATTGCATAGCCCACAAAAAATCACTACCTTTGCAGCAATTCGTAGTCACGGAGGGGGCAGATGCTTCCTCCATTTTATTTGTAATAACACAATAGCAACTGATGATTGACAAAGAACTGATTAGCAACATTGTTGAAAAATCGCTTGAAGGCAGCGAGCATTTTCTCGTAGAGGTAAAAGTGACCCCCGACAACACCATCATAGTGGAAATAGACTCCATGGTAGGTGTTGACATTGACACATGCGCTCGATTGACTCGCGAAATAGAGCAGCAAGTGGACCGCGAAATTGAGGACTATGAGCTTGAAGTTGGATCAGCCGGTCTGACCTCACCGCTAAAAGTTTGCCGCCAATACGAAAAGAATATCGGCAATGAGCTTGAAGTGTTGACCCGCGACGGTCGCAAGCTGACCGGAGTTTTAAAATCAATCAATGAGGCCGGCGACGAATTCACCCTGCTCATAGCCGAAAAAGTTAAAGAGCCGGGTAAAAAGCGCCCCGTAATAGTTGACACCGAGCACATTATTTCAGTGTCAAACACCAAAACAGTGAAATATTTAATAAAATTCAAATAACACATCAAATTCAAATCATGGCTAATAAAGAAGAAGCTCCCAACATGGTGCAGCATTTTGCCGAATTCAAAGAGCTGAAAAACATTGACAAAGCCACTATGGTTAGTGTGCTTGAAGAATCGTTCCGCAGCGTACTCACAAAAACGCTTGGGACCGATGTAAACCTCGATGTGATCATGAACCCCGACAAAGGCGATGTGCAGATTTTCCAAAACTTGGAAGTTGTGGCCGATGGTGAAGTTACAAATCCCACCACCCAGATCAGCCTCAGCGATGCACGCGCTGACCAAGACCCCGATGCAGAAATCGGAGAAGAACACACAAAAGAAATTTTCTTTGCCGACTTTGGCCGCCGCGCCATCTTGAATCTGCGTCAGACACTCCAATCAAAAATCCTCGAATTGCAGAAAGAAGCTATTTACAATAAATTTAAAGCCCTTGAAGGCGAATTGGTGACCGGCGAAGTTTACCAAACATGGTCACGCGAGATTCTACTTCTCGACGACGACAAGAACGAGCTTCTTCTTCCGAAAACCGAATCAATTCCGGGCGACTACTTCCGCAAGGGTGAAACCATCCGCGCAGTGGTGGCAACTGGTGACAATAAGAACAACAATCCCAAAATCACAGTTAGCCGCACAAGTGAAAACTTCCTTCGCCGTCTTTTCGAGCTTGAAGTTCCCGAAATTCATGATGGTTTGATTCATATTCGCGCTGTGGCACGCATTCCCGGAGAGCGTGCAAAAATTGCAGTTGAGAGCTACGACGACCGCATCGATCCGGTAGGAGCATGCGTGGGTGTGAAAGGTTCACGCATCCATGGTATTGTTCGCGAATTGCGCAATGAAAACATTGATGTTATCAACTACACATCAAACCCCTCACTCTTCATTCAGCGAGCACTTTCACCGGCTAAGATTTCATCAATTCGCCTTGACGAAGAGGAGAAGAAAGCCGAAGTGTTCTTGCGTCCCGAAGAGGTGTCACTCGCTATTGGCAAGGGTGGTTTGAACATCAAACTCGCTTCAATGCTCACAGGCTATGAAATCGATGTTTATCGTGACATTGCCGAATCGGCCGATGAAGAGGACATCTATCTCGATGAATTCCGTGATGAAATTGACGATTGGGTAATCGACGCGCTTAAAGAGATTGGTTGCATCACAGCTAAGAACGTGCTCAACACTCCCCGCGAAACACTCGTTGACAAGGCCGACCTTGAAGAGGACACAGTGGACAATGTCATTGCAATCCTCAAAGCTGAATTTGAAGAAGATTAATCACAATTCATGCTATATCCCCTCTCCTGAAATAACAGAAAAATCTCTCCGATAATAACATTTTAGAAAACATCAACCGAATATATGCCAAAAACTAAAATTAGCAAAGCTGCAAAAGACTTCAACGTGTCAATAGCCACAGTTGTGGATTTTTTGCAGAAAAAGGGCATCTCAATCGACAACAATCCCAACACAAAGATTGATGAGAGTGCCTACGATTTGTTGATGATGGAATATGCCCCCGACCGCGCACTCAAGGACAAGTCGGATGAAGTGACATCATCACGCAAGCCGGCCGAGAAGTCGAAAGCTGAAGCAGCTACGACTCCGGTGTCAGAACCGGTTGCCGAAACACACCCCACTATTGGCCCGAAAGTGGTTGGAAAAATTGACCTCGACAAGCTCGGTAACACTGAGCCTGCAGCCACACCCAAAGAGGAGCCTGCAAAGCCTCAAGTTGAAGAAGTGAAAGCCAAGCCCAAAGTGGAAGAGCCCAAAGTGGAAGTAAAACCCGAAAAGAAAGAGGCAGAAAAGCCTGCGGCAGTAGAGGCAGAAGCACCCAAAGCAGAGCCTAAAGTAGAAGAAGTTAAGGCCGAGCCCAAGGTAGAAGCCAAAACTGAAGAACCGAAGGATGAAGTTACCGACAACTTTATCCCCACCACAATTCCCACAGATATGAAACAAGGGGGATTGAACATCAATGTGGTTGGCAAGATTGATCTTTCAACAATCAATCAGTCAACACGCCCCAAAAAGAAAAGCAAAGAGGAAAAGCGCAACGAACGCATTGCCAAGCAGAGTCAGGGAGGCGCCAACGGCACCCCTACAAACAATGCCGGCGAAGGAGATCGCAAAAAGCGCAAACGCATCCGCAATGCAGCAGGTCGCGTGGATATTGACCAGCCAAGCAACCAACAGCCAGCAAACAACAATCGCCAGGGCGGCAATGACCGCCAGCGTGGTGGCGGCAAAGATGGCGGCAAAGAACGTGCTCGCCGTCAGTTGCACACCGAAGTTAGCGAAGAGGATGTACAGAAACAGGTGAAAGAAACACTTGCCCGCCTCACCACAAAGGACAAAGGTTTAAAGAAGGGAGCAAAATGGCGTAAAGAAAAACGTGAAGCAGGCCGCGAACGCGAACGTGAAGCCATTGAAATGGAAGCTGCCGAAAGCAAAGTTCTCAAACTCACTGAATTTGTGACTGCCAACGACCTTGCAGTGATGATGGATGTGCCCATCAACCAAGTAATCGGCACATGCATGAGCATCGGCGTGATGGTATCAATCAACCAGCGCCTTGATGCAGAAACAATCAATATTGTGGCCGAAGAATTCGGATTTAAGACTGAATATGTGTCGGCCGAAGTGGCAGAAGCAATCCAGCAAGAGGAGGACACCGAGGAGGATTTGACCGATCGCTCACCGATTGTGACTGTGATGGGCCACGTTGACCACGGTAAAACCTCATTGCTCGACTATATCCGCAGTGCAAACGTGATTGCAGGCGAAGCCGGTGGTATCACTCAGCACATCGGTGCCTACAATGTGAAACTTGCCGATGGCCGCCACATCACATTCCTTGACACCCCCGGTCACGAAGCGTTTACCGCCATGCGTGCTCGCGGTGCTAAGGTAACCGACATCTGTATTATCATCGTAGCAGCCGACGACAGCGTCATGCCGCAAACAGTTGAAGCCATCAACCACGCATCAGCTGCCGGCGTGCCTATCGTGTTTGCCATCAATAAGATTGATAAGCCCACAGCCAACCCCGACAAGATTAAAGAGGAATTGGCAGCCATGAACTATCTCGTGGAAGAGTGGGGCGGACAATATCAGTCGCAAGACATCTCAGCCAAGAAGGGCCTCGGTGTTGAAGAATTAATGGAGAAGGTGCTTCTCGAAGCTGAAATGCTCGAGCTCAAAGCCAACCCCAACCGCAATGCTACCGGCTCCATTATCGAGTCGTCGCTCGATAAAGGCCGCGGCTATGTGGCAACAGTTCTCGTGCAGAATGGCACACTTCGCGTTGGCGACTTCATTCTTGCCGGCACACACTATGGCAAGGTTAAAGCAATGTTCAACGAGCGTAACCAGCGTATCAAAGAAGCAGGCCCCGCCACTCCGGCATTGATTTTGGGCTTGAACGGCGCCCCCACAGCCGGCGACACCTTTAATGTGATGGAATCGGAACAGGAAGCCAAAGAAATAGCCAATAAACGCGAACAGCTACAGCGCGAACTCGGCTTGCGCACCAAGAAAATCCTCACTCTCGAAGATATCGGTCGCCGTAGAGCAATCGGCAACTTCCAAGAGCTCAACATCATTGTTAAGGGTGACGTTGACGGCTCTATCGAAGCTCTTTCCGACTCACTCATCAAGCTTTCAACTGAAGAGATTCAGATCAATGTGCTCCACAAAGCAGTTGGTGAAATCTCCGAAAGCGATGTCACACTCGCAGCTGCATCAGATGCCATCATCATCGGGTTCCAAGTGCGTCCGTCAGTGGCAGCACGCCGCGAAGCAGAGCGTGAGGGTGTTCAGATTCGCCTCTATTCAGTTATCTACCAAGCAATCGAAGAGGTTAAAGACGCCATGGAGGGTATGCTTGCTCCCGATCTCAAAGAGGAGGTTACCGGCACAGCAGAAGTGCTCCAGACCTACAAAATCTCGAAAGTGGGCACCATTGCCGGATGTATTGTGCGTGAAGGTCGCATCAAACGCGGCTCTAAAGTGCGCTTGATTCGCGATGGTATTGTTCGCTACACCGGCGAGCTCGAATCTCTCAAACGCTTCAAAGACGATGTTAAAGAAGTCGTTTCGGGCTATGATTGCGGTCTAAACATCCGCGGCTACAACGATGTCAACGAAGGTGACATCATTGAAGCATTTGAAGAAGTGGAAGTGAAGAAAACGCTATAATCAGCGATTCATTCAATGGCCACAGCCCATATAAACATAGGCTCAAATATCGGCGACCGCCTTGCTCTGATAGGACAGGCGGTCGCTGCCGTTGAGCTTATTTTCAACACTCCCGCCACCTGCTCCGCTCCCACAGAATCTGAGCCTTGGGGCTTTGACAGCCAGAATGGATTTATCAATATAGGAGTGAATATAGAAGTGGGAGAGATGACACCCGAAGAGGTGTTGCAGCGACTCCTGCAAGCACAAGACCAAATAGACTCATCGCCGCATCGCAATGCCGACGGCTCCTATGCCGATCGCCTTATAGATATAGACCTGATAGCCATTGACTCAGTGGTTGCGGACACCCCCGAACTGACGCTACCACATCCCCGCATGCACCTACGCGAATTTGTGCTGCGCCCCATGACACAGCTTCTCCCCCACTGGCGCCACCCCCTGCTGAATGCCACCCCGGCCGAGCTTCTGAACCGGCTGTAAACAATGGTGATGGCCATCCCATATTGATGGGAGGTCGGAGGAATCAGAAGAATGGGGAATGGGAAGATTTAGAGTGATTTTTTTGGTGAAAGAAATTTCTGTAACTTTGCGATAGCTTTTCGAAAGAGAAGCAATAAGAACATTGAGATAATAAAGCATCAAGAGACAGCCAGGGAGCTGCCCCAACCGAGCCCGCATAATGGCCACGGTGGGAAATGAATGCGAATTAGTGTGACTTTATTAACCCTACTAATTAAAATAAAAATTATGAAAACAAATGAATTTATTTCCAAATCAAAAGACAGTGTAGAATCTCAAAATGTATCTGCACAGAATCAGTGTGACCACAAACTTGAACTACCCGACGGACGTACAATTGTGTGCTACCCGAAAACAGACTCGCTTGGTGGAATTCGCAATCTATTTATCAGCAATGCACATTTCCTTTGGGCTCACAAAGAACGGATTCTCCGCGACAGCCGCATGTATCTCTGCCCACTGGGTGATATGGGGCATAATCTTTCAATCACCAGGTCAAGTGGCTTTGAAAACCCCACATTGGGAGTGTATATCGAATGGTGGCTTGCAGTTCCCGGAACAACGTTGACAAGCACAGAGGGGAAGCAAAGCTTGGTATATTACATCGCCGGTAGTCCATTAAGCGGTCAGAACCATTGCAGTGCCGTGGCAAAAGATGGCAGCACCCACACAGTGAGTCTAACACCATTTGGAGATTATTGGCGTTCGTTTACCGAACTGAATCGCCGCCACAGCGCCGCCACAGCGCCGCCAAGCGCCTATATGAAGCCTATACCCTCCCCGAGGTGCTTGCCCAGCTGAAAGAGCAATGAGAAAATGAAAAGGAGCCGAAATTCTTCGAATTTCAGCTCCTTTTCAGTACCCAGACCCGGGATCGAACCGGGATGGATTGCTCCACTGGTGTTTGAGACCAGCGCGTCTACCGATTCCGCCATCTGGGCTTTTGCGAGTGCAAATTTAAGTATTGTTTTTTGACTTCGCAAGACTTGAGCCTTTTTTTTGAGAAAAATGTGTGTTTTTTTGCTGTTTTGTTTGATTACAGCCGCTTTTTCATTAAGTTTGCATTTGTAATGAAGTCTCTGTGTAGGGACTTCCACAGCAAAAAATCACAACGAAACCTATAGACCATGTCAAAAACCAAAGCTCCATCCTCAGAAAAGAAAGCGCCGGCAAAAAAGGCAGCTACCACAAAACCCGCAGCAAAACGTCGTGTTTCGAAGTTAAACCTTCTGCGCCGTGACCCTTGGCTTGAGCCATACACAGAAGCCATAGAAGGGCGTCACGAAGATGTGAAGCGCAAGTTGAATGACTTGGTTGGCAAAGGCACTCTCAATGACTTTGCCAATGCCCACAATTATTTTGGACTGCACCGCACAGAGAATGGCAATTGGGTGTTGCGCGAATGGGCTCCTAACGCCACCGCAATTACCATGATTGGTGATTTCTCCAACTGGCAGCGCCAAGCAAAATATCAGATGACTCGACTCGCCAGCGGAGGTGTGTGGGAACTGGAGCTCCCAGCTGAAACGTTGAAGCATGGCGATTTATATAAACTCTTTATTGAATGGGCAGAAGGTGGCGGCGAACGCATTCCGGCCTATGCCTCACGTGTGGTTCAAGATGAGAACACCCATGTATTCTCAGCCCAAGTGTGGGATGCAGAGCCTTATCAGTGGAAGGTTGACAAATTCCATCCCGAGACAAGTCCGCTATTGATTTATGAATGCCACATTGGCATGGCTCAAGAGCGCGAAGGAGTGGGCACTTATGTTGAATTCCGCGACAAAATATTGCCTCGCATTGCTGCCGACGGCTACAATGCAATTCAAATCATGGCAATTCAGGAACACCCCTACTATGGTTCGTTTGGCTACCATGTGTCGAGCTTCTTTGCCGCTTCAAGTCGCTTCGGCACCCCCGAAGAACTTAAATCATTGATTGACCGCGCACATGAGCTTGGCATTGCTGTGATTATGGACATTGTTCACAGCCATGCAGTGAAGAACGAAGTGGAAGGTCTTGGTCGATTTGACGGCAGCCACAATCAATATTTCCATGGAGATCATCGCCGTGAACACCCGGCATGGGACTCGCTCTGCTTTGACTATGGCAAGAATGAAGTGCTACACTTCTTGCTCTCCAACTGCAAATTCTGGCTTGAAGAATATCGCTTCGACGGCTTCCGCTTCGACGGCGTGACCTCAATGCTCTATTATAACCATGGTCTCGGACAGGACTTTGGCGGTTATGGCGACTACTACAATGGCAATCAGGATGTTGACGCCATCACCTATCTCACCCTCGCCAACCTCCTCATCCACGAAGTCAACCCCAACGCCATCACAATTGCCGAAGAGATGAGCGGCATGCCCGGCCTAGCAATTCCATTCAAAGATGGCGGTATCGGCTTTGACTATCGCATGGCAATGGGCATCCCCGACTATTGGATTAAGACTCTGAAAGAGAAGAAAGATGAAGACTGGCACCCGACATCTATTTTCTGGGAACTCACCAATCGCCGCGCCGACGAAAAAACAATCTCCTATGTTGAAAGCCATGACCAGGCTCTCGTTGGCGACAAAACAGTGATTTTCCGTTTGATTGACGACAAGATGTATTGGCACATGATGGTGGGTGACGATGATATGACAGTGGCCCGCGGCATGGCACTGCATAAGATGATTCGCTTGGTGACAGCCGCCACAATCAATGGAGGCTACCTTAACTTCATGGGCAACGAATTTGGCCATCCGGAATGGATTGACTTCCCACGCGAAGGCAACAATTGGAGCTATAAATATGCTCGCCGTCAATGGGATTTGGTTGACCGCAAAGATTTGAAATATCAATATCTCAACAACTTTGATGAGTCCATGATTTCGCTCATCGGAGGCACATTTGACTTCCAAGCACTTCCGGTTGTCAAGCTATGGGAAAAAGACTCCGATCAAGTGCTTGCCTTCGGTCGCGGCGACTTGATATTCGTGTTCAATTTCAACCCGGTGGATTCATTCTCCGACTACGGAATTTTGACACCTCCCGGCGAGTACGAAGTGGTGATGTCGAGCGATGAACCACGCTTTGGAGGCTACGGCAATGTGGACCTAAGCGTCAACCACTTCACCCAGCCCGACCCTCTTTATGATCCCCACGGAGTGGCATGGCTGAAGCTCTACTTGCCGGCACGTTCATCAATAGTGCTTCGCAAAAAAGCAGCCGTCAAGAAGAGCACAGCGAAAAAATCAACCGCAAAGAAACCTGCCGAAAAGGGAACCGCAACAAAGGCCAAAAGCAGCACAGCCACTAAAAAGCCTCGCGCCAAGAAAACAACCCCAAAAAAAGCTGCAGAATAAATAAGCGCATTGAGCATTGTTTTTTGGCAAGGAATGGCGTGATTTCGGAAAATTGCATTATCTTTGCATTTAGAAACCGCAAAAAGGAAGAAGCGAAGTGAAAATACATCATGAGGGAGCGAATATATTGGTGATATTGCTGGCAATGCTGGTGATACTCAATGTGCCGGCGTGGATGTTCATCCGTCCGGCGGTTATCCCTGTGGTTTTCACATCAATTTCAGCCATCCTGTTTTTGCTGGTTTTGAACTTTTTCCGTTCACCGCGTCGTCATTTCCCCGGCAACCGCGACAGGGTTGTTGTTTCATCAGTTGACGGCACTGTAGTGGCTTTGGAACGCACCTACGAAGCCGAATATCTGAAGCGCGACGTTATCCAGCTCTCTGTGTTCATGACCGTGTTTAACGTTCATGCCAATTGGTATCCTGTAGATGGCACCGTAGAGATGGTTAAGCACCATCCCGGCCGATTCATGGCCGCATATCTGCCCAAATCGAGCACCGAGAATGAGCGTTCAACAGTGGTGATTCGCACCGACTGCGGTCGCGAAATTCTTGTGCGTCAAATTGCCGGTGCAGTAGCTCGAAGGATTGTCACCTACGGCGAGCCCGGCGAGCGCGCATCGATTGAAGACCATATGGGATTCATCAAATTCGGCTCGCGAGTGGATATCTACCTCCCTCTTGACACAGAAATCTATGTCAAGATTGGCGACAAAACCATTGGTGGAGTAACTGAAGTGGCACGCCTGTCGGAAATAAAATCCACAGACACCCTCTCCTAAAAAGATTTCAACAACACTATGCTTAAAGCTATAAAAAACAGCATTCCAAACGCCATCACATGTCTGAACCTCATCTGCGGCGTGTTGGCATGCATCATGGCGTTTCACTATGCCGAACCGATAGGCTGCTTGCTCGGCTATCAATGGGCGTTTATGTTTATAGCCCTCGGCGCACTCTTTGACTTCTGCGACGGCGCTGCAGCTCGACTGCTCCACGCCTATTCCGACTTGGGCAAAGAACTTGACTCGCTTGCCGACTTGATTTGCTTTGGCTTGGCGCCCGGACTATTGGTGTTCAACACCATTGCTGCCTACAATAATGACCCACTATCACCCTGGGCATTCATGGCGCTGTTCATACCCACCATGGGGGCTTTGCGACTTGCCAAGTTCAACATTGACACCCGACAGACCACCAGTTTTATCGGGCTCCCTATTCCCGCCAACGCAATCTTTTGGATTGGTGCAATCAGCTGGATTAACGTCGAACAGTTCTACCCCGGCAACTGGGCGCTTCTGGCCGCTGTAGCCACAGTGTCGCTGCTGATGGTGAGCAATATCAACATGTTCTCTCTGAAATTCAAAAACTTCAACCTCAAAGAGAACGCACTCCGATTCCTGATAATCATTGCCACAGTGGCATTGATTTGCATCTTTGGACTTGCAGGGCTGATGTGGACCATCTTGCTCTATGTGTTGCTTTCAATGGCCACCTCAAAAAAGTGATTTTTTGAACCACCTATCGCAGCACACAACTTTAATCACTTTTTTTCTACACATTGAACTTCACAATTATCAAATAAATGAGTTTTCTCGCGTTTCTGCTATTTCTTTTTATAATATTCATTCTCGTTCCGCTGCTCCGAATCTTTTTCACCATCTACCGAGCACAGCATCGAGCAAAAAAAGCATTTCGCCAATATAAAGAGCAAATGAACGGCTTTAAACAGCAAGCCGACAATGCCAATTCACACACTGCCGGCTGGCAACACACTGCTCCTCAGAAAAAGAAGAAATTTGACCGCAGCCAAGGCGAATATGTGGAATGGGAAGAGGTGACCGACATAGAAACTCCCCCCGCTACTCCCCGCTCAGAACCTCAAAAAGAGCGCAAAATAGAACGTGAACCGCAAATCTCCGATGCCGAGTGGGAAGAGATTCGATAATCAAAAACCACAAACACCAATGAGCTATATTCAAGAGCTTTACGATTTTCTTAGCGCCCTCGATGAAAACAACAATCGAGAATGGTTTGCCCAAAACCGCCACACCTATGAGCGGCTGCGCTCACTTTGGCTCAACGATATAGATCGCTTAATCTCAGCCATGTCCCGATGGGAACCCCGATTGGCATCACAAACAGCAAAAAGCTCAGCTTATCGCATCTATCGCGACACCCGATTTTCGCTCGACAAGACACCATATAAAACCTACTTTTCAGCACTCATAAGCCCCTGGGGAAAAACAACCTCTCGCGCAGGCTACTACATAGAAATCGGATACCCCAAGAGCTACGAGCAAGGGCTTTATGGAGGCCTATGGTGCCTTGAAAGCTCAATGCTCAAAAAGATGCGCCATGCCATTGTGGACAATATTGAAGAGTGGGAAGAGATTGTAACCAGCCCCGACATAGAGCGCAATTTCCCAGGATGGTGCTCCTCAACCCTCAAGACCATCCCCAAAGGGTGGGATCGCAACCACCCACAAGCCGAGTATCTGCGCATGACAAATTACGGCAAATTTCATCGCTGCACACCCGAGTTTTACCTCAACCCCGACTGGCCCGAACATGCCGCCGAGCTCTTCAGCCACCTCCGCCCCCTCATAGACTTTCTGAACTATTCGCTCGACGAATAAACCCGTCACATCCGCCGGCGTTGAGGGCAAGAAAACGGCTAAAGAGGCAATACAATGTCGGAGATATAAAAAAATTGTTGCACATAAGGGGAGTTAGGTGTGCCGAATGTTTTTTCAATACATAGATTTTGATTACATTTGTAACTTGAAAGAGTATATATACACGAAAAAACAATATTTTTGCTATGGCAACAAACTTGCTTGAACTTAGTGAACAAGAAATAGTGCGCCGCGGCTCTCTTGAAGAGATGCGCAATCGCGGTATCGATCCATATCCCGCAGCAGAGTTCCCTGTGAATGCTCACACTGCAGAAATCAAAGAAACATTCAGCGACGATGCTCCCCGACGCGAAGTGGCAATCGCCGGTCGCATCATGAGCCGTCGCATCATGGGCAAGGCCTCATTCCTTGAAATTCAAGATGCTGAAGGTCGCATTCAGGTCTACATCAGCCGCGACGACCTCTGCCCCGGAGAAAATAAAGACCAATACAATGTGGTGTTCAAGAAATTGCTCGACATTGGCGACTTTGTAGGAATCAAAGGCTATGTGTTCCGCACTCAGATGGGCGAAATCTCCGTTCATGCACAGGAAATGACTGTATTGAGCAAGTCATTGCGTCCGCTCCCGATTGTAAAAGTGAAAGATGGTGTAACTTACGATGCATTTGATGATCCCGAGTTGCGCTATCGTCGCAGATATGTTGACTTAGTGGTCAACGATGGAGTAAAAGAGATTTTCATCAAGCGCACCAAAGTGTACAATTCAATGCGCGAGTTCTTCAACTCAAATGGCTACATGGAAGTTGAAACTCCCATCCTCCAAGCAATCCCCGGTGGAGCATCGGCTCGCCCATTCATCACTCACCACAATGCCCTCAACATTCCTCTATATCTCCGAATTGCCAACGAGCTCTATCTCAAACGCCTCATCGTGGGCGGATTTGACGGTGTGTATGAGTTCTCCAAAAACTTCCGCAACGAAGGCATGGACCGCACCCACAATCCGGAGTTCACCTGCATGGAAATCTATGTGGCCTACAAAGACTATAATTGGATGATGGATTTCACCGAGAGAATGCTTGAAAAGATTTGCTTAGATGTAAACGGCACCACCGATGTGAAAGTTGGCGACAACATCATCTCATTCAAAGCTCCCTTCAAGCGAGTGACCATGATTGATTCAATCAAAGAGTTCACAGGAATTGACATCACCGACATGAATGAAGATCAGCTTCGCGACGTGTGTCGTCAGCTTGAAATTGAAGTTGATCCATCATTGGGCAAAGGGAAACTCATCGACGAAATTTTCGGCGAAAAATGTGAAGGGCGCTACATCCAGCCCACTTTCATCATTGACTATCCCATTGAAATGTCACCGCTCACCAAGCGCCACCGCGACAATCCAGAATTGACCGAGCGCTTTGAGCTTATGGTTAACGGCAAGGAGCTTGCCAATGCTTATTCAGAGCTTAATGACCCGATTGACCAATATGAACGCTTCGTTGAGCAGATGCGTCTTGCCGAAAAGGGCGACGACGAAGCAATGATCATCGACAAGGACTTTATCCGCGCATTGGAATATGGCATGCCCCCCACATCAGGCATGGGCATCGGCATGGACCGCTTGGTGATGTTGATGACCGGTCAAACCACCATTCAAGAAGTGCTCTTCTTTCCGCAAATGCGTCCGGAAAAGGTCCAGAAACGCGATAACTCCGAAGTGTTTGCCACAGTGGGAGTTCCCGAAGAGTGGGTTGCACCGCTCCACAAACTAGGAGTGTTGACAGTTCGCCAGCTCGGCACCACCTCATCGGCCGGCAAGCTTCAGCAAGACCTTTGCGGCCTCAACAAGAAATTCAAGCTTGAGCTCACCAATCCAAGCGTTGAAGCCGTTAAAGCATGGGTTGAAGCTGCAGCATCCACAACTGCCGAATAGGCAACATTAACACAGTAAATCTTAAACACCCTAATAACCAATAACACATCAAATCATTATCATGAATTGTCCGGGAAAAGTGGCAGTAATGGGTGGCGGAAGTTGGGCTACAGCCCTTGCCAAGCTATTGCTGAATAATTGTGAATCGATTCTATGGTATATGCGTCGCGATGACCGCATTGAGGATTTCAAACTTCATCGCAGAAATCCCACCTACCTCAGCGACGTAGAATTTGATATTGATCGCATTGAATTTTCAAGCGACATCAACGAAGTGTGTGCCAAAGCCGACACATTGTTGCTTGTGATGCCTTCGCCCTATTTCAAAAGCCATGTTGACAAAATCACAGTGGATATCAGCGACAAATTTGTAGTGTCGGCAGTTAAAGGCATTGTCCCCGATGGCAACATGATTATCTCTGAGTATATGCAACACCGATTCGGAGTGAAGCGCGACCGCATGTTAGTAGTCAGCGGTCCTACACATGCCGAAGAGGTGGCCCTCGGACGAAAGAGTTTCCTCACAGTAGCATGTGAAAATGTGGAAAACGCCGAAAAATTTGCAAGCGTACTTTCCGGCAAAGCGCTCAAAACCATCACATCAAGCGATGTCATCGGCATTGAATATGCATCGGTTTTGAAGAATGTTTACTCTATCTGCTCAGGCATTATCCACGGCTTAAAGACCGGCGACAATTTCCAGGCCATGCTTGTGAGCAATGCCATTCGTGAGATGGAACGCTTTGTAAATCACGCCGACCCACGCCCACGCCAAATCTGCGATTCGGTTTACCTTGGCGACTTGCTTGTGACCTCCTATTCGCGCTTCAGCCGCAACCACAATTTTGGTGCGCTGGTAGGCCGCGGCTATTCAGTCACTGCTGCACGCATGGAAATGGAGCAAACAGCCGAAGGATATTATGGCACAAAATGCATCTACGAAATCAATCAGAAGATGGGAGTGCAGATGCCCATTCTAAATGGAGTTTATGACATTTTGTACCGCAACATCAAGCCGGCAAATGCCATCCAAATGATGTCGGAAACCTTCATTTAAATAACCTTAAAAACAATACATAATATGGAAACAATTAAACTGAACATCGGCCAGGTGTATAATTCCGTACCTGCTCAAGATATTGAGGCACTTCAATCGGAAGCGGCTGAAGCTCTTGCATTGGTTGACAACGGCACAGGCGCCGGCAATGACTTCCTTGGTTGGGTTGACCTTCCCTCACGCTTGGATGAAGCTCTTATCTCTGATATCGAAGCAGCCGCACAACAGCTCCGCGAAGAGTGTGAAGTAGTGGTGTCAATCGGCATCGGTGGCTCATATCTCGGAGCAAAAGCTGTGATTGAAGCTCTCAGCGACAGCTTTGCCGCTTATAAAACCGACAGCAAAGAACCCAAAGTGGTGTTTGCCGGACAAAACATCGGCGAAGACTATATGTTTGAACTAATGCGCTGGCTCGAAGGTAAAAAATTCGGCATCGTGGTGATTTCTAAATCAGGCACAACTACCGAACCCGCCATTGCATTCCGCCTTCTCAAAGAGATGCTCGAACGCCAAGAAGGGAAAGCCGAAGCTGCTCGTCGCATCGTGGCTATCACAGATGCAAAACGCGGCGCTTTGCGCCAGCTCGCCACTGAAGAGGGCTACAAAACATTCGTTATTGACGACAATGTGGGCGGTCGCTTCTCAGTATTGTCACCCGTGGGCCTTCTCCCAATCGCTGTTGCCGGATTCGACATTCGCGCCCTTATCAGCGGTGCACGCATGATGCAAGAAGCCACATTGGCTCCTGAATATGACAGCAACGTGGCTCTGCTTTATGCTGCCACTCGCTCTGCTCTATATCGCGCAGGCAAGAAAATTGAGATCCTCGTTAACTATAATCCCAAGCTACACTATTTTGGCGAATGGTGGAAACAGCTCTACGGCGAAAGTGAAGGCAAAGACCTCAAAGGCATTTTCCCCGCAGCCGTTGACAACTCTACCGACCTACACTCTATGGGACAATGGATTCAAGATGGCGAACGCACCATTTTTGAAACCGTTCTTTCTGTGGAAACATCACAATACGAATCAGTGATTCCCACTGATGCCGATAATCTCGATGGATTGAACTACATTGCCGGAAAACGCATTGACCAAGTAAATAAAATGGCTGAACTCGGCACTCGCATTGCCCACGTTGACGGCGGTGTTCCCAACCTCCGCATCACAATTCCGGCTTTGCGCGAAGACTATCTCGGACAGCTCATCTATTTCTTTGAAAAAGCATGCGGCATTTCAGGCTATATGCTCGGTGTTAATCCATTCAACCAGCCCGGTGTAGAGGACTACAAGCGCAACATGTTTGCCCTGCTCGAAAAACCCGGCTACGAAGCTGAAACAGCCGCTATCAAACAGCGCCTCTAACTTTTAGGATTAGATTTAACATCAAATATTTCAGCCCGACTCCCTAATGGAGTTGGGCTGAATATTTTTTGGCGTATCGGCAGATAAATACAAAAAAATAGATAGTGATAGTAGGCTCAACAAGAAAAAAATCACTATCTTTGCAACACTTAAGGAGCCCTTATGGACGTCCGTCGCATGGGGGTGAAAAGGGAATCCGGTGAAAATCCGGAACAATACCAGTTGCTGTAAATCCCACTCCTATAGGAGTTTATTTATCGCACTCTTTGCCACTGATAGTATATCGGGAAGGCGCGATAAATGGGAAAGTCAGAAGACCTGCCTTATGTTTTAATGGATCTCAACCTGCTGGAACACGGGTCGATTTCGACATCTTTAATTACTTGCTTTAATAGCTCGACATGTGGAAGAGAACACGACAATTGTTGTGTCCTAGCTTCTTTGGTTTACTGCATTGTACATAAGCTGAATACTTCGGATTTATGTCAATGTTGTGTCCATGCTCAACATATAGCAATGTAATTAATGTCGCATTTATCAATTATGATATAGCCATATAGACTAATGGATACAACTCCAACAGATGACCACAAGCAGGGGCAAAAAATACTAAAAAACAATTTGTGGAAGTTTTTTAAGGCACTGCGCGCACAAGCAAATTCGATATACAGTTTGCTTGTGGGTAGTCCTATTGAATATGCATGCATTACAATTTTAGATAACACTGATACCATACCGCTCATCAAAGTAACACCTAATCAGTTTGTTAACTCCTTTAGAGAGATGCCATCTAAGAATAAGTATTATAAACTAGAAATAACCCTCTGCTACCTTACACAAGAAACGCAAAGCATTTGCACCTATAGCGCAACTTCAAGGAATGACCTTTCTATTGAAACAATAAAATTACTCTATCCTCGAATAGTTGCCTACCATTGTATAGAGTCCTTTAAACACGGATCTTACTTTTCTCTAACGCCACAAATTATTAAACACTTTAGAATCAAAAAAAGCTATATCGATGAGTTACAGGGAATCATAGACCAATGTAACAATCAAATTATAAACCTATAAAAATCAATTTATTTAAGATTAAAACCTATGAAGAAATTTATTTTCCTACTAACTGTAGTACTTATGGGCATTTCACAGCAAAGCTGTGAGTATGACGACACTGATTTATGGAATGAAATCGGTCAAGTAAAAGACCGTGTTACAGTTCTTGAAAAAGCTGTCGAAAAAGCCAATAGCGACATTTCAGCATTGCAAATCATTGTAGACGCATTGCAGAACAATGTCTATGTTACAAATGTAGAGACCACCGAAGATGGATACACCATTAAATTTTCCGATGGCACAGAAGCGTCAATTACTAATGGCCAGGATGGCGTCAATGCTCCGATAGTATCTGTGCAACAAGACACTGACGGCAATTATTATTGGACTCTTGACGGCGAATGGCTATTGGTCAACGGTGAAAAAGTTCGTGCAAATGGCATTGACGGCAACAATGGTGAAAATGGAAAAGACGGTATCACTCCACAAGTTCGAATCAACCCAACAACAAAAGAATGGGAAATTTCTACCGACGGTGGACAAACTTGGACTTCAACAGGAGTTGTTGCTGAGGGTAAAGATGGCCAAGATGGGAAAGATAGCTCTATATCTTTGGATTTATCCAATCCTGAATATGTGATAATCCGTTTAGCAGATGGCAGTGAAATTTTTATTGCTCGTTACGATGAAACATCGCCACTATTCTCAATTGTAGATGCCCCAGAAGTGGTCCAAATTGAATATGGCAAAAGTGTGGAATTTACAGTTACCACGAAAAACATTGCAGACTATATAATCAACACACCTTTGGGATGGAAGGCAGTTTATTCTGACAACAAGCTCACTATCACTGCACCCGCAAAAGATCTATGTCACTACGACAAAGAGGGCACAATCGCTATTACAGTGGTTTCAGAAAAAGGGATGAGCGCTATTACTAAACTAAAAGTTATAGCCGGTGAATGGATTGAAGGCACTGCTCTTCGTGTTTTGACATTTGAAGACAGCGATGCTCGCTTTGAACCTTACACCTTAGATTATGTCAACGATTGGGAAGGAAAAGAGATTCGCCTATGGAGTGATTTAATTGACAGTCCCCAATATGGCGGTCCGCTTACTTATGCTGACTTCATGTCGGCTATGTACACCTGGTATGATCAAGGCAATACCGAACTCACACACACATTCCCCGACAATTATGCTTATTGCTATTGGGGTGGGGGCCATGCAATCTCAAACTATTGGGGCGAAGGTTTCTCAGATGAAGATAGAGACAAGCATATTGCAAAATACTATGGCGAAGATTATGTGGAAGAAAACGCCGGCAACGACCAGATGCTCGGTTGGTTTAATCTTCAGATGATGGTTCCCGTACCAGCACATTCAGGCAATAATTTCGCTGTTCACTACGGTTATAAGGACTCCTACTCTTACGTTGAAAACCTTCCTGAAATTTCATTTGCAGATGGCCAAGCTCGAGTGATTGACCACATGTATGTCACCAACACCAACTACACACTCAACCAGCTCTACAATGGCGTTAAGAGCGAGGCCGGCAACACCTTTGGTGGTAACTGGAGCGGATTAACTGAAAGTGCATGGCTAAAGATTGTAGCTTCCGGATTTGAAAATATCGATGACGAAGAGCCGACAAGCGAAGTTGAGTTTTATTTAGTTCAAGGCGAAAATGTAGTCACCGACTGGCAAAAGTGGGATTTGACCGAACTTGGTAATGTGGCAAAAGTTAGATTCAACTTCCTTTACTCAGAAGAAATGGGCGGCCGCTATGGTTTCACTATCCCCGGTTACTTTGCCTACGATGACATCGCTGTGCAATTTCCCAATCAGAGAGTATTTAAATAGCCACTGATGAAAAAGATATTAGAGTCAATATTTATAAGTGTGATTGTTGTGATGTTCTCGTCTTGTAATATAGACGAGGATATCACAACTATTTTACCTCCAAAAATCATTCTCGACAGTGAAAACGGCATTTACACGGTAAAAACCGGACGAGAGATCACAATTGCTCCAAGCTATGAGTCAACACAAGGGGCTACCTATTGTTGGACCATGAATGGGGAAGTTCTTGCCACAACACCCTCACTGACATTTATGCGCGAAACTCTTGGCGAGTATTTCATCACTATATCTGTTCGCAATGATGGTGGCATAACTGAAGAGGAAATCAGAGTCGATGTGGTAGACTTAGAAATTCCCATCGTGAGCATTGCCGAAGATGAGAATCTTACCATTGCTCTAGGATCAGAGTTAACCCTAAATGCCACCGTTAAACAAACATCTCTCCCCACATCTTTCGCATGGAAGATAAATGAAGAAACAGTAAGCCACGAGCTAAACTACACATTTATAGCTGACAATTTAGGCGTTTTCAACATTTCTGCCACAGCAACAAATGATGACGGCATTCATAGCGATGCCATCATTGTCACTGTGGTCAATGCCGATGAAATGCCTTTTACCTGGGAATTTAATCGTACAGAGTATCACACTGTTGAAGGACGCAAACTTCTTATTAAACCCTCAATGCTGAGCGAGGAGCAAGATGTGGAATTTTCATGGTCGGTAGATGAGATTAGCGATTTAACAAGTTCGGATAGCCACTTTGTGTTCAAAGCAAACAGTGTGGGGAATTATCATATCAAAGCTATTGCCACTACTAAAAAAGGTGACAATAGAATCACAATCACACACACATTCACAGTATCAGTTTATCCCACAAATAAATTCTATAGAGCAAAGAAGGCCTCATCAAAAGCCGATTGGAACAAAGTATTCGAATATACTCCTGCTCCGGGGCAGTTTATAAACGAGCTAAAAACAGGTGGATTTGATGGCTCTCAGACTACTCAAGAAGCTGCAATAGCTTATGCCGAAACTCGTATGTCGGAGGTAGATAGAGATGGCAATCCATACCCTAATTGGGTATCTCTTGGCGGTTTCGGAGGCTATATCATAGTGGGCTTTGACCATAGCATTGACAACTCCGGCAACTATGACCTTGGCATTCTCGGCAACTCATTTAGTGGCTCTTCAGAACCCGGAATCGTATGGGTGATGCAAGACGAAAATGGCAATGGATTGCCCGACGATACTTGGTATGAGCTAGCAGGCTCCGAAACAGGCTTGTCAGAAACCATTCAAGACTATGCTGTGACATATTATCGCCCAACAGGAGCTGGGATGCCGGTTCTGTGGATTGACAATTTTGGCAACTCCGGCCAAATAGATTATCTTTCACAATTTCACCGACAAGATTATTACTATCCTCTTTGGATTGAAGCCGATAGTTACACCCTAACGGGCACTTGTCTTAGAGCTCGCAACTACGATGCCTCCGGCAACGGCAGCTATTGGGTTAACGCTGAATATGATTGGGGGTATGCCGACAACTTCAGTTCAATTGATCGATTGACCGGCGACGCCAACATCAATGCCGATACTAATGCCAATCACTTTAAGATTTCAAATGCCATTGACTTTGACTGCCAACCTATCGCATTAGATTATATTGACTTTGTTAAGGTCCAGGTTGGTGTCAACGCTAAAAGTGGATGGCTCGGAGAAGTTTCTACCGAGGTATTTGGTTTCTATGACTACAATATGAAAAAGTAATATGACATCAACATTTTTTAGACTTATACTTACTTCTCTAATCCTACTCTTCACTTCTTGCATGGAGTGGGAGTATGGACTGGAGGAAGTTTTCGACACATCCGCATCAGGTGAAGGACTCTTCATCTGCAATGAGGGCAACTTCCAGTATGGCAATGCCACGCTTTCTTATTATGATCCGACTACAAAGTCTGTGCAAAACGAGGTGTTCTTCCGCGCCAACAGCATGAAACTCGGCGATGTGGCTCAAAGCATGATTATCCGCAATGGCATTGGTTGGGTTGTGGTCAACAATTCTCATGTAGTATTTGCCATTGACATCAACACATTCAAGGAAGTGGGTCGCATCACGAATCTCACATCTCCGCGATACATCCATTTTCTATCCGATGAAAAAGCCTATATTACACAGATTTGGGATAATCGCATATTCATTGTCAACCCCAAACGCTACGAGATAACAGGCTATATCGAGGTGCCGAATATGACGATGGAAAGCGGCTCTACAGAGCAGATGGTTCAGTATGGTAAGTATGTCTATGTAAACTGTTGGTCGTATCAAAACCGAATTATAAAAATCGACACTGAAACTGATAAGGTAGTCGATGAACTCATTGTAGGTATCCAACCCACATCTCTTGTGATGGACTGCAACAATAAGTTGTGGACTGTGACTGATGGCGGATATGAAGGCTCCCCTTATGGTCACGAAGCCCCATCTCTATATCGCATTGACGCCGAAACTTTCACAATCGAAAAACAATTTAAATTTGATTTCGGGGATTGGCCTTCAGAGGTGCAACTTAATGGGACTAAAGATAAAATATATTGGCTAAATGACGATGTGTGGGAGATGGATGTAACAGCCGACCGCGTTCCTGTGCGCCCATTCTTGCCATATAATGGCACCCTCTATTATGGTCTCACAGTTTGTCCTCGAACCGGAGATGTGTATATCGCCGATGCCATTGATTATGTGCAACAAGGGATGATCTATCGATACTCTAAAGAGAGAAAACTTATCGATAGTTTTTATGTGGGTATCATTCCCGGAGCATTTTGTTGGAAATAAAACTCGCGCGTAATGAAAAAATATTGTGTCATTTTAATGTTTCTGCTTCTCCCTTCCTTGGTACTTGCTCAGAACAAAAAGACCAAGCGCCGCGTTATTCCTATTCGAGAAGTTACAGTGTATGGTGTTCGTCCGATGAAAGAAATTGGTGCACAGATAACCAAATTTGACTCGCTGGCCCTTAAAGAAAAGGCACTTATATAGCAGATTACACAAGGTATGAAAACAATTAAAGAATTTATTGCGGATGCCGTCTGTTTAGGCATAGAAAAATATATGAAAAAATATCGTTTCGGTCTTAATGGAATGATTGAAATTACCCCTATGACACACGACCAATTTAGGGAGCACCTTTGTAAAGTGTTCCAGAACAATGAAGAAAGGGTAAAAAACTATTTAGATACAGCACCTACGACTGCACCGCAAGAAGAGCAAGTAACTAAATAGACTTGCTTAATACCTTGCTCAAAAGATGGCATTGGGCGTAATTGAAAGTGATTGTGTCCGCATTTAGGGCAAATTGGTTCCATATCGTTAGTTTTTTTATAAAAGATTTCTACAAAGGTAGTAAAATTTCGGCTACCACATTTTTAATGTACGAAAAATTGTAAAATAAATACAAAAGAGTTCTTTGAAATATTTTGTTATCTCGTTAATAATTACTATCTAGTAAGTGAATCAAAACGATAGTGGTTATGGGCAAGACTAATGGTTTTCTCTCGTTTGCAAGCACATTTCCAACCGAGCAAAGTTGTATTGAATACTACGAGCAAATTAGGTGGAATGGCAAAGTCGTTTCTCCGTATGATGAAACTTCTAAAGTCTATAAGTGCAAGAATGGCAAATATCGATGCGCTAATACGGGCAGATACTTTGATGTGAAAACTGGAACACTCTTTGCCCATACTAAATTGCCGTTGAGATATTGGTTTTATGCGATGTTTTTGTTCCTTTCCCATAAAAGGGGTGTATCATCTTGCCAATTAGCGCGAGATTTGGGTGTTACCCAAAAGACTGCATGGGGTATGTTGCACAAAATCCGTGAGTATATGGATTGCGAGAACGACCATCAGTTATGCGAAGAGGTGGAGATAGACGAAACTTTTGTTGGTGGGAAGAATAAGAATAGGCATAAGGACAAAAAGGTAGAAAAGTGCCAAGGTCGTAGTTTTAAGGATAAAGCCCCCGTATTTGGAATGTACCAGCGTGGCGGTAAACTCGTTGCAAAGGTTGTTCCTGATACACGAGCCAAGACCTTATCTCCAATACTATCCGAGTATGTAGCAACCGAAAGTAGAGTATTTACCGATGGTTGGGAATATGGCGATATGAGGAGTTATGAGCAGATGTCCGTTGACCACGGAATAGGTTTCTATGGTACAACGATAGTCGATGCCGATGGCGTTTGCGTTATGGTATGCACCAATGGTATTGAAAATGCTTGGTCGCACTTAAAGCGTACTATATTCGGAACTTATTATCAAGTCAGCAAAAAGTACCTACAACGCTATGTTGATGAGTTTACTTTCCGATTTAATACACGAAACCTTGGCGATTTTGAAAGATTTGAGTTATATTTGCAAAGCGTAGCATAGATTATGGCAAAGAAAACGACTACAAAAACACCACGCACGGATAA